>NZ_CAJLKP010000101.1 GCF_905207245.1 uncultured Bacteroides sp. | reverse complement strand
AGTTGACGCGCAGGGATGGCTATGTACTTGTCAGCTTTGCCTGGGTAGCATTTTCTCTTTTCGGTATGCTGCCGTTCTATATCAGTGGATACATCCCCAGCATCACCAATGCTTTCTTTGAAACCATGTCCGGCTTCAGCAGTACGGGCGCCACGATACTGGATGACATCGAAGCACTGCCCCACGGGCTGCTCTTCTGGCGCAGCATGACACAATGGATAGGTGGTTTGGGAATCATCATGTTCACCATCGCCATACTTCCGATATTCGGTGTCAGTGGTTTGCAGGTATTTGCCGCCGAAGCCAGCGGACCGACGCACGACAAAGTGCACCCGCGTATCGGTATCACTGCGAAATGGATTTGGAGTATCTATGCAGGTATCACCTGCATACTTGTGGCTTTATTGATGTTGGGTGGAATGAATTGGTTCGATAGTGTTTGCCATGCCTTTGCCACTACCGGAACGGGCGGATTCTCAACCAAACAGGCCAGTGTAGCCTATTATCACTCTCCGTATATCGAATACGTCATATCCATCTTCATGTTTATCTCGGGCATCAACTTCACATTGCTATTGTTCTTCGTCAACCGGAAATTCAAGAAGGTTATCAATGACGCTGAGTTGAAATGGTATTTCTGGTCGGTGGTGTTGTTCACCGGAGTAATCGCCATAATACTTTACTATTCCAAACCTATGGGAATGGAAGAATCGTTCCGCCAATCACTTTTCCAGGTTATCTCACTGCACACTTCCACCGGTTTTGCCACCGCCGACTATATGCTATGGCCTGCCGTGACGTGGGGACTGCTAACCATCGTCATGCTGATGGGTGCCTGTGCGGGAAGTACAACGGGAGGTTTGAAGTGTATCCGTATGGTTATCCTCGGCAAAGTGGCCCGCAATGAGTTCAAGCATATCCTTCACCCGAATGCAATATTGCCGGTGCGGCTCAACAAACAGGTGATTTCACCCTCTGTACAATCTACGGTGTTAGCTTTCTGCTTTATATATGCGGTAATCATCATTATCAGCGTACTGATTATGATGGGACTGGGCATCGGATTTGTGGAATCCGTGGGCTGTGTAGTTTCCAGTATCGGCAATATGGGTCCCGGTCTGGGAGAAACGGGTCCTGCTTTCTCATGGAATGCATTGCCCGACATAGCGAAGTGGCTGATGGCTTTCCTCATGCTTCTAGGACGTCTCGAACTGTTCACCGTATTGCTGCTTTTCACCCCTGAATTCTGGAAGAGAAGTTGATAGAAGGTCAAAAAGTGCTAAAAACCGAACATTTTGACATCTCTGTATAACAAAATAGCCAATAATTGTTATACATTTGCAGCCGAATGAAAAAGTAGTTGTATGAAACAGTGTATAAAATACCTCATGATCCTCTTACTCGGCGTATTGCTGTACGACGGTGCAGCGCAGGCAGCGGGTATATCATGCACTTTCATACGCAACAATGACGACGAACGTTGTATCTTGTCTCAAGCCCCTACTTCACATCAGCAGAACATCCGTAACATATATAACCGTTTCCTTTCCACACCTCTATATATGGATAATGTGGACAGTACGCAAGTGCCCGGCAACAAGAGCGTCCTGCTATTACTGAATTACTTCCGGATGCGTTGGCTGGCCGATTCTCCAGCCTGTGGTTCATTGTTGCATGCCTCTTTCTATCCTGTGCCCGACCCGCTCTCTTACTATGTTTTCGGGCTGAGAAAGATTATCATTTAATAAAATAAGTCGGGCAGACTGCAAAGTTTGCCAAAGTCTGTCGAAGGCGATTCAGAGGGATTGCTCCTTTCGGCCAACTATCCTATTATATACATCTAAAAGATAATTAGATTTATGAACTTTACTTTGTTAGTAGTCGTCTTGCTGACGGCAATTGCTTTCGTGGGTATCGTTATCGCGCTGTCCAAAGCGATATCACCCCGTTCGTACAATCCACAGAAGATGGAAGCGTACGAGTGCGGTATTCCTACCCGTGGTAAATCGTGGATGCAATTCCGGGTGGGTTACTACCTGTTTGCCATCCTGTTTCTGATGTTCGATGTGGAAACGGTATTCCTGTTTCCGTGGGCCGTTATAGCCCGCGACCTGGGAATAGCGGGATTACTCAGTATCTTATTTTTCTTACTCATCCTGGTATTAGGACTTGCCTATGCATGGCGGAAAGGAGCATTGGAATGGAAATAAAGAAAAAACCCAAAATAAAATCTATCCCGTATGCAGAATTTACGGATAATGAAACGTTGGAGAAACTCGTTCGCGAACTTAATGCCGGAGGCGCAAACGTTGCCCTTGGTGTGCTGGACGACTTCATCAACTGGGGACGCAGCAATTCGCTGTGGCCGCTTACGTTTGCAACAAGTTGTTGCGGTATCGAGTTCATGGCACTGGGTGCCGCGCGCTACGACATGGCGCGCTTCGGATTTGAAGTAGCCCGCGCCAGTCCGCGACAGGCAGATATGATTATGGTATGCGGAACAATCACTAATAAGATGGCACCTGTACTGAAACGTTTATACGACCAGATGCCCGACCCGAAATATGTGGTTGCCGTGGGTGGATGCGCCGTTAGTGGCGGACCGTTCAAGAAGTCATATCATGTGGTGAACGGGGTTGATAAGATTTTACCGGTGGACGTATACATCCCGGGATGCCCGCCTCGTCCGGAAGCATTTTATTATGGTATGATGCAGTTGCAACGCAAAGTGAAAATAGAGAAATTCTTCGGCGGAGTGAATAGAAAAGAACCCAAACCGAAAGAAGAGACAGAAAAATAATCAGAATATGGATAATATACGATTTATAAAACCTGCGGACTTACATGCCGAAATGCTCCGTTTGCATCGCGAAGAGCAGATGGACTTCCTGAAATGCCTGAGCGGCATGGATTGGGGAGAACCCGCCGATAGTGATGCACCGGACACTCCACGTGGGCTGGGTATTGTCTATCTGCTGGAATCCACCGTTACCGGCAAACAGGCAGCAGTGCGCACCGCCACCTTGGACCGCGAGAATCCTGAATTGCCCAGTGTCAGCGACATCTGGAAGGCAGCAGACTTCAATGAACGTGAAGTATATGACTTTTACGGCATCGTCTTCATAGGACATCCCGATATGCGCCGCCTCTACCTGCGTAACGACTGGGTAGGCTATCCGATGCGTAAGGATAATGACCCCGAAAAGGACAATCCGCTACGCATGGATAATGAAGAAACCATAGATACCACCACCGAACTGGAGCTGAATCCGGACGGCACGGTGAAAAATAAAGAACTCATACTCTTCGGCGACGAAGAATATGTGGTGAACATCGGTCCGCAGCACCCCGCAACACATGGTGTAATGCGTTTCCGTGTATCACTGGAAGGGGAAACCATTGACAAGATAGATGCCAATTGCGGATATATCCACCGAGGTATCGAAAAGATGTGCGAAAGCCTCACCTACCCACAAACGCTGGCATTGACCGACCGCCTTGATTATCTGGGTGCACATCAGAACCGCCACGCCCTGTGTTCGTGCATCGAGCAGGCAATGGGCATTGAAGTAAGCGACCGCGTGAAATACATCCGCACCATCATGGACGAGTTGCAACGCATTGACTCTCACTTGCTGTTTTACTCTTGTCTGGCAATGGACCTCGGTGCCCTGACTGCTTTCTTCTACGGTTTCCGTGACCGCGAGAAGATACTCGACATCTTTGAGGAAACCTGCGGCGGACGCCTCATCATGAACTACAACACCATTGGCGGTGTGCAGGCTGACCTGCATCCCAACTTCCAGAAGCGGGTGAAAGAGTTTATTCCCTACCTGCGTGGCATCATCCATGAATATCATCAGGTGTTCACCGGCAACATCATCGCCCAGCAACGTCTGAAAGGCGTAGGTGTGCTGAGTCGCGAAGATGCCATCGCCTTCGGAGCTACGGGCGGCACAGGACGTGCCAGCGGCTGGGCTTGCGATGTGCGCAAACGTCATCCGTACGGAGTATACGACAAGGTGGACTTCAAGGAAATCGTCTACACCGAAGGCGACTCATGGGCACGCTACATGGTTCGTATGGACGAAATCATGGAAAGCATGAATATCATTGAGCAACTCATCGACAACATCCCCGAAGGACCCTATCAGGAGAAGATGAAACCCATTATCCGCGTACCGGAAGGACAGTATTACACTGCCGTAGAGGGTAGCCGTGGCGAGTTTGGCGTCTTCCTCGAGAGTCATGGTGACAAAACGCCTTACCGCCTGCACTTCCGCTCCACGGGATTGCCATTGGTGAGCGCCGTAGACACCATCTGCCGTGGGGCAAAGATTGCCGACCTGATTGCCATAGGTGGAACGCTGGATTATGTAGTTCCGGATATTGATAGGTAGTGTAAATGAAGAATGATGAATTAAGAATGAAGAATTAAAGAGTGCAACAGTACAGCACAATCTTCTTCCTCTTAATTCGTAAGCCTGATAAATAATTAAATAAAAGAATGAATACGCCATCACCCGCATGGTAATTCTTCATTCTTCATTATTAATTCTTAATTTAAACAACGTGTTTGACTTTAGTATAGTAACCAACTGGATTCACCAGACGCTGACTTCCTTCATGCCGGAAGGCCTGGCGATATTCCTCGAATGTGTAGTGATAGGCGTATGCATCATTCTGATGTATGCCGTACTCGCCATCATTCTTATTTATATGGAGCGCAAGATATGCGCCTTCTTCCAATGCCGTCTCGGTCCGAACCGTGTAGGTAAATGGGGGAGCATTCAGGTCATCTGTGACGTGCTGAAGATGCTGACCAAAGAAATCTTCACCCCGAAGGAGGCTGACCGTTTCCTCTATAACCTGGCACCCTTTATGGTGATTATTGCTTCGTTCCTGACGTTCGCCTGTCTGCCTATCAATAAAGGTATGGAAGTGCTGAACTTCAATGTGGGCGTATTCTTCCTGCTGGCAGCGTCCAGCATAGGTGTATTAGGAATTTTGCTGGCGGGCTGGAGCTCCAACAACAAGTTCTCTCTTATCGGCGCCATGCGAAGCGGAGCACAGATTATCTCGTATGAATTGTCCGTAGGATTGAGCATACTGACAATGGTGGTGCTGATGGGGACCATGCAGTTCTCCGAAATCGTAGAAGGACAGGCCGACGGCTGGTTCATCTTCAAGGGTCATATCCCGGCAGTGATTGCCTTCATCATCTACCTGATTGCCGGAAATGCTGAGTGTAACCGTGGCCCGTTCGACTTGCCGGAAGCAGAAAGCGAATTGACGGCTGGATACCACACCGAATATAGTGGTATGCACTTCGGTTTCTTCTATCTGGCCGAATACCTGAACTTGTTCATCGTGGCCAGTGTGGCTGCCACCATCTTCCTGGGCGGCTGGATGCCATTGCACATTGCAGGATTGGATGGCTTCAACGCGGTGATGGATTATATTCCGGGCTTTGTCTGGTTCTTTGGTAAGGCATTTTTCGTAGTGTTCCTGCTGATGTGGATTAAGTGGACATTCCCCCGCTTGCGTATCGACCAGATTCTGGCGCTGGAATGGAAGTACCTGGTACCTATTTCAATGGTGAACCTTATCATCATGGTACTGATTGTTGTATTTAAACTACACTTTTAACCGGCGTAGCGCCGGAGCAAGGTTTCCCTTCGGATAAATTAAATATAAAGAGATAATGAAAGATAAGAACGAAACATATAGTTATTTGGGCGGACTTGTGCATGGCATTGGATCCTTGCTGACGGGTATGAAAACTACCATGACCGTCTTCTGCCGCCGGAAGGTGACGGAGCAATACCCTGAGAACCGTGCGACGTTGAAGATGTTCGACCGATTCCGTGGTTCGCTGACCATGCCTCATAACGACCAAAACGAGCACCGCTGCGTAGCGTGCGGACTGTGTCAGATGGCATGCCCCAACGATACCATCAAGGTGACGAGTGAAATGATAGATACTGAGGACGGCAAGAAAAAGAAGATATTGGCAAAGTATGAGTACGACCTCGGTTCGTGCATGTTTTGCCAGCTTTGTGTCACAGCTTGCCCGCACGATGCGATAACGTTCGATACCGGCTTCGAGCATGCAGTGTTCGACCGCACGAAGCTGGTGAAGACGCTGAATCATCCGGGCAGTCACGTAATAAAAAAATGATTAACGATTAATGATAAGTGATTAGTGCCATACGGCATATGCTAATCACTTATCACTAAACACTAAAACACTAAAATCAAATGGAAATAACCCTTGAAACCGTAGTATTCTACTTTCTGGCAGTGTTCATCACCGCGTGTTCCATTCTCACCGTGACCACACGCCATATGGTACGCTCGGCAACGTATCTGCTGTTCACGCTTTTCGGCACGGCAGGCATTTACTTCCTGCTGGGCTACACATTTCTGGGCTCGGTACAAATCATGGTTTATGCCGGCGGTATTGTTGTACTCTATGTCTTCTCCATTCTGCTGACCAGTGGCGAAGGAGACCGTACTATCGACAAGTTGAAGCGTAGCAAACTGCTGGCCGGACTGGGTGCCACCGTAGTGGGAGCCATCATCGTAGTGTTCATCACGCTGAAACATAAGTTCATCGTCACCACCGACCTCGCACCATTGGAAATCGATATCAAAACCATCGGAAACGCCATGCTGAGTAGTGATAAATATGGTTATCTGCTTCCCTTCGAGGCCATCAGTATCCTGCTGCTGGCATGTATCGTAGGCGGACTGGTGATTGCACGTAAACGATAAAAAAAGAATTGATTATGATACACATGGAATATTATCTGATAGTTTCGGCTATCATGTTTTTCGCCGGTATCTACGGGTTCTTCACCCGCCGCAACACACTGGCCATACTTATCAGCATCGAGTTGATACTAAATGCTACGGACATCAACTTCGCAGTGTTCAACCGTTTCCTTTTCCCCGGCGGACTGGAAGGGTATTTCTTTGCCCTGTTCTCCATTGCCATCTCGGCAGCCGAAACGGCAGTAGCTATTGCGATTATGATTAACATCTACCGTAATATACGAAGCATCCAGGTCGGCAAGCTGGACGAGTTGAAGTGGTAACTGCTTAATTAAAAATTGAAAATTAATAATTAAAAAATGAAGAGAGAGATGGAATATTATTTTTTAATTCTCAACTCTCAATTCTCAATTTAAGAATTATGGAATATACAATTCTAATCCTGCTCCTCCCCTTGCTCTCCTTCCTCACGTTGGGAATCGGTGGCAAATGGATGACGCACCGGACGGCAGGCATCATCGGTACCACGGTATTGGCTGTGGTGGCTGTACTGAGTTATGCCACTGCCTGGCAATATTTCTCCGCTCCGCGCCTGGCGGATGGCACCTTCGCCACACTTATGCCTTATAATGTGACGTGGTTACCTTTCACCGAGACGTTGAGCATCGACTTGGGTATCCTGCTCGACCCTATTTCAGTGATGATGCTCATTGTCATCTCCACTGTGTCGCTGATGGTACACATCTACTCTTTCGGCTATATGAAGGGCGAACGCGGATTCCAACGTTATTATGCATTCCTCAGCCTCTTCACTATGTCCATGCTTGGACTGGTGGTGGCTACTAATATCTTCCAGATGTACCTGTTCTGGGAGTTGGTGGGTGTTTCATCCTATCTGCTCATCGGTTTCTACTATACGAAGCCGTCCGCTGTTGCAGCAAGCAAGAAGGCATTCATCGTCACCCGCTTTGCCGACCTGGGCTTCCTGATCGGTATCCTTATTTACGGTTACTATGCGGGCACATATACCTTCCAGCCCAGCGAAATGGCATTACTGAAAGGTGGTGCAGCGATGATTCCCTTGGCTCTCGGACTGATGTTCATCGGTGGTGCCGGAAAGAGTGCGATGTTCCCGTTGCACATCTGGTTACCGGATGCAATGGAAGGTCCTACGCCTGTCAGTGCATTGATTCATGCAGCGACGATGGTAGTAGCCGGAGTCTATCTTGTGGCACGAATGTTTCCGTTGTTCATCGGTTATGCACCGGATATGCTGCACCTGGTGGCTTACGTCGGGGCGTTCACTGCATTCTATGCCGCTTCGGTAGCTTGTGTACAGAGTGATATTAAGCGAGTGCTTGCATTCTCTACAATCTCACAGATTGGTTTCATGATGGTGGCATTGGGAGTTTGTACTTCTGCTGATCCACATCATGGAGGCTTGGGATATATGGCAGGAATGTTCCACTTATTTACACATGCCATGTTCAAGGCATTGCTCTTCCTCGGTGCAGGTAGCATTATCCATGCCGTGCACAGCAACGAAATGTCCGCTATGGGTGGACTGCGCAAGTACATGCCTGTAACGCATATTACGTTCCTGATAGCTTGTCTTGCCATTGCAGGTATTCCCCCTTTCTCAGGTTTCTTCTCCAAAGATGAGATATTGACGGCATGCTTCCAGTTCAGCCCTGTCATGGGTTGGATTATGACAGTGATTGCTGCAATGACGGCGTTCTATATGTTCCGTCTTTACTGCGGTATCTTTTGGGGTAAAGAGAACAAGGAACTCCATGCTGAGCACACGCCCCATGAAAGTCCGTTAGCGATGACTATCCCGTTGATGTTCCTTGCCGTTGTAACTATTGTGGCAGGTTTTATCCCCTTCGGGAAGTTCATTTCTTCCAACGGTACAGCTTACGAAATTCATCTCGACTGGACAGTAGCGGGTACCAGTATTGCTATAGCTGTTGTCTCCATTGCAATAGCTACAGCGATGTATGCACGGGCAAAACAACCCGTTGCCAATGCACTTGCCCGCCGCTTCCGTGGGTTGTGGACGGCTGCTTACCATCGTTTCTACATTGATGATATATACCAGTTCATCACCCACAAGATTATCTTTGGTTGCATCTCCCGCCCCATCGCCTGGTTCGACCGCCACGTAGTGGACGGCTTCTTCAACTTCCTTGCCTGGAGTGCCAATGCTACCAGTGATGAGATACGCGGTTTGCAGAGCGGACAGATTCAACAATACACCTATGTATTCCTGTTGGGTACACTGGCGCTGATTCTACTGTTGCTGCTGTAGTAGAGAAATGTCAATCGTAATTCGTAAATAGTAAAAACGCAATATAAAGATGAACATATTAAGTATTTTTGTTCTCATCCCCCTGCTGATGCTCCTTGGCCTTTGGCTGAGCCGCAACCTTCGGCAGATACGCACGGTGATGGTGGTAGGTGCATCAGCACTGGTGCTGGCCGCAGTAGGCTTGACCATTGCCTATCTGCAAGCCCGTGCCGCCGGAGACACTGCCGAAATGCTTTTCCGCGCAGATATACCTTGGTATCCGGCACTCAACATACATTATTCAGTCGGTGTAGACGGTATCTCGGTAGCTATGCTGCTACTTTCCGCCATCATCGTCTTCACCGGAACATTCGCTTCCTGGCGTCTGCAACCGCTAACGAAAGAATATTTCCTTTGGTTCACCCTACTCTCCCTCGGAGTATTCGGCTTCTTCATTTCCACGGACCTGTTCACCATGTTCATGTTCTATGAAGTAGCACTTATCCCGATGTACCTGCTTATCGGCGTATGGGGTAGCGGACGCAAGGAATATTCTGCCATGAAACTAACGCTGATGCTGATGGGTGGTTCCGCCTTCCTGCTGATTGGTATCCTCGGTATCTATTACGGTGCCGGTGCCACGAGCATGAACCTGCTGGACATTGCCGCACTGCACAATATCCCCATCGAGCAACAACGTATCTGGTTCCCGCTTACGTTCCTAGGTTTCGGTGTGCTGGGTGCCCTGTTCCCGTTCCACACATGGAGCCCCGACGGTCACGCTTCCGCACCTACTGCCGTGAGTATGCTTCACGCCGGCGTGTTGATGAAACTGGGTGGTTACGGTTGTTTCCGTATCGCCATGTATCTGATGCCCGAAGCTGCACAGGAGTTGGGTTGGATTTTCCTGATACTGACAGGTATCTCTGTTGTCTACGGTGCTTTCTCAGCTTGCGTACAAACGGACTTGAAGTATATCAACGCCTACTCCTCCGTATCCCACTGTGGTCTTGTACTCTTCGCCATCCTGATGATGAACCAGACCGCCTGCACCGGTGCCGTCCTGCAAATGCTCAGTCACGGATTGATGACAGCCTTGTTCTTTGCCCTTATCGGTATGATATATGGCCGTACCCACACACGTGACATACGCGAACTTTCAGGATTGATGAAAATCATGCCTTTCCTCGCCGTGTGCTATGTCATTGCCGGACTTGCTAACCTCGGACTTCCGGGCCTCAGCGGTTTCGTTGCCGAAATGACCATCTTCAACGGTGCTTTCCAACATGCAGACGTTTTCCACCGCACATGGACAATTATCGCCTGTACCAGTATCGTGATTACTGCTGTTTATATCCTCCGGCTTGTCGGCAAGATACTTTACGGCACTTGCACCAACAAGCACCACCTGACACTGACCGATGCCACCTGGGATGAACGCACTGCCGTCATCATCCTCATCGTTTGCGTTGCAGGTCTGGGTATTGCCCCGTTGTGGATAAGTACGATGATCGGAGACAGTGTATTGCCTTTGGTGAGTATATTTCAATAATTTATAACTAATAACTCATAACTCAACAAGATATGGATTATTCCCAATTTCTCATTCTCAAAGAAGAGCTTTCGCTGATAGCTGTCATCGTTATCCTCTTCGTGGCCGACCTCTTCATGAGCCCCGATGCGCATAAGAAAGACGGTAACCCGCGGCTCAACACCATGTTACCCGTCGTGCTACTCACAATACACACGCTGATTACTATCATACCCGGTCCGGCTACCGATGCTTTCGGCGGCATGTATCACAATGCACCGATACAAAGCATCGTGAAGTCTATTCTCAGCGTCGGTACGCTGATTGTTTTCCTGATGGCACATGAGTGGCTGAAACTCCCGGATACCATCATCAAACAAGGTGAATTCTATATGCTGACGCTCTGCACGCTGCTGGGTATGTACTTCATGATTTCCGCCGGACACTTCCTGATGTTCTTCATCGGACTGGAGACTGCAAGTATCCCGATGGCTGCACTGGTAGCTTTTGATAAATACCGCCACCACTCCGCCGAGGCAGGTGCCAAGTATATTCTTACCGCACTTTTCTCAAGCGGCTTGCTGTTGTATGGTCTTTCATTGATTTACGGTACGGTAGGTACCCTCTATTTCGACGATATTCCGGCCCACCTGACCGGTAGTCCTCTGCAAATCATGGCATTCGTTTTCTTCTTCTCCGGTATGGGCTTCAAGCTTTCCCTTGTTCCTTTCCACCTCTGGACAGCAGATGTTTACGAAGGTGCTCCGAGTACCGTGACTGCTTATTTGAGCGTTATTTCAAAAGGTGCGGCTGCTTTCGTGCTGCTGACCATCCTGATTAAGGTATTTGCTCCGATGATAGACCAATGGCAGGAAGTACTTTATTGGGTTATCATTGCCTCTATCACCCTTGCCAACCTCTTTGCTCTGCGCCAGGAGAATCTGAAACGACTAATGGCGTTCTCCAGTATCTCACAGGCAGGTTACATTATGCTGGGTGTCATAGGCGGTAGTGCACAAGGTATGACGTCACTGGTGTATTATGTACTTATTTATATGTTCGCCAACCTCTCCGTGTTCACGGTGATTACGATTATCGCCCTGCGCGCCCATCGCTTTACCCTCGAAGAATATAACGGACTGTACAGTACTAACCCTAAGTTGGCGTTCCTCATGACGCTTGCCTTGTTCTCACTGGCAGGTATTCCTCCGTTTGCAGGATTCTTCTCGAAGTTCTTCATCTTCGCGGCAGCCTTCAACAGCGGTTTCCATTTGCTGGTGTTCATTGCACTAGTCAACACCGTACTATCACTCTATTACTATCTGAAGATTGTGAAGTCCATGTATATCAACAAGAGTGATGAGCCTATCGCCGCTTTCCGCAGTGATAATTACACACGTGCCAGTCTTGTCATCTGCACACTCGGTATCATTGTATTGAGTTTTGCAAGTGTGGTTTATCAGAACATCGACAAATTCTCATTCGGACAGAATTAGTTAAAGCTACAAGCTACAAAAGCTACGAGCTACGAGTGGCTGCGCTATCACACCGCAGGGCACTCGTAGCTTGTAGCTTTTGTAGCTGAATTATTCCAACGGCAAGATAAACCAGAATGTTGAGCCTTTACCCAGCTCACTATCCACTCCAATCTTACCACCCAATTGTTCGATAATACTCTTGCTGATGGAAAGTCCCAGTCCTGTGCCCTGAACAAAAGAGTTCAATTTAATGAAACGATCGAATATCTTACGACAAGCTTCGGGAGCAATGCCGATACCAGTGTCTGCCACATATACCCGTAAATGCTTTTCATCCGGCTTATCATATCCGATCCGGATGCTGCCTGTAGTGGTGAACTTAATTGCATTATTTACAAAGTTGGAAACCACCTGGTGTAAGCGGCTAGGATCACTGCCTATGACACATTGCGGCAAAGTCGGTTCAAAGATAAGTTCTACTCCCGGCTTCACCCTCAACTGCATGGAGCGAGCAAGATCTCCACACAAAGTATTCATGTCGAAATCTCTAAACTTGAAGTCAAAGGTTCCCGCCTCTATCTTCGACAGGTCCAAAATGTCAGAAATCAATTGAAGCAACAGTTCATTGTTCTCCTCCACCATCTTGGCATATTCCTGCTTTTCTTCCGGTTCGTCCGTCTCCACCAACAGGCTCGAGAAGCCGACAATGGCATTCAGAGGCGTACGTATTTCATGACTCATATTTGCCAGGAATGCACTTTTCAGTCGGTCTGACTCTTCTGCTTTTTCCTTGGCAACAATCAGTTTCTTTTCCGTTTCCTTCAACTCGGTGATATCATAATTGACACCGATTAACTCAATCAGACCATTCGCAGGGTCATAGCGATTAAGCAGTACATTCATGCGCACCCAGTTCCACTTATTCAGTGTTCCGGCCCTCAACACACGCATCTCACTCTTAAAGCTTGTCGCTTCTCCTCTCTTGGCCTTTTCAAAGAAATCCAGTACACGCGCGCGATCTTCCGGATGCATCTTATTATAGATACCTACCACCTCACCCAATGGCGTATCTTCATCCTCGCCCATATTCTTATACCATTGCTTGATGGCATATCCTTCTCTGGTGAGTAAATTCAACTTGGCATAACCCACTTTGGCATAGTCTGAAATCAACAGGAAAAAGTTCTCGAAGTCACGGATACGATTAATGGAACTTATTCTTTCCGTATTGTCGATATTGATGAGTACAAAACCACTACAATCTCCATTGGTGTCATATATCTTGCTTACTTTAGTATAGAGTTCGATGCCCCCTTGCTTTCCCGATTCATAATAATTGCTTATCTTGGTAAACTCATAATCCTGTGAAAAGTCAAGTTCATCTTCAACCTGCATCCTTTCGCGTATGTCCACTGGTACATTGGGATTTTCATAAAAGTTCACACCAATGGTATTCGCCTTGTCCTTGACACCGAATATTTCCAGATCCTTATTGTTAAGGTCAATCAAATATCCGTTCTTATCGTAGATTTCGATGCCTACCGGAATGTTGGAGAAGAGATTACGCAGTAATTTTTCACTATGGTCCAGCGCCATATACGTCTGCCGCATTTCAGTGACATCCATGTAGAGGCAAACCAATTCTTCCGGGTCGGGCGAATAAATGACACAGTGGCAAGTCTTGCCAGACAATTCAAAGTACTCGTCCTGTTCCCTGTACGTATCCCTGTTGTGTATCTCGGCAAGGACTCTCATTTTCTCAGCCAGTCTTTCTTCCGAGTAAATCTCCGAAGCCAAACGTCCTTTGTAGCTATCCAATGGTGCACCGCACAGGTCGGCACTGAACTGGTTAGCATCCGTAATGAGATAATCAGCCGGTTTCCCCTTCCCGTCGAAAACAACGGAAAGGCGCACATATCCCATTGGCATATACTTATATAGATTGCGCAGGAAAGAACGTTCACGTTCCGCCTCATCCCTGGCACGGCGCAGGTTGATACAAATGCTGATGATATTGGCAAGGGAAGAGAACCACTGATAATCCTCATTATTCCATCTGTGTTCCTCCTCTACCAAGTCGATGCCTATATATCCCCAGATACGTTCGGTATTCCGCAAAGGAATTACCATCAACGACTTAATATCTTGTATAGACAGTATCTTATATTCCAGTTCGGCTTCTTCCGGCAGGTCTGATAAAGAGCTCAGCAAAATAGGTTTATCCGCCAGAATGTGATTGTGCCACCACTCCATACCCTGGGTATCGGTAGCCTGCAACATGTCTATCTCCGGCTCTACCCCTTTTGCTACGACCTCGTATGTACAACTCTGGGTCTGATACCCTTCATCATACTCAATGATGTACACGCGTCCACCGTGGAAAAGCTCCAGTACATCTTTCAGGACTTTAGGAATGACCTCATCCAGGCATTTATCTTTCAGGAAATTGCGTAAGGAATTCGATACGGAATGTTGCCGGAACAGCAAAGCATTAAGTTGTTTCAGCATATCTGTAGTTCCCATATTATCCGGAGCATCAATCACCTGGAGAATACCGAAGGCTTTTAAGTGTCCGTCTTCCGTCATCCACTTCTCTCCCAAACGGGAGCGAACCCAGACCACCCCATGCATGGCAAGAATAGGGAACGTTTGTTCGTACACCTCAACTTCTTCTATTGAGACGAACTCACGACTGATACGTTCACGGTAATCTTCACGTATATACAGTCCGAATTCACGAAAGGTCAGGGTATCACCTTTCAGACCCAGTAAATTACATACATACTCAGAACAAAGATAATCCCGGGTAGTAAAGTCAGCTTCCCACCACCCTATCTGTCCGATAGCAGAGAGTCGACGAAAGCGTTCCGATTCTTGTGAATGTGAAGAGACAGCACTCATATCAATGTCTATTAAGATTCTAAACAGCGCAAAGATAACGTTTACTTCTTGATTTTGTTTCTATTCCTATCAATAAAAAAAATAGTAAGTAGTGACTAGTTATCAAGCGCATCCTGTCACAAAAATGTAATTATATTGAGAACCAATTGTATGACATGTGTATTACGGTTGTAATTCCGTTACCGCATCTTTGCACCGGAAATAAGAAACTATAAAAGATGAGTATGAAACTGAATTTAGGAAAGCTGTTTTTCCTTATTTTACTACTGGCCCTCTCCGCCATGACCGCCCTGGCAGGCAACATCAAAGGAACCGTTCTCGACAAGCAGACACGGGAACCACTGACCGGAGCCACCGTGCAGATTACCGGAACCTCACAAGGCGCCGTGGCCGACATTGACGGCAACTATCGGCTGGAAGTGAAGAACGGAACGTACACCGTAACCGTGAGATATATAGGATACAAAGACATCTTGCTGAACAATGTAAAGGTACAGAGTGAAACGATGCTGAACTTCGAGATGGAAAGTGATGCACAGGCTCTCGGCGAAGTCTCCGTAGTGGCCAAGAAGAACCTGGAAGGTGAACGTGCCCTGCAAATGGAACGGCAAAAAGCCACTCTCGCCATCGAAAATCTCGGAGCCAAAGAGATGAGCATCAAAGGTATCAGCAATGTAGAGGAAGGCGTGAAGAAGATAACAGGTATCTCCATCGCCAGTGCCGGGCAACTGATTGTGCGCGGACTGGGCGACCGCTACAGCACCACCACCCTGAACGGGCTTCCCATCGCCTCCCCCAACCCAGACAACAAACTGATCCCGCTGGATATCTTCCCAGCCTCCACCGTGCAGAACATCACCGTGAGCAAAGTATACGATGCAGGTTCCTTTGCCGACTATTCGGGAGCACACATCGACATCAGTACCAAAGAGAATGTAGGCAGTGATTTCTTCACCGTCAGCTTCAATGCAGGAGGCAAGTTCAATACACTTGGAAAAGACTTCTACCAGATGGACCGTGACGGCTCACTCTTCAAAACGCCCTCGCTGGACCGGAAACTAACGGATATGTCGCTCACAGACTTTGAAGAATATGCCCGCAGCAACCGCCTCTTCAACACCAGTTTCCAGGTGAGCAAGAAAACTTCCTTACCCGAATTCGGCGGAAACATCGGTTTCGGCAAGCGCTTCGACATCGGTGGAAACGAACTTAGCCTCCTGGCATCCGTAGGCGTAAGCAATGACCTGCAAACCATGAACGACGCTTCGATAAGAACACTGGAAGCCACCGGAAATACCCTGAACGAATTCACCTACGACAGCTACTCCAACGAACTGAAGATAGCCGCACTCGGCAACCTGGGTTATAGCTTCCGCACAACGGACCGCATCGGTTACACCTTCTTCTATGCGCGCAATGCCATCGACACTTATATGCATCGCGAAGGTGTGGACTATGAAGACCACAATCTGATAGGCAGCAACAACGTGACGCATATCTACAGCCTGCAAAACCACCAGATGAACGGCAAGCACCACTTCGGCCGCCAATGGGATGTGAATTGGAGTGGCTCGTACAGCAAGACAGCC
>NZ_CAJLKP010000100.1 GCF_905207245.1 uncultured Bacteroides sp. | reverse complement strand
TCAGGATGACGGATACTACGGTTATGACAGCGCAAACTAATTTTGTTTGAAAGAATTTATGCAAGATTGTAGTTGTTTCTCTGTGTCCGATTCTTTATTTTTAAGCAAGCTCTTATTGTTTTTATCAAAAAAGGCCTATTTTTGCACACGGAGAGGATGAGGAAAAGATTTAGCAGGAAAGAGGTGCAGTCGCCTCGTAAGCTCAGGAGCTTTCTTAGAATGTAAATACTCTGGTATGAATACCACGATTTACATTAGTAAATACTCATCCTCTTCTTTTTTCATACTTATTGATACGATGAATGGAATTCTGATAGCTGTACTTATTGTCACCTGCTTACTGGTTTACAAGATTATTTCTGCGAGTCGTAAACAGGAAGGATACAAGAGGTGGAAAGCAGGAAACCGCGACCATACGGAGCATACTGCTAATGCCGGAATCACCCGTAAAGGATGGTTCAGCCAGCTTTTTAAAACTTCTGCTCCGCGAATCTCTCCCTGGTTTAAAGAAGAAGCCATATCTCAGTGTGCAAACTTGTTGGGAGTGGAGGAAGTGAAGTTGAAAGAAATATTGAAGGATGTTTCCGCCCACTACCGGGAGTTCTGGATAGGTAAACGGAGGGGAGGTTACCGCATGATTTCTGCCCCGGACGATGAACTGAAACCTATTCAGGACGCTATTAACCATCGCATTTTATCCTTTGTAAATGTTCATCCGGCGGCTACCGGCTTTCGGTGCAAGATGTCCATAGCTGATAATGTCCGCCCGCATTTGGGAAAGCAGTGTGTACTGAAAACTGATATTCATGATTTCTTTAGTTCCATACGCAGTCCTCGTGTGAGGAATACATTTGAGGCAATGGGGTATCCGCCTGACATTGCGAAGGTGCTTGGAACTTTATGCTGTTTACATCGTTGTTTGCCTCAGGGGGCATCTACAAGTCCGGCATTGAGCAATATTATCTCTTATGAGATGGATAAAAAGTTGTCTGCACTGACTGCCGAATATGGCCTGACTTATACCCGGTATGCCGATGACCTTACTTTTTCGGGGAATGTTTTCCCGGGAGAACAGATATTGTCTCAGGTCAAACAGATTGTCCGGGAAGAAAAGTTTGAATTGAATCATAAGAAAACCCGTTTCCTGAAGGAACACAGTCGGAAGATTATCACAGGAGTTTCCATCAGTTCCGGTGTGAAGCTGACTATTCCTAAAGCCCGGAAAAGGGAAATACGCAAGAATGTACATTATATTTTGACGAAAGGTTTGGCAGAACACCAGCGCCGGATAGGTTCTCACGATCCGGCTTATCTGAAACGGTTGATAGGAACACTTTGTTATTGGCGGTCCATAGAACCGGATAATGCGTATGTATCCGATTCTATCGCAGCCTTGAAGCGTTTAGAGAAAAGTTATTGATTGTTGCGTTTCTGAGAAGTTGGTTCTATATCGTAGTATCCCTTTTTTGTTTTTATAATCTTGAATTTTCCCTCTTGCACCCATTTGTTCCAATCATCGAATAGTCCGGTGATATACTGGAACAGGTCTTCCGCAATGTTGATTTCCGCACCCGATTTCAGGTTCAATACCAATTGGTCGTTTTCAACGGAAAGAAACTTTTTGGCTCTGTCTATCGCAATTGTATAAACCGTTTGATTGTATGCACGGTCTTCGTTCAATCCTGTGTGGTAGTTGTAGGGCCCGATTGCATCGTCAGACATCGGACGTTTGGTTTTCAAAAAGGTGGTGTCGGTGATAGAAGCACGTAGTTTGCGGGCCTCTTCCCATGCTCTCTTATGTTCCGAAGCAATCTCTTCGTTTTTGATGTCCTCTTGAATTTGCTTGTACATTGCTTTAAATTCAGGCCCTTCACCGGAAATTGCAAAATTACCGCTTTCGATGCGGGCATTCACCAAGGGATTACATACTACCTTATTGTTGCATACAAAACCGATATGCTTGCCTATTGACTGTTCGGTAGCGTCCGCCCATATCTTAATGGACTGATCGTTCACTCTGCCTGCAATCTGATAGGTCATTTCGCCTGTTCGCTCACTCATAAAAGAGTCAAGGCTTATGGAAGCAAAATCTTTGGTAGTTACGATGGGCTCTGCTGAAAGGCTGTCTTGTGTACCGCTTGTGATGTAGTACCAGCCGTTGGGGCGGTATGGTTCGATGTTCCCTCCCAGTGAGGTTAGCGTTAAAGACGTAGCTACTAATAAAACAGTGAACGTTCTCATGGTATTGTTTTTTATATGTAGTTGTATTATCAATTAATACAGTTAACTTCATTACTGTACGGATTTGAATAAGTTGACGAGGAGACAAGTTGACGAGGGAACAAGGTTCCATGCGGCATAGAAGCATTGCGCAGCCCCTTGTCAACTCGTTCCCTCGTTTCCTTCCTTTCTTATCCTTTTTTGCAAAGATAACAACAAATCAACGTAATAACTATTAGATAGGATAAAATAAACTTGTTTATCAGATGTTTTTCATTGGGATGTGAAACTAGCGTTACCTTTACTTCCGGATATGGGGATAATTCTGTTCTATATCTTTACATCCTTTTCTTAATACGGGGTTACCGTAGATGGTTATCGGTTTAATTATATTCTTTTTTTGAGACAAAAGTAGTCTGTCGCTATTAGGCTTCATGGTAAATTTTATACAATTCGTGCCGGGGTGTGCAGTATTTGCGTACATGCAAAATCAGATAAACAGAACAATATTACCCTCCTCTTACCTTCATCGCACCCTCTTCGTATCAACTTCGCTAATCCAACTTCTGTATAGAAGCGAAGAAGATGCGAAGTTGGTAAGGTGGAGAAGAGATATAGAACAAAAGCAGAAATAGAAAAACACTACTTATTCTCTTTAATTCTTTCTTGCTTATCTCTAATAAATAATCTATCTTTGTTCTATAAACAGTGTTACCAACCTGTGCATGTTAGTACTTTCTGAACTACTTTTATAAAACAAACAGAATGAAAATATTTCCTACCCAAAGCATCAAAGAGTTGGATGCTTACACCATAGAGAATGAACCGATTGCTTCCATCGACCTGATGGAACGTGCCTCGCAGGCATTGGCAAAAGCTATTGCCGGACGTTGGGATGCAAAAACACCTTTTACGGTATTTGCCGGGCCGGGCAATAACGGGGGAGATGCATTGGCTGTTTCCCGTTTGCTGGCAAAGAAAGGCTATAAAGTCTCGGTTTATTTATTCAATACCAAGGGAGAGCTTTCTCCTGATTGCGAGACGAATAAAGAACGACTTGCGGATGTGGAGAATGTAGATTTCCACGAAGTGACCTCACAATTTGTGCCACCTGTGTTGACAGACGACCATGTGGTGATTGACGGACTGTTCGGCAGCGGATTGAACAAGCCGTTGAGCGGTGGTTTTGCTGCCGTGGTGAAGTATATCAATGCTTCGTCGGCGCAGGTAGTGGCTATTGATGTTCCTTCGGGCTTGATGGGAGAAGAGAATACATTCAATATCCGGGCGAATATTGTCCGTGCGGATGTGACGCTAAGTCTGCAATTGCCGAAGTTGGCTTTTCTTTTTGCGGAAAATCAGGAGTTTGTGGGCGAATGGGAACTGCTGGACATCGGTCTGAGTGAAGATGCAATAGAGGAAACGGATACGGATTATTTTTTGCTGGAAGGGGAAGATATGCAGTATTTGTTGAAGACACGCAATAAGTTTGCCCATAAGGGAGACTTCGAGCGGGCTTTGCTAATTGCGGGTTCGCAAGGAATGGCGGGAGCTTCCATACTTGCCGCAAGGGCTTGCCTGCGTTCCGGAGTAGGATTGCTGACGGTGCATGTGCCTTATTGCAACAACATGATTGTGCAGACTTCTGTTCCGGAAGCAATGACGGAAATGGATCCCAGTGATACTTGTTTTGCCTGTCCTACGGATACGGATGATTATCAGGCGGTAGGTATCGGACCGGGACTGGGAAAGTCGGAAGAAACCGAGGCGGCGGTACTGGAACAGATAGATGCTTGTCAGACACCTATGGTGGTGGATGCTGATGCACTGAATGTGTTGGCGGGACACCGCAATTATTTCAACCGTTTGCCAAAAGGCAGCATACTTACACCTCATCCAAAGGAACTGGAACGCTTGGTAGGTAAATGTCAGGATTCCTACGAACGGCTGACGAAAGCGCGTGAACTGGCACGGACGGCAGGGCTATATATTGTGCTGAAAGGTGCGTATTCTGCTATTATCACTCCGCAAGGGAAGTGTTATTTTAATACGACAGGCAATCCCGGTATGGCAACAGGGGGCAGTGGTGATGTGCTGACAGGTGTTCTGCTTGCGTTATTAGCCCAGGGATATGTGCCACAGGATGCAGCTTGCCTGGCTACGTATGTTCATGGCCTTGCCGGAGACATCGCTCGCAAGAAGCAGGGAATGATGGGAATGACGGCAGGGGACATTGTGAATTGCTTGCCGCTGGCATGGAGGATGATGGAAGAATGAGGGGAGGTGTTATGTCAACAGAAATAAGATATTTTGAAAACAGAGAAGATTGGCGAAAGTGGTTGACTGACAACTTTGAGACTGCCAGTGATATTTGGTTTGTATTTCCCAGTAAATCTTCAGGCAAAAAAAGTATTACCTACAACGATGCTGTTGAAGAAGCCCTTTGCTTCGAGTGGATTGACAGTACAATAAAGGCGCTTGACAAAGAACATAAAATTCAGCATTTCACACCCAGAAACCCTAAGAGTACATATTCGCAAGCCAATAAAGAAAGGCTTAAATGGCTGCTGGATAATAAAATGATACACCCTAAATTTGAGAATAAAATACGGAATGTTTTATCCACTCCTTTTGTTTTTCCAAATGATATAATTGATAAATTGAAAGAAGATAAGATTATATGGGAAAATTATCAACTTTTCTCAGACGCATATAAGCGTATCCGAATTGCATACATTGAAGCAGCAAGGAAACGACCGGAAGAATTTGAAAAGCGATTAAACAACTTTATCAATAAAACGAAAGAAAATAAAATAATAGCGGGATTTGGTGGAATTGGGAAATATTATTAATCCTTTATCTCTTTCCTCTCGTCGTAATGTGGAAGCATCCTTGTTTCAATTCGTATTTGATATAACATTTCTCAGCTTTTCGCAGGTCGCGCAACACTTCCGAGAGAACGAGTTTCAGGGTATCTGCACTGACATCCTGCAAGGGGCGTCCGTCTTCATCTTCTATTTTCTGGAAACGTTTCCAGCTTACATCGAACGTTGTACCATAGAAGTGTGCAGAATTTGCGGAGGCATTTCCGTTGCGGCGGCGCAGGCGTTTCACATCATCCTGGGTGCGAAGTACGGAAGTCACGATGACTTTATTCGGATTCAGTCCCTTTGCCGTGAGCGAATCGAGGAAGTTGCTGCCGATGGTATCGAGCAATTGCGCTGCATTCGGAATCAGATAAGGGATGGAGTGCGTGAGAGAATCCACCTTATATAAATCATTTGTTTCTATATGATGCAATTTCTCTTTCATGTTTTCTGCATCCTTGCGCGAAGCGATGGGGACGATGCCTATGGCTTGTGCAATATTCAAATGCGCTTCATTTAAATCTCCGAAGGTACGCCTATAACTGATTACTCCTTTGATGTTTCTCGGTTCGTTCAACTTGAGGGACATATCTTTCTTTTTGCATCCTGCAAGGGAAGTGCTGGTGAGAAGAATTGCTAAGAATAGGAGCGGAAGTTTATTGTATACTTGTTGCATATTGTTTGGAATTGTTTTTATGTGAGTACAAAAGTATGAAAAAGAACGGAGAGTTCTTCTCTATCTGCTTGTCATTTTTCTGGTTTGCACTATCTTTGCAGCCGAAAAATGAAAGCAAAAGAGTATGCAACGGTATTTTATTTATTTAGCTTACGACGGAACCGCCTACCACGGGTGGCAGATACAACCCAACGGTGACAGTATACAAGAGTGCCTGATGCGTGCACTTGCTACATTGATGCGCCGTGAAGTAGAGGTTATCGGTGCCGGACGTACTGATGCCGGGGTGCATGCTTCCCTGATGGTAGCCCACTTTGATAGTGACGAACCGCTTGATACCGCTTTTTTTACCGACAAACTGAACCGTCTTTTGCCGCCTGATATTTCTGTTTACCGCCTCCGTGCAGTGAAGCCCGATGCGCATGCCCGCTTTGATGCAACGGCCCGCATGTATAAATACTACGTGACTACTGCAAAGTCTCCCTTCAATCGTCAATACCGTTGCCGTCTTTTCCAGACTCCCGATTTCGAACGAATGAACGAAGCAGCCCGTAGTTTGTTTAATTATACAGACTTCACCAGTTTCAGTAAATTGCATACGGACGTAAAAACGAACAATTGCCGCATCATGCATGCCGCCTGGACTCAGGTAGACGATGTAACCTGGGTATTTACCATTCAGGCGGACCGTTTCCTGCGCAATATGGTTCGCGCGGTTGTCGGCACTCTGCTCGAAGTAGGTCGTGGTAAGCTCACGATTGATGGTTTCCGCCGAGTCATCGAGCAGAAAGACCGTTGCAAAGCCGGTACATCCGTCCCCGGCAACGCCTTGTTTCTGGTAGATGTCACTTATCCGGAAGAACTGTTTATCACCAGTTGAGAATGACAGATGCTGATATAATATAAATGAGGAAATACGCTTATAACTAAGGAACTATACTTAAATAGAATGCCCTTATCCCAACCTCATTTTTTAATTTTTAATTTTCAATTTTTAATTTAATATGTGGTTATTACTCGCCTTTCTCTCAGCTGCCTTGCTGGGGTTTTATGATGCATTTAAGAAGAAATCATTGCGCGACAATGCTGTGCTTCCCGTTTTGTTTCTGAATACGGTATTCTCCAGCTTGATATTTCTTCCTTTCATACTGATTTCTGCTTTTACTCCTGCTTTGAATGGAACAATGTTCGAAGTACCCGTTGTAGGCTGGGAAGTACATAAGTTTATTATTGTCAAGTCGTTTATAGTTCTCTCTTCTTGGATATTCGGTTACTTTGGTATGAAACATTTGCCGTTGACTATTGTAGGACCTATTAATGCTACCCGCCCTGTAATGGTGCTTGTGGGTGCCATGCTGATATTCGGTGAACGTTTGAACCTGTATCAATGGATCGGAGTCATGCTTGCCATACTTTCTTTCTTTATGCTGAGCCGTTCCGGCAAGAAAGAGGGTATTGACTTTAAGCATAACAAATGGATTTATTTCATCGTGTTGGCTGCCATCACCGGAGCTATCAGCGGACTGTATGACAAGTATCTGATGAAGCAATTCAACCCTATGGCAGTGCAGTCGTGGTACAATGTTTATCAGGTATTTATCATGTGCCCCATTATCCTTTTGCTATGGTATCCCAAACGAAAAGAAAGTACTCCTTTCCGTTGGGACTGGACTATCATCCTGATATCCGTCTTCCTTAGTGCGGCTGACTTTGCCTACTTCTATGCCTTGAGCTATGAAGACTCCATGATTTCCATCGTTTCTATGGTACGCCGTGGCAGTGTGGTTGTCTCCTTCCTTTTCGGAGCTCTCTTCTTCCGTGAAAAGAATTTAAAAAGTAAGGCTATCGACCTCATTTTGGTATTGATTGGAATGTTCTTCTTATATTTGGGAAGTAAATAAATCTCAAGACAGAATATATGGCAGAAGATTTATGTATCAGCAATGGCAGCAAGGCCGAAAAGTATCAGACCTTGCTTCCCCAGATAAAGAGCCTGATTGAAGGTGAAAATGACCTTATAGCCAATCTGGCTAATGTTTCGGCTGCACTGAAAGAAACTTTCGGCTTCTTTTGGGTGGGATTCTATCTGGTAAAAGGGGAAGAACTGGTATTGGGTCCTTTTCAGGGACCGATAGCCTGCACACGTATCCGGAAAGGACGGGGTGTTTGCGGCACGGCATGGGCTAAGGCGGAGACGTTGGTAGTGCCCGATGTCGATGCATTTCCCGGACATATAGCTTGCAGCTCGTTGTCGCGCTCGGAGATCGTTGTTCCGTTGATTCGTGAGAATGGCGAGGTGTGGGGCGTGCTCGATATAGATAGTGAAAGCCTGAATACCTTTGACGAAACAGATGCACGCTTTCTTGGAGATATATGCTCTTGGCTCTGAAGATTGTGTTGAAGTAATAAAATGCAAAATAGGAATAACAGAAAAATAATATGATGAAGAAATTGACTATGTTCTTGTGTTTGGCTTGTGTCTGGATGTGTTCTCTGCAGGCTCAGGAAGCTAAAACCTTTTTCAAAAATATGCCCGATAGCCTTAGCCCGTTGCTTACTGCCGTGAACCGTGCCGACTTTATCGACTTCCTTGAAAGTAAGATGAAAGCGGAAGTAACGAACCGTTTTGGCGGTAAATCGGAAATGACGGAGCTTGCTCCCGACTACATCCGTATCCAGATGACACCGCAAAGTTCCTGGCAGATGAAACTGCTGGCTACGAGCGACAGTACGAAAGTGATTTGTACCGTATCTACAGCTTGTGCTCCTGCTTGTGATAGTGATGTCCATTTCTATACCACCGGTTGGGAAGAATTGCCTGCTTCTTCTTTCCTCACTCCTCCTGTAATGAAAGATTTCCTGTTATTACCCGATACGGTGATGGATTATGAAGTGAGAGATGCCGGCGAAAAGGCAGATATGTTGCTGATGAAAGCTGATCTTTCTGCAAAGGACAATACACTGACCTTTACTTTTACAACTACCGACTATATGGATAAAGAAGCGGCAGAGAAACTGAAGCCGTATCTCCGCCGCCCTGTAGTGTATGTCTGGAAAGAAGGTGGTTACAAGCTACGAGATACAAGTTACAAGTAACGAGTGGCTACGCACTGTCACTATTCCGAAAGGTACTTGTAGCTCGTAGCTCGTCACTCGTAGCTACTTCACCTTTATTCTGTCGAACCCTTCTCCGTATACTCCGATTACCGCACTTTGTGATACAAATGCGTTTGGATCTATATCCTTTATCAATCGGAATATAATCGTTGATTCGCGCTTTTTGGCAAGTACGAACAACATCTTCTGTTCCTTGCCGCTATAAAATCCGGAAGCATTGATGACGGTGGCGCCTCGGTGTGGATATACATTGATGTGCCGGGCTATTTCATCGTATTTCTCACTGATGATAAAGAACTGTACGGATTGCCGGGCACTGTTCACTACTTGATCCAGAACAAAACTGCAAATGTACAAGGTTACATAACCGTAAACTACCTTTTCCCAATCCTTCAATACAAAGTAACTGGAAGAAATGATAATCAGGTCACAAATCAGCATGACACGCCCCAGCGTGATGTCACGGTATTTGTTGATGATAGCGGCAATGATATCTGTTCCACCTGTACTACCGTTGGAAGAAAAAGCGATGCCTATGCCGCCTCCGCAGAGGGATGCACCGATGACACACGCCATGAAAGGCTGGTCGTGCAGCAACACCACTCCTTCTGCCAGCTTCTGTATCACGGACAGGAAAAATGTTAGTGTGAACACGGCAAATACGGTTTTGATACTGAACTTCCATCCCAAAATACGGATAGAGAGCAACAGTAGGACTAAGTTGATGCTGAAATACGTATATTGCACAGGGAAGCCTGTGGCAAAATAAACAATAGAAGCAATACCCGGTACTCCTCCGGTGGTGATGTCATTGGGCAACAGAAATACTGTCCAGCCTATACCATAAAGAATTAATCCAAGGGCGATCATTACATAATCTCTCGTTTCCCGGAGAAGGCTTTGCTTTGACGGGACATTTACAATCTTCTTCATCTGACTTTATACGCAAGTATGGGTTATAACTAATTTAACAAGCTTTCTCATGATAAATGTGTTTTGGCCGTAAATCGGCACAAAGATAAATCTAATTTTTTGAATACTTGTTCAAAAGGTTATTGTTCGTGAGGGGTGGACTTAAAATTTATTTGCTGATTAAATTTGTGTAGGCTATTCGCATTTACGTTTCCGGAACGTATTGGGAAGTGCGGGATTGGTCTTTGTCAGGCGTATATTCCCTAATCTGGAACTGGGTGCGGGTTTGGCATTGAACAATGCTTTCGGTTATCCTATGGCATTTCCTGCATTATATCGTTCAGCATCAGTTTCATTATGGAAATGGGTGGGCAGATGGCTTTGACAGAGTTGAATGGTGATGATAAGATTTTTACGCACCAGTACATTGTGGTAGGGTTCCGTCCTGAATTCAAGGTTTCCAAGCACTTTTCTTTGCCTGTTACGGTGGGGATAAATGCGGTACGCAATGCTTATTATGATGGCAGAAGCTTGTCAGCGTTCTTTAAAGCGATGGGGAGGGAATATGATCCTTGTTTCCAGATAGCGCCGTATTTCTCGGTAAGTATTGTATTGTAGTAAGTTGTATTTCCGAAAACATTGTTATCTTTGTCGTGTAATTAGAGAATAGGAGATTAAGTTATGAAACGACCTGATATTGTTCGCCGGATTGCAGAAGTAGTGCATCGCATTGCTCCTGATGCAAAGACCATTCTCTATGGGTCCGAAGCTCGGGGAGATGCACAGGTAGATTCGGATATAGACTTACTTATATTGCTGGATGGTGATCATTTGGCACCTGAACGTGAATTGGAGATTACCCGTCATTTGTATGAAGTGGAAGTGGAGACCGGGGTGATTATCAGTCCGATGGTAGTATTGCGTCGTGTATGGGAAAGAATCACGACCCCATTCAGCATCAATGTAATGAAGGAAGGGATCGTGTTATGAAAGAAAAACTTGATTCCGAAAGTCGTGCCGCCATTGTGAATTATCGTTTGGAACGTGCTTACGAAACCCTGAAAGAAGCTGATTATAACACTGCAGGCGGTTATTTTAATGCAGCCGTTAACCGTCTTTATTATGCCTGCTATTATGCTGCTTCTGCATTGCTGTTAGGCAGTAAGATAGAAGCCAATACACATAATGGCGTGAAGACACAACTTTCTATGCATTTTGTTCGCACCGGGCATTTGAGCTTAGATCATGGCGCAACCTTTAGTCTTCTATTTGAAAAACGTCAGGCAAGTGATTATAGTGACTTTGCATATTGTGATCTTGCTTTGGTAAATACACTTCGTCCACGGGCTGAGGCCTTTATTAATGCAATGGAACAATTGATAAACAAAGAGTGATGTATCTAAACTATCATTAGCTAATGTCTATTGTCAGACAGAATACACCACCTCATGTGCCTCCCCCAGTTGTGGAACTTCCAGCTTCCCGAGCATTGCATCCAGTACCGCCTCCGGAACCATAAATTCCCGTTCACGATTTTGCTTCCTCCATACCTCATACGGCTTTTCGATATAGACAATCTTCACTCTGGCTCCATAAGTAATGAATAAATCAATCAGTTGCGAGCGTATTTGCTTTGAGGTATTGGTTGCATTCCACACAAAGCCCTGCTGTTTACGCAGATAGTTGCGAGCTGTTTCTTTCGCTTCCTGTACTACCCTGCCATTGGCAACCTTATCCGTAGGGCTAACTTTGTACTTTCGCCGGATAGCATCGAGGCTTATCACAGGAATATCCTGTGGCAATGTACGGATATAATGATCTTTCCCCATTCCCGGCAAACCGGATAATAAAATAACTTCACACCGGAAATTATCATGCGGAATGTAATCTATATACCCATCCTCCGCTTGAAAGTACTGAAAGCGGGCATGATCCGTTGCAAAGCTTCGTGCCTTTTCCCAGCAATCTTGTTCACGACAAAGCATCTCGAATAGTTCGGCAGCTTCCATCAGTGCAGACTTGTCTTTGCAGATACGTCCCTGAATATCCGCCACAGCAAGCATTTTCAGTAAACGTGTATCCACTCTGAGAGATGCTTCGCACAGCTTCTTCACAGGATTCTCCCGCTCCATAATCCAAACCGGCAAACCATGATAACGCACCAGCGCAGCAATGTTCTCCCGGATATGAAACGGAGTAGGAATATCTCTGTAAAGAATTGTGCGTGCTGTATATTCCCCACGCTTGGCATGTCCCTTGGAAGTAATAATACCGCTTCCTTCATCTACCGAAGTAGAGCGCTTCTCTACGTCATGAAGTAAAGCTGCCGCCCACAATATTTCCTGTTCCTGTGCAGGCAAAGCCCGGTATTCCGGCTGTTGCTGCAATGCCTCCAGTACCATGCGGGTATGCACGGCCACACTACCTTCTTCGTGATGCAAATGGTGCTGCATCACGAAGTTCATATCTTGTACCCACCGGAACTGTTGTTCCAGTGAGTCCCAATTTTTATTATCTGTCAGTTTCCAATTCATTTTATTCCTCCTTTCCTATTTCCCAGATGAGGCGGGCACGCTTCCAATTGCGTGTCCAGTGCTCATCGGTCTTCACATGCCCCTTGCGTACGTACTTGAATACGTTGCGGGCAAATTCACTTACCGGATATTCACCTATATTACGGGTGACTATCCCTTCGCGGGTACAATCTGCGCCTGTTTGTGGATCGCGTGTTCCGAACACACCCGGCTCTTGCGCCAGACTGGCGACCTGTTGCTGCAACGCTTCCCGCGTCAATCCTTCTACCGTTTCCACTCGTAATTCGGGCACCGTAGGCAAGTCGAACAGAGCGGCATAGAATTTCACTTCCTCCCACGACAGCCACTGATCCAGACAACGCACGGCAAACACATAAAAGTGTGTTTCCAGTTTGCGATACTCTATCGAATGTATGGCATACAGGTTTTCACCGAACATCTCGATGTCCCCCAAGTCGTTTTTCATGAGTTCCCAACGCTCGCGCAGTTCCCTGGTCCACGGTGAGGTGGTAGGCGCTGCATGCGAACGGGCAAATACACCGTGGCGGCTCAGACAATTATTTTCTCCGTCCAGCTTTTCGGTGTGTATCAGGGTTTCTATCTGTTGAATGTCTTCCCAATACGTATGGTTGATGCGGTCGTCACTGGTCGTTCCGGGAGAAAACGGATAATGATACGTGCGACCATATTTTTCTGATAACATAAGTTACTCCTTTCTTTTTAAATCATTCATCTACTTTAAATCAGCGGCTCCTGAATACTAGCCTCTTACTCTTTATTCATCCTTACGATGCGCGGAATGAATTTGCCCTGCACTTCTACCAAGGTCTCCTGAGGTTGCATCACCCGGTCTATGTTCTTGTAGGCTAACGGCATCTCTTCGATGCTGCCCCCAATCAGTGTGACTCCGGCCTGCGAGAGAAATTTCTTCATGGCCGACTGGGTGAAACTCTCCTTTGCCTTCTGGCGTGACATAGCCCGTCCTGCACCGTGCGAAGCGGAACATAACGACTCTTCCACACCCCGGCCTGCTACCAGATAACCGGGAGTTGCCATACTTCCGGGGATAAGTCCCGGTTGCCCTGCCTGTGCAGGAGTGGCCCCTTTGCGATGCACGATGGTGGTGCGTCCGGGTGCAATCTCCTCTTTCCAAGCAAAGTTGTGATGATTGTTCACGTTCGCTATTGGCTTCAGGTCAAGAGCTTTCGAGAGGTTCAGATGAATCTGTTCGTGACAGGCACGGGCGTAGTCGCCCGCCAGGTTCATGCTCATCCAGTATTCCTGTCCTTCTTCCGAGTCCAAATCGAGCCAGGCAAAATGTTGCGCTTCACGCGGCAGTTTGCAGACTTCACGGGCTATCCGGCTATAATGCATGGCGATAGCCGCTCCCAGTCCGCGCGAACCGGAATGTGACAGCAATGCCATATAATTGCCTTCGGGCAGTCCCAGCACATTTTCTCCTTGCAGAAGAAGCTCTCCGAACTCCACGAAATGATTTCCGCCGCCGGAGCTGCCCAACTGGTGAATGGCCTTCCCGCGCAAGTCCCTCAGAAGAGGTGTTAAACGGAATTCTTCCCGTTCTGTCACTTCATGCTCCTGTGCAAAGGTCAGACCGCCCTCCATGCCGAAGTGGGTATAATTTTTCAGTGCCTCTTTTATCTGATGCGAGTATCTTTTCAGATAATCCGCTTTGGCATCGAACACCGTCAGGCTCATCCGACAACCGATATCCACCCCTACGGCGTAGGGGATGACGGCATTGTCCGTGGCGAGTACACCGCCGATGGGAAGACCGTATCCGGCATGTGCATCAGGCATCAGTGCCCCGGCTACGCTGACGGGGAGCCTCATGGCCAGGTTCATCTGCTGTTTGGCAAGGGTTTCTATGAACTTGCCGCCATAGGTTTTATAGGGCAACGGCTCGTCGAGCAAGTCGTATGCTGTGAACTTCTTTTCGATGAGGGTGGGGGACAGGTGTTCGGCCAGTTTGCCCCATGTCTCATTCTCTTTATAAGTATCGGGGTTTTCCAGCACATCGCTCAGTGTCTTGATAATCTGTTCTTTGCTTTGGTGCTTGCAATGTTTGCCGACGATGGCTACTGCCAGACTGCGTGCTACATTGTCTCTATATCCCAGCTTACTTAAATCTTTTAATCGTATTCCCATATTTTCTTTTTCATGTGTATGCATACGGCATGGGCTGCCCGCCTCGCGACGGGGCAGTGCAATATGCGTTTTGTACCCAATGCATGAGGGATGATGATAGATACAACGCTATCCGTCCACTGCATTGAAGTGAATAATAATAAAATTATAAATGTGATTGTAGGACTAATCAAGAAAATTGCAAAGCCCCATCATCCCGATGAGTCAACTTAGTCCTGGCTGAGATATTATAGTTCCAACATAAATTAGTCCCTTTCTTTCAGTTTTAAAGGGGTGAATACTGTGTTTAACGGCGGCAAAAGTAATGCATCTTTTTAAAGTATGCAAGGAAAAGGAACGTTTTTTTGCAGATGTAAACAGTTAGAGTATCTTCTTACAGCATCAATCCTTGGAGTCTGTATGGCATAGTCCGGACTGAACAGCTCAAAGATATTCTAAAGAATGGGTAAGTTTTGAGAGATAAAATTAGCGATGATCGTCTTTTAAGCCATACTCATCCCACCATTCCCTGTATTCGTGAGATAGGGGAGTAGTGGGTATTTTTTTATAGTGTTGTATTTGTTTTTGAAGTGAATTTATCACATTGTCTTTCTCTTCCAACGTAACACGAAGGATCGCAAGTACCAGAATCAATGTCATGTATATGCAGAAAGCGGCAATGTGTATAAAGAGGAAGAAATTTCGTTTTCTTCTGTTGTAGGGGTGTGATGAGTATTTCATAGTATTTGAAATTGAGTTATAAAATGTAGTTTATGTGATAGTTCTTCATTGTGCATGAGTAGTGCTGATGCTCTAAATGAATAAATCTGCAATAGAATGCCAGATAGATAGGACTGGACTGAGGCTTGCCGAGTATTAAATTACCGACAAATTGTATTTTGTCTCTTACTTCTTTGAGGCATGTTGAACTGAGGGTTTCAAGCACTTCACGATCCTGCGTTTTTATAATATACATGGCAGATGTTTTTCCTTGTTGTATAAGCAAGATTATTTTGTACCATCGGGAGTTTTGTCTCGTGAGTACTTTGTAGTATTTGATAATGGGTGTTTGCATGTTCAATACTGTTAAAAGGAACGCACCTAAAACAGTTTACTATCCCTACTGAGGTCTGCAACAACCCGGACAAGCTAATAAACTGAATAGGTGCGCATATCGTAAGTTATTGAACATACGAATGGCCCTTCAGTTTAGGCTTGTCCATTTTTGAAGTTGCAGTTTCAGTATGGAGACTAAACTAAATTCTAAAAAATGTACTCCGTCGTGAAGTACATTGCAAATATAAGCGAAAAAGATTAATAATGCGAGTTTATAGTTGAATTAATATAGGCAAAGTACCAATTACTCCAAATGGTAACTTTATTAACATGCTGGGGTAACTTTATTAACCCCACATGGTAACTCTATTTACATGCCGAGGTAAAGGTCGTTACAATATGATGTAAAGGCCGTTACATCCTGCGGTAAATGCTTTTACATTAAGAGAAAAATAATCGGTAAATGCAATGCTATGGTTATTAGAGTGTTATCTGTTTCTCTTCCTATCTTGAAACGCTGGGAAAAGTCTTCCATGCGCCCCGCGTGAAGTCGGGTATTTCTACCGGGCGACTGCCATTCAGTACCGATTGCTCACTAAGCTCGGTGATGCACGACCATTCGGCGGCATCGTAAACGTCCATATCCAGAGGAAGTCCGTGGTGCAGGCAGTAGATGAGGCGGTAATCCATGATATAGTTCATCTCGTTTGGGGCACCTTTGAGGGCACCTTCTTTGCCAATGGTAGCCGTAAAAGGATGTTGATAGCGTTGCAAGAGTTCTTCGGTGGTTGTGCTGGCTGTCTCTCCGGTGGCTGTACCGAGTCTCCCTCCGCTATGCGCATCTTCCAGATTGATTGTGGCTACCGGGTATTTCTGTGCAAAGCCTCGCGTGCCGCAGATGGTGTGCGAACGGCTGTAAGGGCGCGGATGGACGGTGCAGTATTGCAGTTGGATGGTTTTTCCCTTGACGGTATGGATGAGGGTGGTGTTCATATCTCCCAACAGGTAAGCCTGTTGTGCTTCGGGGGATTCTTTGCCGAAAGTGCGACGGGCATATTCCGTCATTCCTGCCTGGTGGGTGGACATGGATACAAGGTAATTCAAACGGTCGCCCCGGTGGATATTCAGGATCTGGCATACGGGACCTAAGCCGTGGGTAGGATAAGGGTTTCCGGTGTGTTCCATGCAATAAGCCTTGTTCCAGTGGTTATGGAAACCGCCTTGGTTTTCATCGCTGAAGTACATGGAGCGCAGGTCGTGTATATAAGCACCTTCTACGTGCATGATTTCACCGAACAAGTTTTGTCTTGCCATGTTCAGCGTGGTCAGGGCAAAGGCGTCATAACAGCAGTTTTCCAGCATGATGCAGTGGCGGCGGGTGCGTTCGGCGGTGTCTACCAGTTGCCAGCATTCGGCTACGGTCATGGCGGCGGGTACTTCGATGGCGACATGCTTGCCTTGCTCCATAGCATAGGTGGCCATAGGAGTATGTGTCAGCCAGTCTGTACATATAATGATGAGGTCGATGTCGGGGTTGCAGCACATCTGTTGCCAGCCGTTTTCTCCGGTATAACCGATAGCCGCAGGATGTCCGCCTTTTATCAATGTTGCTTGCCCTTTAGCCAGATTGCCGGGACGTATTTCACACAATGCTTTGATTTCTACATGTTCTATGAGCATGTAGCGCTCCAAGGTTAGTAGTCCGCGATTGCCTAAACCTATGAGGCCGATGCGTACAATAGGAATAGGGGAATGGGTTAGTCCTAAAACATGAGTGTGGTATTCTTTTCTGTTGTTTAGTCGACTCCATTCTTTTTGCATAGTATTATATATTATAGGTTATACTGATTATTGATTGCAAATATACATACAAAAACAATTATAGTTCATCCCTGTACAAAAAAACAGCAAATCTATGGAAAACGTTTCTCATCAATATGGCCTACATCTGCAATCATAATCATCATTTATTTCTTTCCTTTTCTTCTTTTGCATTTGGGAAAATGTCATTATGCCAGTAAGCACAAAAACAATGAAGGAAAGGAATGTTTTCAAATACCTGTTATTCAATTTCTCTTATTGTAGTACGAAGATTAAGTAAAGGAGTGAGTTTAACTCTCGGTTTCGGACTGACCCTGTTTTTGGTTTACATCTTGGTTTACATGCACCCTCTGAAACCGCCTAATTTTGTAGTTTTATGGACTATAAAAAACAAGAAATCCTGATAGCCAATTGCTTGACTTTCAGGATTCTCTCTAAGAGCGGAAGACGGGGCTCAAACCCGCGACCCTCAGCTTGGAAGGCTAATGCT
>NZ_CAJLKP010000099.1 GCF_905207245.1 uncultured Bacteroides sp. | reverse complement strand
GAGAAAGTTTAAACTTTCTCCCCGCCCCTTATTTATTTAAGAAATGCACCTATTACTTTTCCGGTGTCTGTTCCAGCGTAGCAACCAAGAAGTCATAAAACTTAGGAACCGTAGGAATCAAAGCGCGTTCATCCGGTGAGTGCGGAGAGCGTAACGTAGGTCCGAAGGAAATCATATCCAGCCCCGGACAATTAGCGCCAATAATACCACATTCCAAACCTGCATGAATCACTTTCACTGCCGGTTCTACTCCAAATTGTTGCTTATAAGACAACTTCATAGCGTGCAAAATAGGAGAATCCACATTGGGTTGCCAACCGGAATAACCTCCGCTCAGTTCCACCTTCATGCCTGCCATAGCAAAACAAGCCGTCAGACTGTCCGCCAGGAACTCTTTCATCGTATCGCAAGAGCTGCGAGCCAGAATACGCACTTCCGCCTTGCCTCCACCTATTATAACAATAGCCAGATTAGAAGATGTTTCCACCGTATCGGGCACAGTTGGAATCATACGCATCACACCATCCTGACAAGCCATCAGCGCACTAATCATATTATCCTGAATTTCTACAGGTACAATATGTGCCGACAGGTCAACCGCTTCTATCGTCAGTGTAATGCCACTTTCAATAGGAGCATATTCCGCATTAATCTGCGCTTCATATTCCTTGATATAATCTTCCAGTCCTTCCGTATCCTCAGGATTGAACACCAATACGGCATGCGCTTCACGAGGAATAGCATTACGCATATTTCCGCCCTCAAATCCAGCCAACTGAGAATCAAACTCTATCAGAACATCGTGCACCACGCGAGCCAGCAACTTATTGGCGTTTCCACGTCCCTGGTTGATTTCCAAACCGGAATGTCCGCCACGCAAGCCTTTCAGCGTAATCTTACGGGCCACGAAATCAGCCGGAGCTGTCTCTTCCTGATACTCCAGCGTAGCTGTCAGGTCGATGCCACCGGCACAGCCGATATACAGCTCGCCTTCATCTTCCGAGTCAAGATTCAGCAGGATTTCACCTTTCAGCGTGCCGGGCTTCAAGCCGAAAGCACCATACATACCCGTCTCTTCATCCTTCGTAATCAAGGCTTCCAATGGCCCATGCTTCAAGCTGCTATCCTCAAGCACTGCCATAATGGCTGCAACGCCCAGCCCATTATCGGCACCCAGCGTTGTGCCCCGGGCTTTCACCCAGTCACCATCCACATAGGTTTCAATAGGGTCTTTTGTAAAATCGTGAACAGTATCATTGTTCTTCTGTGGCACCATATCCATGTGCGCCTGAAGAATGACGCCTTTGCGGTTTTCCATACCCGGAGTAGCAGCTTTACGAATGATAACATTGCCTACTTCATCGACAAATGATTCTAAACCTAAGCCTTTTCCAAAGTTAACAAGAAACTCGGTTATCTTCTCCATGTGTCCGGACGGACGGGGAATTTGAGTCAGCGAATAGAAATGCTTCCACACATTTTGTGGAGCTAATTGCAAGATTGTACTCATAACGTTTAAAAAGTTAGTTTTCGCAAATATACATTTTTATTCTCAAACTATGCAATAAACTATTTTTTTCCTGCGAAAAACTAATATCACGATGCCTACGAACTAATATCGCGGTGCCTACAAACTAATATTTTTCTTGCATAAAATTATTCATACCATAACTGCATTTCTTTCTTACAACAGATATTGTAAGAAAGAAACATAACTATTGAAAGAAACTATCACAACTGTTGTATGAAAAGTTTTATGCAAGAAAAATATTAGTTTGTAGGCACTGCGGGATTAGTTTGCAGGAACAATCGGATTAGTTTATTTCGAGCGGTTCACCAGCGAAAGATGCATCCAACCATAGACGCCCAGCAGAATGACCAGCAACGTCTGTATGCCGTGCACTATCAATGCAAAAACTCCCGCATCGGTGGCATCGACACCGTAGAGCATCATCATAGTGATGACGGCAAAGTGCCAGGAGCCTGCCCCATTGGGCGTAGGGACAATAACCGCAAAGGTTCCGCCCACAAACATCACCAACCCTGCCAGAAAACTGAGATGGACAGTAAAAGAGAAGCAATAGAAAGTTATGTAGAAATGGTAGAAATAACACCCCCATATTAATAAGGTGTAAAGAACGAAAAGGGGAATATTCTTCACACTCTTCAATGACATCACGCCTTCCCACACATTGAGCACCACACCCTTCACTTTTTCAAAGAAAGAAAGCATGCGCAGAAGGAAATAAAGTAATACCAACACACCTATGACACTGAAAAGGACAACGTAAAACCAGGGAGACGTCACCAAGTGCATCAAGGAAGGGATTTTGGTTCCCGTTTCTTCAAAGAAACGAAGGAAAACAGGCATCTGCATCAGAAAAGTGACGCCGGTGATAAGAAGGATGGTAAGCGTATCTATCAAGCGTTCCGTCACCACGGTACCAAGCGATTTGGAAAAAGAGACATCATCGTACTTTGCCAAGACGCCGCAACGGGAAACTTCACCCACACGGGGCAAGACAAGATTAGCCGCATAAGAAACAAAGATGGCATCCACACAGTCGCTTGTCTTGGGATAGGCGCCCAGCGGTGCAAGTGTTTGCTTCCAGCGCCAGCCACGAAACACGTGGCTCATCACACCGAAAAACAACGAAAGCAACATCCAGCCCCAATTCGTGCCATGCACAAGGACTTCCCTGGCACGCGTAAAGTCAAAATCCCGATACACCCAATAAAGGATAAAACCGCCCAAAGCGACCGGCAAAAGGAGCTTCAGTGTCTTTTTTAATAGTTTATTCATGTAGAATTCGTTATTCTTCGTCGAAAAAGATTACCTTTGCGAGTTGCAAAGATAGCGCAAACCGCGAGCAGTACAAAAAGAAGCTTACTTATTTTTTAATGCCGAGGTCAGCCTGTCTTCGCGAAGCAAAGATAGTGCAAAGATTGTTCAAAAGTAACGATTCAGTTGATAAATGAGATTAGTAAAGCCTAAAAAGTTTCTCGGCCAACACTTCCTGAAAGACCTGAAAGTGGCGCAGGACATAGCCGATACGGTAGACGCCTGTCCCGGACTTCCCATATTGGAAGTAGGTCCGGGTATGGGTGTATTGACCCAGTTTCTGGTGAAGAAAGAACGCCCGGTGAAGGTGGTGGAACTGGATTATGAATCTGTAGCCTATCTGCGTGAGGAATATCCGTCGCTGGAAGACAACATCATCGAGGACGATTTCCTGAAGATGAACCTGCAACGTCTGTTCGGCGGCCAGCCGTTTGTGCTGACGGGAAACTATCCTTATAACATATCCAGCCAGATTTTTTTCAAAATGCTGGACAACAAGGATTTGATACCTTGTTGCACCGGCATGATACAGAAAGAAGTGGCCGAACGCATTGCTGCCGGACCGGGTAGTAAGACGTACGGCATTCTGAGCATATTGATACAGGCATGGTATCGCGTGGAATATCTTTTCACCGTACACGAACATGTGTTCAATCCGCCGCCAAAGGTGAAAAGCGCCGTCATCCGCATGACGCGAAACGAAACGAAAGACCTGGGTTGCGATGAAAAGTTATTCAAACAAGTAGTGAAAACCACTTTCAACCAACGACGCAAGACGCTGCGAAACTCAATAAAACCGATACTTGGCAAGGATTGCCCGCTGACGGAAGATGTTTTGTTCAACAAGCGACCGGAGCAACTATCCGTACAGGAGTTTATCGACTTGACCAACCGGGTGGAACAGGCGTTAAAAGAGATGAATTAGCTACGAGCGACAAGCTACGAGCTACAAGTGACAGATTTATGGTTTACAGTTATACTGTTATAAGTTGCGAGTATGCTGCACAGCCCTTGTAGCTCGTAGCTTGTAGCTAAAAACTAATTAATAATGGACGAAGCATACATTGACAACGTCAAAAACCTCATAGAGCAGAAAGACGCCGAGAACGTCAGATCGCTCCTTATAGACCTGCATTCTGCAGACATTGCCGAACTCTGTAACGATTTGAGTCCGGAGGAAGCCCGTTTCGTATATCGTTTGCTGGACAATGAGACCGCAGCAGACGTATTGATGGAGATGGATGAGGACGTCCGTAAGGAATTCCTTGAGATACTCCCATCGGAAACCATCGCCAAGCGCTTTGTGGACTACATGGATACGGATGACGCCGTAGACCTGATGCGCGAGCTGGACGAAGAGAAGCAGGGGGAAATCCTCTCACATATTGAAGACATTGAACAGGCAGGAGATATCGTAGACCTGCTGAAGTACGACGAAGACACCGCCGGCGGTTTGATGGGGACGGAAATGGTAGTAGTAAACGAGAACTGGAGTATGCCGGAGTGCCTGAAAGAGATGCGCCAGCAAGCCGAACAGTTGGATGAAATTTACTACGTCTACGTCATTGACGATGAGAACCGCCTGCAAGGCGTATTCCCGTTGAAAAAGATGATCACCTCCCCTTCCGTATCGAAAGTGAAGCACGTGATGCGGAAAGACCCGATTTCGGTGCATGTGGACACTCCTGTTGAAGACGTGGTGCAGACCATTGAAAAGTATGACCTTGTATCCGTTCCCGTTGTCGACAGCATCGGACGACTGGTGGGACAAATCACCGTAGACGACGTGATGGACGAAGTGCGCGAGCAATCGGAACGCGACTACCAGTTGGCATCCGGTTTGTCACAGGATGTAGAAACGGATGACAACGTGATGCGCCAGACCAGTGCCCGCTTGCCATGGCTGATTATCGGCATGCTGGGCGGTATAGGCAACTCCATGATTTTGGGAAACTTCGACGCAACCTTCGCCACCCATCCCGAAATGGCACTTTATATCCCGCTAATCGGTGGTACGGGCGGAAACGTAGGAACACAGTCCTCGGCAATCATTGTGCAAGGCCTTGCCAACAATTCGCTGGACGCCAAAGATATCTTCAAGCAAATCACCAAAGAATCCGTGGTAGCCCTCATCAATGCCACCATCATTTCTTTAGTAGTATATATCTATAATTTTGTCCGGTTCGGCGCCACCGCCACTGTCACCTACTCCGTTTCAATCAGCTTGTTTGCCGTAGTGATGTTCGCATCTATCTTCGGCACGCTGGTTCCTATGACGCTGGAAAAGTTGAAGGTAGACCCTGCCATCGCCACCGGGCCGTTTATAGCGATTACCAATGACATTATAGGCATGATGTTATACATGGGAATCACCGTACTTCTATCCTAAATGAAGAAAAATAAAAAAAAACTGATGAAAAAAGTATGAAGTAATCGTTTTATTTCATTAATTTGTGACCTAATGTAACCCAAACGGGTAAAACCGTTTCTTAAAATGTATCTACAATGATGGACACTCATGACACTAATCTCCCCGAAAAGGCGGTAGAATTAGAAGAAGACAAGAAAGCAGCAGAGGTTTCCGAACCCGCTCTGACGGAAACTCCGGCTGAAGAAGCTACGCAGGAAGAGAAACCGGTGGAAGCTACACAGGAAGAAAAGCCAGTAGAAACCACACAAAAACTAAGCAAGGAAGAAATCCTCGCCAAGTTGAAAGAAATCTCAGCAAAGGTGGAAAATGCCGGTAAACAAGAGATAGACGGCCTGAAACAGGCTTTCTATAAACTGCATAATGCCGAACAGGAAGCGGCTAAGAAGCTTTTCATCGAAAACGGGGGAGCAGCCGAGAATTTCGTTCCAATAGCAGACGCTGTGGAAGAAGAATTCAAGAATGTCATGTCCGTCATAAAAGAAAAAAGAGGCGCACTGTCAGCCGAACAGGAACAACAGAAAGAGCTGAACCTGCAAATCAAACTTTCCATAATTGAGGAACTGAAAGAATTGGTAGAGTCGCCCGACGATGCCAATAAATCCTATACCGAATTCAAGAAACTACAGCAACAATGGAACGAGGTAAAACTCATTCCGCAGGCTAAAGTCAACGAGCTTTGGAAGAGCTATCAACTCTATGTGGAGAAGTTCTACGACCTGCTGAAGCTGAACAATGAATTCCGTGAATATGACTTTAAGAAAAACCTGGAGATAAAGACGCACCTATGCGAAGCTGCCGAGAAACTGGCAGACGAACAGGATGTAGTGTCAGCTTTCCACCAACTACAGAAGCTTCACCAGGAATTTCGCGATACGGGTCCTGTTGCCAAAGAATTGCGTGACGAGGTATGGAATCGCTTCAAAGCAGCCTCCACCGCCGTCAACCGTCGCCATCAGCAACATTTCGAATCACTGAAAGAAGTAGAGCAGCATAACCTCGACCAGAAAACAGTGATTTGCGAAATCATCGAAGCCATAGACTACAGCGAGTTGACTAACTTTGCGGGCTGGGACAACAAAACACAGGAAATCATCGCCCTGCAAAACAAGTGGAAGACCATCGGCTTTGCCCCGCAGAAGATGAACGTGAAGATATTCGAACGTTTCCGCAAGGCATGTGACGAGTTCTTCCGCAAAAAAGGCGAATTCTTCAAGTCTCTGAAAGAGGGGATGAACGTCAATCTGGACAAGAAACGCGCCCTGTGTGAAAAGGCTGAAGCCCTGAAAGACAGTACCGACTGGAAAGCAACCGCCGACGAACTCACCAAACTGCAAAAAGAATGGAAGACCATTGGTCCGGTGGCTAAAAAATATTCCGATGCGATATGGAAACGTTTCATCTCGGCTTGCGACTATTTCTTTGAGCAGAAAGGTAAAGCTACGTCTTCTCAACGCTCAGTTGAAGTTGAAAACCTGAGCAAGAAGAAAGAAATCATCGAAAAGCTTGCTGCCATCGATGAAAATATGGATACGGATGAAGCTACCCAAATGGTACGCGAACTGATGAAAGAGTGGAACAACATCGGTCATGTGCCCTTCAAAGAAAAAGACCGCTTATACAAGCAATATCACGGACAGGTGGATAAATTGTTCGCTCATTTCAACATCAGCGCAGCTAGCAAGAAGTTGAATAACTTCAAATCGAATATCAACAGCATTCAGGAAGGTAGTCCGCAGGCTCTTTATCGTGAACGCGAGAAGTTGGTTCGTGCGGCAGACGCCATGAAGAACGAATTGCAGACATATGAAAACAACCTCGGCTTCCTGACCACTTCCTCAAAGAAAGGCAACAGCCTGTTGACAGAGTTGAATCGTAAAGTAGAAAAGCTGAAAGCTGACATTGAGCTGGTAAAAGAAAAAATTAAGGTTATCGACGAATCCATCCGTAGCGCCGAATAATTTTTAAGCTTACATACAAGTATAAAGAAGGCTGTCTCAGACATTTGAGACAGCCTTTTCACTTCATTCCTATATTAATGGTGGAACAGGCGAATACCTGTAAATGCCATGGCAATGCCATATTTATCACAAGTTTCAATTACATTGTCATCGCGTACAGAACCACCTGCCTGTGCAATGTAATCTACACCTGTTTTATGTGCCCGCTCTATATTATCTCCAAACGGGAAGAAAGCATCCGAGCCCAAAGACACACCTTTCAGCGTATCCAACCATGCACGCTTTTCTTCGCGGGTCAGCACTTCCGGCTTTTCTGCAAAGAACTGCTGCCAAACGCCATCTGCCAAAACATCTTCATGGTCGTCACTGATGTAAATATCAATCGTATTATCACGGTCGGCACGACGGATTTTCTCTATCCAAGGCAAGTTCAGCACCTTTGGATGCTGGCGAAGATACCAGATGTCGGCCTTATTTCCAGCCAAACGGGTACAGTGGATACGGCTCTGTTGCCCTGCTCCTATACCGATGGCCTGTCCGTCCTTCACATAGCAAACGGAGTTTGACTGTGTATATTTCAAAGTAATCAGCGCTATCATTAAATCGCGCTTTGCAGTATCCGGGAAGTTCTTGTTCCGGGTAGGAATAGTAGCAAACAGTTCGTCGTTATTTAATTTAATCTCATTGCGTCCCTGTTCAAAAGTAATTCCGAATACATCTTTGCGTTCAATCGGAGCGGGTTTATAGTCCGAATTCATTTTAATCACGTTATAAGTACCCTTACGCTTGTTTTTCAGAATTTCGAGCGCTTCATCAGTATATCCCGGAGCAATGACACCATCCGATACTTCACGATTGATGAAACGGGCAGTGGCTTCGTCACACACATCACTCAAAGCGATGAAGTCTCCATAAGATGACATACGGTCGGCACCACGAGCACGTACATAGGCATTTGCCAACGGAGAAAGTGGGAGATCGTCAGCAAAATAAATCTTTTTCATTACCTCATCCAGCTCCAGACCGATAGCTGCGCCTGCCGGACTGACATGTTTAAATGAAGCTGCTGCCGGCATACCGGTAGCCTCTTTCAGTTCTTTCACTAACTGCCATCCGTTCAATGCATCCATAAAGTTAATGTAGCCCGGACGTCCGTTCAGGACTTCAATAGGCAGTTCCCCCTCCTGCATAAAAATGCGGGCCGGCTTCTGATTAGGGTTACAGCCGTACTTGAGTTCTAACTCTTTTACCATAGTTTTAATTATTTTGAATAGAATTGCTACTAAAATCTCCTTTGTGGGCAAAGGAGTGTAAGAATACAATACGCTTTTGCTTTTAATCGTCGAAGAGTGACATCACTCACTGTAATGCCATCACTGCATACAGCACAAATTTTCCCTTCAAAACCGCAAATCAGCAAAAGTAACACCAACCAAAAACGGATAAATCCCTTCATAGGCTTTACATTGTATCAGATATTAAACTATTTGGGGGTAAAAATACAAAAAGCTGCGAACTTATTATATTCGCAGCTTTTCTTATTGTTGGGCTACCTGGATTCGAACCAGGAATGACAGGACCAGAATCTGTAGTGTTACCATTACACCATAGCCCAATAACAGGTCATTTCGGTTTTGCGGTTGCAAAGATACAAAGAATTTGATAATTCAAAACAAAATCCCGGATTTTTTTCTATAAATTCTGCTAAGATGCCGTATGCCAAAGAAATATATACCTAAAAAAAATCAAAAATTGAAAGACTTTTCCCCTTTTAGGTGTTTGATACAAGAATTCAGCGTATATTTGTCAACTGTTTAATTTTAATAATAAGTAATGAACGAAACAAAGAAACTCATTCAACAAATAACCGAAGGTATACAAGATAAAAAAGGAAAAAATATTGTAATAGCAGATCTTTCTAAAATTGGCGATACTATCTGCAATTATCTCGTCATTTGTCAGGGAAACTCACCCAGCCAAGTGACTGCCATTGTAGAGTCTGTGAAGGAATTCACCCGTAAAGGTGCCGGTAGCAAACCATTTGCTATAGACGGACTACGCAATGCCGAATGGGTAGCAATGGACTATTCCGATATACTGGTTCACGTATTTCTACCCGAAACGAGAGATTTCTACAACCTGGAGCATCTCTGGGCTGACGCCAAACTAACCAAAATACCTGATATTGATTAATAAGCCCTATGGACAATAATAACAATAACGCTAACAAAAAGCCCAACAAAGTTAATATACCCAAGTTCAACCTGAACTGGTTGTATATGATCATAGCCATGATGCTTTTGGGACTGTGGTTCACTAATGAGAACAGTACAGGTACCAAAACTGTGTCCTATGATGAATTTCAGCAATATGTGCGCGACGGCTATATGAGTAAAATCATCGGTTACGATGACAACTCGGTAGAAGCATACATCAAGCCGCAACATGTAAAAAACGTATTCCAGGCAGACTCCAGCCGGGTGGGTAAGAATCCCATGATTGCGACTGAAGCCCCTTCACGCGAAAGCCTGGGAGACTTCCTCCAAAAAGAAAGGGATGAGCAGCACTTCGACGGCTCCATCAGCTACGAGAAGAAACGAAATTACTTCGGTGCTATCTTGTGGCAGATTCTGCCTATCGCTTTCCTCATCGGTTTCTGGATTTTCATGTCACGCCGTTTGAGCGGTGGTGGCGGTGCAGGCGGTGGCGGCATATTTAATGTCGGCAAATCGCGTGCCCAATTGTTTGAGAAGGGAACTCCCGTGAAAGTTACATTCAAGGATGTCGCGGGACTTGCCGAAGCCAAACAAGAAGTAGAAGAAATTGTGGAGTTCCTGAAAGAACCACAAAAATATACCGACTTGGGTGGTAAGATACCTAAAGGCGCATTGCTGGTAGGGCCTCCGGGAACCGGTAAGACCTTGCTTGCTAAAGCTGTGGCAGGTGAAGCAAACGTACCATTCTTCTCGCTGGCAGGTTCCGACTTTGTGGAAATGTTTGTCGGTGTAGGCGCATCACGTGTACGCGACCTGTTCCGTCAAGCAAAAGAGAAAGCACCATGTATCGTATTTATCGACGAAATTGACGCTGTAGGTCGTGCACGTGCCAAAGCTGCCGCAATGGGTGGCAACGACGAACGTGAAAACACATTGAACCAGTTATTAACTGAAATGGATGGTTTCGGTTCTAACAGCGGTGTAATCATCCTGGCTGCTACCAACCGCGTAGATGTACTGGACAAGGCCTTGCTACGTGCCGGACGTTTTGACCGCCAGATACATGTAGACTTGCCCGACCTTAACGAACGTAAAGAAGTATTCGGTGTACACCTGCGCCCCATTAAGATAGATAATACAGTGGATGTAGACTTGCTGTCACGTCAGACTCCGGGTTTTTCAGGTGCCGACATAGCCAATGTCTGCAACGAGGCTGCACTGATTGCAGCACGCCATGGCAAAAAGTTTGTAGGTAAGCAAGATTTCCTCGATGCGGTAGACCGTATCGTAGGTGGTTTAGAAAAGAAAACAAAGATTACCACCGAAGCAGAACGCCGCTCCATCGCTATCCATGAAGCCGGACACGCCTCCATTTCTTGGTTGCTGGAATATGCCAACCCGCTGATTAAGGTAACTATCGTTCCGCGCGGACGTGCACTGGGTGCTGCGTGGTATCTGCCCGAAGAACGCCAGATTACCACCAAAGAGCAGATGCTTGATGAGATGTGCGCCACATTGGGTGGACGTGCCGCCGAAGACTTGTTTCTGGGACGTATCTCAACCGGTGCCATGAACGACCTGGAACGCGTAACGAAACAGGCTTACGGCATGATTGCTTATCTGGGTATGAGTGAAAAGTTACCTAACCTCTGCTATTACAACAACGAAGAGTACTCCTTCAATCGTCCGTACAGCGAAAAGACTGCTGAGCTGATCGATGAAGAAGTGAAAAGCATGGTGAATGAGCAGTACGAACGTGCCAAACAAATTTTGTCCGAACATAAAGATGGACATAACCAGTTGGCACAACTGTTGATAGACAAAGAAGTTATCTTCGCTGAGGATGTGGAAGAGATTTTCGGTAAACGTCCCTGGGCTTCCCGTTCAGAAGAAATCAGTGCCAACAAGATATCAGAAGACTTGAAAAAAGCCGAAGAAGAAGCCGCCAAAGGAGCTGTAGAAAGCGAAAAAGAGGTAAAAGCCGAAGAAGAAAACAATGTTGAAAGCGGAAAAGAAATCGGCAATACAAAGGTTTCGGCAGAAGGCACTAAAGTTTCTGTAGAACGACCAACAAAAGAATAAAGAATTAAAAACGGAATAACCGTGAAAAGCAATTTCTTACAACGCGCCATTACAGGTGTGTTATTCGTAGTAGTATTGGTGGGCTGTATCCTATACAGCCCCCTTTCATTCGGTATCCTGTTCACCATTATCGGTGCACTGAGCGTACATGAGTTTTCCCACCTGGTCAACCACAGTGGTGAAGTACAGGTCAATAAAACGATTACAGCCCTGGGGGGAGCCTATCTCTTTTTAGCCGTGATGGGTTTCTGCCAGTCAACTATTGGAGCACAGGTATTCCTGCCCTATCTGGCATTATTGCTTTACCTGATGATTACAGAATTATATCTGAAAAAGAAGAATCCTATCGGTAACTGGGCTTACTCTATGCTGAGCCAGATGTACGTGGCATTACCATTTGCATTGCTCAACGTACTTGCTTTCCAATACAATCCGGTAGAAAGCAGCGTGACCTACAACCCTATCCTGCCGCTTTCCATTTTCGTTTTCATATGGTTGAGTGACACAGGCGCATACTGCGTGGGGTCACTGATAGGCAAACATCGCTTATTTGAACGCATATCTCCCAAGAAATCATGGGAAGGAAGCATTGGAGGTGGTGTATTTTCTATCGCTTCTTCTTTTGTGTTCGCACATTACTTCCCGTTCATATCCGTTCTGCAATGGGCAGGCCTTGCACTGGTTGTTGTCATCTTCGGTACGTGGGGAGATTTGACGGAGTCATTGATGAAACGCCAGTTAGGTATCAAAGATTCAGGGCACATCCTTCCCGGACATGGTGGAATGCTCGACCGTTTTGACAGTGCCTTGCTGGCAATTCCCGCTGCAGTGGTCTACCTTTATGTATTGACACTGCTGTAAAAAACAAAAGCCGGGGGAATTCACATTCACCCGGCCTCAAACAAAACACTTTACTCTACTTCAATTGCATCTTCGAAAAATCTAAGTTAGAAGCTTTATCGCTATTATCAGGTTGTTTATCAAAAGTTATTTCGACTTCTTTATTCACTTCCGAATTCAGTTTCAACTTGATACCTTTCGTTTCAGAAGTAATATCCAAATCTTTCAGATTGAACGACACCAATCCGGCTGCACGAATCCCGCTCAAGTCATCGTAATCATTGTAGCGTAGCTCCAAATGAATATATCCATCATCACTGGCTTCATCATCCAAAGGCACTTCAACATTTTCGGCACGCTGCACCAAGCTGATACGATGTTTCGTCTCCGAATTCTTCGGCAAGTTCTGCATAAAGATGATATTCATATAACCTCCGCTGATAGTGATGTCACCCTTATAAATAAAGACCGGGTCATTGCCATACTCTTCTTCATTTTCAGCAGTCAGCGGCTCTACACCTTTTGTCAGAGCATGCCAAATACGCTCAATCTTCACTGCATGGTCATACTCTCCATAATTATCATAAATAGGGTTGAAGATAGTTACCATACGTTGTCCATCCACAGGCTGATACCAACCCATATTGGTATTGATAGGCCAAAGCGTTCCCCAGGTATCACTATTCAGATAGAAAGCATTCCCCGTTACACGCACTGTAGCCCAGTTCGGATAAGATAAATCACCGATTGAATATCCATCGGAATCATCGCACGACTGTAAAGCAGGCAATACAGCCAAACACATCATCAAAACTAACCAATGTAATTTTTTCATAATCAAAGTCCTTTTGTTTGTTTCTTACTCATTATCGGTCTCACATCATTTTTATGTTCTGTCTATAAAATACAAAAGCCGGGCTTATACTGCACCGGCTTCATACCTTTTAACTCTTTTATCATCCTTTTGGAACTAAAAGACTTTCATTATGTAAGTTCTATCATCGTTTTATGTAGTCCATTCATTTCCGCAGTAAGCGCACCATCTCCTGCGCCGCATGCCTCGGAGCACCTGCATCGCCCAGACGCGATGCCATATATTCGTATCCGTCAAGCATCTGCTGCCGATATTCTTTATTATATAAGATACGTTCCAGTTCGGCACGAACCTGCTCAACAGTCATCGTATCGGCAACCAATTCCTTGACTACTTCACGATTGGCTATAAGGTTCACCAGAGAGATATACTTCACAGTCAATATGTGCCGCCGTAAGAAAGAAATCACTTTTCCTATGGGCGTATGATAGCAAACAGCCTGCGGTACACGAAACAGGGCGGCCTCTAATGTAGCGGTCCCTGAAGTTACCAATGCAGCCTCAGCCTGTTGCAACAGATGATAAGTTTTCCCAAAAAGGATTTTCACTTTCGCATCGCCCATATATTCCCGGTAATAATCGGGAGAAATACCGGGAGCACCTGCCAGCACCAGTTGATATTCCGGAAAAGCGGACGCTGCACGAAGCATATCAGGAAGATTATCTTTAATTTCCTGCTTACGGCTTCCCGCCAGCAAAGCAATAATCGGTTTAGACTCCAGCTTATTCTCAAAGATAAAATCATCACGCGTTTCGAAATGCTTTGCACAGAAAGCAGCCACCTCATCCACCGTAGGATTGCCTACATAATGTATCGGATAATGATGCTTACCCTCAAAAAACTCTACCTCAAAGGGCAGAATGGAGAATAATTCATCAACATCCCGTTTGATATTCTTGATGCGGTATTCTTTCCAGGCCCATATCTTCGGAGAGATATAATAATAAACGGGAATTTGCGTCCTGGCATGCAAGTACTTGGCTATATTCAGGTTGAAACCCGGATAATCCACCAGTATCACTACATCCGGTTGCCATGCCACAATATCTTCCTTGCAACGCTTCATATTGGCAAAGATGGTGCGCAGGTGCAGCAGCACCGGAATAAAGCCCATATAGGCCAATTCCTTATAATGCTTCACCATCGTACCTCCTACTGCCGCCATCAAATCGCCCCCAAAGAAGCGGAACTCCGCCTGCGGGTCCTCGACCTTCAAAGCAGCCATCAGGTGAGATGCATGCAAGTCACCGGAAGCTTCACCGACAATCAAGTAATACTTCATAAAATTGAGAATTTTATGAAATTAAAAATTGAAAATTAAAAATTAAAAAGAGCTGCGCTATTACTCTACACAGCAATTTTTAATTTTCATTTTTTAATTTTTAATTTCCTCCAAACCAGGTTTTCAGCTCGTCAATAAGTTCGTAAGCCGTAACATCAACTGTAGTTGGGGTGATGGCTACATATCCGTTGTCAAGCGCCCAATGGTCATTCTTTTCATTATCCGGATCTGTATTCTGGAACTCGCCGGTCAGCCAATAGTAATGGGTATCACCGCGATGTGCAAAGTTTTCCCATTCATTCGTCCACTGTCCTTTAGACTGCTCGCAGATTTTCACACCTTTCAGCTCTTTCGTATCGGGGAAGTTCACATTGAGGCAAGTCAATGGTGGCAATCCTTTTTCCAAAACCTGACGGGCTATTTCGCGGATATAAGGACCGGAGGGTTCAAAGTCCGCATTCGGTTCGTGACTGCAAAGAGAGAAACCAATGGAAGGTACACCTTTGAGGCAACCCTCGATTACTACTCCCATCGTGCCGGAATAATGTACATTCACAGCGGAGTTATCTCCGTGATTGATACCACCGACTACCAAATCGGGTTTACGGTCGAGCACCGTATGGAAGGCAAGCTTAATACAATCAACCGGACTACCGGAACATTTATAAACAGTCAGCCCCACATCTTTGCGCACCAGTTGATAATGAATCGGTTCGGTCACAGTCAGCGCACTTGCGTTACCCGAACGAGGCGCATCCGGCGCCATTACCACAATTTCCCCCAACGGACGGAGGAACTTTATCAACTCACTAATACCTTTCGCAATGATGCCGTCATCATTGGAAATTAATATCAAAGGTCTCTGATTTTCCATGTTCATCTTTATTTTCAGTGCAAAAGTAGGCAAAAAGGAAGATATTACGTACTGTTATGGCATACAAAAATTCACTTAGCCTTTATTCTTCATGATGTCCGTCGTCACCGCCCGCCGCACCCAACACAATGTTGCGTGCCACATAGGCTTCGTTTCCGGCGGCATCCGTGCAATACACCATCAGATGATAGTCTCCCGGAGTGGCATTAGCCGGTATCAGAATATCGTGGTGATGGATATGTGCTGTCTTCTGCTCCGACACATCATATGCCCGATTGAAGGCAAAGTCTACGGTAGTCCCAGCCGCTCTGGTATCATGCGAATGATGGTCGAAGTTGCTATGAATCTCTATCTTATAAGATTTCAGCATCACATCGTCCGACAAGTCCATCTCAAAATGCACACCATGTTCACTGCCTATCGTCAGGGTCTGCCCCTCGGTTGGCGATTTCAGGTCTATCACAGGCTTAGTCGTATCATTCAGCGGATTATCACTGTCACTGCAAGCAGTAAACACAGAAGCTGTCATCACTAAAAGGGAAATCATAATCGGGAAATAGAATTTTGTTTTCATTTGAATAGTTTTTTAAATGGTACTTTAATTAATAATTGAAAGTTTCGTCCCGGCTCGGGAATCTCCACTTTCCGGTAAAAACTGAGATGATTGTAATAGCGCGTATTGAACAGATTCCGAACAGTCAGAGTTATCTCCACCTCTGTTCCGGCAACGGGTAAATCAACCGAACCGCCGAGATGAAACAGATTTGCACCCAGCGTGCGGTCTTCATTACGGTCCACCCGGTCCTGTTTGGCTATACTCTGCCACTCGGCATAAAGCATATACCGCTTCTTTTGCCAGGTCAGCGTATTGTGCAATACGGTAGGCGGGGAAAAACTCAAAGGAATGTGTTCGTCACAATTATAAGTATAGACATACTCGCCGGAAACACGATAACTCAGGGCAGGCAGAATGCTTAATTCCGCACTCGCCTCCGCCCCTGCAAACAATGCCTCCGTCTGCGTATAGCGGTAAATCTGTCCCGTATGCGGCAGTACAGACCAGTCCCCCGTGGGGCGCAGGAAGATGTAATTACTGAACCAATTGACAAAAGGAGACACGTACAGCGACAACCGCCCGTACTTCAACTGATAAGAAGCATCCATCTGCCAGCCTTGTTCGGAGAACAGAGAAGCATCTCCCTGTTCGTGCCGGAAGGTGCCATGATGCACACCGTTAGAGGCCAGTTCATTAGCTCCCGGAAGACGGAAACTCCGCCCGACATTCACTTTTAGCTGATGTTGCGCCGAAGGCGTCCAAACAATCCCTAATGACAACGAATAGTCCCCAAAGTTACGGTTCACCCGGCGGCTGTTCCAACGATAGAGATCTACATGTTCTTCGTCATATCCCTGTTCCTGCAAGTAAGTTGCCAGATAAGGGTCGTCATGGGCGAAGACACGCATCCGGCCATAGTCATAGCGCACTCCCCCACTGACAGAAAGCCGGTTATCCGGGCGATACATCGTAAACCAGGACACACCGGTGGTGAAACGTTCATACTCCGGCAACAGAAAAGAATAACCGGAAATCGTATTCCGCTGGAACTGGGAGTCCCCCCCCATCCGATGTTCCCAGGAAGAAGAAGCAATCAGAAGCCCCTTTGCCGAGAAGCTGAAAGTATTCAGATTAAATCCCAGTTCTTTGTCCGGGTCCGTTTCCGGCAAAGGCTGACTGCCGTAATGGGTATGAAACGCACTCCATTCTTCGCGGTGATTGTTCTGGTAGCCAATATCGCCCGACAGGACAAATGTATCCCAGGCATATTGTTGATGCGTGGTCACTTTCAGATGATTCACCTTACTATAAGGAAGTTCTATATTCCGGCTGTCACCGTCATCTTCCAGACGTGCCAAGTCGGGCACACCGTGCGCCCCCGGAAAGAAACCTGTCTTCTGAAACACGTTGGAAACTACGAAATTAGATTTATATCCCTTCTTCCGATATTGGGTAAAGAAATTGATGTTCCGTTCCCATCCTGCCGTGTTCCTCAACCGCCGACCATAGACAGGCATCTTCTGGGTGAGATAAACGATGGTATCCGTCGGAATACGGTAATCCCCGAAACGCTGTTCCGAGTAGCGCAGCTTCGTGTACCAGGCATTCTTTTTAATCCCCAACATCAGCGAAGCCCCGACAGTTCCGTTGACCGACTTTCCCAGAAGCGTCACGTCACCGAACAACATATTATCCACCGGAACCTGCACAGGGGCAATGTCAATCACTCCGCCCATGGCATCACTGCCGTAAAGTAATGAAGCAGGGCCTTTTATCACATTCACAGCATCTACATTGAAGGCGTCCAGTTCCAGCCCATGGTCTGCGCCCCACTGCTGACCTTCCTGTTTGATGCCATTCTCCAACACAGCTACCCGGTTGAAACCCATACCACGAATCATCGGTTTGGAGAATCCCGAACCAATATCCATAGCCTGCACTCCGGGAATATTTTCCATCGCCTGCATGAAGTTACCTGTGAAATGTTTCCGCAGAAAGTCCCGGTCAGCCACTTCAAGTGTGAGTGCAGTCTTCTTTTTCTGAAGTTGCTGATAGGTTTCCGCTACCACCACTTCGGGCAATGCTACACTACGGACTGAATCGGAATGCTGCGCCTGGACGGAAAGAGCCAGGCACAATAGCCCTAACACGCCCGGAATAATTCCTATACGCATTGATTACAATCTTTTTTAGAATAAAACAATGAGGGGGACAAGCTCTCAAAACCTGCCTCCGCATAAAAATCAAGAACTATGTAATCAAGCTGTGGGAGGACCGCGCAAATAATGTGAATAAGACAGTGCATAGACAATCTTATCCTGATAGGCTACTTGCTCAAAAGGGATGAGCGTTAAGATACAATGAAAGTCGACCGACTGCGCTTCCGTGAAAAGAGAAAGAGAGAAGTGACAAATGGCACAATCGTCCGGCGAGTGGCGCGGATGATCGGCATGGGAGCAGGAAGTGGAATGACCTTCCTCATGGTGATGAAAAGCTTTCACCACGAAGAATGGCATGAGCGACAAAATCAGCACCCATGCCACAACGGCTCTCTTCTTCCTACTATTATTCACTTCTTTCACAGATGTTTTTTGAATATGCCGCGAAGATATGTATCGCAAACCAAATACACAAACAACGGCACTTAATATGTGTTACCGTTCGTTGTTTTACCCATATATAGGTATAAGTTTCCGCACCGCTACTTTTATCCCTTATCCCGACGACGGCTAAGAAAAATCACAGTAGACGCTTATTCTTTCCACCGTGGTGGAAAGAATAGACTCTTGCATGCAAAAAGGCTAATCTTCGGAAGGAAAAACGATAGGAGTGCCTAAGAAAAGGATTAGCGATGAGGAGAAGAAATTCTTTTCTATATGGGTTATGAATCAGCTACAGGCTACAAGCTACAAGTGCCTTTCGGAACATAGCGCAGCTACTTGTAG
>NZ_CAJLKP010000098.1 GCF_905207245.1 uncultured Bacteroides sp. | reverse complement strand
AGCTACAAGTGCCTTTCGGAATATAGCGCAGCTACTTGTAGCTTGTAGCCCGTAGCTCGTAACTGATTCCTTTCTGCACAGATATGAATTAATTCCTCCAACAGGTAACTATATTATCACTGTATCCATAAAAACATTCTGAATACGATAAAAATCAGAATGCTTTGCTTTTTCTTATCGTATATTTCCTAATTTTGTCGGATACAAAATGAAGTATCAACTTTCCGCATACTCAACACCAAAGACCCTGCGGAACTTAAATGAACGTATTATGATTAACAGATTCGTCTTGAACGAAGTATCCTACTTCGGACCGGGTGCCCGCGAAGTGCTCCCACAGGAAATTAAACGTCTTGGCTTGAAAAAAGCCTTTGTATCAACCGACAAAGATTTGATTAAATTCGGCGTAGCGGACAAAGTGCTGACCGTGCTTGACAAAGCCGGTATCCCTTACACCGTATTCAGTGACATCAAACCCAACCCGACCGTCAGCAATGTAAATGCGGGTGTGAAGGCATTTGCCGAATCCGGAGCTGATTTCATTCTCGCCATTGGCGGCGGTTCTTCCATCGATACATCAAAAGCTATCGGCATTATTACCAATAACCCCGAATTCAGCGATGTGGTTTCTTTGGAAGGCGTAGCACCCACTAAAAAGAAATCCGTGCCTATCATTGCACTGCCTACCACTGCGGGAACTGCTGCCGAAGTAACCATCAACTACGTGATTACCGACGAAGTAAACGAAAAGAAAATGGTTTGTGTAGACCCGAACGACATTCCGGCCATCGCTATCGTAGACGCCGAACTGATGTACACTTTGCCTAAAGGGCTGACCGCTTCTACCGGGCTCGATGCATTGACACACGCCATTGAAGGCTTGATAACCAAAGGTGCATGGGAAATGAGCGATATGTTCGAGATTAAGGCTATCGAGATGATTACTCGTTATCTGGAGACTGCGGTATTTGAACCGACTAATGCCGAAGCGCGTAACGGCATGGCTGTGGCACAATATATTGCCGGAATGGCATTCTCCAATGTAGGTTTGGGAGTCGTTCACGGTATGGCGCATCCGTTGGGTGCCATCTTCGATATTCCTCATGGTGTGGCTAATGCATTGTTGCTGCCTGTCATTATGGAATTCAATGCACCTGCTGCACTTGATAAATATACAGAAATAGCTAAGGCAATGAGTGTATATAAAGAAGGTATGAGTAGGGAAGAAGCTGCTCGTGCTGCTGTGGATGCCGTGAGAGCTCTGTCGGTAAGAGTAGGCATACCGCAACATCTTTCTGAACTGGGCATCAAGGAAAGTGACCTCGACAAGCTGGCTTCTGCCGCTATTGCCGATGTTTGTACGCCGGGTAATCCTCGTGAGGTGACGAAAGAGATTATTCTGGATTTGTATAAAAAGGCGTTGTAAAGCATCTAATAAATTAGAATTAGATTCTACGCCACAAGTTATTTGGTCGATGAGTTCTTTGACAAGTCTGGCTTAAAAAATGGTCCCTTACCAATTTCAACTTATGTTAGTCTTGTCAATGTAACTCATCTTTTGTTATAGTAAATTGTTTGTTAACCGAGATATTGTACTATTACAACATTCACAAATTGGAAAAAACTATTAACCATAAAGAACAAGCTCTTATATATGCTCTAAAGAAAGGGTCTCACAAAGCTTTTGATGCTATCTATAAGATGTATGCTCGTAGGCTTTATGCCTACAGTTTACAGTTTACTAAATCCCATGAAGAAGCTGAGGAGGTGGTGCAAGACATATTCATAAAGTTATGGGTAAGTCGTACAACAATCCGCCAGGAAGAAACTTTATGTTCATTACTTTTTATAATAGCTAAAAATCACTTGATAAATTTATATCGGTCTAAGATTAATAGCCCGGTTTACGAGGAATACATTTTACATAAAGAAGCAATGAGTGTTAATGATACTGAATATCAGGTTGAGTACCATGACTTCATTAGTAAATTCAATAAGGTAATAGAATCTCTTCCTCTTACACAGAGAAAGATTGTGACTTTATCAAAAATCCATCAATTTACTAATAAAGAGATTATGGAAAAATTGTCGCTTAGCGAACAGACTGTTAAAAACCAATTATCATTAGGCCTTAAAACTCTTCGTGAAAAACTGGGTATTGTTTATTTTCTCTATATATTATTTTTGGTTAATTAGTAGAGAATTTGAGGTACTAAATGAAATTGAGATTGTCAATACATATAAAATAGTAAATGGATAAACTTGATTATAAATATCTGAAAGATGAACTGACATTGGATGAATTGTCTGAACTCAGAGAGAAAATAAATGCAATGTCGGATGCTGAGATAGAGCCAAATTTATATCAAATTTGGCTTGAAGAAGAAACTATACCGCTTTCTGTTGATGAGGAGTGTTTTGATAAAATGAAAGATAATATCGATGCAGCCATCGGGAAGCGGAATAATAGATTATCTTTCTCTGTTCGATGGATGCAGATTGCAGTAGCCGTTATGCTGCCATTATTTATAGGTTTGACCGTGTATTTCTATCAACAGAGCAATATAACGCTCGCTCAAGAAATGACTGTCTCCACCGGAAAAGGTGAGCGTGCCAATATAACGCTACCAGATGGAACTATTGTTGCGCTTAATTCAAATTCAGAGTTGGAATATTTACCCAAGAATTATAATATAAAAGAACGAAAGGTTCGCTTTCAGGGTGAAGGCTATTTTCAAGTACATAAGAATAGAGAAGTTCCTTTTATAATAAATGCCAGAGGACTATTGGTCAAAGTATTAGGCACTACTTTTAATCTTTCTGTCAGAGATAAAAAAGACTTTGCGGAATTAGCTCTTGAGGAAGGAAGTGTAATGTTATTATCTACAATGAGTAATAAGAAAGTTATTTTACAACCTTATCAGACAGCCAAGTTGAACCACTTTACAGGCGATATTCTTGTGATAGATGATGAACGCATTCGGGATAAATCGGCTTGGCGACGTGGAGATATGGTTTTTCGAAATACGGAACTGCTTCAGGTTCTCCAAGTCATTGAAGAAAATTATAATGTGAAGATTCAGGTAGATTGTAAGGATTGCCTTTCTGATCTTTTTACGGGGACCTTACCTGCCAATAACTTGAATGAAGTACTCGAAATTATAGAACGTTCCTATCACTTAAAATCTACTGTGACTGGCACAAAGATATATTTAAAGCAGTAAATTGAAGTGCTATGTATCCTATGATAATATATCAATAATAGATAAAAGGACTTGGCTAATACGATTGAGACAGTCATGGGAAAAGATGAAATACATTTATTTAAATTAAATTATTTCACTCTTTTCTTGTGATTTTTTTATTTGTTTCCATTCACTCTTTTATGTTGTTTAACATACTCTTTTTTTGGTACCTGCAACCACATCCATTGTCTTTACTATTAATGGCAGCCAGAAATAATTAAACTAATGTTAAACTCTAATTTGTAATATGATGAATAAACAGACAAAAATGAAGCTGTTGATAATTGTATCGTTACTGTTCATATTATCTGTGCCACATGCAAAGGCACAAGAAAATACAGTGACAGTAAATTTTAAACATGCTTCTTTGAAAGAAGTCTTAAATGCTATTGAAAAACAAACTACGTACAGATTCTCTTATCGGGATGTAGTGGTAGACACAAAGAAAGATGTTACAATATCAAAAACTAATGCCCTTGTAACATCTGTTTTAAACGAAATACTAAGCGGGAAAAACCTGGATTATACCATAATATCTCCTAAATCAATAGTTGTGTTTGAAAGAAAACAAATACAGACAGCAAACAATAGTTTTAGGAGAATTTCTGGAGTTGTCAATGACGAGATGGGAGAACCTGTTATTGGAGCCAATGTATCAATAAAGGGAACCACTATGGGGAGTATTACCGATGTGAACGGCAATTTTAATTTTGAAGCACCCAATAAGGGGGTACTAACCATTTCTTTTATTGGATATGTATTACAAGAAATTGATATAACGGGAAAAGATTACTTTGCAATTACCCTCAAAGAAGATTTCCAAACATTAGATGAAGTTGTAGTAGTGGGATATGGTACAGTAAAAAAGAGTGATGTGACAGGTGCTCTTACCCGGGTGACTGAAAAAACAATAAAAGAGCGCCCTGTACAGAATGCCTTGCAAGCAATGCAAGGGAAAGCTGCCGGTGTGCAAATTTCGACGAATAACCGTCCGGGTGAGCTCGGTGAGATCCGTATTCGTGGTAATCGTTCCATTAATGCTTCTAATGACCCCTTGTATGTGATTGATGGTATACCCATGACTGCAGGTTCACTTGCGGATATTAATCCTAATGATATAGAGTCTATCGAGGTATTAAAAGATGCATCTGCCACTGCTATTTATGGCTCTCGCGGAGCCAACGGAGTCATTTTAGTCAGTACTAAAAAAGGAAAAGCAGGTAAAGTTACCATTAACTATGATGGTACGGTGATGCTTGGGAAAATGCACTCACTAACCGACTGGATGTCTGCTGGTGAAAAAATAGATTGGAACAGACAAGCAGCCATAAATGCGGGTTCTTATGCCGGAAGCTATGGAAATGCTCCTGACCCGGCAATAGATAGTGATTCTTATTTTGAAGTCTCTCAAAATCTATATATGCGCCCCATTTTTGAGTCTGCTTTTCAATTTAATCCAGATGGAACACCGGTTTTGCGTCCGGCAACAGAATATGAAAAGAAGTTTTTGAAATATGCTGATATGGTTCCTGTATATGATTCATCCAAAATCCCAACTACACCATGGAGAGATTATGTAACTCGTACAGGAATCACACAAAATCATCAAATATCATTATCGGCTGGTACAGACAAAGCAAAACTATATATTTCTATGGCCTATCTTGATCAACAAGCTGCACTTAAGGATCAAGACTATCAACGTTATTCGGTAAATATGAATGGCGAAATAACCGCTACTAAATGGTTGAAGGTTGGTATGGGAATCAATGCAAGTCATTCTATACAAAATTATGGTATTGTTAAGACTACAGGTAGTGCTGCCAAAGATTCCTATGGACTGGCTTTAAATTTAGAGCCATATGCTCCTGCCTATGACGAAAATGGAGCTATTCTAAAGGTGGAGGCAGGCCCCTCCCAACATAATATTTTGCTAAACATAAATGAAGCGACCAATGAAACTAGGTTTTATAGTGTATTGATGAATTCATATGCTGAAGCTACTATACTTCCCTGGTTACGTTGGCGTACGAATTTTGGAGCACAATTCCGTAACTCAAGAGAGGGAAGTTATTATGGAAGTAATTTTACTAATCCTTTGAATAATAGTGCTTTTTCGCCCAATGTTGCTTATAATCAACATAATCAGCGAATGGCCTGGACACTTGAGAATCTTATTTATATTGATAAAAATTTTAATGATATTCATACTTTCGGGCTTACACTTATGCAGTCGGCAGAGCACTATCGTACAGAATCTCTTGATGTTCGTGCCTATGAGACTAAGTTTCCTACAGCATTGTGGTATAGTGTGGGAGATTCAGATACTTCAAGATCCAGTATAGGTTCAGGCTTCAATCAGCAACAACGTGCTTCTTATATGGGACGATTGAATTATAATTTAATGGATAAATACTTACTTACAATAACAGGGCGTTGGGATGGAGCTTCAATGTTGGCTAAAGGAAATAAGTGGGATTTTTTTCCTTCGATGGCATTTGCATGGAAACTGAACAAAGAAAAGTTTCTTAATAAATTAGACTGGTTATCAGAATTGAAATTTAGAATAGGATATGGAGTTACAGGAAATGCTTCTATTAGTTCTTATCAAACGGGAGGTACTATGGAATCTCAATATGCCAATATCCCTTTGGGACAAGGAGGGGTTACTTCCAGTGTGGTAGGTGCTAAAGCCGTAGTCTTGCCAAATCGGGAATTAGCTTGGGAAAAGACTGCCTCGACTAATATCGGACTTGATTTTGGTTTGCTGAATAATCGGATAACAGGTAGCTTGGAATATTATGTTTCAAAGACATCTGATTTATTGCTCAATCGCTCTATACCGATGATGACAGGATATGTCTCAATCATATCCAATGTGGGTAAGACTCAAAATAAGGGATTTGAATTGACATTATCTACAATAAACGTAAGTACAAAGAATTTTACTTGGAAGACAGACTTTACGTTCTTTACTAATAGTGAAAAAATTGTAGAATTGGCAGACGGTCGCAATGATGACCCTTCAAATGGATGGTTTGTAGGGCATGCCATTGATGAAGTTTGGACTAAAAAGTTTGATAGACTTTGGCAAAATACGTCAGAAGACAAAAGATTGCTGGCTATTTACAAAGCAAATTCCATTACGATGTTTCCCGGACAAGCTAAAATTGTAGATCAGCCATTCATTGAAGTTGCTAAAGGGACTGAAGGAGCTATAACCAAAAAAGTAAATATTGATGGAATAGAGCAAGAGGTAACTTACTTGGATAATGGCTTTGGTAAGATAGACAATGACGATAATCATTTCTTAGGTTCTTTCAGACCCAAATGGGAAGGAGGCTTCACAAGTACATTTATTTGGAAAAACTGGGAACTAAATACTTTCATTTATGGACGATTCGGAGGCTTATATTACGGTTTGTTGCAAACCTATGGTAGTCGAATCGAAAAAGATGTATGGAGTGAAACTAATCCTAATGGTAAATATCCACAACCTCGTAGTGGTGGAGAAGCATATACGTCATATCAGGATTATCAAAACTATACTAAAAGTGATATGATAATAGTCCGCAATATTTCATTATCTTATACTTTGCCGGAAAAGAAAATCAGGAAGCTTGGAATTTCGAATTGCTCTGTCTATGCACAAGTTCTTAATCCCTTTATATTTGGTGGAGAACTGGTCAAAGCTGGCATTAATCCTGATGATGTGACTGGTTGGAAACCCAGTTCCGTTACAAATGGAGATTATAGATATGCAGGTGGTCAAACAAACAATACGATGCTCACCCGTAGTTTAGTTTTTGGATTGAGGTTAGGTTTTTAATTGATATTCTAAAAGATATAAAAATGAAAAAATATATATTATTTTCAATAATTGTGTTAGGTAGTATTTCCTGTACTGATAGTTTTCTTGAGGAGAAAATGGTATCAACTATTACACAAGATTATTTCAATACTGAAAAAGGATTAGAACAACTCATTGTCGGAACGTATGATGCTTTGCGGGTTAGTAGGCAATATCAGCAAGGACCATATTCGTTATTAACAGGACTGGACGTTGCACTTTGTCGGACTGCTAATTTTGCAAATTATACGGCAAGCGAATGGAGTTCGACTGGAAAAATGGCAACTCATCCAAACGGATTGTGTGGTGAATATTCTTCCAATTCATTATTAGGCTATTATCCGATTATTAATAATTGTAATCGTGCCATTATTGCCATACAAAATGAGGAAGCATCTGGTAAGTTTGCAGAAGACAAAGAATATGCTTCTTTAAGAATGTCTGAAGCTATGTTTAATCGTGCTTATGCACTTTATATAATGAATACTCTTTATGGAGATATTTATGTACCACGGGAATATACAACTGCACTCCCTAAAAATTATAGTTTTCCTCGTGAGACTTCGGAAAATATTTATAAACTTATTATTGGGGATTTGCGCTTTGCGTATGAGCATCTCCCTGATATAAGAAATTTAAATTTAGGAAGTGAGTTTGGACGGGCTACAAAAGGTGCTGCTGCTCATTTTCTCTCAAAACTTTATCTTCAACGTGCTCAGGGAGCAAAATATAATGGGCCTGAGTATGGACGTAATTCAAATGGGACAATTGATAATACAAATGAGAAATCATATCTTGGCATGTTATACAAAGGAAGTGTTATTACTGATTTGGATTCTTGCATTTATTATGCTTCCCAAGTGATAAACCATGGATATTATGAGTTGGAGGCCGATTATGCGAAGTTATTTAGTCATCCTCTGGATGACTATTCAAATGAAAATAGCCATGAACTAATATTATCTGCTGTTTTTGGGAAATTAGATAGCGGTGCAGATAATGGGCGTTATGGAAATCGCATACAAGGCTTTATTGGAGCAGGTTATCGGGATCCTTCATGGGGTATTGAATATAACTGGGAATACGGAACTAATGTTTCAGGACCGGTTTCATATACAAATGATTTTGGATTTGATTTATTCAATAAACACGCTGACTCGCGTTATCAAAAATCCTTTTTTGTTGAGTTTAAAACGGCATTGTCTGGAGGAACAACTACTGTTCCTGCTTTAAATGTAGACTATTATACATATGATAATCCGAAAAATGCAACTTATGTATGGACTGAGAAAACTGCTGCTTATTTTAATAAATATATTTGGGAGACTTATGATCGGGAATCATGGGGAGGTCGGAAGGCAGTTGCCGGAGAGCATAAAATGGGTAAAGGTGATATTGCTTTTGCTTATGTTGAAAATACAAAAGAAACAGCTTTAGATATGCAAGAGGTCCTTGCGCAACCATTTGTGGTATTAGCCCGATGGATTAAAGATGGGGATAAATATTACTATCGCCTCCCTTTATTGGCTGCCAATGGCTCGTATACATATAATATTCAGTCTTATCTTGGTCTCAATAAATTGAGTAATAAAACATGTCCAGGATCCTTGAAATATGTCGATCCTAATCGTAGAAATTTGAGTAGTAGCGCGCATTCTTCTAGAGATATTCCTTTATTCCGTCTTGCAGAGACATATCTTATAAGAGCAGAAGCTTATGGCAGGAAAGGAGATTATGCTAATGCAATTTCTGATATTAATAAAGTACGTGCCCGTGCTGCCTATAAAGTTGGTGAAATACGCAGTGAAGTTCTCGCACGATTGCAACCGGGACATGAAAATCTTACGTTCACTGAACAGCAGTGGCCTTATGTGGTGGAAAAAGATATGACTAATACTATGTTGGTGGATGCAACCTATTGGGATGGAATATCGGAAAAATCATTAGCGGAAAGATATCCGTCTACGGCAATAACGACTGAAGACCGTTTCGTAAATTTTATGTTAAATGAATTGTCGCGTGAACTGAATTTAGAAATGATTTATTATGAAAATTTGCATCATTCCGGATGGCAGGCTGATCGTATCATGCATCATGAACAAATGGCATCCTCATTGAAAGGCTTATGGGACACTTCTGATAATCTTATTAACGGCATAGGGCAGACTGGTGACGGGATGGGATACTTTCAACCGTTCCATACGCTAAAACCTTTTGCACAGACAGTAATTGACTTATTGACGGATGAGGATGGTAATCCTTTGGATGAAGCAGGCAAAAAGGCTTATCAGAATTATGGCTATTGATAAATGAAATTCCTTATCGTGATATATAAAAATCGGATAGTAGTGCGAAATCACTACTATCGATTTTCAGACATAGCTTTTAACGAGTTGTATATTAATTAATAATGAATTTATTTTGATCGTATGAAAAAGAATATTATCGTATTATTTGCTATATTGCTAAGCTCCTTGTTGGTTAGAGCTGAAGACTTAAAATTATGGTATAATTCCCCAGCTACTACATGGGTAGAGGCGTTACCTTTGGGAAACTCTCGTATGGGAGTTATGCTATATGGTGGTACAGCAACAGAAGAATTACAATTAAATGAAGAGACAGTTTGGGGTGGAAGCCCATATCGCAATGATAATCCGAATGCCCGTGCAGCTTTACCTAAAGTGCGGAATTTGATTTTTGAGGGGCGGTATGAAGAAGCTCGCTTGCTGATGGAATCTAAGTTTCGTACTAGACATAATGGAATGCCCTATCAAACAGTTGGGAGCTTGATGTTACATTTTCCCGGCCATGAAACGGCTACTGATTATTATCGGGATTTGGACTTGGAACGTGCTGTTGCTACGGTTCGATATAAGGTAGATGGGACAACTTATACTCGTGAAGTATTTGCTTCCTTCACAGACAATGTGGTCATTGTGCGTTTAACAGCAGATAAACCAGAAGCAGTTACCTTCAAGTTGGGATATAAAACTCCTTTAATGAACCCATCAACCCAAAAAGCGGGTAGGAGATTAGCATTGAAAGCTACAAGTGGTTCACATGAAGGCATAGAAGGAAAAGTACGTTTGGAAACACAGACGCAGGTTACTACTGATGGTGGTAAATTGAAAATAACAGATAACAATATTGAAGTGAAGAAAGCTAATGTGGCCACTATTTATATTTCAGCAGCTACAAACTTTGTTAATTATCAGGATATAAGTGGAAATGAGCATAAAAAAGCAACCTCATACTTGGTGAACGCATTAAAGCAACCTTATAGTAAAGCACTGGCTGCACATACAGCTTTTTATCAGAATTATTTTAATCGAGTTACCTTTACATTACCTGTGACCGAAGCATCAAAACTTGACACCAGAACACGCATTCTGAATTTTAACAAAGGAGAAGACCCGTCTTTAGCCGCACTATTATTCCAATTCGGACGTTATCTGCTTATATCATCATCACAACCAGGAGGACAACCCGCTAATCTACAAGGTATATGGAATGATAAGTTGAAAGCGCCTTGGGATGGCAAATACACTATAAATATTAATACTGAAATGAACTATTGGCCGGCAGAAGTGACTAATTTAAGTGAAATGCATGAGCCATTAGTCCAGTTAATCAAAGATTTATCTCAAGCCGGGCAAGAAACTGCGAGAGTAATGTATGGTTGCCGTGGCTGGGTCACTCATCACAATACTGATATATGGCGTTGTACAGGTCCTGTTGATAGAGTATTCAATGGCGTTTGGCCTAATGGAGGTGCCTGGTTGAGTACTCATCTTTGGCAGAGATACTTATATAATGGAAATAATAAATACTTGAAGGAAGTTTATCCGGTAATGAAGGGAGCAGCCGATTTTTATCTTGATTTTTTAACAGAACATCCTAAATATGGCTGGATGGTAACTGTACCTTCTAATTCTCCAGAAAATGCTCCGAAAGCTACTGATGGGACTAAAGGTTCTCCCATAACAGCAGGTTGCACAATGGACAATCAAATAGCTTTTGATGTTCTGAATAATGTTTTAGCTGCTGCCCGCATTTTAGACCAACCAATAACTTATCAAGATTCATTAAGGAAAATGATAGACCGCTTGGCACCTATGCAGATAGGACGGCATAATCAGTTACAAGAATGGTTGGAAGATTTGGATAGTCCGACAGACAAACATCGCCACACTTCTCATTTATATGGTCTTTTTCCAGGCAACCAGATTTCTCCCTATACAGACCCACTTTTATTTCAGGCTGCCAAGAATTCTCTGCTACAACGTGGGGATAGAGCAACAGGATGGTCTATCGGTTGGAAAATAAATCTTTGGGCACGTTTGCAAGATGGAAATCATGCTTTTCTAATTATAAACAATATGTTGAAACTGCTGCCCAGTGATGAACATAAAAGTGAATATCCTGAAGGACGTACTTATCCTAATCTTTTTGATGCTCATCCTCCTTTTCAGATAGATGGAAATTTCGGATATACGGCCGGAATTGCTGAGATGCTGATGCAAAGCCATGATGCTGCTGTACATTTGCTGCCCGCTTTACCAGATGTGTGGAGCAAAGGGAACATAAAGGGACTGGTTGCTCGTGGTGGTTTTGAGATAGATATGAGTTGGGAAGGCGTACAACTTGATAAAGCTCGAATACATTCTCGCTTAGGTGGTAATCTTCGTTTGAGGTCGTATGTACCGTTGCGTGGAGCTGGGTTGAAAGAAGCTAAAGGAGAAAATCCAAATCCTTTGTTTTACAAAGTTCAAATCAAACAACCATTAATTTCAAAAGAAATAGAAAATCCTCAGTTTCCTGTTCTGCGTAAGGTTTATGAATATGATTTAATAACTGAAGCAGGAAAAAGTTATTTTATTGAGCGTGGATGGTAGGAATATAGTTGTATAAGAGTTACAAATCTAATTAAATAATTTCAGTCCAATAGGTAGTAGTAATTCGGGAATGTATATTATTGGGTATTACATTCCCGATTTTTTGCATAATACAACTTTAAACCACTGGGAACAGAAGTGTGAACGTGCTTCCTTCTCCTACTTTTGATTGTACCGTAATGCTGCCATGATGCTGATGCATGATTTGGCGTGAGATAGTTAACCCGATACCTGAACCGGTAGGTTTTGTGGTGAAGAATGGGATGAAAATTCGTTCCTGAACTTCCGGATCGATGCCGGTTCCATTATCAGTAACACGCAGGAAAAGGTGATTTCCTGGGGTGATGCCCGCGGAAAGAGTGATTTGTGTCGCTTCGTTTTCGCGGGCATTCCGTATCAGGTTGATAAGTACCTGTTCTATTTGCTCTTTATCTGCAATCAGGCGCAACGGAACGTTGGAAAAAGAGAGGTGTAGATCATCTGTATCATTTTGCATCAATTGAACGACTCCTTTCAGTAATTCTCCGGCATTATAAAGTTTCAATAAAGGGTGGGGCAGATGCGATACTTCCCGGTAACTATTCATAAAGCGTACCAGCCCATTCCCTCTGCGACCGATGGTTTGCAGCATCTGTCTGATTTCCATTTTGGTCTCTTCGTCACCTTCCAGACTGTCGGCGTGCTTGGCAAGAAGTTCTGTAAGCGAAATGATGGGAGTAATGGAATTCATAATCTCATGCGTCAGTACACGAATTAGCTTTTGCCAGGCTTCCGTCTCACGGTTATCCAGGGCAGAATGGATATTCTTCATTCCGGCAATCAAAAGTTTCCTGCCTTGAATGATAAACTCCATACCGGAAAGAGCGAATTGCACAGTCTCTTCTTCCTGTTTGATTTGCCATACGGACAAATCGCCTGTTTTCAGTGTATGCAGCTTGGCCGGGAGATCGGGGTGAAAGTCGACCAGATCATTTACCGTATGCGGACAATCGATATGTATCAGGCGTTTGGCTGCATCATTGACCCATTCCATTTGCCCGTCGAGAGTATAAACAAGGATAGCCATGTCTATATGATTGGCAAGTGCCTGAAAATACTGCAATTTGCTTTCTTTCTTTTGCAGGTTGTTCCGGTAATGTTCAAGGGCATCCTGCATTTCAGTCAGCAGTTCTTCGGGAAGAGGCTGAGTGGCATTGGGATTGGAAGTGGGAGAGGAAAGAAATTCAGAGTAGCGCACAGACCAGATAAACTGGGCCATGGCACGGGCAGAACGTAAGATATACCTGTATATGGTATAAGCAACAAACGCCGTGAGGCAGAGCACCACGAACAGGCTAAAATAAAAGCCGTGCACAAACAACCAAGCTGAAACGAGGCAACATACCAATAATGCAATTGTGAGCCAAAGTGGCGTTCTTACCCAAGTTTGTCTTTTCATAATCCGAACTTTTCAATCCTTCTATAAAGTGAAGTCCTTGTGATTCCCAGCATTTCTGCCGCCAATGTGATGTTACCGCCACATATTCTCATAACCTCATTGATCGCATCCTTTTCCATCCGTTCCAGATTATACTTATCCTTTTCAGAAACTGTATTGGAAGATCGGGGGCTGCGTAACATGAAATCATCCGGAGCCAGCATGGTTCCTGTAGAGAGGATGACGGCACGTTCGATGGCATGCTCCAGTTCGCGCACATTGCCCGGCCAACGGTAAAGTTGCAGCGTCTTTCGTGCTTCTTTGGAAATTCCCCGAAGCTCTTTCTTATACTTCTTCCGATAGCGTTGGAGAAAGAAATCGGCCAACAGGAACAGGTCGTTTCCCCGTTCCCGCAAAGGCGGAATACGAATTTCAATCGTATTGATGCGGTACAGTAAATCCTGGCGGAATTGTCCGTCGTCGATGGCGCTGTATAAATCCGTATTCGTGGCGCAAATCAGCCTTACATCCACCGGATAGGAGGTGGTGGAACCTAACCGTGAACTCTTTCTTTGTTCAATGACCGAAAGTAACTTTGCTTGGAGTGGAAGGCTCAGATTTCCGATTTCATTCAAAAACAGCGTTCCGCCCGAAGCTACTTCCACACGTCCCGGCTTATTTTTGCGGGCATCGGTGAATGCTCCCTTTTCATATCCGAACAATTCACTTTCGAACAATGTATCGGGGATACTGCCTAAATCAATAGGTACATATATTTCGTTTTTGCGTAGCGACTGCTCGTACACATAACGGGCTATCAGGTCTTTACCTGTTCCGTTTTCACCTAGTAGTAACAGGTTCGCATCCGTATCGGAGAACTTCTTTATCGTTTGAAAGATGGCTTGCATGGCGGCAGATTCACCGATGACGCGCGTTGGCTCAGAGGGAAGGGTCAAAGCTTCCGTTTGTTCTTTCAAAGTCTCCTTCTGTTGTTTCAGGGTTTCTACTTCCGTCCGGCTGAAACTGAGTTGCAGTGCGGAGGAGACGGTGGCTATCAGTTTCTCGTTTTGCCAGGGTTTGGGAATAAAATCTGTGGCACCTTGTTTAATGGCTTGCACAGCCTTCTCCGTATCTGCATAGGCTGTTATAAAGATAACGACCGCTTTTGCATCCAGTTTCAGTATCTCTTCCAGCCAATGAAATCCTTCTTTGCCACTGACAGCATCCCGACGGAAATTCATGTCGAGCAAGATAACATCGAAACGACTACGTGAGATGATAGGTAACAGCTCTCTTGGATCATTTATAGCGGTTATGCTTTCTGCAATAGGGCGCAACAGCATTTTCAGGGTGAAGAGGATGTCTTCATTATCATCTACGATTAATATTTTACCTCGTTTCATTATAATTCGAAAGGATTGGTTTGACTTATTGGATTGGCACGCGTACCAATTGCAAAGATATAGAAAGTTTCCGAGATAGTAGTGTACGGAAGCGTGCATTCGGTGTACGATATCGTGCAATTTTGCATGGATAGTATTTGGGTAAATAATTGATAAACAAAAGAATGTAGTTCTGGTATAGTTCTTGCAAAAGTTCTGTATATATTCTGATTTAAACTAAAATTATGCAAAGCAATTTTTTCCTTTATCTAATATTAATATGTTTCTGTACAGCTTGTGGTTCCAAAAATCCTGGTATGAGCAAGGAAGAAGCTACAGAAGAACTCACTGAACAAACAACGGATGTGAGTACTGTTCCTCAAACGGTATCTGCATCCGGTAGCGAGTTCCTTGATGGCTATGTACCTCCTGCCGGCATTAAATTTCAATCGAAAATTCAGAAAGATGGGGCTGTTTCTCTAAACGTGTCGTCTGCGCTGAAGAATGTACATGCCATGAAAGTAAATGAACTGGGGAAAATGAGGCTCCACTTTACCGGAGTGGATGCAATGCTCATAGAAGGTATAGCATGTGATATCACTCCAATTCAAAACACATACTTGCTGACTACTGTACAAGGCTTGTTTTTATTGGATAATGATTTTAAGATTGTCAAACAATTGTTTAAGAACGATGTAGATTGTAGTCTGAAAGATGGGTATATCCACTTGGATACTCGGGAAATGGTTATTCAACCTTATTATGATGCTTCATTCAATCAGCTTCGTTGTAGTTATTTATCCAAAAAACACAAAAACGGGAATTATATCATTACTCTTCCTTTGAATGAAATAGTGGCTGCAACCGAACCGTGGACGCCGAATAAGATTACAAGTAAGCTCCCTATAGGACGAGTTTTTATGAATGCTTCTTTTTATAACGGCATTGAAGGAGGTTTTATCAAATCCGTACCTTTCTCCAGTCATTTTTATACGCATGGTGTGGAAGGGGATACGCTGTGCAGTTTTGTTCCGGAGGAGGAGGGCTATACTCCAACAGGCACATATCGGACAGGTGAAACAAATCATACGTATGTCTATCGAAATAAGACGTATGTACGCATGGCATACGACAATACGGTTTATTTTCTGGAGAATGCTTCTACATTGAAAGCTGCCTATCATTTGGATTTCGGTGTATTACGGCGTCCTCAGGGAAAGAAGGTAATCGGTTCTTCCAATCTGGACAATGACTTCTTTATAGTGAGTTGGCTGGAAACGGATCATTATTTATTTATTCGTATGTCCAAAGGATATGACTCTCCCAATGCGCGTAAAGCCAGGTCGGTATCTCTTTACTCTCTTATATATAATAAAACGACTAAGGAATTCTTTTCCCTGCCATCGGTAGGAGCTAACAAAGAACCTGACTTTCCGGTTATAGATGCAGGAAACGGACAGGAAATTTCTTGTTTTCCAAAACTGGTTGCCGGGAATACCTTTATTAGCTATGTCAACGGAAAATGGATTAAAGAAAATAAACCGGAGCTTCTTGAGAGTAAAGAGGTATCGGACAATGAACTGGTATTGATAACTATAGAATGATGAACAAATGCACGAACTAATTTATTATCAGATGATAAAGCACTATATAAAAGTAGCACTCCGGTTGATAAAGCGGAGTTTTCTGTTCTCCTCCATTAATATGCTGGGATTCGTGTTCGGTATGACGGCCGCTTTTCTCATATACCTGTGGGTGGTGAATGAACTGACGTATGATGATTGTTTTCCGAGTGCTGACCGCATTTATCGGGCGATAGAAGTAAACCGGGAAGCAAGCGGAGAGATAAAGGAATCTCCGGGAACAGCCCGTTCGCTCGTAAGAGTTTTCAAAACAGATTTTCCACAGGTTGAAGATGCCACCTCTATTCTTTATCGGGGAGACATGACATTGGAGACGGAAACAAGACACAAAATCAGTGGTAATGCTGTTCATGTAGATTCTACTTTCTTTAGTATTTTCCCTTTTCAGATAGTGGAAGGTAATCCGGAACGCATAAATGACAACATTGATAACATTATTTTGGAAGAATCAATGGCCCGCAAGCTTTTCGGGATGGCTTCAGCTATAGGGCAAAAGGTAACCAGGAGTGGGGCGGGTTTTAAAGATACCTATAATATCGTTGCAGTAGTGAAGATTCCATCGAAAAGCCATATCCGTTTTGATGTGGCTCTTCCAATGGAGGGATATGGTCTTTATATTATGAATTTAGACTGGGATAAAAGTCGGAGAGAGGTGCATGTGTATGTAAAGATGAAACCCGGTGACGATGGAAAGCTATATCGCCGGGAACAAAAAACAATGAGTCGTGCTCTCAGTAAATTTAGTGATAAACGTGCACTGTTGCGCTTTCAATCGGTGCGGGATATTCATTTACGCACTACCTTTCCTGATATATATATAAAGAATCACGGGAGTGTTGCCACTATCTACTTATTTGTGGTATTAGCCATTTTAGTGATCTTTATGGGTGCATTTAATTTTATGACACTCTCTACTGCACGGGCATCACTCCGTTATAAAGAAATAGGCGTACGTAAAGTGACGGGAGCTAAAAGGAAAACTTTGGTTACACAATTCCTTTCGGAAAGTCTGGTTCAGTCGTTCATATCTTTAGTACTTGCTTTAGCGTTGACAGAACTTATGCTGCCTCTGTTTAATCAGGTCATGGGAACAGATTTAACATTGAGTCTGAATTGGAATGTAATTTTCTATATTTTATTTGGTATTTTGGGGGTAGGTTGTTTGGCTGGTTCTTATCCGGCATTTTATCTTTCTTCCGTCAATCCGTTGCTTGCCTTCAAAGGCGGACGGAAAACAGGTAAGAAAGGGGGATTGATCAAAAGCTTGGTTTGTATACAGTTTCTTATTGCTTTGTTGTTGATGCTCATGACTTCCATTGTCTTAAAACAACTGTATTTTATGAAGAATAAGGATTTGGGACTTGATAAGGAAAATATCGTATCCATTTATACCAATTTGTGGTACGATGTAGCCGATTTTAAACAGGACTTATTGAGAAACCCGGCAATCAAAAGTATTTCGATGGGTTCTCCTATTGAAAGTTTTGGAGAAGAGAATCAGGAAACAAAAGATGGAGAATCAATTTCCTGGACGGATATAGATGGGAAAATAGATTCATTGAGAATGGTAGAAATATGGGCAGATGGCAATTTTGTGGAGACTTTCGGATTGCAGTTGCTGAAGGGTGAACTGATGAACTCAGACTTTGAAGATTATTGGTTGCAAGGCGATGAAACCAATCCGGTTGAACGAACGGTTGTTATAAATGAAACAGCTTGGAAAGCGATGAAAGTGGCAAACCCGATAGGCATGGAGATCTCTCGTGAAGAATCTGGTTGGGTTAGCAAATATCGCATTGTAGGTATGGTAAAGGACTTCAATTTTCAGTCATTGCGTGAGAAAATGAAACCGGCTTTCATTTACTACAGTCCTGAGACATTAGTTTTTATGTATATCAAAATAGCCCCGGAACACAAGCCAGAAACGTTGAAATATATTCAGGCTAAATTTGAAGAATGGGCAGTGCGTGATGATCTGTTCGTGAAGGAATTTAATTATCAATTCTTTTCTGATGCTTTGAATAAGAATTATGCTAAAGAACAGCAACAAAGCCGGATGTTGTTATTCTTCACTATCATTGCCATTGTCATAGCTATGCTGGGTGTATTTGGACTGGTGACTCTCTCTACGGAGCAGCGAACGAAAGAAATCGGTGTCCGTAAAGTGAACGGTGCCCATTCCGACCGGATCGTAAAGATGTTCTGTATGGAATATCTGAAATGGGTGGGAATTGCTTTTGTTGTGGCATCTCCAACTGGATATTACCTTATGTACCGTTGGCTGGGCGAATTTGCTTATCAGACTGTCATAAGCTGGTGGTTGTTCATACTGGCAGGAGCAGTCATAGCAGGGATTACTTTGCTTACGGTCATCGGGCAAACTTGGCGGAAGGCTTCGCAAAATCCGGTAGTTTCCTTGAGATATGAATAAATAAATGTTTAAGATAATAACAATACAATATACGATTATGATTAAGACAGTTAACCTCACCAAAATATTTCGTACGGAAAGCGTACAGACTACTGCATTGAATGAAGTAAGTTTAGAAATCAATCAGGGAGAGTTTGTTGCCATTATGGGACCTTCCGGTTGTGGAAAATCAACCTTGCTGAATATGATTGGTTTGCTCGATAACCCTACTTCCGGTGAACTCTGGTTTCTCGACCAGGAAGTTTCCCGCTACTCCGAGAATGCCCGTACGGACCTGCGCAATGGAAACCTCGGTTTTGTATTTCAGAGTTTCAACCTGATAGATGAACTCACAGTGTTCGAGAATGTAGAACTTCCTTTGCTCTATGCCGGAGTCTCTGCCCGCGAACGTGTGAGGCGCGTTAATGAGGCTTTGGAACGTATGCAGATAGCCCACCGCACGGAGCACTATCCGCAACAACTCTCCGGTGGCCAGCAGCAGCGTGTGGCCATTGC
>NZ_CAJLKP010000097.1 GCF_905207245.1 uncultured Bacteroides sp. | reverse complement strand
GCTGGCGGTACTGTTATTGCGAAGAGTTGGCTTAAAAACACCGCAAGAACTACTGTAAGCAGGATCCCCCGGATTATAAACTTCATCGCTTTGGGGAAAGACCGGATCCGGATAAGGTTTTCCGGTAGCGGTTAATTGACGTCCGTCTTCTACACGGCTACTCCAGAAAGTGCGGTCGGGTATATAGGTGCAACTTACAAAGCGATAATCGCGATTGCGGTATTCTCCGACAAAGGTTTCGTAACCTTCAAACTGCGGATTGTTTTGCGCGTTTGCCATGTTGCCGGTATAGCTGATGCGGATAGGCAAACCGTTACGGCATAAGAAGGATTCGCCGAACTGCTGGCTGATGGACGTTGCCAAACCGACAATGACAGTATGCGATATGTTCTTATTGGGCTTAGCAATGTTGAAATCGTACTTTCTACAAATAATGAATTCTTTGTTGGTAGCTTTTCCTTTACCCTTAAAGTTAGGAATATTACCTTCTGTATCATCAATATTGAAAAGGTAGTAGTAACTCAACGAATCGCATTCATTCCAGAGCTTGAAAGTTCCGGTTTCAGCTTCGGTAATGACGTCTTTGGCCATTGTTTGCGCTAATGTCAACAGCTCCGTTACCGAAGGGTAGCCTTCGGGTTTTGCAGTACCGGCTCCCGAATTTGTGCCATCGCCATCCAAGTCATACCCTATGCTTGGAACATATTTCTCCCATGTTCCTTCATAAAGGGCTACTCGTGCCAGGAAAGATTGCGCGGCTTCTTTACTTATCTTGCCTTTATCGGCATCCGGAATATCTTTCTCCTTCGTAAGCAGATTTACCGCTTCCTTTAAGTCGTTGATAATAAAATTGGCAACTTCATAGCGACTGTTGCGTGGAGCCTGCAATGTGGGATCGGTCAAGTCCAATGAATGGTCTGCAATAGGTACTCCGCCGTAAGTTTTTAAAAGTTTGAAGTACTGCCAGGCACGGAAGAAGTGGGCGGTTCCTACAGCATGGGATATTGCATTCTTATCTCCCGCATAAGCTTCAGCCTTTTCCAGCAGGATGTTGCAATCGCGGATTTGGCCATAAGGACCACCCCAGCTACCACTACTTTCGGGAGCAGTACCACCACCGTTGCTTCCCAGACCGGAAATATCAAGATTGCGGTCCATTGCATTGTAATCCCATCCATACAGATCGTACAAATAATAGGCAGCCTGTTCAAAATGCTCGGGAGTTTTGAAGACAATCGCCTCCGTGCCTTGTGACAAAGGTTCTTTATTAAGAAAGTCGCTGCAAGCCGACAAAGAAAAAGTCAATGCCGATGCTATAAATATTCTGTTTATTATACTTTTCATTTCTTTCGTATTTAAAGGTTAATTTAGAATGTTACGTCTACGCCAAATGAAAGCAAGCGGCTGAATGGGAAAGAGTTATTGGTTTCTTCGCCAAACTCAGGATCGTATCCGTCTTTCACCTTGGTCCATTCCCACAAATCGTCTCCTGAGAAATAGAGTCTCACTTTATTCAGTCCGGCCTTTGCCGTCCATTGTTTTGGAAGTGTATAACCTACTACCAACGATTTCAGACGGATGTATCTGTTCTTCTGCAAGCTGACATCTTTATATTGATAATTCCAAGCGTTGAAATTTTGATCACGTGAGGCAATGGTATATTCAGCACCCGTATTCTCCGGTGTCCACGTTTTACCCATATAGGTCTTGTTTTGCATCACATAGTTTGTTCTCCAAAGGTACGGTATCTGGCCTTGACGTAAAACTACTTGATTCCCCACTCCTTGGAAGAAGGCACTGACATCAATTCCTTTCCATTCCAATCCGGCTTTGATGGTGAACGTAAGATGCGGGTCTCTGTCGCCGGCATAATAGATATCATCCTTTGTAATGACACCGTCGCCATCCAAATCGACTACCTTACGAGCACCCGGACGAAGGCGGCCGGTACCTGAGTCAGCCGGAGCAGGAATGATGTTACCTGCCTTCGGTGCGGTGTGGTCTGCATTCCAATAATACATTTCATAATATGCATCTACTTCTTCCTGGGTTTGGAAAATACCGTCTGTCTGGAAGACGTAGACCGGTGAAAGCGATTTGCCTACCAGATAGTAATTCTTAGCGTTGTTATTCCAATTTTCAATACGGTCGCCACGACCCAAATTTCCCGGGAATGGAACGTTGGTCATATCCGTAAATTGTAATACTTTTGATTTGTAATCTGCCAGAGAGAAACCTAAATTGTACTTTACGCCACCAATTTGATCTCTCCAGTTCACTGTTGCTTCCCAACCTTTCGTCCGGAACTTACCATCGTTACTTTTCGGTGCACCGGCCCCCAAGATAGAAGGATAGGTAACTCCAATAAACATACCTGTATTGGTCTTCACAAAGTAATCGAATGAGCCGTTCAGTCTATGGTCCAGAAAAGCGATATCTATACCGGCATTGTGGCTCTCAATCGTTTCCCAGCTACGTTCGCCCGAACGCATACCATCCAGCTTGAATGAAGCATGGGAAGAAGGACTGACTCCCAGTACAGTACCTCCGGTTTTAATCAGTGCATAGGATTCATAGTTACCGATACCGTTTACACTACCCATCTTACCATAATTGTAGCGCAACTTCAAATTACTTAACCAAGTAAATCTCTTCATAAAATCCTCATTAGAAATAATCCAACCACCGGAAACCGAATAGAAGTTTTTCCAACGTTGTTCTTTCACCAGTTTGGACGAACCGTCACGACGTCCCAAAAATTCTACCAGATATTTACCGGCATAGTCATAATTCAAACGGGTAAGATAAGATACAAAGCCCCATGAATTTTGTTCTCCATAAGCCTCATTGTTAGTACCGCTAATCCATACATCCAAGTCCACCAAATCGGAGCCGGGATAAAGAGGTCCCATCTTACGCACTGCACCGATTCGTTTGTAAGTTTCCTGTTCAGCGGTCATACCCAACATGACCTTTACATGGTGAACATTCATAAACATACGGTCATAATTGGCAAATGCTCCTAAAGTAACATTTTCCCATTTCTTATTTTGTTCTTTTAGCGAACCGGGGCCTTGCTTGTTTCCGGTTTCTGTTCCTACCCAGTCATAATATTGTACTTTGTTTACCTGCTCCGTATAGTCTTCACGGACCATTTTATAGGCGCCGGTAGCCGAAAGGTTGAACCCTTTTACCCATTTGTTTAAGTCGAGCGTCACTTTTCCTGTGGCACGGAAAGTAGAAAGTGAAGTCGTGTTTTGACCGCCTTGCAGCAAGCCTCCGTATGGATTACGGTTTCCACTGAAAGTATCGTAAGCATCACCGTTTTCATTTAAAAAAGCCCAGAACCAAGGATCGAAATATCCGCCACCCACATCTGTACTTGGCGTTCTTTTGTCTTTTTTCTCGTAAGACATGCCGGTTTCAAACTTCAAGATGTCAATAGGCTGATAGTCTGCATTCAAGCGGGCTCCATATTTCTTTTCACCGTCTTCGGCCACTTTCAATTGTGAATTGGCGTCACTGTAGCTCAAAGAAGCTCTATATCCAAATTTTTCATCAGCTCCTGAAATACTGACTGAGTGTTTCTGTGATGTTGCCTGCCCATAAAATGCATCTAACATATAGTTTGAAGGCATCCAACTTTCAATCTTAGTCCCATTCTGTGCAAAGATGGATCTTCCTGCCCGCAAAGCATTGAACAGTTTATCATGCTTATACATCATAGGAGCACTGGTATCCGGATCAATATCGTTGTAGTTCGGTGCCCATTTACCCTCACCATTCTTTGCTACTGATTGTCCACCAAAACTTTTGAATATCCACCAATCTAAATTCTGATAAATTTCCCGCGGGTCCGTCAGTTTCGGATTACTGGCAGCCGTATCATAGTATTGTGCCTCAAAGAACATGTCCAGCCACTCCTGATTGTTTGTAAGAGGTGCCTGAATACCATCAATGGTACGGCTGATTGTACCGCTATAAGATACTTGAGCTTTGCCTTTTTTACCGCGTTTGGTAGTTACCAGGATAACACCTGATGCTGAACGTGCGCCATAAATAGCAGCCGAAGCATCTTTCAGAACGGAAATATTTTCAATATCGTTACCATCCATAGAGTTCAACTCGCTTAGTGAACCGGCAACCCCATCAATTATAATTAGTGGATCATTGCCATTCATGGAAACATCACCACGGATCTTGATTGCTGCTCCTTCGCTACCCGGACGGGTGGAACTGCGTGTCACTACCAATCCCGGGACCTCACCTTGCAAAGCCAGAGTAGTATTGGCAATACCTCTGTTCTTGAACACGTCATCACCCTTAACTTGGGAAATGGCACTGGTCAATGAAGCCTTTTTGGCCACACCATAACCGGTTACCACCACTTCGCTCAGCAGTTCGGAGTCTTCCACCAGCTTCACGTTGAAGTTCGTCTTGTCACCGATGGGGAGTTCAACTGTTTTATAACCGATGTAAGAGATAACCAATGTGCCTTTTGCATTATTCAGTACGAAATTACCGTCTATATCCGTAATCACACCGTTAGTTGTACCTTTCACCATGACATTAGCGCCTATAACCGGTTCTCCGTTGTTGTCAACAACCTTACCTCGAATGGTTCCGGCTTGTTGCACTTCCTGAGCCACTTCCGTTGCAGCATTTGCGTTATATGCAGGATAGATTACCGTCAGGCATAAAGCTGCTGCGAATATTATTCTTTTTCTCATGATATAAACTATTTGCTTAAATTATAGTATTAGATTTTTTATTCAGCGCCATAAACATTCAGGTCTGCAAGCATTGCCTGGCCTCCTGTACCTTTATGTTCTGTTCCGAAGTAGACTTTGATATATCTGGCTCTTGGGGTCGTTGATAAGCCGAAGGATTGCGGAGCATCTATATTCGGGTTAAAAGCAAATGAACCATGGTCCACCCAACTCCAACTGTCCGGATTGCCGGGATCTGCTGCACCGGCTTCAGTACAGGTGTAAATCTTCTGTCCTTTCTGACCTCTGGCATCACTTTGGCGGCGGGTCAGTTCAACGCTCGCTATGGTGACTTCTTTACCCATATCAAGGATGAACCAATGCGGATAACTTGTAGAAGGAGTTTTCCAGGAAGCATGCCAGTAAGTTTTCAGGCTACTGTCTATCATAGAAGTTACACGGCCATTTTTCAAACCGTCCTGGTTCCCTTCGCCTATAGCTTCTTGCGAACTGTAACCTATAGTGCCGTCACTGGAATTCTCATTATATCCCGGGAAAGTCCAGTTGCTACGGTCTATCTTCATAGCCGGGATGGGAGTAGCTTTTAGTGCTTTAGGTTCTGAAGCATTTTCATATTCGTCTTCTGCACTGACGTTGACGATGCATTCGCCTGTGAGAAATTCGTTATTAGCATCGGTAAGCATCACCAGTTGAGGACCTTTAGATTTAGCGGGAGCCTGGAACTTAGTTGAGCCTGCCTTGCTTGGGTCGCTTGCCGCATGAAATTCTAATGCTATTACAACCGTCGTGTTGTAGTTATTTTCGTAATCTACAAGTACTCCACCCAGTACCGGTGCAAGAGTGACGGTCTTGACAACTTCCATAAACGCGGGAGAGTCCGGTGCTTGTGAGACGTCGACGGCTCCGGAGTTATTCCCTCTTACAGAGCAGGCAAACAATGAAAAAGACTGAGGGGCAGTGTTTGCAAAACCTTTGATTGTGGCCGTTGAACCTCTTTCTTTGGAAATCAACTCATATTTCTTTTCACCTTTTGCATTCGTGTACTCAATCTTTGTGTACATGAAACTGGAACTGGCAGGGTTGGTCCAACTTAACGTAACTTCACCCGGACCAGCTTTAGTAGTTACATTGGTAACCTTTTCCGGTGCCGCATCATTAACTGAAATTCTGCCTTCTTCTTCTCCGCAGGAGCTGATTATGGCAGATAGAGAACACAAAATCACCGTAGAGAGAAGAACTCTCTTTAACGGGAACTTTAGCAAATCTTTCTTCATAAACTATAAATTTAAAATTAACACTATTATTTAATCTAATTAGATGCATTGTTTGATGAACTCCCGTATCTCCTTACGGCTGGCGAACAAATGGTTCTCAACCGTACGATGGGAGATATTCAGACTCATGGAAATTTCTAAGACGGATTTATCTTGAAAGCGATTCAGTACATAGACTTTCCTGCGTTGTTCGGAAAGCAATTGTAGTTTACGCTTTTCTAAGGATAGTAAATCCTTTGCAATAACCCGACTTTCGGTTTCATTCGTGTAGGTTACTGCATGCTCATATATATAAGAGGTTATTTCCTGTTTCTTATAGTGGCGGCGTAAGTAGTCGTTCACCAGGTTGCGGGCTATGGTGTGAATGAAATATTTCACGGTGTCCGGACGAAGCATTTTCTTGTAGTCCATTAGACGCAGAAATACGTCCTGAGATAAATCTTCGGCTTCCTCTTTACTATTTATTCTATAACATATATAGAGATAAACAGAGCGATGATAACTCGCGTAAGAGTCAGCTATCAATTGAACGGATGTCATCTTTTTGTTTTCCATGCTTTCAGACTTTGGTTACGTTTTACATTAGCGTTACGATTGCAAATATAAAAGGTAAAAAGCAGAAAATATTTTTCTATAGTGCTTAACAAATCTCATCTCATTACGTTGGACTAAATATGGAATAAGTCGCTAATATATAGTGGTTTAAGAGTTTGAGACTCATAGTGTCAACTAATAATTTGAGACTCTGGAGGATATTTAGTAGATGTATATTCAATTACTTTGCGATAACGTATAGGAAACCTGTATGGCTGTTTTAGTTTCGGATTCGATTTCTCCATGATTCCTTAGTTTATGAACACAAAAACAGCAATTATCTTTCAATATACTGAAAGATAATTGCTAAAAATCATTCAATGTACTTTAATTAGTGATTTATTTGTTATTCTTTCCGATACTCCGGATATATTCATTGGGAGTGATACCGGTAGCTTTCTTGAAGTAGCGGAAGAAAGAGGCGCGTGAACTGAAACCGCAGAGTTCGGCAAGCGCTCCCAGCGTATATTTGGAATACTCGTCTTCATTGATAAGACGTTTGAATTCCTCAATGCGGTAATCATTGATATAATCGTAATAATTACGATTCAAATGTTGATTGAATAGATAAGATAGGGTATGGGCCGATCTGCCGAGCATAGTTGCCAGGTCAGCTATTTTCAAATCGGGGTTGGTGTAGGGCTTATCACGGTGCATCAGGGTCTCCAGTTTCTCAGTCAGGTGCTGACATTCCTCTACACTTATCTTGTTGGTTTTGTATTTTACTTCAGCTGTCTTTTCTTGCTTCTCAGCTTCCTGTATTCCTTCCGATAACTGAGGTTGAATGACTTTGATTTGCTTCGCTTTTCTCTTTCGCTGATAATATATGTAGCCGATAAAAGCTAAAGCTATGGAAACAGCAATAATGCTCCATGTTTCTACAGGATAGGCAATGTGGACAACTGTACATACTTCAGAATCAGGGTTTCCGATATAACGTAACTTAAAAAGATAGTTTCCGGATGACAAATCATAATAAGTAATTTCCGACTTTCCGGTCAATATCTGCCAGTCCTCATCTTCACCTTCCAATTTATATTCATAAGTCATATAAGCCGGTTCGGTATAGGTAAAGCCGGAGAAATGAAAAGTCAGGTTGTTTTGGGAAGATTCAAGTTGTATTTCAGGAACTTTTCCACTCTCAATAACAGGATGAAGCGATTTCTTTCCGTTGACGTAAATATCTGTAATAGTCAGCGGATAAGTGTATCTTTTCATCTGATTATTTTCCTTGAAATTCATATAAATCAGACCTTTGGAATTTCCCATCCATATATTTCCCTGCTGGTCCTGTATGGGAGGGCACAATGTGAAAATAGAACTGGGAATACCATCTATGAAATTATAGGGAATAAAAGTTTCTTTCTTGTCGTAGCGGTAGAGTCCATTATTGGTTCCTATCCAGAGCCATTTTTCGTCATCTTCCAATATAAACATACCATCTTTTCCTTCCAGTTGTGTATCAGGTTGCAACCTTCTGAAACGGCTCATGGAGAGATCGGATATACACATACTGCCTTTGTCCGGCAGGAAATAAAGATTATGGTCGGAGTCTTCATATACAACTCTGATCTTTTCTTTATGAATAAAGTTTTCCGGGAAGATGTCGTTTTTTAGACTTTCGGAAGAGGGGTCCCAGATACACATGCCATTTTCCGTACAAATCCATCCTTTATGGGTGGAGTCGAAATAGATTTCATAAACATTCCCTTCAGGTAGTTTGGAGTTGGCACTGGTGTAGTGCTTGATTCTTTTTCCATCCTTATAGCAATAGAGCCCCATTGAGGTACCTATCCACAATTGGTCTTTGGCATCCGCTTTTATACTGAAAATCTGTCCCCGCATGAAAGGTTGTGGTTCATTGGGTTCGAAGTCGTGGATAGTAAGATCAGCAGGATTGAATATGTACATGCCGCCGCCGTATGTTCCGATATAGTATTTATCCTGAAATTTGTAGATACAGAAGATCATACTGGAACGCAATTCGGGAGATTTAAAGTTTTTGAAACGCCGTTGCTCTTCGTTTATGTAGAATAAACCGTCGCGGGAGCCGACTAACTTTTCATGTTCAGTGATTGCGATACTGCGGACGGGCATATCTTTGGAGTCAAAATACGGGAGATAACTGTAAGTAGAGAAAAGTCCGCTTTGGTATAAGCTATAGTCCAGTCCCAGCTGATAGAAGCCTATCCAGATGAGACCATCACGATCTACCAAAAGTGAGTACACGGAGTTGGAACGGATACTTTCTTCTTTTCCCGGTTCATGGCGGAAAGAGCGTAGAAGTTTCATTTGTTGGGTCGAAATGAAATGAACCCCGTTTCCATCGGTACCCACATACAACATATCTTTACCATCACTGGATAAGGAAGATATCACATTACAGCCTACGTCGACAAAATGCTTAAACTTATGCGTCTGTATGTCGAAACTGATGATGCCTTGCCCCATTGTACCCAGGTAAATTACGTTGCCAATGCGGGTGATATTGTTGTAAGAGCAAAAATGTTTATCCTCTACTATATTATGATAAGGGGTGATTTTCTTGTCGGCAAGTGTCAGGGAATAAAGTCCGTCGTTGGTAGCTATCCAGAGAATGCCATCTTCACTAAGATTTAGTCCGGTGATGATATTAGAGGCTGACAGGACATTGGGATCTATGAGCTTTTGTTCCAAATTCCCGTTTTTATAGATAAACAGACCGGCCTCGCTCCCTATATATAAAGTGCCTTTTCCATCAGGTAGGAGGGTGCGGACACCATAGTGTAATGTTTCGGCAGCAATTGGTTCGAGAATATCTTTTTCGGTATTTACCCGCCAAAGCCCCATACCGTTTCCCATCCATATCTGGTTGCCTTCCATTTCGGCAATGGCATTGACCCGCTTGATCTTTTCATTTGCTCCCGAAATTAGGAAATGTTTCAGGCGCGTACCGTCAAAACGTTCCAGAGAATTACCAGTACCTATCCAAACATAACCAATGGAATCTTTATAAAGTGCATTCACTACTAAGTCGGAAAGCCCTTCGGTGACGGACAATCCCCGGAATACAGAGGGGAGGGAATAGCCCGGCAGGAAGCTAAACAGTAGGAATAACAGGATGATATATTTTAATATGTTTTTCACTATATATTATATTTCGTTTCTATATATTATGTTTCTGCAAGCAAATATAAGGAAAAAGAACGAAAACGTTTAGGTTTAGAATGATAATTCAGAGGACGGGAATCCTCTGCCGATCTGTTGGTTTATGACCAAATCCGTACCAAGTCCCTGTCAAGTCCGTACCTTCTCCTTGGCTATAGACACGGAGATGATACGGACTTGACAAGGTTTTGACGGGAAGCTGATATGACCTTGATACTTTTGCTATTTCTCTTTCTAATTATATAATACAATTAATTAATCATTACATGAAATTCTACTTTAATATCTTTTCCTCCGTATTGGCTTTTAGCTGGTACGTCTTCTTTTTAATGCTGATGGTGCAATCGGCAGATGCGGTGTAATGCCATGCTCCTTTCTTGAATTCCAGTAATACATCTGCGGGAGTTTCCGCCTTGATTACTACATTCGGGGTGCTTAGCAAAGTGCCATGTCCTAAAAAGAAGGTACAATCATCGCCCTTTTTATTTCCCCATAAAGCATAGGTGGCTTGTGCACTCATTTTTCCACTGGTGCAGATATCCGTGGGATTATCTGATGACAGAATATAATCTGTGCGTCCATTTTTCTGTACCACACATATACCGGTGGCACTGTTTTCCGTTTTGCTTTTTACTTCGGGGAAGCTTACTTCGGCAATGCAGCCGGGTTCTTTTACGGATGAGGGCTCATAGATAGCGACGAACGGCCGGTTCCAGGCTTCTCCTTTCTGGCGGGCTACAAAAGTCAGGGTAGGCTGTTCTTTTATATTATATGGCATCCCCGGAGTACGGCTCAAACCTTCCGTCATGGGAGACAGGGCGGTGAAAACTTCCCGGTCCGTTTCTCCTTTCATCCACAAGTTCATTGAAATATCGTCTTTGTCGGGCATGGCAATGGTGAATGTAGCTTTTATGTCTTTGTCGGTAGTAGCCGATTTTTTATCATAGATATAAGAATAAGCATAAAGGTGAGCACCGGCAAAGGCCAGTTCCTCGGTGGGTTGCAGATTCAGGTCTGCACCGTCTGTGCCTGTCAGTGTTAGGGTTTGCCCCAGATTATGGTAGAAATAATCATGCATTTTATCACCGCCGCGTTCTTTCCGGCTGCGGAAGATATCTACATAATAACCGGTTTCCGGACCGGTAGTGACGATACTCATCATACGGGTCTGGTCGGCACGGCTTTCCGGTTCACGGAAAGAAACATCGCTATAGGTTACGGAAGTGAAAGCTTTTCCCGGTTCGGAAGAAACAGGGAAACTGGATTTAAGATCAAAGGAGTGATTACTTTTCATAACCGGGTAACTGGAAATGCCGTCTACGCATACCGTGTTATGACTGGGAAATTGAGAGTAATATTCCAGATAATCCAGCCCACTGTATGAATAGAGGCCGATTCCGGCATCGGGAGCCAGAACATATCCCTTACCATAAAGCTCCATGGATATGCCATTGGCATGCATGTGGTTTCCTTCACTGGCATTCAAGGATATCATAAGGCTGTGACGGGGATTCATTCCGTTTCGTTGTACCAGCCAGGAAACGTTCGGTGCATAGAAGAAGGGAGAGACATATTGCTCTATTTTTCCGGCTTCGATATTGGGATTCAGTTCCAATGGCTTTTCATCAAAGAAAGAATTGATAGAAACAGGGACACTTTTTTTGTTGTCTTTGGTTTTTCCCGCATCGGGATGGAAGCATTTCAGCATGGCAGTGAAATATTCTTCTTGCTCTTTCTTGCCGTTGTGCTGTGCATTTCGTATCATGCGGGATATAGGATGGGTGTTCAGATATCCCGGGTGGGTGTCGCCGAAACCACAGATCATCCGGTTGGGGAACAAATATTGCGGAGTAGCGGCTACTGCTTTAGAAAGCACTGGCATTGCTTTCACCAGGTCATAATTCAGATTCCGGTCGAAGAGGGTGGCAAAGCTGGTGTAGTCATTCAGTACTACATTGCTGTATCCGGGACATTCGGCCCAGATACCTGTCTTCGGATCGAAGCCATAATCGGCTAATTTAGTCAGACTCCATTGGCGGATACTGGAACGGTTGAGTACATAATCAATGTAATATTCGCGTCCTTTGCCATCGGCATATTGCTTGTTGTTTTCCAGTATCATACCGATATTCATGACATACCGAGCCTGCATCAGGTTCCAGTTGTTGTGAGGAACACCGTTTGCAATGATATTGTCCGCCCATTTCTTGAAAGCTCCTGCGTATATATCCATTTTGTCGGTATGCCGGGCATTCAGGTAGTCATACAGGAAATCGTAAAGGGGAACGATGTCATAAAGAATATCTTCGTGAATAACCTCGAAAGAACTCATGCCTACCAGCGTTTGCTGATGGCCGTGGTTGAGGTCGATGGGAACATTCCGGTAATAGATACCGGTCATATAGGTATCGAATACTCCGGCGGCGAGTTCTGCATATCTTTCTTCTCCGGTAAGCCAGTAAAGGAAGGCGGCATCACGGGCGATACCCATGATTTCACGGTTCAGGCTCTCGATGTTGCGTCCGGTTTTAGAAGGATGTACACTCTCCATAGGGCGGCCGGGCAAGGCGTTGTTACAGAAAGTCACATTTCCTTCCACATCGTCATCATATGGCACTACGTCTTCCAGACGGGGGCGTCCGTGGGTGGCAAATGTGCCGCGCGTACCGGTATAGCGAACGGTGGGTGCCGGTGCTTTTTCGCCTCCGGCATGGTCGAAGGTTTCACCTTTTATATATACATCCGTAGCATGAGACTTCCAATACATGGCAAGGCGTGAAAGTAACCAGTCCGGTTGGGCGTCTGTCAGGTTGGCATAAAGATCGGTGCGCCTTTTTAGTTTCTCAAATACGTCTTTTGCCCAATCTTCTTTTTCTATCAGACTCAGGGTTTCACTCTTACCGTTGCTGTTCGTCAGATAACGCGGATGGCTGTCCGGCAACTGCTGCCGGAAGGCGATTTCTACCTCCTGGGCTTGTAATATCCCTGAAAAGAGAAGGCATATCAATAAACTAAGTGCTTTCATATTCTATCAATAACATTAGGTGTTTAAAGAATATACGGATGAGGGCGGATAATTACTCAACGGAACATGACAAAGATAGCGCAAGACTATGCAAAATATGTAATCATTATTACACTTTTTTAAAAATAAAGCCCCTACTTTTGTGAAAAATACTATTTCCTATGAAGAAATTGTCATTTATAAACAGGTTTTTACCTTCGTACAAATGGAAAGTGGCTGCGATAGTTATCTGCGGTATCGTTGTGGGCGGGGGAGGCTTGTTCATGTACTTGCTGCGGGCGCATACCTACTTGGGGGATGAGCCGTCGGCATGCGTGAACTGTCATATTATGGCACCTTACTACGCTACATGGTTCCACAGTTCACATAGTCGGGATGCCACTTGCAATGATTGTCATGTTCCTCATGAGAATGCCGTAAAGAAATGGACATTCAAGGGGATGGACGGTATGAAACATGTGGCTGCTTTCCTGACAAAGAGCGAGCCGCAGGTTATCAGGGCGCATGAAGCCAGTTCAGAGGTGATTATGAATAACTGTATCCGTTGCCATACGCAGTTGAATGCGGAGTTTGTGAAAACCGGGAAAATAGATTATATGATGTCTCAGGTAGGCGAGGGTAAGGCTTGTTGGGATTGTCACCGGGATGTGCCGCATGGCGGAAGCAACTCGTTGTCATCCACTCCCAATGCACTGGTACCTTATCCCGAATCGCCCGTTCCGGGCTGGCTGCAAAAGATGCTTAAGAAATAATGAAATAAAATCAATATACTTATGGAAAAGAAATTGAAATCATGGCAAGGCTGGCTGCTGTTCGGTGGTTCGATGGTAGTCGTGTTTGTATTAGGATTATGTGTTTCCGCACTGATGGAGAGGCGGGCGGAATTAGAAAGCGTGTTCAATAACCGCAGGACTGTTATTGCAGGCATTGAAGCCCGTAATGAAGTGTTCAAAAGTGATTTCCCCCGTGAATATCAGACTTGGACGGAAACAGCGAAGACGGATTTCCAGAGTGAGTTCAATGGAAACATTGCGGTCGATGTATTGGAACAACGTCCCGAAATGGTGGTTCTGTGGGCAGGATATGCTTTCTCAAAGGACTATTCGACTCCACGTGGGCACATGCATGCGATAGAGGATATTACGGCAAGCCTTCGTACGGGTGCGCCTGCTACTCCCGAAGATGGTCCGCAACCGTCTACCTGCTGGACTTGTAAGAGTCCGGATGTTCCCCGTATGATGGAGGCTATCGGCGTGGATGCATTCTATAATAATAAGTGGGGAGCAATGGGTGATGAGATTGTAAATCCTATCGGATGTGCCGATTGCCACGAACCGGAAAATATGAACCTGCACATCAGCCGTCCGGCTTTGATCGAGGCTTTTGCACGTCAAGGCAGAGATATTACGAAAGCTACTCCGCAGGAAATGCGCTCACTGGTTTGTGCGCAGTGCCATGTGGAATATTACTTCAAGGGTGATGGCAAGTACCTGACTTTCCCTTGGGATAAAGGCTTTACTGTGGAAGATATGGAGGCTTATTATGATAATGAAGGTTTCTATGATTATATTCATAAACTGAGCCGTGCTCCGATATTGAAAGCGCAGCATCCTGATTATGAAATCTGTCAGATGGGTATCCACGGTCAGAGAGGGGTATCTTGTGCAGATTGTCACATGCCTTATAAGAGCGAAGGTGGTGTGAAATTCAGTGATCACCATATTCAAAGCCCGTTGGCGATGATAGACCGCACTTGTCAGACTTGCCATCGCGAAAGTGAAGAAACATTGCGTAACAATGTATACGAACGCCAACGTAAGGCTAACGAAATACGTAACCGTCTGGAACAGGAACTCGCCAAAGCTCATATCGAGGCTAAGTTTGCATGGGACAAGGGGGCTACGGAAGATCAGATGAAAGATGTACTTGCCCTGATTCGTCAGGCGCAGTGGCGTTGGGATTTCGGTGTGGCTTCTCACGGTGGTTCTTTCCATGCTCCGCAGGAAATCCAACGTATCCTTTCACATGGATTGGACAAGGCTATGCAGGCTCGTCTGGCTGTATCAAGAGTATTGGCTAAGCATGGTTTTACGGATGATGTGCCGATGCCAGATATTTCAACCAAAGAGAAAGCGCAACAATACATTGGCCTCGACATGGATGCAGAAAGAGCTGCTAAAGAGAAATTCTTGAAAACAACTGTACCTGCATGGCTGGAAAAAGCGAAAGCTAACGGTCGCCTGGCCCAGAAATAAAACAGAGATATGTGGATCAGACCGTGGGGATTTAAAGAAGGATGCCTGATAGACGCAGGACTGTTGATGACAGGATGGCTGCTACAGATTGCAATCGGTGAAATAGATTGGAGTCTGTTTGCCTGTCCGGTGAACATCATTGTTCTGGTTTTATATATAGCCGGAATAGTTGCCATGCACTGCCTGCGCAAGCGTGTCTATTTCTTCGGTTGGATGAGTCATTATACATCGGCTGTCTCTTCTCTTTTATGGGTGGCGGGCATTACGGTGGTGATGGGACTTATCCGTCAGGTCCCTTCCGGTCATCCGGCGGATGTGCTTGGTTTCTCACGAATGCTTTCGGCATGGCCTTTTGTATTGCTTTATATCTGGATGGTGACTGTATTGGGGCTGACTACGCTTCGTGCCGGATTTCCATTCAGATGGAAGAAACTTGCTTTCCTTTTGAATCATGCCGGGCTGTTTATTGCCCTGATTACGGCAACCTTGGGAAATGCCGATATGCAGCGGTTGAAAATGACTACCCGGATAGATAATGCCGAATGGCGTGCAATGGATGAGCACGGTAAATTGATAGAACTTCCGCTGGCCATTGAACTGAAAGACTTCACGATTGACGAGTATCCTCCGAAACTGATGCTGATTGATAATGAAACAGGCCGTACGTTGCCTGAAAAAGCACCGGAACATTTGTTGCTGGAAGAAGGTATCACGGATGGACGACTGGCCGATTGGCTGGTGACTATCCGGCAAACGATTCCCTGGGCGGCTTCTGTGGCTACGGAAGATACGGTGAAGTTTACCGAATTCCATTCGATGGGAGCCACGTATGCCGTTTATTTGCAGGCTATCAATCAGAAGACGAAAGCGGCAAAGGAGGGGTGGGTAAGTTGCGGTAGTTTTATTTTTCCATATAAGGCATTGCGTCTGGATTCGTTGACAAGCCTTATCATGCCGGAACGCGAACCGCAGCGTTTTGCATCTACAGTGAAAGTTTACACGGAAGATGGCAAACAGGTGGAAGATACGATTGCAGTGAACCATCCCCTGAATGTGGCGGGATGGAATATTTATCAATTGAGTTATGATGATACGAAAGGGCGTTGGAGCGATATCAGTGTGTTCGAACTGGTACGTGATCCGTGGTTGCCTGCTGTTTATACGGGTATTATCATGATGGTGCTGGGAGCTATCTGTCTGTTTGTCAATGCACAAAAAAGAAAAGAGGAGGACGCTGAATGACGTGGGATTATTTTGTACCGTTTTCAATTGCCGCCCTGCACTTCTGGGGATTCGGTGCCTTTGCCGCCTGGCGCGGGAGAAAACCGTATATTGTTGGCGGGCTTACCTTGATAGGGCTTGCTCTCTTCTTCTGTTTTATTGTGGGAATGTGGATTTCCCTGGAACGCCCGCCTATGCGGACCATGGGAGAAACGCGCCTGTGGTACTCTTTCTTTCTTCCACTGGCAGGACTCATCACATACAGCCGTTGGAGGTATAAGTGGATACTCAGTTTCAGTTTTATCCTATCACTGGTATTTATCTGTATCAATATCTTCAAACCGGAAATACATAACAAAACTTTGATGCCGGCTTTGCAAAGTCCGTGGTTTACGCCGCATGTCATCGTATATATGTTTGCCTATGCTATGCTGGGTGCGGCCACCGTGATGGCTATTTATCTGCTTTGGTTCAAGAAGAAGCCGATTGACAGCCGGGAGATGGACCTATGCAATAATCTGACTTATGTAGGATTGGCATTCATGACATTAGGCATGCTGTCGGGGGCTATATGGGCAAAAGAGGCGTGGGGACATTACTGGTCGTGGGACCCGAAAGAGACATGGGCGGCCGCTACGTGGTTCTCCTATCTGATTTATATACATTTCCGCCTTGGAAAACCTTTGTTATACCGTAAGGCCTTAATTTTACTTCTGATATCATTTGTTTTGCTGCAAATGTGCTGGTATGGTATAAACTATCTGCCCTCTGCACAGGGAGTCAGCATTCATACGTATAATTTAAACTGATAATCATTATGAAAACTACTTATTGGGCAATGCTTCTCATGCTTTTGCCAAGCATGGCGTATACGCAAACTACAGAAAAAGAGAATGAATTTACAATGTCCATTCAGATTAGACCTCGTGCGGAATATCGTAACGGTGCTCTGATGCCCCGTAATGAAGGAGAGAAACCTGCGGGATTCATCAATAACCGTGCACGCCTCTCTATGGAGTACAAGCGTTCTGATTTGCAAATGAAAATCTCGGCTCAGCATGTGGGGGTATGGGGACAAGATCCGCAAATTGACAAGAACGGACGTTTCATCATGAACGAGGCATGGGCTAAACTGAATTTCGGTAAAAACTTCTTTGCACAATTAGGCCGTCAGACCCTTTCGTATGATGACGAGCGCATTCTGGGCGGACTGGATTGGAACATAGCCGGACGCTATCATGATGCATTGAAACTGGGTTATGCCGATCCCAACAACCAATTGCATCTTATCCTCGCTTTCAACCAGAATGACGAGACTAAGATAGGCGGCACCTATTACGTGCAGGCCGGGGCGCAGCCTTACAAGAATATGCAGACACTCTGGTATCACTATAAATCCGATTATACTCCCTTTGATGCATCCTTACTGTTCATGAATCTGGGATTGGAAACCGGAGATGCCGCTACTAAAGAGTCTCACACCCGTTATCTGCAAACGATGGGAACTTATATCACCTACAGGGAAAATGGGTGGAATGTAGACGGCGCCTTCTATTATCAGACGGGCAAGAACCAAAATGTGCAGAAGGTATCTGCTTTCATGGCCAGCCTGCAAGTGGCTTATGCTTTCCCATACAACCTTAAACCTACTTGGACGATAGTGGCAAGCGCCGATTATCTAAGTGGAAACAGCGGTGACAGTGACAAGTATAAGGCATTCAATGTTCTGTATGGCACACATCATAAGTTTTACGGAGCTATGGATTATTTCTACGCGTCCGACTTTAAACCCGGATATGCTCCCGGCTTGTTTGACAAACGTCTGGGTTTACGTTTCCGTGCTTCCGATAAAGTGGATATGGATTTGAACTACCATCATTTCTCAACTGCGGTGAAGTTGCCGGGATTGAAGAAAGCATTAGGTTCGGAAGTCGATTATCAAATAAACTGGTCGGTGATGAAGGATGTGAAACTCTCCGCCGGATACTCCATTATGCGCGGAACGGAGACGATGGACGTTGTGAAAGGCGGCAATCATAAAAGCTGGCAAGACTGGGGATGGATATCTGTCAACATCAACCCCAGAGTGCTGTTCGTGAAGTGGTAACACAGTAGTAAGAGAGAGAATAAATGAAGGTACGTATCAGGAGAAAGCTCCTATACGTACCTTTCTAATATAGCTTCATTGAGTATCTGCACTGTCTTTCCATCCATATCGATAATTCCTTCCTTTATCATTTTATTAATTTCCTTCGATAGTGCGGGGCGGGTTACATTCAGATATTCGGCAAGGGTTGCCTGATTGTGAATGATGTTGACCGTTGAAGAATTCTTTTTCTTGTGTTCCAGCAAGTAGACAACGAAACGTTCGCGCACTGTTTTTCGTGATAGGGTTTTCAGGCGGGATACTGTGCAGACATTACAATTGCCCGTGATGCAAAGAAAGTTGTGTAATATTTTAGGTTCCTCGCTGATAAGCTTAAACATGGACTCTTTGCTGGCGGTGAGTAAGGTACTGTCTTCCATGGCGGTAAAGGTTGCCGGCAGCACTCCGTCCGAACTAAATAAATGAGGAGTGGCGAATGCACGTGCCGCAACGATATATTCTATCATGACTTCATTTCCCAATCCGTCAATAATATCTACTCGTAGTTTCCCCTCCAACAATACATATAATTTCTTGCAGAGTGTTCCTTGGGTGGCAATGATATCTTTTTTGTCGACTGAGTACAGGGAGATATCCAACCTGTCGAGCAAAGAATGCTTGATGTTAAGGGGAAGGTCACGGAACAGTGGAATCTGGAAAAGTAATTCCTGATGTTTGTCGGTTAATGTTATTTTCCTCATTATATTAGGTAGTTGGTTGTACAAAGATACGATGAAAAAGTAGAATTAAAAGTATTTCTTCGAATTCTCTTCGTCAATAAACATTTCTTTTCCTTCTATTTGTATACAACCCTCATTGCTCAATTCAGATATAGCACGTGCTAATGACGGACGGGCCACCCCCAGTATATGTGCCACTTCCTGTTGGGAACCGATGCCTCCATGCATCTTTACATAATTGAGCAATCTGGATTTCAGGCTTTGCAAGGCGAACTCGTTCAGTTTCTTGGATAGAAACAGGCTCCGGTCGGAAATCAACTTCAGGAAATTCTGCATGATGACTGGGTACTGGTGCATGAACTCCAGAAAAGCATCCTTATTCAGAATCAATACTTCCGAGGTTTCCAGGGTTTCGATATTCACCGGGAAACGGTTTTCAGAAGCGAAGATGAAAGCCGGTGCAAGGAGTTTCGGGGCACGGAGGGTCTCTATGGTGAGTTGTTTTCCTTCTGCACTGACCATTTGCGTACGCACTGTCCCATTGCATAGAATATAGAGAGAACGGTAAATATCTCCCTGCATGGCGATAAATTCTCCCGGTTTATAAGATTTAAGGGTATGTTGGTGAGAGAGAACGAACCGTAATAGCGTTTCCTCTGTTATACCTTGAAACAATGGCATCTGTAATAATATATGTGGTTCCATTCTTTTTAAGTTTTTTGTGATTGGGTGTAACATACGTGACAATTTACTTGCCGTAAACACTCCATCTTTGCACAAAGATAATGTATTTTATAACTAATGCGAATCAGTAGTTGAATTTCATTCATAACGTATTAGTTACGAGCTACCGGCTACAAGCTACAAGTAGCTGCGCTATGTTCCGAAAGGCA
>NZ_CAJLKP010000096.1 GCF_905207245.1 uncultured Bacteroides sp. | reverse complement strand
CGTGGCACAAGCCGAGCCGATGGCTATGCCTACATCCACAGAATTTACTGCGCAAGGCACCCCCTCGGGACGTCCGGCACAAGTGGAATAACCGCAATGTCCGCAGTTCAGCCCTTGCGCCTGCTCGCGCGTACCTATTATTATTACACATTCTGCCTGCAAAATGTTTGCCGCATCACGCAAAAAGAACTTCATTCCATGTTCTTCTACCATAGCAACCATTTTGTCCGATAATACCTTCAAATCGTTTCCGGTAACCATGGCAATTTCTATTATATCAACACCCTTGCCTTTAGGCGCAGTGCGGGCAGCAGTCATCATCTGTCTTGCCACATCCAACACATGTTCGTGGCGGCTTGCACGTTCGTTCTGTATCATAATTCTCACTTATATTAAAAACTGATAGCAAAGATAATGCAAATTGAGCGCAGAACTTTCATGCTTACATGAAAAAGTTATGCCAAAATACAGCTTATCTTATCTAAAGATATTTATTTCGGCTAATAATCCGTCGTTTTCTCAGAATTCCTTTTTATATTTGCTTGCAAATGGAGACTAAGACTATACTTCAGATAGATGACGCATGCATCGCTTTCGGGGAAGACACACTTTTTTCCGGCTTCTGCCTACAACTGCATGAGGGAGAAATTGCCTGCATATCCGGACAATCGGGGCGGGGAAAGACTTCTTTGCTAAATGCTATTTTAGGATTCGTACCCCTCAAAGCCGGCCGTATCATCGTTAATAATACTTTATTGGAAAAGGGCACTATTGACCATATACGCCGACAAGTAGCATGGATACCACAGGAATTGGCGCTTCCATCGGAATGGGTGAAGGAAATGGTGCAGCTTCCATTCAGCCTGAAAGCAAACCGTGCCACTCTCTTTTCGCTCGACAAACTATTTGCCTGCTTCGCAGAACTGGGATTGGAAAAGGAAGTGTATGACAAACGGGTAAATGAAATCTCCGGCGGACAACGACAACGCATCATGATTGCCGTAGCCACCATGATGCAGAAGCCGCTACTGATGGTAGACGAACCGACGTCCGCACTGGACTCAGACTCAACAGACAAGGTACTCGCTTTCTTCCGGAAGCAAATGAGAAAGGGGAGTGCCATCCTCGCCATTTCCCATGACCAGGGCTTTGCGCAAGGATGTAACCAAATGATTACATTGTGATAAAAACATTAAGAAGTGGGAACAATTGACATATCATATACTAGTTTAGCCATCGGATTGCTGTTGCTGCTCATTCCACTGTTCTACCTGTGGAAGTTCAGGACAGGACTATTGTGGGTTACTGTGATCGGCATTGCGCGCATGATTGTGCAGCTTTTCTTTATCGGCGTCTACCTGAAATACCTGTTTTTATGGAATAACCCCTGGATCAACTTTTTGTGGGTGATTATCATGATATTCGTTGCCGCCCAAACAGCATTGGCACGCACCCAGTTGAAGCGGAAAGTACTGTTCATTCCTATTTCCGTCGGTTTCCTGTGCAGCGTTGTCTGCGTGGGCATGTACTTCATTGCCATCGTATTGCGACTGGAAAATGTGTTCAGTGCACAATACTTTATTCCGATATTTGGTATTCTGATGGGGAATATGCTGTCCAGCAATGTAGTTGCACTGAATGCTTATTACAGTGGGCTGAAACGAGAACAACAACTATATCGCTATCTACTTGGCAACGGCGCCACAAGGGCAGAGGCGCAGGCTCCCTTCATCAAACAGGCTATCATTAAGTCGTTTAGTCCCCTGATTGCGAACATAGCCGTAATGGGATTGGTGGCACTTCCCGGCACAATGATCGGACAGATCCTGGGAGGTAGCAGCCCGAATGTAGCTATCAAGTATCAGATGATGATTATGGTGATAACCTTCACGGCGTCCATGCTTTCGCTGATGATAACCATTTCATTGGCTTCCCGCAAATCGTTCGACGCCAACGGGAAGTTACTGGAGGTCATGGTGGAGAAAAAAGAAAAGAAGAAAAACCGTTAATCCTTCATTTTCGAGGGAGTATAGCGGAATTGCACATACTGTATGCCCGGATTGATATAAGCACTGTCCATCAACACTTTCTTTACCCGGAACGTTTCAAGGCATCGATTGATATGCTTTTCTACAGACTTTGTCTGCGGCTTCACATAGGAAAGCACTTCAATACTTCCCATCGTATCTATTTCAACTTGCGCCTTTAAGGTACGTACAGGAACCGGCTTTCCGGACATATAGCCAGGCAGTTTTTTATTTTTATCAATCCAGAATATAGCCGTAGCCTTTGGAGTGGTATCTACAAATTCCTCTTGCACATCCCCCTCACCACCATCCTGAGATTTAGGTGAAGATTGACATGAAAACAAGACGCACAATAGTGCAAAAAACAAGAAAAGCAATGCTTTCATCGTACTAAGTTTTACAATTATCAGAACAAATATACTAAAAAATAGTAAAACAGACAGTTATTCAGTGTATTTTTGCTATATTTGCATCGAAATTTTCTATTCACATAAATGAGAATTAAGGAAATAGTAAGCGCCCTTGAACGGTTCGCGCCTCTGCCATTGCAAGACGGATTTGATAATGCCGGCCTGCAAATCGGATTGACAGAAGCGGAAGCAACAGGGGCTTTGTTGTGTCTTGACGTCACTGAGGCCGTGCTGGACGAAGCAATAGTGTTAGGGTACAATCTCGTCATATCCCATCATCCGCTGATATTCAAAGGATATAAATCCATCACGGGCAAGGACTATGTGGAGCGTTGTATCATGAAAGCAATAAAGAACGATATCGTGATTTATTCTGCACATACCAACCTGGACAATGCACCGGGCGGGGTGAATTTCAAGATTGCCGAGAAAATAGGACTGAGTAACGTGCGTGTGCTGGAACCTAAGGAGAATGCTTTATTGAAGCTGGTTACCTTTGTTCCGGTGGAACAAGCGGAAGATGTACGGAAAGCCTTATTTGCAGCCGGATGCGGCTGTATAGGAAACTACGATGCATGCAGCTACAACGTAGAAGGAGAGGGAACTTTCCGCGCCCGGGAAGGAAGTCATCCTTTCTGTGGAAACATCGGAGAAATGCATACAGAAAGGGAAATGCGCATAGAAACCGTGTTGCCTGCCTACAAAAAAGCAGAAGTCATTAAGGCTTTATTAAGTACTCATCCGTATGAGGAGCCTGTATTCGATTTGTATCCTCTTCAGAATAGTTGGACACAGGCAGGATCAGGAGTTATCGGCGAATTGGAAATGCCGGAAACGGAACTGGAATTTCTGAAACGCATCAAGAAGACCTTTGAAGTAGGCTGCTTGAAACATAACAAGCTAAACGGGCGCGAAATACAAACCGTGGCCTTGTGCGGAGGAGCCGGAGCATTCCTGATGCCGCTTGCCATACGCAACGGTGCGGATGTGTTCATCACCGGAGAAATCAAGTATCACGACTACTTCGGCCATGATATGGACATTCTGCTGGCAGAGATAGGACACTACGAAAGTGAACAATATACGAAAGAAATATTCTATACAATAATCCGGGAGTTGTTTCCAAGCCTTGCCCTGCAACAGTGCAAAGCAAATACCAACCCCATAAAATATTTATAAGTAAAATGGCTAAAGAAGCAAAAAAAGACCCACAGGAATTGACCGTGGAACAGAAATTGAAAGCACTGTTCCAGTTGCAAACCATGTTGTCCAAGATTGATGAAATCAAGACTTTGAGAGGTGAACTTCCGCTGGAAGTACAAGACTTGGAAGACGAAATCGCCGGTCTGAGCACACGTATCGACAGAATTAAGGCAGAAGTAGCTGACCTGAAATCCGCTATCGCTACCAAAAGAGTGGAAATTGAAACCTCTAAAGCTTCTATTGCAAAATACAAAGAACAGCAGGAGAACGTTCGCAATAACCGCGAATATGACTTCCTGAGCAAAGAAATCGAGTTCCAGACTCTGGAAATGGAGCTTTGCGAAAAGAGAATCAAAGAGTTCGCTGCACAGGAGCAGGAAAAATCTGCCGAAGCTGCAAAAAGCACAGAAGCACTGGATGAGAGACAGAAAGACCTGGACGTTAAGAAGAATGAATTGGATGAAATCATTTCTGAAACCAAACAGGAAGAAGAAAAGTTGAGAGACAAAGCCAAAGATCTTGAAACGAAGATTGAGCCCCGTCTGCTCCAGTCCTTCAAGCGTATCCGTAAGAACTCTCGCAATGGACTCGGTATCGTATATGTACAGCGTGATGCTTGTGGTGGTTGCTTCAACAAAATCCCCCCCCAGAGACAACTGGATATCCGTTCACGTAAGAAAATCATCGTTTGCGAATATTGCGGACGTATCATGATTGACCCGGAATTGGCAGGTGTAACCCTCGAACACAAAGAAGAGGTAAAAGAAAAGACAACCAGAAGAAGAAAAACTGCGGAATAATCCGTAAGCCATCCAATAAAGTCGCCCCTGTAAGCAATATCAGAATGCTTACAGGGGCATTTTGCTTTATTTCTCAATCATAAGACCGCCATAAACAAACAGAGGTTTAAGTTGTTATGATACCTAATATCACAAAAATGACCTAAACCTATGAAGATTAAAGCTTGGGGCAGTACACTGCTCTTATTATGTCTATGTTCTGCCGCAACAGCGCAGAATGGCGACCGGTATCTGGAAAAGCCGCTGCCCCGGAGTTGGGGAAGAACGGCAATTCCTTCTTCCACTGCGGCTTCCGCAGAGACTGACCTGTTTAGCGGACAGATATTACCCGTAGACGACCAGTGGTGGAAAGCATTCAACGATCCGATGCTGGACTCACTCATCAGCGTGGCTTCGGGAGAAAACTATTCCGTACTTGCTGCCATAGACCGCATGGAACAGGCACGCGCCAGTCTGCGGATGGAGCGTAGCAACTTTTTCCCTTCCATCAGCCTGAATGCCGGATGGCTCCGGCAGCAGAGTAGCGGCAATACCAGCGAATTGCCGCAATCCATCACCCATTATTATGATGCTTCACTGAATGCCAGTTGGGAGCTGGATATATTCGGGAGCATCCGCCAACGGGTGAAAGCCCAACGGGAAACCTTCCGTGCCAGCCGGGAAGAATACATCTCCGTACAGATATCCCTCTGCGCACAAATCGCTTCCGCCTACATCAATCTGAGGGAACTACAACAGGAACTACAGGTGGTGACCCACAACTGCCGGACACAGGAAGAAGTGCTCAATATCACCGAAGTGCGATACAACACAGGGCTTGTATCAAAGCTGGATGTAGCACAAGCTAAATCAGTGTATTACAGCACAAAAGCATCCATTCCACAACTGGAATCCGGAATCAGCCAATACATCAATTCACTGGCGATATTATTAGGAACTTATCCTCAGAAACTTCGTCCGATGCTGGAGAAAACCGGGAAACTGCCTGACTATATGGAACCGGTTGGAGTAGGGATACCTGCCGATTTATTACTCCGCCGTCCGGATGTTCGTCAAGCAGAGAGACAAGTCAATGCACAGGCTGCACTACTGGGAGCAAGCAAGAGTGACTGGTTGCCGCAAGTATTCCTGAAAGGTTCTGTGGGATATGCTTCCCATGATTTGAAAGACTTGATCAGACGGAAAAGCATGACGTTTGAAATAGCTCCTACCATCAGTTGGACCTTGTTCAGTGGAACAAAGTTAGTGAATGCCACCAAACAAGCACGCGCACAACTGGACGAAGCAGTGCATAGCTTCAATGAGACAGTGCTCACCGCCGTACAAGAGACGGACAATGCGATGAACAATTACCGGAACTCTATTAAGCAAATTGTTGCCCTCCGTGAAGTGAAAAATCAGGGACAGGAGACACTGAAACTCTCCCTTGAGCTTTATAAACAAGGGCTAAGCCCTTTCCAGAATGTGCTGGATGCCTTACGGTCATTGCTGACCTACGAAAATCAACTGGTACAAGCGGAAGGTAGCTCATTGCTATATCTAGTGTCATTATACCAGGCACTGGGAGGAGGATATACGGAGAAATAAAGAAGCTAAACAACTTAGATTAATTCCTAAACCATAACCATATATGAGAAATAGAATGTGTATCACCCTTGCACTCATTCCGCTATTGGCGGGGTGCGGGGAGAAAAAGGAAACGGCACGCACAGCAATGCCCGTTCCTGAGATAAGCGTAGCCCTTCCTGTGGTGAAAGATATCACGCTGACCAAAGAGTATCCGGGTTACCTCAGTTCTGAAAAAACCGTTGATCTGGTAGCACGCGTAAACGGAACCCTGCAAACCATCGCCTATGCCCCCGGAAGCAGAGTAAAGAAAGGACAAGTGCTGTTCGTCATCGAACCGACCGTTTACCAGGATAATGTAGAGCAGGCAGAAGCCGAACTAAACACCGCCCGGGCCAATCTTGAATATGCTCAGAACAACTACTCACGTATGCTGGAAGCGGTCAAGAGCGACGCTGTAAGCCAGATACAAGTGCTACAGTCCAAGTCCAATGTTGCCACTTCACAAGCGGCAGTGAGTAATGCTGAAGCAGCATTGAATACGGCACGCACCAATCTGAGTTACTGCACGGTGCGTGCACCATTCGATGGAACTGTCAGCCGTAATCAAGTGGATGCAGGCAGTTACGTAGGCGGTAGTGTGCAGCCTGTCACTCTTGCCACTATTTATAAGGATGATCTGCTATATACGTACTTCAATATCGCTGACAATCAATGGCTTGCCATGCTGATGCAACAAGGAACAACTCAACAAAAGGACACACTGCCGAGACAAGTCATCGTCAACCTGGGGGAGAATGGTATGCAGCCTTACCCTGCCACATTAGATTACTTTGCTCCTAATGTGGATCTGAATACCGGAACCCTGAACCTGCGTGCCCGACTGGATAATCCCAACGGATTATTGAAAAGCGGATTATACGTCAGTATTACTCTGCCATACGGCAAAGAACGACATGCAGTGCTCATTCCGGAAGCTTCCATCGGCACCGACCAGTTAGGAAAATACGTATACATAGTAAATGATTCCAATATGGTCCGTTACCGCCATATTGAGGTGGGACAACTGATAGATGATACCCTCCGGCAAGTGACCAGCGGAATCTCTCCGCACGAACGCTACGTGACCAAAGCACTGATGAAAGTGCGGGATGGGATGAGAATAAAACCTATCAATAACTAATTAAAAATTAACAATTAATAATTAAACGCTAACACTCATGTTCTCAAAATTCTTCATAAACCGTCCCATCTTTGCCACTGTGTTGGCACTACTGATAGTAGTGGCCGGACTGGTCACGCTGGGCATACTGCCTATCGCGCAGTATCCGGAGATTACTCCGCCAACCGTACAGGTTAGCGCCGTATATCCGGGAGCCAACGCTCAGACGGTGGCACAAACTGTAGGCATACCTATCGAACAGCAGGTGAACGGTGTGGACGGCATGCTTTATATGTCATCCAATTCCTCCTCGTCCGGCGCTTATTCGCTGACCATCACCTTTGCTGTGGGAACAGACATCGACATGGCCACCGTACAGGTGCAGAACCGTGTCAGTGTGGCCCAGGCTTCCCTGCCGACACCGGTGGTAGTACAGGGAGTGACTGTGCAGAAACAGTCATCAAATATTGTAATGTTCCTTACAATGACATCAGGCAATAAGGAATACGATGGACTTTATCTCAGTAATTATGCCACGCTGAACCTTGCCGACCAATTGACGCGTGTACCCGGTGTAGGTGCTGTCAATGTGATGGGAGCGGGCGACTACTCCATGCGCATCTGGCTGGACCCGGCAGCACTGCGCATCCGCAACCTTTCCGCATCTGACGTATATCAGGCCATACAGGCACAAAATGTAGAAGTCAGCGCCGGCACCATCGGACAGCCTCTTCCTGCAACCGAGGTATCCGGCAACAACGGTTCGCCCGCCTATCAATATACTCTTACGGTGAAAGGGCGGCTTTCTTCTCCTGAGGAGTTCGGAAACATCATCCTGCGCACTGAAACAGGCGGGCGCGTGCTTCGCCTAAGAGACGTGGCGCACATCGACCTCGGTTCGGCATCTTACAATGTCATTTCACGACTGAACGGACAGCCGACTGCCGCCATTGCCATCTATCAACAGCCCGGCTCCAACTCACTGGATGTCTCCAAAGGGGTACGTGCCAAGATGCAGGAACTGTCACAATCATTTCCCCAAGGTATAGATTATAGTGTGACACTTGATACAACGGATGTCATCCATGCTTCGGTGGACGAGGTACTGGTGACATTTCTGGAAACAACCTTACTTGTGGTACTTGTTATCTTCCTCTTCCTGCAAAACTGGCGGGCAGTCATCATTCCCTGTATCACTATTCCGGTATCACTTATCGGTACGCTGGCTGTGATGGCACTGTTCGGTTTCTCCATCAATACGCTGACACTCTTCGGGTTAATACTTGCCGTAGCCATTGTGGTAGATGATGCCATTGTGGTGGTAGAAAATTCAAGCCGATTGCTCGACACAGGACAATACAGCGCCCGTGAGGCAGTAACCAAGGCGATGGGAGAGATTACCGGTCCGATTGTGGGGGTAGTGCTGGTATTGCTTGCCGTATTCATCCCTACAATGCTCATCAGTGGTATTTCGGGACAACTTTACAAACAATTTGCACTGACCATTGCCGCCAGTACCGTATTGAGTGGTATAAACTCGTTGACGCTGACTCCGGCACTATGCGCTCTGATATTACAACCTACCAAACCAGCCAAGTCACCGCTCTTTCGGGGCTTCAACTTCGTGTATGGCAAAACGCAGGGGGTATATGACAGGACTGTGGGCTGGCTGCTCCGTCGTCCGGGCGCTGCACTTCTGTCTTATGCAGTGTTTACAGCTTTGGCAGTCATCTTGTTCATCAAGTGGCCCAGTACCTTTATTCCCGAAGAAGATGACGGATATTTCCTCGCTGTAGTACAGTTACCGCCCGCATCAAGTCTGGAACGGACGGAAACCGTGGGACATGAGATTAATGAAATTCTCAACAGCTATCCTGAAGTGAAAAACTACATCGGCATATCCGGCTTCTCTGTGATGGGGGGCGGGGAACAAAGTAATTCCGGAACCTATTTCGTGATTCTGAAAAACTGGGATGAACGCAAAGGCAAGGAACACACCGCACAAGCTGTCGTCAACCGTTTCAATGCGCAGGCTTATGGCATACAGGAGGCAGAAGTGTTTGCCATGGTTCCCCCGGCCATCCCCGGACTGGGTGCCACCGGCGGATTGCAGTTGCAACTGGAAGACAGAAAGAACCTGGGTGCAACAGAGATGCAACGCGCCATAGAAACACTGATGGAAACGTATCACACGAAACCCGCATTAGCCAGTGTCAGTAGTCAATATCAAGCTAATGTGCCGCAGTATTTCTTGAATATCGACCGTGATAAGGTACAGTTGATGGGTATTCCATTAAATAGTGTTTTCACCACATTGGGATACTATATGGGAGCTGCCTATGTGAATGATTTCGTTGAATTCGGACGTATTTATCAAGTGAAACTCGGCGCACGGGATCATGCACAGCGGGTTATTGATGATGTATTGAAGCTGAGCGTGCCGAATGCGGCAGGAGAGATGGTGCCATTCTCGGCTTTCACCAAAGTGGAAGAACAGCTGGGTATGGATCAGATCAACCGATATAATATGTACTCCACAGCATCCGTCACCTGCAATGTGATGCCGGGAAGTAGCTCGGGAGAAGCAATACAGCAAATGGAAGAACTCTTCCGGGAACAATTGGGTGATGAATTTGGATATGAATGGACTTCGGTAGCCTATCAGGAAACGCAGGCGGGAACAACTACAAGTACCGTGCTGGTGATGGCCTTGTTGGTTGCATTTCTGGTGCTGGCAGCACAGTATGAGAGTTGGACGAGTCCGGTATCTGCGGTCATGGGATTGCCGGTAGCATTGTTAGGAGCCATGATTGGATGTCTGGTGATGGGAACACCGGTCAGCATCTACACACAAATCGGTATCATCTTGCTTGTGGCACTGTCTGCAAAGAATGGTATCCTGATTGTAGAGTTTGCCCGCGACTTCCGTGCAGAAGGAAATTCAATCCGTGATGCAGCATTCCAAGCCGGACACATCCGTTTAAGACCTATCCTGATGACCTCATTGGCATTTGTGCTTGGTGTAATGCCATTGCTTTTTGCTACAGGAGCGGGAGCGGAGAGTCGTATTGCTTTGGGAGCCGCAGTAGTATTCGGTATGGCACTGAACACGTTACTTGCCACGGTTTATATCCCGAATTTCTACGAGTTGATGCAGAAGTTGCAGGAAAGATTCACCAGGAAAAAGAAGTAACTTAGGATGGCTACACCCTTTGTCCCGGATAGCTACACCCTTTTGGGTATATGGCCACACCATACCGGACAAAGGGTGTAGCCCTTTTCAGCTATGACGGTACTAATCTTATAACGACTGATAATCAGGTATATCGGGTAGGAAAGTATAACTATTTCTAGCATAATCCATACGGCAGCAATAATGTTGAAGTCCATTGCTCACAACCAGATAATCTACTTTCAGCACCATATTATAACGCGTAATCTGATTGAACACCGCTTGAGTGATTTCTATATCAGGAGCTTTGTACTCCACAATCATCTGTGCAGTCAGATCTCGACGGTAAAGCACAGTATCACAGCGCTTTTTAGTACCGTTCAGTTGTACCTGCACCTCGTTTGCCATCAATGCTTGCGGGTATCCTTTATGGTTCAGGAGGAAATGCACAAAGTGCTGACGCACCCACTCTTCAGGCGTAAGCGCCACATAACGGCGGCGTATTACGTCGAAAATGGCAGGTTTTCCTTCTCTGTTCATCACTTTGGCATCGAATACAGGTAAATTTAATGACAACATAATTATATAGGATATGTGATTACAACAGCAAGAAATGTTATTGTTTTAATTTCATGATTCTACTTTTTTATTGTACTTTTGTGAGTTAAATAATCGCTCCCTAAAAGTATTAGGGAACAAATTTAATGAAATCTTATGAAAACAAAGCAAGAAATCGTAGCTAACTGGCTGCCTCGTTACACAAAACGTAGACTTGAGGACTTTGGAGAGTATATTCTGTTGACTAACTTCAACAAGTATGTGGATATTTTCGCAGAGAAATTCAATGTGCCCGTTCTTGGCAAGGACGCTAATATGACGTCTGCTTCCGCTGAAGGCATGACCATCATCAACTTTGGTATGGGAAGCCCTAATGCTGCAATTATCATGGATTTACTAAGCGCCATTCAGCCTAAAGCCTGCCTGTTCTTGGGTAAGTGTGGCGGAATTGACAAAAAAAACCGGATAGGAGACCTTATCCTGCCTATCGCTGCCATCCGTGGCGAAGGAACTTCAAACGACTACTTCCCGCCCGAAGTACCGGCACTCCCGGCATTTATGTTGCAGCGTGCTGTGTCTTCATCCATTCGCGACCATGCCCGCGACTATTGGACAGGTACCGTATACACTACCAACCGCCGCATTTGGGAACATGATGAGGAATTCAAAGAATATCTCAAAAAAACCCGCGCTATGGCTGTTGATATGGAAACAGCAACCCTGTTCAGTTGCGGTTTTGCCAATCACATCCCAACTGGTGCTATTCTGCTGGTTTCCGACCAGCCCATGATCCCCGAAGGAGTGAAAACCGACAAAAGCGACAACCTCGTCACCCAGAACTATGTGACGGAGCATGTCGAAATAGGCATTGCATCCCTGCGTATGATTATCGACGAGAAGAAAACCGTAAAACATCTGAAATTCGACTGGTAAAGAAAAATATGGCAAAACAGGAAATTACGTGTGACGACATTCTTAAGGAACTGAGAGCGAAGCAATACCGCCCCGTGTATTATCTCATGGGCGAGGAACCTTATTACATCGACCTCATAGCCGACTATATTACAGATAATATCCTGACGGAAACAGAAAAGGAATTCAACCTGACTGTTGTTTACGGTGCAGACGTGGATATAGCCACCGTCATCAATGCCGCCAAGCGATATCCAATGATGTCCGAACACCAGGTGGTAGTAGTGAAAGAAGCACAGAATATCCGCAACATGGAAGAGCTTTCTTACTACCTCCAAAAACCTTTGCTTTCCACCATATTAGTGATATGCCACAAACATGGCGTACTGGACCGAAGAAAGAAGCTCGCCGCCGAAATTGAAAAGACCGGCGTCTTGTTTGAATCCAAAAAGGTGAAGGATGCCCAATTACCGGCATTCATCACCTCCTATATGAAACGTAAAGGCATTGATATGGAACCTAAAGCCACTGCCATGTTGGCTGACTTTGTAGGAGCTGATCTTAGCCGTCTCACTGGAGAGCTGGAAAAACTGATTATTACACTTCCAAAAGGTCATACACGCGTCACTCCCGAACAGATAGAAAAGAATATCGGTATCAGCAAGGATTATAATAACTTCGAATTGCGCAGTGCCCTTGTCGAAAAAGACGTTCTAAAAGCCAATAAAATAATAAAATATTTTGAGGAAAATCCGAAAACAAATCCAATTCAAATGACTTTATCTTTACTTTTTGGATTCTTCTCCAATCTGATGCTGGCATATTATGCTCCAGAAAAGTCGGAGCAAGGCATAGCCAATATGCTAGGATTAAGAACACCTTGGCAGGCTAAAGACTACCTTGCCGCCATGCGCCGATACAACGGAGTAAAGACAATGCAGATTATTGGCGAGATACGATATGCCGATGCAAAATCCAAAGGAGTGGGCAATCCTTCTTTAAGTGATGGGGATATTCTCCGTGAATTAGTATTCAAAATCCTGCATTAATTCCTACACAGAACCATACAAACTTCTCTAAAATAGATGGTCTATTTGAAGTAAACAGACCATCTATCAGTTATCAACAGACCATCTGTTTGGGTGAAACAGACCATCTATTTTTAAGAGACACACTATCAATCTTCATTCAAATCCAAGTAGACTTTATAGGAAAATAGTAGACTTCCTCTTAATAGGAAGAGAATAAGGTATATAGAAAGTTATCAGAAGAACTAGTAGAATATAACCTTCTATTAAGCATTTTAGGAAGATTTTGATTGTTAGCATATCAAGTAATTATAGAGAAGAAAACGCTGTTTTCACTATCATTATGCTATTCTTTAATAAAAATAGGATTATTTTTCTAGAATAGAGCAAAACTCAGACTAATAAAATAGGGATAATCAACTGTAAAACAGCAAAATACAAACAAAATAGCCTTCTGAGAATTCAAAATTTTCAAATCCACAGCCATTTATACGGAAAGAAAGCAAGGATTTTCAATTACAAGGGTTTATGAAGGAACAATTGAACCTTACTAATTTCAGTGTAATAAATTCTTTCTAATAATAACAAGATTACCCATCAAACAGTATCACAGTATAACTGAAAATAGTTGCTTTCTTAACTACAAAATATTAACAATGTAATACACCATGCATTACAATTATACTGATTACAATCTTGCTGATAACATTAGTAATATTACTACATGATACACAATTGTAATACTACTGATTTCAAAGAAGTAATAGTTAAATAACAAAATTGATAGGATAGGGGTTAACTAGGTAACTATATATTCATAATTCTCTAAAACCCAACAGTATTATAAGATATTATATAATCTAATAGTTAATATAATAATAATCAGCTATGAAAACAATTGTAATAAGAAGGTATACAATAGCATTTTATAAAGATACTAATTTAATAATCAAATAAATACAGTATTTTATTAAAGTATAAATAATAGGGTATAATATAAATATAATAAGGATTTACAATTGTACGAGTTACAATTGAAATACCAACATCAATATTGTAATATTTCGTATTTCACATATTTAATTTGCTTTTGTAATTTTCTTTTTTTACTTTTGTAAACCGAAAGAAGATAAATACAATTGTAAACTTACACCTATATCGCAACAGTATGAGCATAAAAGATAGGTTCAAAATGATTATGGAGCGGGAAAGATTAACCGCAGGTGCATTTGCCGAAAGTATCGGAGTAGCTCAAGCTACTATCTCGCATATCTTAGGCCCCCGCAATAAGTATCCAAGTACGGAAGTTATCCTTCGCTTACATCAAAGGTATAATGATATCAACTTGGAATGGCTGCTTACCGGAGAAGGCGAAATGAGTAACACGTCCGACTCTTCTATCGAAAGCGGATTTGACTATCCATTATTCGCTGAGAATGCCATAAATCCGTCCGAAGTTACGAGTCATGCAGAAAATCGCAAGGAAATTGCATTAGAAACGCCAACAAATGCACCTAAAGAGATTGTAAAACAAGAGATTATATACAAAGAAAGACCTCCCAGAAAAATAACCGAAATAAGAATTTTCTTCGATGATAATACATACGAAACATTCAAACCCGAAAAATAAGAGGTAAAAACAACATTCTGCACAATTTCCCGTATCTTTGTACGCTGAAGACAAAATTCACCTCTTATATAGGATATGAAAAAATATATTTTAGATTTAACTGTGACCGAGAACGTCAGACTGCATAACAACTATGTGCTGCTAAAACTGACGGCTCCGTCTCCGCTTCCGGAAATGCTTCCGGGACAATTTGCGGAAATTCGCGTGGATGGCTCTCCAACTACTTTCTTGCGTCGTCCTATTTCCATTAATTACGTAGACAGACAACGCAATGAAGTTTGGTTTCTTATCCAATTGATTGGCGACGGAACAAGGCGATTAGGCGAAGCTAAAGCCGGAGACATAATCAACGTAGTACTTCCCTTGGGAAACAGCTTCACAATGCCTGAAAACCCCTCTGATAAGCTTCTGTTGGTAGGCGGAGGTGTTGGTACGGCTCCTATGCTCTATTTAGGCGAGCAATTAGCTAAGAATGGCAGCAAACCGACATTCCTTCTGGGGGCAAGAAGCGATAAGGATCTGATGCAATTAGAGCAATTTGCGGCTTATGGTGATGTATACACGACTACTGAGGACGGCAGTCATGGAGAAAAGGGATACGTAACGCAACATTCCATATTAAATAAGGTGCAGTTCGAGCAGATTTATACCTGTGGCCCCAAACCAATGATGATGGCTGTTGCCAAATATGCCAAAAGTAAAGACATAACCTGCGAAGTATCATTGGAAAATACGATGGCATGTGGTATAGGAGCCTGCCTTTGTTGTGTGGAAAACACAACAGAAGGACATTTATGTGTATGTAAAGAAGGTCCGGTTTTTAATATAAACAAACTATTATGGCAGATTTAAGTGTAAATATAGGCGAATTACAAATGAAGAATCCGGTAATGACAGCTTCCGGTACATTTGGATATGGTGAAGAGTTTGCCGATTTCATTGATATTGCGCGAATAGGTGGTATAATTGTAAAGGGAACTACTCTTCACAAACGTGAAGGTAACCCATATCCGCGTATGGCAGAAACCCCAGCAGGCATGTTAAACGCTGTAGGACTGCAAAATAAGGGTGTAGATTACTTTGTTGAACACATCTATCCGCGCATCAAGGACATTGAAACCAATATGATTGTAAATGTTTCGGGTTCTGCGATAGAAGATTATGTAAAAACAGCAGAAGCTATCAATGCACTTGACAAAATTCCTGCCATAGAATTAAACATCTCTTGCCCTAATGTGAAGCAGGGTGGAATGGCTTTTGGAGTCACAGCAAAAGGCGCCGAAGAAGTAGTGAAAGCAGTGCGCGCAGCTTACAAAAAGACACTTATCGTAAAGCTGTCTCCTAACGTTACTGACATAACGGAAATCGCTCGTGCAGTAGAAAATGGCGGTGCAGACAGTGTATCATTAATTAATACACTGCTGGGAATGGCTATTGACGCGGAACACAGACGTCCGGTGCTCTCTACCATAACAGGCGGTATGTCGGGAGCAGCCGTTAAACCGATTGCTCTCCGCATGGTATGGCAAGTTGCTAAGGCAGTAAAAATTCCAGTCATAGGTTTAGGAGGTATCATGAACTGGAAAGATGCTGTGGAATTCATGCTTGCCGGAGCTTCAGCTATCCAAATCGGCACGGCAAATTTCATAGATCCGGCAGTTACGATTAAAGTCGCGGAAGGCATCAACGAGTATCTGGACAGACACGGATATAAGTCTGTGAAAGAAATTATCGGTGCGCTTGAGGTATAAGCTATAACAGAGGAATGCCGTTCGCACCTATTTTACATAAAAAAGGACATTCTTTCCGAATGTCCTTTTTCTGTTTTTATACAACTTCTTTATTCTTCCCCAAGCAAATCCGGACGGAGTTTGCGCGTCCGTTCCAAAGACTGTTGCAACTCCCATTCTTTAATCTTGGCCTCATGGCCGGATAATAAAATTTCCGGAACCTTCCAACCATTATAATCAGCAGGTCGCGTATAGACCGGAGCTGCCAATAAGTTATCTTGAAACGAGTCAGACAGTGCCGATTGTTCATCGGAAATCACGCCGGGGATGATACGAACAATAGCATCCGCCATCACTGCTGCTGCCAATTCTCCACCAGTCAGCACGTAGTCTCCAATACTAATTTCTTTGGTAATAAGATGCTCGCGAATGCGATAATCTATTCCTTTAAAGTGCCCGCAAAGAATAATAAGATTTCGGGAAAGAGAAAGTGTATTGGCCATTGGCTGATTGAATTGCTCGCCATCAGGAGTCGTAAAAATGACTTCATCGTAGTCTCGTTCCGTCTTCAGAGCGTTGATACAGCGTTCTATCGGTTCTATTTTCATCACCATCCCGGCAAAACCACCAAAGGGATAATCATCTACCCGACGATATTTATCTTCTGTATAATCACGTAGGTTATGAATATATATTTCGGCAAGCCCTTTATTTTGAGCACGTTTCATAATGGAGCAATTGAAAAAGCCTTCAATCATCTCAGGTAAAACTGTTATAATATCAATGCGCATATTAATTTTAATTTTCTGCAAAAGTACAAATATTAGAGGAGAAACCTGTATTTTTGCGTTCAAACAATCTGAAATAACTATGACTACAAAAGAAAAGATAGATCAGCTCCGTGCCGAACTGCATCAGCATAACTATAATTATTATGTATTGAATGCTCCGGAAATTTCTGATAAGGAGTTTGATGATATGATGCGAGAACTGCAGGATTTGGAACGGGAACATCCGGAATATCAAGATGATAGTTCACCGACAATGCGTGTAGGAAGTGATTTGAACAAGAACTTTACGCAAGTGGCGCACAAGTATCCGATGCTTTCATTAGGTAATACTTATTCCGAAGGTGAGGTATCGGACTTCTACGATCGCGTACAAAAAGCATTGAACGAGGATTTTGAAATCTGTGCTGAACTAAAATATGACGGTACTTCAATTTCTCTGACATATGAAAACGGGAAATTAATACGTGCCGTGACCCGTGGAGATGGCGAAAAAGGCGATGATGTGACGGATAATGTCAAGACAATCCGCACAATCCCCCTTGTACTGCATGGAGACTATCCTCCACTGTTTGAAATAAGAGGTGAAATATTAATGCCATGGGTAGTTTTTGAAGAACTGAATCGCGAGAAAGAAGCTCGCGAAGAATCCTTGTTCGCTAATCCGCGCAATGCAGCATCAGGAACTTTGAAACTACAAAATTCTGCTATTGTGGCTTCCCGTAAGTTGGATGCATACCTTTACTACCTACTAGGTGAAGAATTGCCTTGCGACGGACATTATGAGAACTTACAGAAAGCTGCACAGTGGGGCTTTAAGATATCAGACCATATGAAGAAGTGTCATAGCCTGCAAGAAGTGTTCGACTATATCCATTATTGGGATACCGAACGCAAGAATCTACCAGTGGCCACAGATGGCATTGTTTTGAAAGTTAACAGTCTGAAACAGCAAAAAAACCTCGGTTTCACCGCAAAATCTCCCCGTTGGGCCATCGCTTACAAGTTTCAAGCAGAACGTGCATTAACTCGTTTAAACAAGGTAACTTATCAAGTAGGTCGGACGGGAGCAGTCACCCCAGTTGCCAATCTGGATCCGGTGCAATTATCCGGTACAATCGTAAAACGCGCCTCCTTGCACAATGCCGATATTATTGAGGGACTCGACCTACACATCGGAGATATGGTTTATGTAGAAAAAGGTGGCGAAATCATACCGAAAATAACCGGAGTAGACAAAGATGCCCGAAATATGATGATTGGGGAAAAGGTGAAATTCATCACACATTGTCCTGAATGTGGCAGTAAGCTGATACGCTATGAAGGAGAAGCTGCGCACTATTGCCCTAATGAAACAACCTGTCCGCCACAGATAAAAGGAAAAATCGAGCACTTCATCAACCGAAAAGCTATGAATATCGACGGATTGGGACCGGAAACTGTGGATATGTTCTTCCGATTAGGACTCATTAAAAATACTGCTGACCTATATAAGCTAACCGCCGATGACATCAAGAATCTGGATCGCATGGGAGATAAATCAGCCGAGAACATCGTAAATGGTATTGCTCAAAGCAAAGAAGTTCCTTTTGAACGGGTATTATTTGCACTGGGCATCCGCTTTGTAGGTGAAACGGTAGCAAAAAAGATTGCCAAGTCCTTCACTGATATAGAAGAACTGAAAAATGCAAATCTAGAAAGGCTGGTAAACATCGATGAAATCGGTGAAAAAATAGCGCAAAGTATTCTAGCTTATTTCTCTAATCCATTAAATAGAGAGTTGATAGAGTGCCTGAAAACAGCCGGATTGCAATTTAACCGGAAAGAAGAAGACTTGAGTGGCTATACCGACAAACTTGCCGGACAATCCATTGTAATCAGTGGTGTATTTACACATCATTCCAGAGACGAATATAAAGACTTGATAGAGAAGAACGGAGGAAAGAATGTAGGTAGTATTTCCGCTAAAACCAGTTTTATTCTGGCAGGAGAAAATATGGGGCCGGCTAAACTGGAAAAAGCCCAGAAACTGGGTGTACAGATTATGAGCGAAGATGAGTTTTTAGCACTCATTTCATAACATTTTTCCAGTGAAATCTTTTTTATAGCTTATATTTGCTGTAGAAATCGAAAATATTCGTACTTTTGCGAGTCATTTAATTAGAGATTACTTAAATTTCACTCATGATACAGACTAAATTGAAAGGAATGGGGGTAGCGCTGATTACTCCTTTTAAAGAGGATGAAAGCGTTGATTACGATGCATTGATACGTTTGGTGGACTATCAGCTTCAAAACAATACTGATTTTTTATGCGTGCTGGGCACTACGGCAGAAACTCCGACACTGACGGAAGAAGAGAAAAAGAAAATCAAGAAAATAGTCATTGAACGTGTTAATGGTCGGATACCTATTCTACTTGGAGTGGGTGGAAATAACACCCGAGCTATTGTGGATACTCTAAAAAACGACGATTTCGCTGGAGTAGATGCCATTCTGTCGGTCGTTCCATATTACAATAAACCATCCCAAGAGGGCATTTATCAGCATTATAAAGCTATTTCAGAAGCTACAGAACTCCCAATAGTGCTCTATAATGTACCTGGACGCACCGGAGTAAATATGAGAGCTGAAACAACTTTGCGCATTGCCCGTGATTTCAAGAATGTAATTGCTATCAAAGAGGCTTCCGGTGATATTACACAGATGGATGACATCATCAAGAATAAGCCCGCTAATTTCGACGTTATTTCAGGCGATGACGGCATTACCTTCCCTCTGATTACCTTAGGAGCTGTTGGCATCATATCGGTCATAGGAAACGCCTTTCCGCGTGAATTTAGCCGCATGGTACGCTTGGCATTGCAAGGAGACTATGCAAACGCATTGACCATTCACCACAAATTTGCCGAATTATTCAAGCTGCTTTTTGTAGATGGAAATCCGGCAGGTGTAAAAGCAATATTAAATGTGATGGGAATGATTGAAAACAAGCTCCGTCTGCCGCTTGTACCTACCAGAATTACAACTTTTGAAGCTATGCGAAAGATTTTGGATGAGCTGAATATAAAGTGCTAAAGAAAACTAACCATATCATATTCCATCCCCTGAGATAAACACCACTCTTCTCAGGGGATATTTTTTTTCATCTCAAGAGGCGGAACTCAATGTACTTTATCTGCCGCTTACGCACACGGCTGCATCGGATTACACTTGCGGCTGCGTAAGCCATCACTTGCGGGAGTGTTGTCCAACGCAGCCGCAAGCGCACACCAACAAAAAAGCCTCTGCAAATATATCTTGCAAAGGCTTTTCGTGATCGCGACAGGATTCAAACCTGTAACCGGCTGATCCGTAGTCAGCTACTCTA
>NZ_CAJLKP010000095.1 GCF_905207245.1 uncultured Bacteroides sp. | reverse complement strand
CCAACAGCCAGCGTGCCTTGCAGGGAGCATCGCCCTACCTGGCGAATGCAGACCTCACCTACTCACCAAGCTTTAGCGAAGAACGGCAGCTCAGCATTGCCCTGCTCTACAACCTGCAAGGCCCGCGCATCCACTCCGTAGGTATCTCCGGACTGGGAGACATCAAACAACAACCTGTACATACGCTGAACTTCACAGGCAGTTACCGCTTCAACAAGCGCCTCACGGTGAAGTTACAAGTCAACGACCTCCTGAACCAGGATATCCTTTTCAAGCAGGAAGTGCCCACCACCGGAGAGAAGGTGGAAGTGGAACGCTTCAGGAAAGGTACAGGATTTGAAGTCGGCTTCAGCTACAACCTGTAAAGAGTCATTAAGAAGCGAACATAATAACAACAATCATATTATCTCTTATTTTATCATTTCAAACAATTAAATTATGAGAACAATTAATTGGAAATTCATGAGTCTCGCCCTCACGGCAAGCCTGACCTTATTCACCGCGTGTACCGATAACGAACCCGACACTGGCGGCGGCGATGAAGACAACAAGTATGAACTGACGAAAGACATCGAAAGCAATACGGAACTGGAAGCAGGAAAAACTTATACTTTGAGCGGCGGCATACACGTAAAGAACGGAGCCACCCTGAAAATCCCCGCAGGTGTCACCATCGTTGCCAAACATGACGACGTAGTGGACTACATCCTCGTAGAACAAGGCGCCAAAATTGATGCTCAGGGAACGGCCGGCAATCCCATCATCATGACTTCTGAAAAGAAAGAACCGGGAGCCTGGGGGGGTATCCACCTTTGCGGATATGCACACACCAATGCCGAAGGCGGAACAGGCAGTTCCGAAATAGGAGGCGCAACTTACGGCGGCAACAATGATGCCGACAACTCCGGAACGTTGCGCTACGTCCGCGTAGAATACACCGGCTATGCCTTCGATGAAGAGCACGAGGCCAACGGTATCACCTTCTACGGCGTAGGTAACGGCACAACCGTAGAATATTGCCAAGCCTACATGGGCTCGGACGACGGTTTCGAATGGTTCGGCGGCTCCGTAAACGTGAAGTATCTGGTATCTACCGATTGTAGCGATGACTCCTTCGACTGGACCGAAGGATGGAACGGCAAAGCCCAGTTCCTCGTTGCCTACCAAAGTCCCAAAGACGAACTGGAATACGACTGCGACTGCCTGATGGAGTGCGACAACAACGGCAAGAGCTTCGGCGCAACGCCCGTGGCCTGCCCCACACTTGCCAACCTGACACTGATAGGCAACGGCGAAGCGCAACAAGGCATCCGCCTGCGTGCCGGAACAAAAGCCAAAATCTACAACGCCATCGTGAAGGGCAAAGGCAAATGTCTCACCACCGAAACCACAGAGACAGAAAACAGTCTGATGGACGGCAGCTCCGAACTACAATACATCACCCTTGCCACCGACATCAATTGTAAAGAAGGCATATACTCCTCCACCGAGTTCGTCAAAGACGGCAACCACAACACCATCAATTACAGCTTTTCATTCAGCGATCACTACGTAGGCACTATCGAAGGCGGCAAGAACCTCAGCGGCGACAGCTTTTTCACCACAGCCGCCTACCAAGGCGCAGTACCCGCCAACAACGACTGGACACAGGGCTGGACTTTGAAAAGCGGTGTTGCAGGCGAAGCCCCCGAAGAACTGAAAGGTGAAGTGACCAACAGCACAACCCTGGCAGCCGGAAAGACTTACTACCTGACCGGAGAATATAAGATTAAGAACGGAGCAACCCTCACCATCGAACCGGGTGTAACCATCATCGCCAAGCACGATGACATTGTGGACTACATCCTCGTGGAACAAGGTGCCAAAATAGATGCACAGGGAACTGCCGATAAGCCCATCATTATGACTTCCGAAAAGAAAGAAGCCGGAGCCTGGGGCGGTATCCACATCTGCGGATATGCGCATACCAATGCAGCCGGAGGCACAGGTAGCTCGGAAATAGGCGGTGCCGTTTACGGTGGCAACAACGATAGCGACAACTCCGGTACATTGAGATACATCCGCATTGAGTACAGCGGATATGCTTTCGACGAAGAACACGAAGCCAACGGTTTCACCTTCTACGGCGTGGGCAACGGCACTACGGTAGAATATTGCCAGGCCTATATGGGCTCGGACGATGGTTTTGAATTCTTCGGCGGCTCGGTGAACGTGAAGTATTGCGTATCCACCAATTGCAGCGACGACTCTTTCGACTGGACCGAAGGCTGGAACGGTAAAGCCCAGTTCCTCGTTGCCTACCAGGAATCAGCCGAAACACTGGGATACGATTGCGACTGTCTGCTGGAATGTGACAACAACGGAACCAACTTTGCCGCAAGCCCGGTGGCACACCCCATCCTTGCCAACCTGACACTGATAGGCAACGGTGGCAGCAAACAAGGTGTACGCCTGCGTGCCGGGACCCAGGTGAAACTTTACAACACGCTCATCACCGGCAAAGGATTACCTCTGAGCGTAGAGACTGCTGAAACAGAGAATGCCCTGAAAGACGGCATCTCCAAAATAGAATATGTAGCCATCAGTGGAACAGTCTCTTCCAAAGAAGGCATCTACACCAACAATATGTTTACAACTGCAACAGGCAATCTTGCTTCACAAACCTTCACTTGGGAGAACCTCTACGAAGGTACGCTCGATGGCGGCAAAGACCTCAGTGCCGACAGCTTCTTCACCAAAGCCGAATATAAAGGCGCAGTGAAGGCAGGCGACACCTGGACCAATGGTAACTGGCTCAAACAATAATACACAGGAAACACACATCACTCTTGAAGAGAGCTACGGGCTACGAGTGGCTGCACATTGTGTGCCGAAATCCACTTGTAGCCCGCAACTCGTAGCTTGTAGCTCGTAACTTGTAACTCGTAACTTGTAACTCTTAGCCTTTCTTCTTCTGTTCCTTCTTCAACTCCCGCACCTGGAAACTAAACAAATCCAGATTCTTATAGATACGTTTCATGAAACTGCCCGCCGCCTTGAAGCAAATGCGCGATATGCGCACTTTGTCCGCCGTGCAGTCCTCCACCCGTTCCACTGGTTCGCTGGTGATGGCGGGAAAGAAGTTGCCCAATCCGCGGATGTTTACCGTACGCCCACTGGCAAGGAAGTCGGCAATAATGTCCGGCAACTGTACCAACACGGACTGTGCATCGCCCACCTGCAACGAACTGATTTCGGCCAGTCGTTTTGCAATCTCCTCGTTGCTCACCGGTTCCGGCTGTAACACCTTCGAAGCAGCATAGTAGCGCACCACTTCTTCACCCTTACTCTTGTCCACCTTCTTGCGGACTACATAATTCATTGTCATGTCTTTCTTCTTTTTCTTTATTATTAATTTATTATCAATGCTTTAAGTCATACGCACCTATACCTAACAGCCATCACACCTATGCTTGACAGCCCGCACATAAGGACTTAACATATATCACTTTAGGATTGAATACCGAAAACACCCGGATGTTTTACCCTAAAACATGGGGATGTTTTCACCCAAAACACCCGGATGTTTTACCCCAAAACATGGGGATGTTTTTTGGGAAAAGATGGGGATATTATGACCTTTCAAAGTAGGACTCAAAGGTACTAAGTCCTAATGAGAAATGCAATGAATAAGTATGCTTTGTGAGTATAGAGTATATAGCCGACAGAGTCTTTAGTAACAAAGCCTGATTGTTGACTCAGGAATTAACAGAAATCCTGCAAACTGCGATTGTTATCAGTATGCAGGATTTTTCGCATATATATAAAAGAGTTTTTTACTCCTTCAGTATTGTCTTCCGGAAGTCATCTCCTGATGGTGACTGGAACACGTGCAGGTCGAACTCGGAAATAATAGCCAGCAGATGGTCGAAGACATCAGACTGCAAGTCCTCGTAAGGTATCCAGGATGTGGTTGAAGAAAAGAAGTAAAGTTCTAACGGAATGCCATGGTCGGTAGGCTGAAGTTGACGCACCATGCAGGTCATATCATGATTTACGCCGGGGTGACTTTTCAGATAACAGTTCAGATAAGCACGGAAGACACCAAGATTCGTCTGACGGCGACCGTTCACAAGGATGGAGTTATCAATGTGGTGCTCCTTGTTATACTCCTTTATCACTTCTTCCGTCTGTTCCACATAGTCCGTCAGGAGTTGTATCTTACGATATTTAGCCAGCATTTCGGGGGTACAGAACTTCACGCTGTTCATATCGATGTTGATGGAACGCTTGATGCGGCGTCCGCCACTCTCCTGCATGCCGCGCCAGTTCTGGAAAGAGTCGCTCACGAGCAGGTAAGGGGGAATGGTAGTGATGGTCTTGTCGAAGTTGCGCACCTTCACCGTGTTTAGTGATACTTCTATTACATCACCATCTGCACCATACTTGGGCATGGTAATCCAGTCACCCACTTTCAGCATATTATTGGCAGAGAGTTGCACACCGGAGACGAAGCCCATGATACTGTCTTTAAATACCAGCATCAACACAGCCGCCGAAGCTCCCAGACCGGTGAGCAATACACCGGGCGAACGGTCTATCAGTATGCTGACAACGATGATACCGCCAATAAAGTAGATAATGACCTGTGCCGTCTGCAAAAGTCCTTTCAGAGGTCGGTCGCGGAACTGTTCCTTCTCACTGTAAACGGTATAAACTGCTGTAAGCAGGGCGCTGATAAAGCTGAGGAACATGATAATGATGAAGATAAGGCAGAAGCGCTGAATAAGCACAAGCGTTGCCGACTCCGCATCGGAGAATGCCAGAGGAATCAGGATATAAATAAGAATAGGCGCCACCATACGGCTTAGATGCACCATGACCTTACGGTCGAAAACGATGTCATCCCAAGTGGCCTTAGTTTGTTTTACCAAACGCGAAACAACTTTCAACAGTAGTTTCCGGCAAACGGCATCTGCCAAATAAGCCACCAGGAGTACTCCCAGAAAAGCTATAAATTGGTCTAACTGATCGGCCAATGACTGGCTGAAACCTAATGTCTGAAGTCCTTCATTGATTTGTTGTACAATACTCATGATACTAAGGGTTTATTTATTAATAATAGAGGAGGAATTCTTTTGTGCATTCCGGAAAGCTGTCACAACCTCGCATACGGCACTTTCCGCACAATCCTCCTTTACTTCTCTTTTTCCAGAAAGTCTCTTATGTCTTCTTTCAACCACTGATACAAGTAAAGGTTCTTATATCCGCTATTCTTTTTCAGCATCAGGCTGACGTTGACCTGGCTGTTCTCATAGCTGGTCAACTCGTTATGGAACTGTACGTTGTGGGAGGCCAGGCGCTTAATTTCCTGTTCGCGCTCGCGGCGCAGCACGGTGCAGACGGGAATGAGAAGTTTCATCACAACGCTGTCCATGAGGTGGTGTCCCTGTATGTAGAGGTAAGCTGTATCAGGGTTCAGCCCCAGCCTGTCCAGCTCTGTGGTCAGACTGTCCACAGATTTTATATACTGCGGGAAGCGCTTACGCAGTTCGGAGAGTTTTGCCGAAACGGCACGTTGCACAGGTTCCAGCGTCCGTTCGGGGTGATGCACATTGACTTCTTGCAAGCGCGTGCAGGCGTTGAAGTCGTACATCGGGAAAGTGGATGTATCGCGCCTGCGGTAGAAGAAAACATTCCACAGGAAAAGCGGATAAACAATCTGCGAATAGCTTTTCAGGAAAGCAGGGAAGTCTATCAGTTTACGGTCATTCAGCGTGGCTTGCACACAGACTTCATGCAGGCTTTCGGCATAGCAATGGAAGTTCTCGATGGCATAGGCATACGTCTGGAATATATAGGGACTACTGTTTATCTTATGGGAAACGCTCGTCTTGCCTTGCAACAGGAAATCGTAGTCACTATCCACACAGGCTATCAGGCTTTTGCCCAGTTCGGCAGTGTTCAGCGTATTCATCAACACCATTTTCTTCCCTTTCGCAAGGGAAGTAGCCGAAGGCAGCATCACTTGGAAATAATATTCATCTGTCTCAAACTCCGCCAGCAACGTTCGCCAGAAAGCTACATCGTCGTAACTTTCCACATAAGCCACAATGCGCCGCCGGGCTTTTTTAGGATAGAGCTTATTGGCAGCATTGAAGTAGGCGGAGGTAAGATTATGTTTTAAAGAAGTAGCCACTTTTTTAGTTATTAGTTATAACTGAAGAAATTTCATCAACTTCCGTCACCGCATCCAGCCAGCCTTCCATGATGACGGCGGGGGAATGGGTGGTAAGTATCAGTTGCACGTTGGGATTCAGTTCGCGTATCATGCTGATGAGCTTCTGTTGCCACTCGATGTGCAGGGAGGCTTCGGGCTCGTCCATGAAGAGGACACAGTGGGCATCATCACGCACCAGTACGGTGAGAAGAATGATAAGCATCTGTTTCTCACCGGAGGAAAGCTTATAAGGCAAGAGGCGTTCGCCATCCTGATAGAAAATGATTTCGTTGCTGCGGCGGTCTATGGTCTTGCGGGTGTAGCTGAACAACTGGTCCATCATGTCCTGGAACTTCCGTTTAGGGATGGATAGGGAGGAAGCTTGTGCACGCTGTTCTTCATCACCGGAGAGAAGTTCTATCATCTTATTGCCGATGTTGACCTGATAGTCGAGGTAACGACGTTGCAAGAGGTAGAGTTGCCAGTCGAGATAAGACTTGACATTCGGGTCGGCCATGCGGGCAGTGAAGTCGCCCATTATCAAGGGGCGGTCGTAGCTGCGAATGACGTCATAAGGGATGTAAGTGGCATCGGGACGGTCGAAAGTGATACGTACACCTTCTATTTCACCGTTCTTTATCTCGCCCGAAAGTTCTTCCAGATAATGGACGGAACGGTTAAGGATGGTAGTCTTCCCTACTCCATTGATGCCGGAAAGAATGTTGACATCGGGACGCAGATTCCAGGCTATGTTATAACGGTCCCACAACCCGTGTATCTCGATTCGCTGGATGTAATTGGCTTGTTGTTCCATAGTTCTTACTTTTAATCAGAAACAAATATACGTGATAATCTCTGATTTCCACGCCCTCCGGATAGAAAATTCACTCTTCGACAAGCAAATCTATGCAAAAACGAGCGCCATCCCTATAGGAGGTATCAAGATAAATGGAGCCGCCCAGACGGCTTCGTAAGACGACATTGGTAAAGGTTCCAGAGATACTATCAAAATACAAAGTAATTGTGAGGATATACTTAACTGCAATAAGAAGCCTCTCAATGACTTCACCACAAATATATAAAACCGAAAAGACTTCCTTGTTTCAAAAAATAGTTGTTCTTTTGCATCCTCAAAAGCGAAAAGAGTATGAACAAGAATGTACAAGGGCACATATTCGCCCTGACTGCCAATATTTTATGGGGACTAATGGCTCCTATCGGCAAATCTGCACTTATGGAGTTTTCGGCCTTGTCGGTAACTACGTTCCGTATGGTGGGCGCAGCGGCCTGTTTCTGGCTATTGTCGGCTTTCTGTAAACGCGAACATGTGGATCATCGGGATATGCTGAAGATATTCTTTGCATCACTCTTTGCCCTGGTATTCAACCAAGGGGTTTATATCTTCGGGCTCTCAATGACTTCGCCCATTGATGCATCCATCGTGACGACGACTCTGCCCATCGTAACCATGATAATAGCGGCTATTTATCTAAAAGAGCCGGTTACAAATCTGAAAGTGCTGGGTATCTTTGTGGGTGCCATGGGAGCTCTGATACTTATTATGAGTAGCCAGACTGCGGGTGGTGGTAACAGCAGTATTATCGGGGATTTGCTTTGTCTGGTTGCACAAATCAGCTTTTCCATTTATCTGACTGTATTCAAAGGCTTGTCACAGAAATACTCACCTGTCACGCTGAATAAGTGGATGTTCGTGTATGCATCCATGTGTTATATCCCGTTCTCTTATCATGATGTGGCAAGTATTCAGTGGGCGGAAATCTCTACGGCTGCATTCGTGCAAGTGGGGTATGTGGTTGTGGGAGGTAGTTTCCTTGCTTATATCTTTATTATGACCGCCCAAAGACTGATGCGACCGACAGTAGTAAGTATGTATAACTACATGCAACCTATCGTGGCCTCCATTGCCGCCATTATCATGGGACTGGGAGTATTCGGTTGGGAAAAAGGAGCTGCTATCGCCCTGGTGTTCCTTGGAGTATATATCGTAACGAAGAGTAAATCGAAGGCGGACTTTGAAAAGGCGGGGAAAGAGGTGTGAAGTAGCTACAAGTGACAAGCTACAAGCTACGAGTGCCATTCGGTATGATTGCGCAGCACTTGTAGCTTGTAGCTTATGTAGCTCGTAGCTTATATAGCTTGTAGCTAACTCTTTCTCAGTTCTCCGAAATACGTATCAAGAAGACTTTTCGCTGCCACAAAGGAGGTGAGTTTGCCTTGCAAGACTTGTTGTTCCTTGTCTGTCAACATCGCCTCTATAGCAGGATTATGATAGAAACTATCACGTAAACGTTCGTTGATGCTTTCGTACATCCAGTATTTGCTTTGCTCATTACGGCGGTAGTCAAAGTAACCATTCTCTTTCACAAAGACAATGTAGTCATAAATCATATCCCAGATTTCCTTCACTCCCAAGTTATAAAAACCGGAATAGGTCATCACCTGCGGCGTCCATCCTGATTCAGGAGCAGGGAACAGATGCAATGCATTGCGGAATTGCGTTGCAGCCAGTTTGGCACGATCCAGATTGTCACCGTCAGCCTTATTGATGACGATACCGTCCGCCATCTCCATAATGCCGCGTTTGATGCCTTGCAGTTCATCGCCCGTACCTGCCAATTGGATAAGCAGGAAGAAATCGACCATAGAGTGTACTGCCGTCTCGCTTTGTCCCACACCTACAGTCTCTACAAATATCTTATCGAAGCCTGCCGCCTCACAAAGAATAATCGTCTCACGCGTCTTGCGAGCCACACCACCAAGAGAACCTGCCGATGGGCTGGGGCGAATGAAAGAACTGGGATGAACGGAAAGCTGCTCCATACGCGTCTTATCTCCCAGGATACTGCCTTTGCTACGTTCGCTACTGGGGTCGATGGCAAGTACCGCCAGTTTACCGGCATATTTCTCTAATACATGCAGACCGAAAACATCGATGGAAGTACTCTTTCCAGCTCCCGGCACACCACTGATGCCTACACGGACAGAATTTCCCGAATAAGGCAGACACTTCTCAATAACTTCTTGCGCCACCGCCTGATGCTCGGGTTTCACACTTTCCACCAGAGTCACCGCCTGGCTCAGAATGGTTACATCCCCTTTTATGATACCTTCCACAAACTCTGCTACTGAAAGCTGACGTTTCTTCGGTTTCAGACGACGATAGGGATTGACAGATGAAGGTTGCTCAATGCCTGCATTGACAACCAGTCCTTTATAGGATTCATTGTTTTCAGGATGTTCCATCATGATTTATGATTTTAGTTTTTTGCCTTAATATTAATCTCCACTTTCGGCTGAGTCGGGTCATTCGTTATCATCAGAATGCGCAGGTGCCGTTTTTTCTTGGCTATATTTTTCTTATCCACTGTCACACGCAAACGGGTAGTTTCTCCCGGCTGCAACACACTCTTCTTCAAACCTACCCCCAAAGCGGGATTAAACACTTGCAATTTACTGATTTGCAATGGAGAACGTCCGGCATTGGTGAGTTGTATATCATGTTTCACCTTATTCTTCTTTGCCAGCAAAGCACTCAGGTCTATATCTGTTTCCGAAAGACGGATAACGGGAGCATTAGCCATATCTGAGACAGAAAGACCGGAAAAGTCGGGTAATAGGATAGCAGAAAGCGGTATCTCGTTTTCGTCACTCACCTTATCACCTGTGAAACGGGAAAGATAAACGGACGACTGAGTCAATCCGAGATCTATCAACTTCTCTGTGTTAAGAGTCAAGGTAATAAGACCTCTCTCACCTTTTTGAAGCACATTGGGTTCTACCTCCATGTCCAGATAAGAAGGCAGGTGCATCAGCACGGGTTCGTATGAACGGTCCGACTGGTTCACCACACCGATACGTATCACAGGTTTCTCACCACGGTGGGTATCAGGGAAATCTATTTCGTTCTTGTCAATGCGTATCTGACCAATCAGATAAGGGTAGGCATTCGTAAAGTCTTTTATCTCACGCACCACCTCACCCGTGAAGTGCAGGTAAGCCAGATTAGGCTCTGCATTCGTGTAAACGGCTACGGACTTGTCAAAGTGTCCCAATGCTTTCGCATCAAAGTCCACAGTGATAGTACCTTTATCGCCGGGGGCAATGGGTGTCTGCGTCCATTGGGCTACGGAACAAGCACAGGAAGGGTCTACGTCGGTAAGCACCAGAGGCTGGTCGCCCGTGTTGGTGATGACGTACTGCACGCTGACGGGGTGTTTCCATTCTACCTGTCCGAAGCTATGCGTTTCTTTATTGGACGAAAAGCGCGGTTGTGCCGTGGCAGTAAGTGCTACGGCAGCAAGCGCGTATATACATATCAGGGTTCGTTTCATTCGTTTCTCTTTTTTAGGATGCACAAAAGTAGGTGTTTTAAATGAGAGTTCCTAAAAGCCTGTTTTAAAATTTCTTGTATTATATACAGATACGCGGGGTTCTTTTCATATTTTGAAAAGAACCCCGCGCTTCTATGTCTCTGTATGCAATACTATTCTACATCAACTTTCATGGATGCCGAATGAGCGGCATATTCGGGTGCATAAGCACATTGTATGGTTGCCAGTCCGGCTTCATACTGGCCGCTACGGGCAACGCGATAACTATATTCCAGCACATATACGCCTTTACTCAAACTGTCGAAGAAGAAATTAGTGGAAGCGTCTTCAATCTCCACATAATAACCTGTTCTGCCATTCCAGCGATAACCGGAAACGGAGTTCATCGGTTCGAAGCAAGCGCCGCGTTGGTCTTTCAACTGAACGAAGTCCATAGCACGGTCGAGGCGTATCGTCAGGCGGGAAACTACTTTATCACCTACATTCAGACGGGTGGAAGCAGTAACCGGCTTCAATTCTGCCTTTCCGCCGGGCAAGGTGCGCTCTACGTAGAGTTTCTTTTCTACTGCCAGTTCGCCTCCCTGTTGTTTCACGTCGGAAATCGGAGAGAGGTATTGTGCATAGACTGCGCCCCAGGCAATGCCTGCATCCCGTTTTTCCACCGTAATGGATTTGGCACGCAATTCAGGGCTGCCTTGTGCAAAGCTCTCCTTGATATATCCCAAACCGGGAACGGTGGTTTTGGCAGGGCTGTATGTTTCCAGTACTTTATTGCCAAGCACAATGCGTACATCACCACGGGATGCCAACAGATCGCTGCCCTGGCAGAGCAATGCATAAATGGCATCGGCTGTTGCCACTGACGAATTCCAGCTTGTAGTTTGTTTCTGTTTCAACAACCAGAGTTTCATTTCTTCTACCAGTGCATCGTTGCCACCTGCCATACGCAGGGCTTCCATTACCTCTACATGAACAGAAATTGGCTGAGTTCCCCAAAGGAAGGGCTTTTCATTGAAAGCAAAGTAAGCCCCCCGCTCATCTGTCTGCACCAGATACTCTTTGATGGAGGCAATGAATTGGTTTGCCTCGGACGTACGACCTGCCTTTTGCAGAATGATGGCAGACTGCGCTTTAATGCCCATAGCATTTGAGCCCAAATTCTTGCCGACCCTGGAAAGGAAGTAGCGGTAAGCAACTTCATTGGCAGCGGGAACTTTCTCACCGGAGATAGCTATCAGATAGAGATATTGCATAGCCGGGTATGAAAGGGCAGTTATCCTGGCACCATTCTTTTCAGCTTTACGGATATTCTTGTATTCTTCCAATGCCTGCTGATGCAAATAGTTGAAAGCATTCTGCTGCATGGAAAGGGCATCATTGGAATTCTTGGCTCCGGTGAGCAAAGGCAGGCGAACGAGAAGTTCGGTTATATACCCCGTCATGCTACGGCTGCCGGGCATGCCTTTGTACCAACTCCAGGCACCATCGGTCTCTTGCAGTTCCTTCAACTTGGTAAGAGCGGTTATATTTCCATTTGCCAGATTATTGAGGTCGAACAGGGTGGCGATGCGTGCCTGTTGTTCGGCTTCTGTGGTGGCTTCCATCAGCCACGGACTTTCTTCAAGAAGGATATTCTTCACATCCTGGTTCTTCTGCAACTGGCTGAAGAAAGTTTCTTTCTTGCCCCCCTGCATACGCCAGCTATCGAATACGGCTTTGATGCGCGGCTGACTGTTGGCAATATAAGAAGCAAGGGAATTTGCATACCAGGCGGCAGCCCAGGCTGTGGCATTGTCAGTGCGAGGCTGGCTCAACGTAGGCAATGCCTGAACGGCATACCAGGCAGGGTTACCGGTAAACTCTACTGTCAGGCGGCGGTCGGTAGCCGTACGGCTGTTATAATTGAACAAGCTATCCAGAGAGAAAGTACGGGTTTCTTCACCACGTATCGGCATGGCAAGGGTTTCGGTAATATATTCCTTATTGCTCAATACTGGCAATAAGTGTTGCTCACCGTCACTGAATGTACCGCCATCAGCAATCATGCGGACACCTAAAAAGTCGTACTTGTCTGTCACGGTAAAACGGAAAGTTACAGGAACGGTCTTTCCTGCTTCCACAGTGAAAGACTGACTCTGTGTGGAAATCACTTTCTCCGTCATCGGGTCGAAGAGGATGAATTTAGTAGTTCCTTTCAAAGCTTTGCCTGTCAGATTACTTACAGTCGCGGCAATACTCGTCTTATCCCCCACCCGCACGAAACGTGGCATGTTGGGCGACAGCATAAATTCTTTGGACGTTACGGCAGAAGCATCCAACGTACCCGTGAGCATGCCTTTCGTATGGGAATATCCACGGAAATTCCAGCGCGTCAGGCTTTGCGGCATAGTGAAGGAGAAAGAGATTTCACCTTGCTTATTGGTACGGAGTTGCGGATAGAAGAAAGCTGTTTCGGCAAAGTTAGTACGAAGTTCGGCAGTGGAAGCTCCGCCTGTAGCCATTTCGGGCGCTTCCATCGCTTTTTCAAAAAGCGCATGTTCCTCAAGAACCGCGTCATCATCCGCAACAACCATATCCGCCGAGTTCTTTGCCATAGCCCTGCTCTGAACAGTTGCCATCCCTCGTACAGAACCTGTCAAAACAGATTTCGGTGCAACCCCATATCCCATCACTACTGCCTCCGTAAGCGCCGCTTGAGTATCATAGAAACGGTCATATATCATCATAGGCACTTTCCAATTCTTCATCGGGAAAGTACAGGAGTAATACAGCCAATTTGTATATCCTTCACGCCAACTGATACTGGGTATATAACGGGAATAATCTACAAAGAAGCTCTGGCGATTAGGATATATCTTATCCAGAGAGGCATCATACATGATAGCAAGCATTTCGGCAGCAGCCGGAGTGCCTTGCGGAGTCTTTATTGTCAAATGCCATTCTTCTTCCTGTCCGGGACGTAGCTTATCACGGAAAACATCCCATTTCATTGTCAGCTTCTTGTCCGGCAAACGTTTTCTTAAGATTACGGATTTCGAATAAACATTGCCATCCTTGACGAAAGTGAAGAGATATTCTATTCCATCACCATACGCATCCAAATAAGGAACATCGAAACGTACTATGGAGTCGGACAACTGAAGTATCTTGCTATCCAGACGCTGTTTACCACTAAATATATCCAGCATCACATAAGCGTCTTTATAGGAAGTCCCAAAGCAGAACTGTGCCGGATGTCCGGTGTCAAACTCTTCATTGCGAGCATAAAACCAAACGTCGGACTTCACCACAGGACGATTATCATCATAAGAGAAAAGTACGATTTCCTTTTCAAAGTCCACGTTTCTACCCTGATCGTCTTTAGCTTTCAGTTGCAGTTCATATTCACCGGAAGGTAAATTCTTCCATTCCGGCAACAAAGTTGCTACATTAGAATCAAAATTACCACTGATGCGAACCAACGAATCTCCGTTCACTACCTGCACCAGTCGATAATCTCCTTTCAGAGCTACCGGTTCTCCGTTAAGATTCTTCGCATAGAAAGTGAGGTGAATACTATCATCCTTGCAGATACGGTCTTCGTCATCAACAGAGAGAACCACCGAACGGCTACCTGCCGCCAATGACGTCATGGCTGTTTGCGTTTCACCCGCCTGGTTCGTGACGGTTGCTTCTATCCGATAGGTATAATACATATTCTTATTATCTTCATTCTCATCACCTTTCAGACGAACAGGGATGATGAACTCTCCGTCATCGCCTATGGTTACGTTACCGGACGCGATAGGCGTTCCCCCATTTCCATATCCCCGCCACCACGAATAAATATTCCGGGTAACTGTATAGTTCAATTCCAGTCCCTGCAAAGGCACACCACTAAATGAACTTGCCTTACCTTTCACTTGTACACTGTCTCCTACCTGATAGGATGCTTTCTGAGAATCAAATACAATATCGAAGGTCGGACGTTTATATTCTTCCACTTGTATGTTCGCCCAACCTTCTCTCTCACCACGGAAAGCCTCTATGATATAGTTTCCATTCAGACAGGCTGTGGGAAGCATAAACTCAGTTGTAAATGAGCCAAATTCATTGGTACGCAGTTCTTTCCGGGAAATCTCCCTGCGGTTTACATCACGTAGCACCACTTCATAAACCATATTCGGGATAACATCAGCCGTATCACCCTTTTGAGTATAAGCTATACCTTTTACATAAACAGCTTGTCCGGGACGATATAAAGAACGGTCAGTCAGTAACTTCAAGTTATTAACGGGTTTTTCAATACCATCTCCCCAACTCACAAAAGAACCGGAGGACACACGTTGAAGAGGCATTGACTGGTCTGCTCCTTTTCTGGCAACCAGAGAACGAATTCTTGAATCCGATTTATACATTACTTTACCGGATGCATCTGTTTTCTTCCGTTCCACTTCTTTGTTATCCTTTCCTATATAATAGGTAGAATAGAAAATGACTTCGGCATCAGCAACAGGATTGCCGGTTTCGGCATCCAGTACCACTACTTCATTATTATTTCCAGACAGGGCCATCGTCAGCACCTTGAACCGGGTAAGGTAAATGAAGTTTTCCGAACTCTTCCCTTCTTTAGCATCAGGCACAATCTGCAATACATAAATACCCGGTTCATCAGGCAGCAAGACGCGGCACGTACTGGAAGCCAACTGGTAGTCTTTCGAGGGTGTCAAAGGCAAGTGCTCCGTCTTTACTTTACGAGTATATTTCTTGTAGAAATCAGAGTTAATCTCCGGAATATCAGAAACAGATTCCGTCAGAGTGGTACGATACAGGTTGACCGTAAAACCATCCAGATTCTTATGAGTAACCCGCAATGACAAGGAATCACCGGGATACATAATTTTATTTGTATTCAAAGTCAACTGGGGCTGCAAGATATTTTCCTTCAAATCGCGCAACGCCGAAATGCGTTTGTAATCGGGATACAGTCTGACAGCCTCATCACAAAGCTGCAAAGCTTTCTGATTTTGCTGTTCATTGCGATAGTAACGCGCCTTAGCCAGATAGACTTCTGCACAAACATCACGCTTGGCATAATCTTTAATAATACGATCCAGCGCACGCAGGTATTGGTTCGGAGCATCACTCTCTCCTTCTTTTAAAGCACGGGGACGAAGCAATACATCTTCCCTCTGATTGCGCCACTTCATGTAGTCCAACATGGTCAATACGGCTGCATCCTCCCGATCCGGCATCTTCCGGTAGGTATGAATCATCTGCCCGTAAATGTCCATGATTTTACTTTTCACAAGTGTATCCGTATCAAAGTCTGACACGTTTTGTAAAGCTTCAATGGATCGCGACGCCAGCAAATGATACATATCATGGTGATAATACTCACTTGCATCTCCCAAAACTACAAAAGGAACGTAACTGCGTGAGGATGTTTTCAGCAGCTCAACCGAGTCTTTCAGAGCCTCACCGGTATATTTCATAACCTGTTGCATAAACAAGTTACCGCTCCACTCACGGATATCCTTCGGCAAGGCATCTCCTTCCAAATCGAGCGAAGTACGTTTTCGTAATTCCCAACGGTTACCGGCCGCATAATCGGCATAGATATTAGCTACCAGCGAATTGAGCACGGCACGGCTAACTGTATTCTCTTCCAACTTAGCCCATTGCTCTAATCCTTGCAGATTGACATAGAAACTATCAGGCGTCAACATATCCTGATTAGCTCTCCGGCACATATAGGCTTTCAACATCTGCGGGGTATTTTTTTCTTTCTCCCCCTTCCGGAATATCTCATCCGTCAGTTTAATTACGGTTTGTGGCAGGCTCTTCTGTTGTGCCTGCTCCACTTGTTTCCACAACTTATCAAACGACTGCGCATGCAGCACGGGCATACAACCCAGGAATGCCGCTAGCAGCACTAAACTACAAATTCTTTGAATTCTTTCCATGGATACTATTCTGTTAGTCTTTGTACTAACAACAAAGGAAAGGAATAAAGTTTAAACAAATGCTGTTTTTTATATAAAAAACCTTTCAGAAGGATATAAAAAGAGCGAGGAATACGTTTCTGGACGTACTCCTCGCTCCATAAAGTCTAGTTAAAATGCTTTCTTACTTCTTTAGGGTATACCCCATCATTAACATCTCGTTCCGACCTACTTCGGCGAGAATGTTTCTCCATGTTTTAAAAATCTTTTTTTTCATAACCTTAAAAATTAAACTAATACCTAAAAATCAAAATCTAAATACACACAATCTAAAAGGGGGTTAGTAAATAGTTGAGTAACCCCAAACATGCTTATCAGCTTCGCTGATGTGCTTAAAAATTTTCTTTAACATTTTCATTTTGTTATCCTCCTTTAAAAAACTTGTTATCCTATTGATTATATGTTTTACAACACAAAAATAAGACCTTTGTTCAAGACAACAAGTGATAATAGACGAAAAAGCATGTTTTATAACATATTTCTTGATCTATATCAAAAATAAGAAGATCAGACAAGGAAATAGAAGAAGAAAGAATGGCAGGAAACGGTAAGAATGGCAAGATAAGAGACAAGGTGGCAGAAAAAAGACTATTCTCCACAAAGTAGTTGTGCTATTAAATAAGAAATGTGCCCCGAAAGGCACATTTCATTTAGATTATTGATTTAACATCCATGTAAACTACAGTCTTTTTACAGACTGTAGTTTAAGGAGATCAAGTTTCAATTAGTTAACCGGGTCAACTGCAATCTTAACATATCCAGTTACTGTACCCCACTTATAGCTTACAGTTACAGGAACCCACATGTAGTAAGTTTCCAGCAAAGTAGACATGTTAGTCTTATAGTTCAATACCCAATCACTGTCTGTTGAAGAAGCAGCAGTAGTAGTACCCTTAACGGTCAACTTGGTATAATCAGGCAGCATAACCTTATTTGCCACAGCCTGAGCCAAAGTTGTAATCGAGTTATCCGGTGCATAGTCACCTGCGGCATTCTTCTTCAAGTTAGTATAGATCTTACTGTTATCCAGCAAACCATTAGTGTTGACAAACATTGCAGGTGAGAAGTATTCAACGGCGTAGAACTCTTCCAGATTAGTAGTTTTAGCACCATCAATTACAACGGCTTTATTTCTCCAGTCAGTCAAAGCAATGATATCAGTTAACTTCAAGTCATCACCCATATCTTGAGCATCCTTGAAGCTCTTAACAGCAGCTTCTGCCAAAGTCAATGGTCTTGAGAAGTTTACATCAAACTTCTTAACCAAGATATCTTCAGACAAGCCTTCTGCAATCAGGTTAAGATTAGTGATCTTCAGTGCACCAGTGCTCAGTAATGATTTAACTGTTGCATTTTCAACCAACTCAATAGTCTGACCAGTTGCTGTCGGAGCACTAAGTTTAGCAACTTCCACACCACCAACATATACAATCAGACGATCATCAGTTGTCTTGTCGAAGGTTACGGCACCAGCGCTTGAACCATCAGCTTTCAGAACCTTAGTATCAGCAGTAAATCTGTACTTAGTCTGTACACAGTCATAGTCACCTGCAGTCGGTGCAGCCGGGTTGAATGTCAAATCAAGAACCTTGTTTGTAGTCTTGAACAATGAGTTCAACTCAGACTTGAAGATACATTCATTAGGAGTATAACCTGTTTCAGGAGCATTTACATTCAATTCGGCCGTATTCTCATTTGACCAATAAATTGTGGTACGCGGTGCAGTAATAGTCGGCAATACGATAACAACCTTAGCAGTTACATAAATATCCTTATAAGCAACTGTTTCACTTCCAGTAGTAAAATGCAACTCAATTTCATACTCACCAGGAAGTAATGTGTTATCTAATGCATAATATACATAATTATTTTGGCTAGTTGCAGAGCCGTTAATAAATAAAGTATTAACACCAATATTAAGTCCGGTATAAGCAACCCCGTCTTTTGTAAACTTCGGAACATATGCCGAATTATACGTATTAACAAATTGACTCTTGCTCATACCCAATTTATTGAATACCGGGTCAAAATCAAAAGCAAGTTTATTATCAACTACTTCATTAACCGGAGAATAATTCTGGTTATTGTATGAATGATAGGTTTGATTTGCTATACCTACTAACGGTTGACATCCTAAAGTCTTAGTACCCAAGTCATATGTCGGATAATTCAATGTACCCTGAACCATATTAATAACTTTCATCTTCAACAACTTAGTCATAACCAAAGTTGTGCCGATATACATCTGAACTTTAACAACCGGTTCGCGATTGATGGCTGCAGTTATTTCCTGATCGAATGAAACTACACCATCTTCCAGTTTCAAGTATCTGGTAGTCTGGTCAACTTCAGCTTGTTTGAAGCTTTCTAAAGTAAATTTGAAAGTAGGAGCATCAAAGTTCAAATCCTCCAACAAATACTGACTCTTCTTCGATGTGAAGCCAGTAGATGTCATAAATTCACGAGCGATACCCTCTACATATTCATTCAAGTCAGTAGTACCAGCAAAAGGAACATCCAAAAGAACAGGTATATTTGCTAAATAAGATTGTACATTAGCTTCTGCTTTAGTATACATCTGAGACAATTCTTTCAAATTAGGAGTGTCCAATGTCTTTTCACCAGCAGCAGTTCTATCAGCTTCCGGAGTTACGATATATGACTTAGTAACATTCAAAGCAATAGCCGTTTCTTCCTGAGGAACAACCATTCTGGCAACAGCTACATAGGGAGCATCAACAGAACTACCATTGATGTTAGCTTCATCTTCATTCTTGTTAGAAACACGAAGAGATGCAGTGTTTGCAGCCAAAATATCATCACTATAAGGAGATTCCTCAACTACACCTGCAGGGTTATTGAAGTCATGTTTGCTAGTACCAGCAGGAACGTTAGCATATACACTTGGATTATTCCATGCAGATTCAACGTTTGTAGAATACAAAGCAAAGTCTTTTGCATTAGCTTTTACAGTCAAAGCACCAGTCTTGCTTGAAGTAATCTTGCCTAAATTCAATGTCGTAGCAGCAGCTCTTGTCATGGCCTTGTACCAAGTACTTTGCATTGTAAATCCTACAACTTCATAGTTGCTCGGATCTACAGAGCCCGGATTTACTTGATAATCAAAGTTTGCCCAACCATCAACCAAAGTTGTTGCGAATTTCGTGTTAGCCAAGTTGTATTCATAAACAGCGGCGCTTTTGGTAGAGTTGTAATCAGTACCGATAACAGGTAAGAATACGATATCTCCCAATTCGTCACTCTTTACAGAAGGAATATAAGTTAATGAAGATACAAACAAAGCAGAATATTTATTTAAAGCTAAATCACCATATTCCTTACCGCTAGCATCTTTCAGTCCTTTAATGATGTATTGGCTATCTGTTTCAGCTACAGTGATTGTGCTTTTAGTTACCCAAGAAGAGTTTGTGTTTTCTCTTGTTGTTTTTCCATCAGCAATAGTCACCTTGATCCAGAAACCATCTTCACTGCCAGTTGTACCCGGTTCATAATAAATGGTAGGTGCATTTGCTCCAGAGGTAGAGTCACCTTTAGATGGTTTACCGGTATCTTTACCGTCAATCCACCAATTTCCATTCTCACCAATTTCCACAACAGAACCGGCAGTACCATTCTCTCCATTGGTCAGTTCAAAAGAAGTATTATTACTTAATGTTACAGTGACGCCTTTATCCGTCTTAGTAACGCCAGTAATAACAGAGCCGCCGTTAACCAAGGCATTGATTTTATCAATGGCCGTTTTGTTGGCATCAATCTGCCCCTGCAAGTTACTAATGTCGTCATCGTAGTCCTTGCAAGACGTAAACGTTCCTGTAAAGCCTACCATTAAAGCTCCAAACAGGATTGCACTTAGAATTTTTTTGTTCATAATAAAAAACTTTAAATTTATAAATTTAAAAAATAAAGAATAATAAAAGTTCATACGTTAATCTTCGCCGTTTTTGGACCGTTACTTTATAGGTAATAAAATCTCGTTAAATCCGTTAACATTCAAAGAATT
>NZ_CAJLKP010000094.1 GCF_905207245.1 uncultured Bacteroides sp. | reverse complement strand
CGGAATGTAGCGCAGTTGGTAGCGCACTACGTTCGGGACGTAGGGGTCGGGCGTTCGAGTCGCCTCATTCCGACACACAAAGGGTCTGATTCTCAAAAGGAGTTAGACCTTTTTTCGTTATATCAGCTTTCAATGAACAACATTTACTTAATTTCACTATAGCATGATTGACATCATACTTATCACATTGGGAGGAATATGCCTCATCATAGGACTGCTGGGATGCATCATCCCAATGATTCCCGGACCTCCTGTTTCATACGCAGGCTTATTGCTGCTTCACATTACGGATAAAGTACAGTTTTCGACATCACAATTGCTGTTCTGGCTGCTTTTGGTGGTAGTTGTGCAAGTACTGGACTACTTCACTCCCATCATAGGAAGCAAATACAGCGGAGGGACTAAATGGGGCAGTTGGGGCTGTCTGATAGGATCAATCGTCGGAATTGTCTTCTTCAGTCCGTGGGGCATTATCATTGGTCCGTTCGGGGGTGCCTTCATCGGAGAACTGCTGGGAGACAGAAGTGCAAAGGATGCCCTGAAATCGGGCATCGGTGCACTAATGGGGTTCCTGATAGGAACGGTATTCAAAGTCGTGATTTGCGGATATTTTATATGGTGCTTTGTGAAGGCTATCGTTGTAGCGTAATACTCATCAAGCCGATTACCACATCGTTGGAAAGAGTTTCAAGAACAAGATGCGAGAGCTTCTTATCTGGATTCAGAGGCATTTCGAGCAATACGGCAGCACCGCCATCCAACTCACGGGAAGCACCGGGAAAGCCCAGTTCTTCACCAAAGTTATTGCTGACTTCACCGGTCTTGAGACGCAGGCGATAGAGAGCCGGAGCATGGCGGTTGAACGCTAAACCATCTTCAAAGAAGATATGTTCAATGGGAGGCCAATTATCCGGATTGCGCAAAGGCATGGCATCACAGGTGCCGTCTTTGTAATACACACGGATAAGTCCATTGTCGATGTGACACTGCATATGGTTGGTGCTACCCGCCATAAGCAAATAAGCACGGGAGGCTTTTCCTTTAAGAGGAACAGCCAAACTATCGGGATAATTATCCCACAAAGAAGTGAAAGCTATGTTCCGGCCTTCGGCTGGTGTGCGGAAGGGAACTCCCGGTTTAGTATCCAGTACACCGTCCCGAACAGCAGAACGCAGACCGGAGTCATCGATATCCACCGTATGCAGAGGATGGCACCACTCTCCTATGCCTTGCTTCGGCAATTGCAAAGTAGTATAGGGAGAACGAGGCGAAAGATACTCATTACGGAAAATATCTGTTACCGAGGAATTAAATTGCGCATCCATCACGACCATTTCACATGTAGCGGAGTTGACATTAGTGAAGGTAGCAAACTGTGCAAGGCTATGGTTCTCTTTATGTTTTGATTTATCCACAGGACACCACCATTTCATTTCATCCTGTTGCATCGGGACGAAGCCGACAGGAGCTTCGGCAGATATATTTTCTATCTGGGAGGCCGTAGGGGTATTGAGTTCTTCCCCGCCCCATTCAATCTTTATTTCCATCTTTTCGCCGGAAGAAGCAGGTACTACAACAGAGAGCATCGGACGGCTGATTGAGTTCTCCACCAACTTCCAGGTAGTGGGAGTTCCGTTGACTGTCAGTTTTGCCACTTTCGAGCGCTGTGCAGGAAACCGGAGTTCCAGCGTGTGTACGGCAGGCAGGCGATGAACAATGAGGAATGAAGAACGTTCGTCATTTCGATAATCAAAATCAATATCCGGCGTGTGCAAGGATGCGAATGTCCAGTCAGACGGCAGACCGGGCTTCACCAGCAAACGCCCGTTCATGGCATCGGGAAGAATGCCGTAAAGTCCTTGTATCAATACGCGGGAAGCTACGCCAATAGGGTCGCCGAAGTCACGATAGCACTCGCCACGGGCAGCATCATAGAAACTGATTTGCCCAAAGTTTCCGGGACTTTCGCCCAGATACATGCCATCCAGAATAGAACTTTTCAGCAACTTAAAGCCGGCATCAGCACGACCTGCCTGGAAATAGGCAAGAGCGGTGTGCATCACTTCGGCAAAAGCTACATTATTAATACTCCAGGAATAAGGCAGCCAGTTGGTAGTGGAAATGGTGGCATAGCCCTCATCTTTCAACCCCTCACCACAGACAGGGATGTGGGGAATCTCTCGATCCACATAGCTGGTGGCAAGATAGGCCTGGAAGGGATCGGCAATATCGCTATCAAGAGCATGATAGATAGTCCAGACACCCGGACTGGTGTGCAGGCGCTTATGTCCCATGAAATCCTGGAACTCAGCCCAATGTCCCCGTTCAGGCATCCAGAGGCGGGCGTTCAGGGCATTCAGTATTTTATCAGCCTCTGCGCTATAAGGCGTGGCATCTTCTCCAATCTTTTCAGCAATCATGGCCGCAAGACGGTTGGCACGATAATTATAAGCTGAGGAGTGAGTGACAGCACCACTGTTATAATAAAGGGCATCACTCGCCCAGATGCAGGCATAAGCATCATAAAGGCCATCATTATCAGGGTCATAATTGAGCTTTTCCCATGCAAGGTGGCGCGTGAGAACAGGCCACATGCGGCGGGCATAATCCAGGTCACCGGTCCAGTTAAAGTGCCACAGCAGTTCGTCGATATAACAAAGGTTCATATCATAATGATGCATCTGATCGTTGCGACGGGGATTGCGACAAATGTAGCCATTGCTATATTGCGGTGTTCCCCACTTTTTTACGGAACGGGCCAAGGCAAGCGCAGAGTCCTGGGCGGGATGCGGGAGCGTGTTCGGCACATCAGTCACCTGACTGGCAGCGTAAGCATCGAAGTGCGTACGGGCGCGGTCGTGCCAGCCAAGAACATCACCGGTATAAGCAGCACGCCAACCACTGAGAGGCATACGCCAGCCAATGGCACCATGCAGCCAGACTTCACCATCCCAAATGCCATCGGCTGCTACGGAAAGCGCACCGCCAAGGGTATTAAAAAACGGATCGGGAGTGGTTATCCGGATGCGCGAAGCGAGTTCGGCACGGGCGCGTTCAGACTTATCATAAAGGACAGCGCCTTCCTCCTGCGAAGGAATTACTAAAGAATAATCACGAACAAGGATATAGTAAGAGTTCCCTTGCCCGGAAAGTCCAGAATCAGCATGCCGGGATAGAGTGGAACTGAGTGGGACATCTACTGTCTGCAAATGTTCAGGATGCTCGGGGGCATCGAAGCAGCCCGGAGGATCGGCTCCCATATCACCGTTACGGCTTAATTTAGGAAGGCGAATCTCGCATAGCAAAGAGCGCAACACAGCACCTTCGGGCATATTGACAGGAGTAATCTTCCAGATAGCGGCATCTTCATCGGACAAAGCCAAGGCGGAGATTTGTAATTCCGCATTTGCTCCCCATGTAGGATGTGTCAAGCGATAGGAACGCCGGCCGGGAGTATAACGGGACTCACACCAAGCTGTTTCTTCCAACAGAGTAACCGAACCATCTGGCAGTTGAAGACGGAAGCTGATATTCTTACTGTCGCGCTTATCATAAACAGCAAAAACAGGACGGTCGCTCGTTTCCAGGCGAAAGGCGGTGTGGCTGCCATAAAGGGCGCGGGTATAGCGATTCTCACCATTAACACGGACAAAGTCTTCGCCATCGGGATGATATTGGAGCGTGCGGGCAGAACCGCGCTTATGGTCATTGAAGGAGGTAGACTCAATGCGGTCTCCTCCACCTTGGGGTTTGTTGCCAGTGGTGTACTGCGCACAGGTAAGAACGGGCAGCAAGGAAAACAGAATATACAAAAAAGAACGTCTCATAGTGATTAGTGCTCATCTTTTTTTACGGCATTGGCTTCAATCCTTCCCAACGAACATCCCACGTCCCGTCCTTCGGGAAGCCCGGATTCTTCACCTGGCAACCATCCCATCCGGCACACATCAGTGCTACGGCAGTCAGCAAACCACCATTACCCGGCAGATAACAACGCAGGCGACTGTCCTGATAATTATGTCCGTTCAGCAGGTAAGTATTTGTACGCTTATCCATCAGCAAGGCACCGACCGCTTTTTCCGGTTCGCCCAGACGGGTGGCATTCATGGCAGTCATCGGATAATCCCAGCCCCAGGTTTTGCCCCAGTTCCAGTTGTCCCATACCCAGTGCAGGGTATTCTTCATATAATCGTCACGGATAAGTTTATTCATCGGCAAGATACCCACAGAACCCAGCACAGCCATGTGATCGCTGGTGAAACGAATATCTTTATAAGTATCCACAGCATCTTCGGAAGCCAGATAGAGATGATCGTCATTGTAAGCAAGCGGAGACAGTTTATCTATCAGCTCATCCCATTCCAGATTACGCTTCTCTCCGGCACGCTCACGCCATTGTTGCGCTGTCTGCATGGCATAGTGCCAATAAGAAAGCTCGAAAGGCGAATTGATGGTAGTAGCAGCACGCAACGTTTCCTGTGCCGGGATGGCACCTTTCAGAATGAAGCGACCGTGGAATTCATCATAAGTGGCAAAGGCATACATAAACTCGGCAGTTTCCTGCACCAGGTGATTGTACTTCCTGATAACCTCATCCGAAGGATTGGTACGGTAAACAAGTTCTGCCAGATAGATGAAGTGCGGTTGTTGCCAGATAAGGAAAGAGCCTACATTAGAGGGGGCTTCCGTACCGCTGGGGTCAGTCATCTTCATCCAGCGCACACCGGGGAAACCTTGACGGCGGGCGATTTCACGAGCCACAGGTTCAACGGTTTCATACCAGCCCAAGGTGCGGTCCAGCAGATTCTCATGTCCCCACAATGCCTGCCAGGACTGATGCCACCAGATCATTTCGAGGTGAAACTTACCAAACCAGGAGTTATACGTCAGACCGGTTTCCTGTGGAGGCACGCTTCCTGCCGACTGGATAGCAAGCAGATATTGACTCAACAACACACGTCGTTCCAATTCCTTGGCACGCGGATCGGTGCAATGGGAGAAATCGACGACGGCGCCATTCTTCCAGAAATCTGTCCAGTAGGCAGCACTGGCGACAGAGGTTTCAGTGAAAGCGGGCAGCACTTCAGCAGCATATACAGGAGGTTCGCTCTCAAATATGGTTCCCGAGAAGTTGGGGGTAAAAAGGCAGGAGAATGCCAGCCGGTCTTCTTCGGGAGTCAGTACGAAGTAGTTCTTCGACTTTTCAGCCAGACTGGCTTTGCCTTCCCAACAGAGAGTCACGTAATAAATGGTTTCATCGAGCACGCGTTTCAGCACAGCGCTTTGGTTGCCTTGACAAACAATGGTCGTGGAATGTTTATCATTAGCATCCCAGTTACAGGCATCATCCGCATGTACACCTGTGGGATAAGAGAAACGCAGATTTACACCACCATGTGCACGGCTGGTGACGCAAGCGGAAATCATATCTTTATTGGGATGGCAGACGGTTTGCACGTCGTAGGCATTGCCATTCAATGTAAAGTGGCTGGTGATTTCACCCTTCCACATGTTCAGTGTTTGCCGGATGTCTGTAATATCGGAAGCTTTCACCTCTTCGCCCAGTTCCAGGCCGATAGTGCCCAGATGCAAGCGATGCGGATTCATACGAAACCACTCGGAAGCCTCTTTCTGGCGCCCCGGTTCCTTGAACTGGCAGGCATAGAGTTCCTCGTGTCCACGGCCAAAATCAAAGGCTTTCAGAGTCTCTTCGTGTTTATAATTCTTGGGATTGGCAAAACTATGCCACCCCCATTGGCTTTGTGTGCCCAGAGGTACACCTTTACTATACATAGTCGGGAATGTCTGCAAACCGGTAGCATCTACCGTGAATGCAAACTCACCGTTGCCGACGCTGAGCGAAGCCAGCGAATCAAACTCAGATACTTGAGGATTATTACGGGCTACCAGTGCTTCACGGTCTATCGGGGTTTGTTGCTCCGAGCCACAAGCCATCAGCAGCAAAGCAGCGAAAAGAGAATAAAATATTTTCTTCATGGTATTCTTGATAACAGATTGTTAGATTTATAAATTTCGGTAACTGATTCCTTTCCTATATAAATCAATCCCAACAACAAGCATTTCATAGATTATAGTAATTGACGGATTATCTGAAATCAAACATTAGGTTGAGGCGCAGCCCCTCATCTCCCTTCTTGATACGGATAATTCCCGGCTGGCTCTGTGGCCCGTGCTGGCTGATAGGCTTGAAGCAACGGATACCGGGAATATCGAGCAAGAAGGAGATATCTCCGGCAGGAAAGTCGGGCATGGTATTAATGCCGTCCTGGCGTCCATGCGGTTCTTCAGGCGTGAAGACTCTCATGAATATTCCGTCGCTCGCCGCATAAACGGTGAACGGGGCTGTAGGACTTTGCAGGGTTGCCCAGTAAAGATTGGCATGATGCCCCTTGAACTCAGGATAAACCAGGCGATCCTTACTTTCTCCGGTGATGGTGTTGTTATAGTCTTTTTGCCAGATACCATAGTTTGCACCAGGGATACGGTTCTTCCAGACACGGTAAGGACCACGCCCCATCCAACGCATACCGGAACATTCCGCTTCGGGATAGGAGAAGGTGAAGCCGAGGTTCAGGACTTCCGTATCGGTGAAGGCATCATCAAAGCCACCGCCGCCGGAAGCACGGTTCAGGAGCACGGCATCCATAGAAAGAAGACCGTCAGGAGTGAGACGCCAGACAATGGAGTCGGCGGCACCACGATAGCGGGCACAAAGAATAGCAGCGCCTCCTTCGGTACGGGCTGAAAGTGTGTTCAGTACCATCTTCATACCTACGGCAACAGGACCATCTTTCAAAGGAATAAGCCGTCCGTCGGCATTCCTCGTGATGGATGAGATAGTCGCATCACTCTTACGGAAAGAAACGGTAACAGCAGGAGAATGCAGGGTGATTAATGTATCATTTTCCGACACGGAAGAACCGGACGCTTGCAGAGGCGAATCATTATTCACTTCCCCCAATAGCGCAGCTTTTTCACGTTGCAGATAATCTTTAGCATAATGTATCGGGAAAGTACGGGTGCAGATGCTTTTACCATTCGCACCATAGGCTTCAAGTTCCAGAATATCCCCTTCAAAGAGCGCGGAAGATGCCATGTGTGCAAATCCTGTTTCTCCGGGAGACAATGCCGGTAATTGCACCATTCCGCTATCTATCACCTGGCGCCACGCTTGTGCTCCTCCGTCGGCTACGGGGATGACCTCTCCTTCATCTGCTCCATGCAGCGGCGAAGCACAACGGAGCACCCGCCAGCGCATCGAGCAGTTTTTCAGGTTCGTGAATAAATATCTGTTCGACACCCGGAATTCTCCCCGGAAGGACGGGGTAATCATCAACGGTTCCACATATATCGGCGACCATACCTCACGGACAGAATAGTAGCTGCCTTCCTTTTCCCGGAAGGGGCCGAGAATACCATCCGGCGCATTATAGTCTTCACTATCCAGTTCTCCGTTACGGTCGGAACGACGCACAGCCTCATCGCTATACGCCCACATAAAGCCACCGGCAAAGAGAGGATGCGCCGTATAGCGTGCCCAGAAATCTTCGAGTCCGGCACCATGTCCCTGGTCGTACTGACCATGCATGAACTCGGCAGGCATGAAGACTTTGTAGCCGTTCGTGAAACGTCCTACACCGGTCAGATAAGCAGGATAATGGTGAGTGTCCAATTCATCGAAATCGGCCCAGGGATGAATAACATGGCGACGTTGCGGGTCGTAAGTACGGAAAAGGCTATCGAGTTCGACGTTCCATCCGCCTTCGTTGCCATTGCTCCAGAGCACGATGCACGGATGATTGACGTCGCGGGTCAGCATTTCGCGGACAAGCTTTGTCCCTGTCGGAGTATCGTAAGCATTCTGCCAGCCTGCCAGTTCGTCAATGTAGAGCAGCCCCAGAGAGTCGCAGGCATCCAGAAAGTGTGTATCGGGGGGATAATGGGAACGGACGGCATTCATATTCATTTCTTTGATGAGCTTCACGTCCTGTATGCTGAGTTCCTTATTTGTGGTTCGTCCACCGTCAGGATGGAAGGTGTGGCGGTTGATGCCTTTCATGACAAGCTTGGTACCGTTCAGATAGAGTCCGTCGCGGGGACGGAAGTCGATGGTACGGAAACCGATACGGGTGGTCATGGAATGAATGGTTTGGGTTCCTTCTTTATCCATCAGGGAAACGGTAAGGTTATAAAGATTGGGAGTCTCCGGTGTCCAGGGACGAATACCGTTCCAACTGGCAGTCAGGGTTTGCATTGACGCATCCTTCGCTACCCGCACGGGAGTAGCATCTCCTACGCGTGAGAAGGAGGGGGCATCCATGGTGATGGGGGTGAGTTCTGCAATCAGGCTTTCTTCGCCCGTAGCACCTTGCAGGTACACTTCCGCCTTGACGGTTCCATCTTCCGATGCCGCCACCGCCAGACGCTCAATGTGTACGGCAGGTTTAGCCTCCAGCCACACCGGACGATAAATGCCGCCGAACAGCCACCAGTCCGCTTTGCGTTCGGCAGCGTTCACCGAGCTGTTGTCGGAGTGCTTCTTAACGTGCACTTCTATCTGATTGGAACTTCCATATTTCAGCAAGTCCGTGATATCATAGGAGAAACGGTAGAATCCGCCACGATGTACTTCACCGGCCGATTTCCCATTGACAAACACTTCCGTATCCGTCATTACGCCATCAAACCACAGGCGCACATTCTGCCCCTGCCAGTCGCGCGGAACACGGAAGGAGCGCTTGTAGGTTCCTTCTTCCATACTGGGATTCTTCACACCCGGCTTCTTATACCAACGACCGTAGGTATATTCGCCGAAGCCTTGCAGTTCCCATTGCGAGGGAACTTCTATTTTACTCCAACGTCCGCTACCCCGTCCTTCGGAGACGCGAAACTGCCACGTCACCGTGTTGCCCAGTCCAGTGCCGGAAAGATATTGACGTTCTGTTTGCTGTGCCTGCACGCCCAAGGCTGCAAGCAAAATAAGAATGGTTCCAAAGAAGTGCTTTCTACTCATAGTATTCACCTTTATTATTCGAGTTTACAAAGAAAGACATTCCCTGGCAAACAATAAATGAACAGAATGATTTTCTGCCTGTACAAAATGACTGGAAGCGTATTGGAACATAATTGTAGTGGATTTGAATCAGTTGACGAGCTACAGGCTACAAGCTACAAGTAGCTGCGCTATGTTCCGAAAGGCACTTGTAGCTTGTAGCCTGTAGCTCGTAACTGATTCCTTTCTGTACGGTTATGAACAAGCCTCTCCTACAGACTTAGCAGATTCGAGTATAGGACTCAGCACTTTTCAGTCCCGGACTGAGAGGTTAGAACATCCCCATATTATATTTGAAAACACCCGGATGTTTTGGGGTAAAACATCCGGGTGTTATAGGGTAAAACATCCCCATGTTTTAGGGCAAAACATCCGGGTGTTTTTGGTATTCAGTCCCGGAGTGTGGTATGCTCAGTCCTACGATGCAACGCGCTCAGTACCAAGACGCGATGTACTCACCCCCGTTGCGCGCCTCCGTTTCACCTTCTTGCGTATCCACAGATAATAGCCGGTCAGAGGCAGACTTGCGCCTATCAGAGCTGCAATGAAGGTCAATATACGCGTCAGCATGCCGCCCCAGCTACCCACGTGTACGGAATAAATCCAGCCACGAATCTTGCCGGAGTTCTCCAAATCACTGTATAGGATAGTTTCGGTTATCTCACCGTTGCGAGGATTGAACTTATAGCGGTCCGTGGCACGCTGATTGCCGAAACGATCTGTGGCAACACTGGCGGAGCCGTTGGATATGCTGATTTGCCGGTAGTCGGGGTTTGCCTGGGCCAACTGCTCGTACACACGTTCCCAGTTTGCGTAAGGAGAATGTCGAAGTTTGCCTTCCGGCTTTCCGCTCCGGGCAGTGGAGTTGGTGGCGGCATTGCCGTGCCCCATGCCAGGCACAACTTCTACTCCGAACACTTTATAGAACCCTGTCCTATACCATTGGAAAGACCAGGTCAGTCCCGTAAGCGACATTGCCAGAAGGAAAACGAGCGTATACATTCCGCCAGCCACATGCAGGTCGTACCAGAAACGGCGCCAGCCTTTGTTTGCTACTATCTTCAGGCTGTTCTTCAGCGCCTTACGTGTACGCGGCCACCAGATGACAATGCCCGATATCAGCACAAACACAAACATCAGCGTACTGGTTCCCACAATAATCTTGCCCCAGAAGATTCCTCCATCCGGCTTCATCGAATCCAGCATCCAACGGTGCATCCTGAACATGACGTTAAAGAACGGTGCACGCTCATACTTCCCCGTAACCTCGCCCGTGTACTGGTCTATATACATAGACGCACGGCGGGGTTTGGAGAGCGTGACTTGATAGGCTCTTTCAGGTTCAGATGATACGTTGACGCCCGTCACCGATATGCTATCCGGCAAGATGGCAGCCACCCGGGTCATCAACTGCTCCATGGGCAGAGGTACGGCTTCAACCTTCTTCACAAAGTAGAGGTCGCGATGACATAACTCCATTACTTCCTTCTCGAAGACCAACGCGGCACCCGAAAAACAGATTAGCGTGATGAGCACTCCGAAAGGGATGGAAAGCCACAAATGTATGTTACGGAATATCTTTCTCATCGAGGACTCAATCTGCCTACGCCACTAACCTGAGTTGCTTCAATAGTAACTCCCTTGGTAGCAACCGCACTTGCCGGTTCAATCTTGTAGATGGCAGGATTACCATCGGTAGTTGTCACAGTCATGTAAACAGAACCATTCTCGGCATAAGGTGCATTGCCGAAACCGGAAATCAACTCGGCAGAAGGCAGACCTGTTACGTAAGTCAGCTTCTGGCTACCTGCTTTGAAGATGGCCAGTTGATTGGCAACGAAGCCTTCCTCAGTCAAAGGACGGTCGTACATGAGCATCAGGAAGTAGTCGCCTGTGATGTGCCAGCAACGGAGAAAAGATTTTCCACCCGACTGTGCTTCCAGGTCGCAATAGTAATCATCAAAATTCTGTGTTCCGCCGGGGATGCGCACTACGCCTGCCGGCAAAGTGGTCTGCTGGCGCGGGTCATCCATCGTTTTGGCATAACTTGGAGAGAACACATAGATATCGCCATTATCTGCCGCCCAGATAGTCTGGTAGTATTGAGACTTATTACGTCCGCAGGCATAACTGATTTTATCTGTCTTGATAAGTGTCTTTGTTGTGAACTTCTCGTTGTCAAAGATAGCCACCCAGCATTCATTAGGATACTGAGTCCATTGCAACTCACCTTTCTTGTAGCTACTACTGTTAGAACCGCCGTCTTCAGTCTTGACCAGATCTTCATTGCCCGGCAATATCCATTTACCGTTATCGGCTTTAGAGCCATATTGGCTCAATCCCATCGGAACGGCAGCACTGTAAATTTTGCTGTTGTGCTCCAGGATACCTGCCAGCGTCACAAACTCACCATTGCCCAGAAAGTTCTCGGACAAGTATGCTTTTTCCTGAGTATCATTGGTCGTATATGTTTCGGCCGGTACATCCAGATAAGAGAACAAGAATGTTTTCGGCAGATAACCGTTCTCGTCAGCATATCCGGTATAGCCGTCACCGGTAGAAGCTGTGATGATGTATTTATCAAAGATGCCATAAGTAGTGAAGCGTTTCACGGCGTATTCGCCCGAACGCGCCACTACATCATAGTTAGCATTCATATAGAACGAGCGGGTGGTTCCGGCATTCCCTTGATTATAGGTCAGGCCATACAGATATTGGTTCTTATAGAACACCCACTGCGTTGCACCATCGTTCACCAAACCATTGTTGATGGTAGAAACCGTTCCATTATCCAACGTCTTGGAAGAAACCAAAACGTTGGTGGTATTTCCCGAAGCCGTGACAGAGGATGCGATAACATATTCACCCTTTTCTACAGTGCCGCCACCGAGGCTTGGCTCTTCATCCGTACACGCTGTCAATGCTAATCCGGTTAGCACAGTGGCAAAGAGCCCGGTCAGTAAATAATTCTTCTTCATGTTGTTTTTACCTTTCATATTAAACTAAATTTATACTATTTATCTAATCAATTATCTCTAATTTCCAAAGTATACACGCACCTTGCCATAGAATGCCCGTCCGGCCCGCTGAAGGCTGAAGTTGTCATACAGTTTCTCGTCCGTGAGATTGCGGCACTCAAACGACAGATTGTAACGCCCACCCTGAAGGCTGTAAGAAAGAGCCAGATTGTGCGAAAATTGACTGGGCACCATATAATCTCCCTTATTCGAACCGATAATAGAAGAATAATAGGTGAAACTGTGCAGGTACTGGTTGTCATAAGATACCGTCAGTGTATTGCCTTTCTTCCAGAGGTTGCGCCAGTAGAATGTCACATCCGAGTCGGCAAACATATAGGGCAGGTTCGGCATACGCTCTTTATACGCAAGGTTTGCCGCACTACTGGAGATGGAGGTCTTCATATTATCACGCACATTCATCTTCGTAAAGTTTCCACCAATACTCAGCCATCTCCCGAAACCATAGCGGGCGGAGATATTATACCCCTTGGTCAGCACTTTGCCATAGTTGATGTAAGTGGCTGCTGATTTTCCTCCACTCAGGTCGGCAATGTTACGCTGAATATAATCTTTCGTATTGCGGTATATCAGACCGCCTTCCACGTATACGGAATGTTTCCCGAAGACTTTGTTATAGCTGAGATTAAGGTTTACGTTATCACTGTTTTCGGGTTTGATGCCTATGTCTCCTTTTTCCAAGTCTTCATCACCGAACATCTCTTCGATAGTGGGCAGGCGGTAAGCCTTCTCATAAGAAAGTTTCACCTGCAGACCGGGTAATATGAAATAGGTACCTGCCGCGCCATAGCCGAACGAGCTGGCGTTACGGGTAGTACGCACATAGTCAGTCTGATTGGTGTTGGTGGCAATCGGCCCTGCCACAAACTGATGATAGTATTTGCCAAAGACGGAGAAGTTCCAATCTTCGGACGGCATCAGGCGATAGGACAAACCGGAAATATTTTTGCGGGTTTCTTTATCAATGGCTTCCGACTGCGCTTCCTTGGCGAGCAACGAAGTGTTAGAACGGGTGAAAGCATTCAGCACATGGTTGAAGGTCAGCATCTGCAATTTATCAATGCGATAATTGACGGTTAGTGTGCCGTTCCAGTTGTCATTATCCGCCCGCGAATGCTGGTACGACTGTTCGCCGGGTGAGTTCAGTCGGGCTTTGTCTCCATACCAGTTATATTTATAGGATGCGGTATCCACATTAGTGGTCTCATTCTTATTATAGTTGGCAGTCAGCGCCACATCCAGACCTTTGGCAAACAGGTCACGCTTATAATATTCCATTGATGGCATCAGCGAATGTCCCTTGCGGTGCTTCTGTCCGTACACTATTTCCTGCCGCACACCCGTCTGTATATCCTTGTACATATTCGAATAGGTGAAACCGAACATCAGACGGTCTGCCCATGATTTATCCACTACACCCAGTTTGCCGATGACAGCTTCGTTATGGTAGGTATCATTAAAACGTTTCACGCGTACTTTTTTATCCTTATCGATTCTTCCCGTTTCGAAGTCTTCCACCGGAGCGTCTACGTAATAGTCATTATCCGAATAGTTCTGGAAAGCATTGATTTCATACGTAAAACCATTCTTGAAGGTTTGTCCGAAGTTGACATAAGACTTATGCGTATTGAACGAACCATAAGAATAGGATGCATCCAGGAACCATCGCCGGCGCTTTTTATTAGTAACGATATTGATGACACCACCGATGGCATCCGTGCCGAATCCAACAGGTACTACACCTTTATATATCTCAATACGGTCGGCAAAGTTCACAGGGATATTGTTCAGTCCGAACGAACTCCCTACGCCTTCCTGCGGGATACCGTCAATAAACACTTTCACATGTTTTCCGCTGAATCCGTCCAGCATGAGCTGCATATCGGAACCTACACCACCCGATTCACGGAGCTTCATACCCGGAGCCTTGGTCAAGGCATCGCTCAGATTCTTCGTAGTGTTCTGCAATTCTTTAGTATCTACCGCCACTGCATTGAAGGCGGAACGTTTCAGGCGGGTCACCCCTGTTGATACGATGGTTACTTCATCCAGTTGCTGTGTTTCCGGGGTAATCGTAAGGTTCTGTCTCACTCTGTCTTCTGCCACCAGCTTCACTTGCTTCTCCACCGTTTTATAGCCAACGGCGGACACTACCAATGTATAGTTACCTGCCGGAGCCTTTATATGATAGATACCTTCCCGGTTAGTGGTACCTCCGTAACTGGTACCTTTGAGATAGACGGTTGCGAAATCAACAATTTCTTTCTCGGTAGATAATATCTTACCGGAAATCATTGCCCTACCACCTTGTGAATACACTGCTAATGAAGAAAATAACAAGACAAGAAGAAAGGAGAGTTTTTTTATATTTGCTTTCAATTTACAAAGAATTTTATGCAGTTAATAAATCGCTGCAAAGGTCTCTATAAATGGGAAACAAAACAATCGCTATATGCAGGTAAAATATGAATGAGAGTATTCGATAGTGCAATACGCCGCAATCGCTATTTATAGGTATATTGCATGATAACGATCAAAAGCTTCTGATAAATTTACAGCAATTCCTCTTCTTCCACATTGGTTTCGCGCCCGAAAGACCGATACTCCAATGGAGTAAACCCCGTACGCTTCTTAAAAAGAGAGAAGAAGTGCTCGGTAGACTTATAATCGAGCATAAAAGATATTTCTTTGACTGATTGTGAAGTGCCTATCAGCAATTGTTTGGCTTTACGCAACTTCAGTTCCTGAAAGTATTTAGCGGGGGCATATCCTGTATAATCCTTAAACACCTTGCGGAACCAAGAATAACTGATGTTCAGTTTCATCGCAAGTTCTTCCGGGTCAATATCCTTGAACACATTCTCATTCATTATAATTTTAGCCTGTTCTATCTTCTGGTCCACATCCCCTACTTCAAATATCTTATTCTTAGAAATAGAAAGAATCATCCCCATCATGTGCAGAACAATACCGGCAAGATATTGCTGGGAAGAAATCTTATCCGCCTCGGCAATCTCCAAAGCACGCGAAAAGAGTGTGACCAGTTCTTCATTCAACCCCACTTCCAATACCTGATTATCTTTAGAAAGGAAGCCTCCTTTCAGCATATCGTCAATGACCGGACCTTCGAATCCGATATAGTATTCGTTCCATCCCGTCTGCTGGTAAGGATGATACGTGTGCCATTGGCCCGGAAAAAGCACCATAAGCCGCCCTTTGCAGACCTGCTTCTCAGGAGTTGTCTCGGAAGTGAATAATCCACGCCCTTTAGTGATATAAACCAATTGATACTCACGCAAAACACGCCCTTTCTGAGCATTGAAGAAATAACCGGAAGGATGGTCTTTCAAGGGATAAGGAGAATTTGGCTGAATAGCCTGAAAACCTACAGTATTTACCCACAGACCAAACTTCTGGTCCATGTCGTTTACTATCAAATATTTGAATTCAACCCCTAAATCATTATAATTCTTAGTCATAAATACGTGTTTTGCATGATAAGATTAGGGCAAAAATAAGAATAATTTATGAATAAAGAATGTCCGCTACAGGTTAATTATGAAATTTCCCGAAGCGGACTAATAAATACGAATAAAGAAATGGAGTACTATTTCTTTACGACAATCTTATCATATTGTTGTTCTGCCTTGATTTCAGTATACTTGGGAGCATCCATCATCTCGACAAGTGCACGGAGTACAGGACCTTCCCCCATAGGATCATTCTCTTGAGTAGGACGATTATAATAATATACCACGGAAGGCATGATTCCGGTTCCCACACAAATAGAAGTGACGTCACCATCATCGGAAATCTTTGTCATCATACCCTTCAAGCCTTGCTCAGCCACATAAATAAAGTCGGGATGCAACCACCCTTCCTTCACGCCACGGGCAATGCCGAACACAAACATTGCCGTACCTGTGATTTCTTCATAAGAATCTTCTTTATCAAGCAGTTGATGCCAAAGTCCGTTTTTACCCTGATAACGGGCTACCCCACTGGCCTGCCGGCGAAAGTTCTCAATAACCGCTTCGCGCATCGGATGATTCTCCGGCATCATACTGAGCAAATCGGCTTGTGCCATGAATACCCAACCGTTGGCACGGCTCCAATGAGCCACTCCATGTTCTTTATTATCGGTATGATAACAGTGATAATAAATCTGTTTTTCAGGACACCAGAGGTAGCGGGTATAATTCAATACCTGATTCACTGCATCATCGAAATACTTCCCATCACCGGTCATCTTACCCATACGCGCCAGGAAAGAAATAGCCATAAAAGCGTCATCGGCCCAGATGGTATTGACATGCGGCCATATACGGGCAATCGTACCATCCACCAGACGAGGCTCGCCATAGTTCAGATGCTCGGCAGTTTCATTGATGTAACCCAGAAAAGCATCATTGGGATACTTCATCTGCAACTCAATCAGGCTGGCTCCCATCGGACCGTTATCATCCAGGCGTTTGCCACGGAAAATCATGTGCCAACTCAATTTACGGACAGCATTCCAGCCGTCTTGTTTGAAGGCTTCGTCATACTGCTTGCGGAAGAATTCGAGATTGCCCTCGTTAAACACAAAATTCATGTTCTTCAGAACATATTTTTCATATTGCTTGTCACTGAGTTTATCCCCCAGCTCCATGAGGGCCATGTTCGTCACCCCGTTCGTATAGTGCCAGTTATTATACTTACAAGCAACCTTCACATTCATATCAAGAGGTAATTTCCTGACAGATTGATAGGTTTCTCCCGTCTTTGTATTCTTAAACTCATACGTGGTGCTGGTAAGAATGCGGTCTGCAATCTTTAGAGCGGCTTCTCTTGCTGTCATCTTAGTTTGGGCGAAAAGGGCTGACACTGCTAACAGAAGAACAAGAGAAGAGAATATTCGTTTCATCATATAGTTTTAAGTAGCAAGTAGATAACAGTATCTACTGCTATCTACTTAGTTATCATTTAGGCAGATTGAACGCACGAGTCATTTCCTGCATTTGCTCCAGGCTCATACCATCAGGTTCGAAGCCCATATTTTTGGCAGCAATATAAATCAGAGCGGATTTATTCAGTACATCTACTTGATCGAAAGCCGACATAATATCTACATCCACGGCAAAAACTCCGTGTTTTTCCCACATTGCCACATCATAGTCTTCAAGTTGCTCAATGGTAGCTTCCGCCAGTTTCACGGAACTTGGCAGTTCGTAAGGAATGATACCTAAACCACGCGGACAGAATGCCTTCGTTTCAGGAATCATACTCCAAAGCAAATTAGTAGCTACATCTTTCTCCAGGAATTTCTTGCAATGGGTCATGGCAATCAGTTCGATAGGATGAGTATGCAAAGAAGCTTTGTAAGGAGAACCCTTTTCTATCAGGCGATTGTGCACACTGAGGTGGGCAGGCAACTCTGAAGTAGGCATCACCGGATGGTCAGCAATGATAACATAGCTGGCACAATCGTCCTGAATACGGATGACAGAGCCATGCTCCATCGGCCAACGGGCCAAATCGCGCATACGTTTATTAGTGCCTTTGCAATAGAAGTAACAACCTTTTAAAAAAGGAAGAGTAGTGCCTATTTGTTTTACTTCGCTGATGGCAGGCAATGCCTTTATTTCATCGTCCACAAACTCAGTAATATTCAGGGTGATGTTACCGCCATTACGTTCAGCCCACCCTTTTTGCCAGAGATATCCGGCCACTTCTGCCACTTGACTGACTGCATAAGCCAATGCCGGGCGATTTTCGAGAATTGATTTCATTATAATAAATTAAGTTACGAGTTACAAGCTACGAGTTACTGCGCTATCACACCGAAAGGCACTTGTAGCTTGTAGCTCGTAGCTATATATACTATTTACGCCTGTGCCATAGCTACCACAATAATAGAAGATATCAGCACTAACAGACCGAGTACAAGTACTGCGACTGTAGTGTTGCTGACCCCTTTCCACTCTTTCAGCAGAATCCCCCAGACATTACTGAACGTAACATTCAGCGACATCAGGATGCTCCAGGAAAAAGCAAGCAGCACAGGATTATCCGAAAGAAAGCTCTTGCCCATCTCGAGTCCGAAGAACTGCGAATACCACAGTACACCAGCCAAAGCACAGAACAAAAGATTATTCGTCAGAACCGAACCTTTCACAGAAAGATATTCATTACCTGTCTTATTCTTGACATTCTGCCAGATACAGTAAGCAGCATTCGTGCAAAAGCCACCAAGAGTCACCAGGAAGATTACAGGCAGTCCGGCATACAAGGCCTCTACCCCACCATCAAGCGCAGCCTGCTTAATCGGTGTTCCGGCATCCAGTCCGAGAGCAAAACAAGCGCTCATCACACCTGCCAGCAGAGCCACAAGTAAACCTTTCGTCAGCGCAAAGTCCTTAACAGCCGCGCGTTTTTCCTCTTCCGTCATATTCTTGGAGCGAAGACTACCGGCATATCCGATAATGGCAATACCCGCCAGCGTGATACACACTCCGATGAGCAACATCAGCCCCTCGCCATGCAGTAAGTCTTTTCCGGCAAACAAAGCCGGGAAGAGCGTTCCGAAACCTGCACATGTGCCGAGAGCAATACTCTGTCCGAGTGCTACACCCAAATAGCGCATGCTCAATCCGAACGTCAATCCACCCACACCCCACAGAACACCATAGACCATGGCTGGCAAAGCTCCACCTGCCCCCCAGAGTTCCAGTAAGGAGCTTCCCGCCGGAATAGCAAGCATTGCACCCAATAACGGAAATACCAACCAGGCAAATATACCTTGCACCAGCCAGAAACTTTCCCACGACCAGTTTTTCACTTTGTTGATAGGCACATACGAACTACTCTGTCCAAAGCTTCCGATAGCTATAATCAACAATCCTATCAGTGTATTCATGATAATAACGTTTAGTGATTAATGATGAGTGCTTAGCATAAGAAACTGCACAAAGATACTGTTTTCCCGCTAAACACTTATCACTAACCGTTAATCACTTAGTTACGCTTTGAAGTAACATCCGCTTCGTACTTCTGTATCTCAGCGATAAATTCTTCACCTACAGGTACACCGTTCTTCAAGCAGAACATATCCCAAACAGCATTCCAAGGCAGAGATTTACCTTCTTCAAGCAGGGCAAGACGTTCGAACAACTGGTCGTTTGCTTCATATTTGCGCAATGTATCCAGCGGCTCCAACAGAGCTTGCAGCACACACTTCTGAGTGGCACGGCTACCAATCACATAAGCACCGATACGATTAATAGAAGCATCGAAATAGTCCAGACCGATATGTACACGATCAAGAGCATTGCAACGTACAATTTCCTTGCAGAGATCCATTGTCTCATCGTTCATAATCGTTACGTGGTCAGAATCCCAACGTACCGGACGGCTCACGTGCAACATGATTTCAGGGATGAACAACAACAGTGAGGACAACTTATCGGCAACACTTTCCGTCGGATGGAAGTGACCGGTATCCAACGTAACAATCTTGTTACGGCTTACGCCATAGCCGATATAGAAATCATTAGAACCTACTGTGTAGCTTTCCAGACCGATACCGAATACTTTAGATTCAACGCAATCTTTCATATTCTTATATTCCACTTCGAAGATACGATCGAGAGAATCCTTCAATAAATCGCGATACAACATACGGTTCACGGTAATATCCTTGCTACCGTCATGCACCCACAAGTTCATAATACAAGGATCACCCTGGCGACGTCCCATCTCTTCGGCAATGGCACGGCAACGTTTTGTATGTTCTACCCAAAAATCACGGATACCTTTATCCGGGTTTGAAAGAGAAAGATTGCCACTTTTCGGATGAGAGAAAGAAGTAGAGTTGAAGTCCAGCTTCATATTGTTCTCGGCTGCCCACTGCATCCAGCTTTCAAAATGAGCCGGTTCCACCTGGTCGCGGTCAACGAACTTACCACCGAAATCACCGTAGATTTCATGCAAATTCAGGCGATGGGTTCCAGGAATATAGCTGGCTGCTTTCAGCACATCTTGTCTCAATTCTTCCATATTGCGAGCTTTGCCGGGATAATTTCCCGTAGCCTGAATGCCTCCGGTCAGAGCACCTTGTGCTTCAAATCCGGCTACATCATCTGCCTGCCAGCAGTGCAAGGAGAGGGAAATCTTTTGCAAAGCATCCATTGCTTTTTCTACATCCACGCCAATAGCTGCGTAGCGTTCTTTTGCCACTTCATAGGCTTTCTGAATTAATTCTTCTTTCATGATGGTACTAAATTTAAATATAAATTATTAAACATAAATTATTAATTACAAGGCGAGAAGGGGGTTATGCCAACTGCAAGAATTGCTGATAGGCCTCATTCCATACTTCCACATCTGCGGGTGTGAAGGTTTTCAACGGTATAGAACGATTAATGAGCTGACGCATGGAGGCGACGTCATTTGCCGCGCCGGCCGTCAGGGCTTGTATCATTACATTGCCGATGGCTGTCGCTTCCGACGGTCC
>NZ_CAJLKP010000093.1 GCF_905207245.1 uncultured Bacteroides sp. | reverse complement strand
ACCATTATGGCGAGGGGACGGGTGTCGGCATCATCTCCGGAGGCGGCGGGCAGTTCGTCCAGTGCATCGGGCGTGCAGGCGCCCAGCATCAGGAGCAGGATGCCGGCAAGGGTTGCCGCAGGATGGAATAAGGATTTATGATATCGTTTCATTTGTTTAATGAGTTACTATGGTTGAATGCGTCGGGAGGAGACGGGGATGTATCTGCCGATCAGCTTGCCGGCAGCCATGTGCCTCCCTCCACGGTGGTTTGTTCGATGCCCATCGAGGTCACGGTGAGGCGGTACTCGTACATCTTGCCGCTGAAGAAGTTCGCTTCGTCTGCGGCGGGGGTGTAGTAGAAGGTCTTTCCTCCGATGACTATTTTCACGAACTTCTGTCCCGACTTGTCCTGGGGAGGAAGCAGGGCGCGCACGGTGCGTACGTATCCGTCGGCGGCAGGGGTCACTTCGTTGGGGGTGATGCGGTCGGTGCCGGGGGTCACTTGCTCTGCGGTTCCATTGGTGTCGATTCCCCCTCCCGTGCACGCGAGGTTTTCAAAGGTTACAGTGGCGGTCTGCAGTTCATCGTCGGTCACGCCGTTGCCCGCTTTGAGGTGTACCACCACTTTGGCTGTGACGTGGCGGAAGACGAGGGTCTTATCGGGGGACGTTACGGTGATGTAGATGTAGGGAGCAAACATGCAGTCGCTATCCTGATATCCTTCATCCCTCTGGTCGGTCTGTACAGAAGCAGTAATTATCGAGGCTGGATATTCCCCATAAATCATCTTTTCCTCATCCGGGCTTACCCAGTCGCTGCCGAACAACCAACTTACAATCAGCTTTCCATCGGAATTGACGAAGGCGACATCAGAATATACCACCCCAAAGTTGTTGTTAATCTGCAGCTTCACCTCTTCTCCCCCTTCCCACCTGTTTTCGGCGGTAGCCCGTGTCTGGGCGTTGGCAGAGGAATATCCCTCCACGGCGGCGTAGAGTTCCAGCGGCACGCCGCCTTCGGGCCATGCCGCGTCGTCATCGCCTGTGCAGGCAGCCAAAGCTAAGGCTGCCCACAGGTACATTATATATATTGGTATATTGGTCTTTCTCATTTTTTCTTTGTATCTATAATGTTGTTTACGGGTTACTCTTGGAATGCAGAGCCTTCTACGGGTGCGCCTACGGTTTCCCAGTCCTTGATGTCGGTGTCCAGCGTCAGTCCCTTATAGTCCACGGTTATCTTATAGATGTATCGCTTGCCGCTTTCCAGCACCAAGGCATCTCCGGCGGGGATTTTGTAGGCGAAGCCCGTGCCGTCTGCCAGCTTCACGCGGATAAAGGCGGTGCCTGCGGAGATGGACTGCGGCACCACGATGGCTTCAGCGTAGCGGGTATTGGCGTCAAAGTCCGTCGTCACCACCGTGGAGATGGCAATCGGGGTGGCGGGGTTGGCGTCGGCAGCGAGAGCTATCATCGCCTGGCGTTCGGCCGGGAGGCTCATGTCGGCGGCTTTCTTGGGGGTGAAGGTGGCCTTCAGGGCGGTGTTCTCCAGAGTCACGGTGGCACCAGTGAGGTCGGGGGCGCCGTTGCCCGGCTTCAGCACTACTTCTACTTTAGATAGCAAATGGTAGAAAGTGAGGGGCACTTTAGAGGCGGTGGGGGCTACGTTCCGCTTGGTGGAATAGAGCAGGTCGGAGGCGGCGTAGGCGGTTTTCGTGGTCTGGTCGGCCTTCACTTCGTGGGACACCGATGTGGGGAAGTCGTCTCCCGCCGGGGCAGGGTTGGCATGGATGGCATAGATGTTCACGGGGTCGGGCGAGATGTAGTACATGTCGTTGGCGTAAGCGAAGCTGCCGGTGCCGTCGGCGGTGAGCACGTTGTTTTGGTAGAGGGGGAGGTTTTTGCTGTCGTCCACCCAGGCAGATACTTCCAGTCCTGCGCCAAGCTGTGTGTCGAGGCCGTAGGAACGGGTCTGGGAGGTGATGCCGCTGGTGAGGCGGATTTCGCCGTTCCAGTTGTCGGTGATTACTTCGTTGTCGTTGTTACAGGCGGCAAGCACAAGGGCTGCTGCGGCAATGATTGATAAGTTTCTAAGTTTCATAATCTTACTTTTTTTAGTGTTATTAATAGTGATAATTCATTTAATTGTTCGTTTCCATTCCCGCCGAGCCACCTTCGCCGCCCTCGCCGTTGCCCGGTGTCCAGTCGGTAATGGTGGCGGAGAAGTCGGCTCCGGTAGGCGTCTCCACTACTTTCCCGCCCAAGGTAAGGGGCTTCCGCTTGTCGGCGTTGAAGGCGGCAAGCTCCGTGGTGAGGTCGCTCGTGAGGTTCAGGGCTTCGGGGCTGCCGCCCGTGAAGTGGATGATGGCGTTCAGCTTCTGCAGCTCACCCGCTATGCCAAGCAGGCGCACGGTTGCTGCGTACTTCCCGGCATTGGCGCCGGAGGTTATCTTTGCGAACTGCAATTCCACGTTCGTGGGTGTGGCGTAGATGCCGGCAGAGAAGTCCAGCGTACCTGCTACGCCCGACAGGTAGCCCTCGATGTGCTCTATCCTGTCCGTGGTGCTGCCCGTAGGCTCGATGACGAGCGTCAGTTGCCGCACCTGCTGCTGCATCACGGCGGTGAATGTCTGCTCCGTGTCGGGCTCTATCACGGCATCCACCGCATCCGTAAACAGCCAGCCGGGCATCTCCTGCACGAAGGGGCCCGCACCGTCCACATTGCCCGAAGCCCCAGCGACGGTGGCGGTGATGCCGGAAACGGTGATGTGCTGCGGTGTGTTGTAGATATGCAGGTGGTAGCTGCCCGGTTCAAAAAGAGGTTCGAGCTGGTTGGTGGTGCCGGTGAGGGTGGCGGAGTAGTCGCCGGCTTCTACCGTATAGCTTGCGGGTGCGGTCAGTCCCTCGCCGATGCCGCTCCAGTCGGTAACGAGGGTAATTGCCCCTTGCTCCGGGTGCGGAGTGTTGTAGATGGGGTCTTTCACGTCGCAGGCGGCAAAGGATAGCGTTGTGGCTGCTACGATAAGACATTGTCTGATGTTTCTTTTCATATCCGTTGGTTTTAGATGGTTCTACTTGTTGCTTCCGATAGTCCACACGAGGCTGACGCCTGCTTGTGTGGGGCCCCAGAAGTTCTTTGTTCCGCCTTGCTGCTTATGGATGCGCACGCCGTCGGTCATGCCGAAGCTGTCGTAGGCGGAACGGGTATAGCCCAGGCCGAGGTTGAAGTCGAGGGAGAAACTGCGGGAGAGGGATAATTGGTAACCCAGCGTCACGCCCGCATTCCATAGCTTGCCCTGATAGCCGGTGTCGCCTTCCAGCAGTTTGCCGGACAGATACTTATATATGTTGTACTCGCCGTAGCTGCCGGAGACGCCCATGTAGAAGCGGTTGTCGCGCAACAGATACCACCGCACTTCGGGATTGACGAGCCACACTTTCTGCACTTTGCCGTGATTGCCGCCCCACCAGGAGAAGCTGCCGTCGAGCTTGAGGCCGATGCTGTGGCTGATGCGCCATTCTACGCCAAGGGTAGGTAGCAGGAAGGCGTCATACAAGAGGTTGGTGCGGAGAGAAAGGGATTGTTCTTTCCGGCAGGTGGGCGTTGGCTGTTCCGGGGTTGCCGCTTCGCTCTTCGCTTGCCGGGCAGGCTTCTGGGCTTGCTGAACAGCTTTCTGCTCTTGTTGAATAGCTTTCTGCTCCTGCTGAACAGCCCTTAAATCCGTATCAGCCGCGTCGGGTAAATCTTCTTTCGTTTCGTTGATATCGGCGGGGATGCACAGCGTCACGGTCACTACATTCCGCACTCCTTCTGCGTACTCCACGGCATGGTTGGCGGTCACGAAGCAGGCTTCCGTCACTCCTGCCCGTCCGATAAGTTCCGACTTCACCCGGTTGCTGCGCACGGCAGCCATGCGCCGGTTCTCTTCGTCCGGGGCCTGTCCGGTGCAATATCCATCCACGCGCACCGGAATGCTGCCCGAAAGAATGGCCTCCCGGTGTGCACGTAGCAGGGTCAGGAGTGCTTCGAGCTGCGCACTGTTGTCCCGCCAGGGGGCGTAGAACGCATCTTTTCCTTGCACAAAGCGAAAGATGTAGAGACTGTCCGCCGCTTCTCCGGCGAAACTTGCCACTCCCGGCAGCAGCGCCAGGAGCAGAACCAGTAGATGTCTTTGTAAGTGTTTCATAGGTTTATCCTTATTTTAAGTATCTTTTCGATAGTTTCCCTTTCCACCTGCATGCGTTCCAGTTCTTTAAACATACGGTCCAGTTCGCGAAGGCTTTTCGCAATGCAATGGTTGCACTTCCGCTCAATCTTCCGGCAATACAGGAAGAGGCAAAAAATGGCTATCACCATACAAAAAATGAATGCCACAATAAGAAGGTACATGTATTCGTTCATCGCTCTTGTTCTTTAGAAATCATGCTGCAAAAGAAGCGATTTACGGATGAAACACTATTGCATTTTGTCCCGACTTTATTGCATTTTGTCCCAATTATATTGCAACACACCCTCCTCAGACACTTCTGGGGCATGTGGACACAAAAAAAGCACGGATGGACCGTGCTTTTGATTTTTGGGGGATTGATAAGTAGATGTTCATGATTAGTTTGCAGTATAAATTATCATTTATTTGCCTGTTTCCTGTATTCCGCCGGACTGATGCCATACTGTTTTCGGAACAGACGGTAGAAGGTGCTCGGGATATTGAAGCCGCAACTGAAAGCTATCGCCTCAATCGTAAGTTCGGGATGATGGTCGAGCATCTTGCGTGCCTCGTCCAGTTTCAGCATGCGCATATACTCCATGGGAGAGTTCCCCGTCACGGCTCTGACGGCGTCGGTCAGCAGGTTTTTATTGGTGCCGAGCGCGGAGATAATCTCGTCACGGTTCATCTCGGCATTAGAAAGGTTATCACCGGAAAGCAGATACTCGCGCAAACGGGCAACCAGCCGGTGCTGCTCAACGGTGGCGGCAGTATCGGATGTCTGCGGCAGGGCTTCCGACGATGCGGTACTTTCGCAGGCTTGTGCCATTCTGGAGAGTTCTTCCGCCAGCCTGTCCTGTTCCTTGATTCGCTCGTACAGTTTGCGGTTCTTGGTAGAAATAATCCGGTTATAGTAGAAGACACCTGCCAGGAGCAACACCAAAACCAGGCAAATGCCAAGGGCAAACAGGAAATAATGGAAATTACGCTCTTTCTCGGCAATGTGCTTTTCCACCTCATACTGGGTGCGCAGTTCGTCAAAGCGGGCGTTGACTTCCACATTATTTATACTGTCGTTCGCCGCAATGATTTCGTCCAGCAGACTGAACGCTTCATCATTGCGCCCCGCCCGTGCCAGTATCTCCATCTTTATCTTACGCACGGCATTGAGGTTGAAAGCCGATTCCTGAACCTGTATTACGGCACTGTCGATAACGACAAGTGCCGTGCGGTAATCTCCCCGCGACTGCAATATCATCGCCTTTGCCCGCAGCAGTTCGAATTTCGACATGCTGTTGTTGACGCTACCTTCAAGTTTGGAGAGGTATATGCCCGCCTTGTCATATTCTTTAATATCTATATAGGTGTTCATCAGTGCCACATAAAGATTTCCCCGAGCTTCGGGCTGCACCCTGCCGGTGGCTTTCTCGAAGCGGGCGATGGCTTTTTCATATTCGGGCACCAGTTGCAGCAGCTCGTCATAGCGTGCCTGTGCACGAAGCGACACGCACAGGAAGGCATAGGATTGCGTCAGGATATTATCGTAACCGGAAACTTCCCACAACAGGCTGATGCTCTCCCGGAAGCAGTCTTCTTCCTCTTTCGGCCTCTTCTGCAGGTTATAGATGATGCCGGTGGCATAGAGTGCGGTTGCCATTCCTGCCTTGTCCTTGCGTTCTCGGGCACGGGTATACATTTCCCTGGCTTCGGCGGCTGCCTGTTCATAATTCCCTTTCAGATTGTAGGCGGTGATAAGCTGCATGTGTATCTGATAATAGAATCTCCACAAGTCGTGCCGGATATAAAAATCGAGATAGGCGGGCGCCTTCTCTATGATTTTGTCGTGTTCGCTCCTGTTCGCAAAGGAGATGATGATGTTGCCATACACCATTCCCTGCAATTTTACGTTGCCTTGCCTGGCGGCTTCGGCTTCCGTCTGCTCAAACAGTGTCATCAACGTATCCATTTTCAGGTCATCACCGGCTTCTGCCATATAGATATTGTACAGTCTGTTGTAAGTCCGCAGTTTATCAATGCCTTCCGCATGTTCGAGGGCATGACGTAAAGAGTCTTTCTGGTGTTGAAGAGAATTTTGTGCCGAAGCGGGCAGGATGAGTCCTAAAAGGAAACTGTATAGAAGTGTTGTCAGGTAAGTTTTATATTCCATATTTGTTGTGTGTTAGTGTAAATTTTGAATTCAGAATTTACAAAACTACAGAAATTTATCGATTGGCAGCCAATTAACACAAGAAAATTGTTGTTCAATAAGAAAAAAATCTGATTCATGTGAACCGGTTATTGACTGCATTTTATACTGTTATGCCACTTCACGTTGAAAACGGCCCTGAACATCTTATGAAAGGGGGGATAATCAGTATACGACTGAATAGGGTTCACTATACGACTGAATGGCATTCAGTATACGACTGAATCAGGTTCACTACAGGACGCAACCCGCAACTACCGGTTCGCTTCATTTATTTGACAAGAAAAGAGAGGAGGTATTTGCCTGTCCCGTTTCAATTACCTATCTTTGGGGAATTTGAAAACAATTCAGTCAATACTATATGATTAATATCGTACCTATCTTAAAGAACAAGAAAGAATTCCTCGAACTCCTGCTTCTCGCAGACGAGCAGGAATCTATGATTGACCTTTATCTGGAACGCGGAGAAATGTTTGCCCTCTACGACGGAGACTTAAAAGCCGCCTGCGTAATCACCGATGAAGGAAACGGAACCTATGAAATAAAGAACATTGCAACCTATCCGCACTATCAGCGCAAAGGATATGGAACACAGTTGATAAAGTTTCTGCTGGAGCACTACAAAGACCGCTATCAGACGATGTTAGTGGGCACAGGGGACAGTACTTATACCATACCGTTTTATGAACGGTGCGGCTTCACCTACTCCCACCGGATACCCGATTTCTTCATCAAGAACTACGACCATCCCATGTATGAGGACGGAAAACAATTGCGGGACATGGTTTATTTAAAAATTAGCAAGAAATAATATGGAATTTATCACATTGACCCCGGATAACGTTGTGAGCGAACATTTATGTTGCGCCATTTCTGATAAGAAGCACCAAACAGGTGTAAATGATAAGCGGAACTGGTTGTCCGAACGCGTAAAAGAAGGGCACGTCTTCCGCAAACTGGATGCACAAGGCAAGGTGTTTATCGAGTATGCCCCGCTGGAAAAGGCGTGGGTGCCTGTGACGGGGGATAACTATCTGTATATCTACTGCCTGTGGGTGGCAGGCAGCTACAAGGGAAAAGGGTATGGAGAAGCTTTGTTGCAATCGTGCATTGACGATGCCAAGGCACAAGGGAAATCGGGTATCTGTGTGCTGTCTTCCAAAAAGAAGAAGCCTTTCTTGTCCGACAAGAAATTTATGCTGAAATATGGCTTCAAGGTAGTGGATAGCATTAATGACGAATACGAATTATTAGCTCTTTCCCTTGACGGCAGCCAACCGCAATTTACGGCGGATGCAAGGAAACAGACTATTGAGAATAAAGAGCTGACTATATATTACGGCGTGCAATGTCCTTACATTCCCAACTGCATCGAGCAAATCTATAATTATTGTGAGAATAATCAGGTGCCTTTGCGGTTGATAGAAGTCGACACGCTGGAGAAAGCCAAGCAACTGCCTTGCATCTTCAATAATTGGGCGGTATTCTATAACGGGAAGTTCGAGACTGTACATCTGCTGAATGAAGGATTGCTAAAGAAATTGCTGCAATTGAAATAAGTAAAAAACAAAAAATCGTATCTTTGCGTTATCATGATTAATAAAGACGAGCAATATGGAAAAGCTAAATCAATATCATCGCCAGATTATAGCGAAGAAAATGAAATCCGTTGCCTACTGGACGAAGCATCCGATGTCGCGCGAGGAGTGCTTGAATCAATTCAAACGATTGCGGGAACAACGGTTGTCAAGGGAGTCCAAATTACAAATCTCGAAAGATTCGCAAGAGACAGAGGTTGCTGGATAGACGACATCAGTCAATTAGGAATATTCTCGGACAGAGGGTCTGAGAATGAAGTCTATTTATCAAAAAAGAATAATGCAATTGTTTATAAACTAAATGACTTTCGTTATTCGGATGATAACTTATCCCAATTCTTTGAACGAATAAAGATTCATAACTTCTATTTTCCAGACTGTTCATATAAGCTAATAGGTTTTGCCCAAAATCAGGCCGGTAAGATTTGTGCCGTACTATCACAGCCTTTTATTGCAGCAGTGCGCGAAGCCACCGACTCTGAAATTAACGAAGAACTTAACAAAATGGGATTTAAGCCGGAATTAGATGGTGAATACTTTTCAAACGGCAGATACGATATATTCGATGCTTTGCCCAACAATGTATTAGTGGGAAATGACGGGCATCTTTATTTCATCGATACAATCATTTACAAAAGTCAAGATGGTGGATTTGATATATATAGAAACCTATCTCCACGATATAAATAATAATACATCCTTAAAAATTAAACAATTATGGAAATGAAATTTTGCCAGAGCTGCGGAATGCCGCTGACATCCAATGAAGTTTGCGGAACAAATGCTGACGGTAGCCTCAGCGCAGACTACTGTACTTACTGTTATCAGAATGGAAAGTTCACTCAGGACTGCACCATGGACGAAATGATAGAACACTGTGCTCAGTTTGTTGAGGAATTCAACAAAGACTCGGAACAGAAAGTGACTAAAGAAGAGGCAATTGCCATGATGAAGCAAGAGTTTCCGAAGCTGAAACGCTGGCAGAATTAATTGCCAACATCTTGCCACCGTATTGACAACATTTTGCCAATGCGATGGCAAGAAAAGACAAAAGAATAACCTGCCGAAGCATAAAAAAAGCCCGTAATAATGTCCCCCTTTACTAGGAAAAGCGTACTTTTACAACACAAATAAAAACGAATCCCGTTATGAAACAATTGACAGAAATGTCCGATGAAGAGTTAGGAACATTGTTTCCCATCATCTTGACTGAGCATAAGAAAGACTGGGCTAAATTATACGATCAGGAAGAAAGAATACTTTACGATACTATTGGCAAAAACATCTACCGCATTGACCATATAGGAAGTACTGCCGTCGAACAACTAATCGCAAAACCAACCATAGATATATTATTAGAAATCAATGGTGAAGCCAACACCAACGAATTAATCAAAAGTCTGGAGAGCATAGGTTATATTTATTCTCCACAGCCTCAAAAACCTGCCCCGCACATGATGTTCATGAAAGGATATACCCTACAGGGGTTTCAGGGACAGGCTTATCATATCCACGTAAGATATGTCGGACATTGGGATGAGCCTGTTTTCTGCCACTACCTCCAAACTCACCCGGATGTAGCTCATGATTACGGAGAACTCAAGAAGAAATTAAAAGAGAAGTACGAGCATGACAGAGAGGCATATACGGAAGGGAAAACAGAGTTCATCAGGCACATCGTTCAATTGGCAAAAATGCTACCCAAAGAGAAAAAAAGTGTATCTGCTGAAAAAGAAAAATACGGAAATGCTTATCTGCCCTGGGAAGAAAAAGCTGATAACTACTTGACAACATTATACAATCAAGGAAAAACAATTGCGGAACTATCTGATATTTTCGAACGGGGAAAAGGGGCTATCCGCTCACGATTAAAACATTTGGAACTTATATGAAACACTCCCGCATCGAAAAGGAAAAGCAAACCGTAGAACAGATGATTCGCCTCTACTGCCGGAAGAAAGAGGGGAACGGAACACTGTGCCCGCAATGCAGGGAATTGTTGGAGTATGCGCAGACACGGCTTTCACGTTGTCCGTTCGGAGACGGGAAATCAACTTGTCGGATTTGTACCGTGCATTGCTATAAGCCGGAAATGAGAAAACGGATGAGAGTAGTGATGAGATGGGCAGGACCGAGAATGTTGTTCTATCATCCAGTGGCGGCTATCCGGCATTTGTGGCAGGAATATATTAGGAAGAAATAAGAAGGAGTATCAATTCATATCTGTGCAGAAAGGAGGAAAAAGAGTGATAAGGCGGTAAGGTGATAGGGTGATAAAGTGGCTGCGCTATATATCACAGAGCGTTATCCCGCTATCACCTTATCACCTTACCGCCTTATCACTCTTTGTTCAAAACCCTACAGATATAAGTTAATCCCAATGGAGAAAAGGATACCTCAATTGAAATAATACAAGAACACTGCAATCCCCTCAAGCGCTTTCTTAGGCTGATCCTTTATTTCAATTGTAAACTTAATCTCTGCTTTCGCCACACCACGCAGATTTGCCAGCGAATGTAACTTCGCCACCAGACGCACGCTTTGTCCCGACAACACCGCCTGCCCGAACTTCATCTGCTCCATACCGTAATTAACCATCATCTTCAGGTTGTTTACCTCAATAATCTGGTTCCACAAATGCGGAAGCATAGACAAAGTGAGATAACCGTGCGCAATGGTAGTCTTGAAGTGACTTTCTGTTTTTGCACGTTCCGTGTCTACATGTATCCATTGATGGTCCAACGTAGCATCTGCAAACATATTGATGCGCTCTTGCGAAAGTTCTACATAATCAGAAACGCCAATCTGCTGGCCTACCAGCTTTTCAAATTCCTCGTACGAGTTGATAATTACTTTTTCCATTATTCTCTTTTTATATTTAATAGTTTCTACGGTTGATAATCCCAACCATAATCATTATGATAAATCATTAGTTTACTCATGCCTCCGTCAATCGTAATGTTCTCCCCGTTGATAAAGGAGTTCCGTTCGTCACAAAGGAAAAGAACTGCACGGGCTATATCAGCCGGTTCTCCTACCCTTTGCGAGGGATGCTGCATGATGTCTCCTTCCGTATATGCCGGCACATAATCCTCTTCATGATAGCTTCCCGTATCAATCCAACCGGGAGCAATAGAATTCACACGGGCAACTCCCGAAAGACTGACCGCAAGCGCATGAGTCAGAGCCGTTATTCCACCTTTGGCTGCCGTATAACTTTCCGTATTGACCTGCGACTGAAAAGCACGGGTAGAAGAAATATTCACAATAGCACCTGCACCACTGAAGTAGTCTTTAAAAGACAGAGCCAGGAAATAAGGAGCCACTACTCCCACACGTTGCACATACAGGAAGTCTTCATACGAACAGTTGCTCAATATACCTCCATTTGTCAGGCAAGCATTATTTATCAGACAGTCGATCTGATCTTCTATGGATAAGACAAAGTCTACAAAATCCCGCAGCGTCTGTTCCTCGGCAATATCTCCGACAAAGCCTGTTACCGAAAGACTTCTTTCAGACATCTTCTCTTCCACAACCTGCACCATTTCCGGCGTCTTATCTATGAAGTACACCGTATATCCGGCCTCCGCAAACATTTCGACAGTACAACGACCGATACCGGCAGCTCCACCCGTCACAACACATACTTTATTCATACGCTCATTATTTTTAGGAGAATTACAGCTTTACACATTCTATCCAAAGGTCTGCCATACGCTTGTGCCCGGCGGGAGTAGGATGAATTCCATCCCATATCCAATATGTATCTTTAGATGTTGGAATTGTTTTCAATATTTCATCGAACATCTTGTTGAAAGGAAGATAAACAGCTTTATAATCCTTCGCTACGCGTTTCGCGATCTCCGCACAACGACGTACCAGACTATCACGTTCTGCAAAATCAGCACTCTTACGCATATTTCCGGTATTCGCCACAAAAGGGGCGCCCAATACGATCTTCAAATTAGGATTAGCTTGCAAAGAGCGATCCAACAACGAACGGTAACGTTTTTCCCAAGCCGCAAAATCGAAAGGCTTTTTCTTGTCACTCTGCAAATAGAAATGTATATCGTTCGTTCCGACCAGAACGGACAGGACATCCGGTTTCATATCAATCACATCCGCCTCCCAACGCTTTTCCAAGTCTTCCAATGTGTTTCCACTGATGCCACGATTGAAAAATTCATATTCTTTTTCCGGATAATTGCCCTGATAATAAGTAGCGCACAAATACATGTATCCACTGCCGTAGATATGGTTCATGTCCCAAAGCGTACGCTGGGAAGAAGGCTTGGCGGTTCCGCAACTGTTTCCCCAGTTACCGTCCGTTATAGAGTCTCCGATGAACAAGACACGCTGTCCACCGGCAACAGCTGACAGGGCTATGAACAAAATCCCGATGGCAAAGGTTATTATTCTTTTCATGGTTGTTTACTTTTAAATCGTGAAAACAGGTAACAAATATACTCCATATTCCAGCAAGTTACAAAAAGTCAAGTACCCTTTTTCTTATTCGGAAAGGTTTTCCTACTTTTGTGACAAACATTACGAAACATGAAACTGAAAGATAAATTCACAGAACTGATGCATAATCAGGCTTTGAAGCGAAAACTATATGTCATCATATTCGAAGCTGACACACCTGCCGGGAAGCTATTCGATGTTACCCTGATCTGGTGCATATTGCTTAGCGTAGGACTTGTTATCCTGGAAAGCCTGCAAGGATTACCGGTATGGCTGAAAACTCCATTCATTGTTATGGAGTATTTACTGACCGCTTTCTTTACTTTCGAATATATCACCCGATTGTATTGTTCGCCTAAACCTTCCAAATATGCTTTCAGTGCTTTCGGAATCATCGACTTGCTGGCTACACTACCGCTTTATCTAGCTTTCCTGTTTCCCGGGGCACGCTATCTGCTTATTATACGGGCATTCCGCCTGATACGGATATTCCGCGTCTTCAAGTTATTTAATTTCTGGATGGAAGGACAGATGCTGTTGACCGCACTACGAGACAGTAGCAAGAAAATCGCAGTTTTCTTTATGTTTGTGGTTATTCTGGTGATATCTATCGGAACACTGATGTACATGATTGAAGGAGGAAAACCCAATACACAGTTCAGCAATATTCCCAACAGTATTTATTGGGCCTGCGTCACCCTTACCACCGTAGGTTACGGAGATATAACTCCTGTCACCGCTCTGGGGAAATTCCTTTCGGGTTGTGTCATGCTGATAGGTTACACGATTATTGCGGTACCCACCGGCATAGTTTCCGTATCATTGATGAAAAGACATGAAAAGAATGTGGCAAGAGAGTGCCCCAACTGTCACAGGCGAGGACACGATGAGGGTGCACAATATTGCAAGTATTGCGGTTCATCACTCAATGAAATGAAGAATGAGAAATGAAGAATGAAGAATCTAGCTGCGCTGTAAAGGTACTCCGAAAGGAAATTCTTCATTCTTCATCCTTCATCCTTAATTCTTAATTTAAACAATATATAAAATGGAACAAAGTTTTGTTACTCAAAAAGAATTTACCCTACGTCCCCGTACACGTGGTTTTCACCTGATAACGGATGAAATAATACGTAACCTGCCCCGATTGCCGCAAGCCGGAATCTTACATCTGTTCATCAAGCATACCAGCGCCGGGCTTAGCATCAATGAAAATGCTGATCCGGATGTTCAGACTGATATGGAGGCCATCTTCAACCACCTGGTGAAAGAACGGGAACCCTACTATATGCATACCTGCGAAGGAGATGACGACATGCCCGCCCATGCCAAATCGACCCTGACTGGTAATAGTCTCAGCATACCTATCACTGACGGCAGACTGAATATGGGTATCTGGCAAGGTATATACCTCTGTGAATTCCGCAATCGTGGCGGTGGAAGAAAAATAGTAGCAACCGTCATCGGACAATAGAATATATGAAAACTAACTACTAATACAGCAATAATGAAACGAGCCATTATCATAGGAGCCACCTCCGGCATAGGAGAAGAAGTAGCCCGGCTGCTGGTTCAGCAAGGCTGGCACATCGGCATTGCCGGAAGACGGGAAGAGGCCTTGAAGAACCTGCAAGCCACCACCCTCAGGCAAATAGAAATCCAACGACTGGACGTGACGGAAACAGACGCCCCCACCCAACTGGAAACCCTTATCCGGAAGCTGGGAGGCATGGATCTGTTCTTCCTAAGCTCCGGCATCGGCAGTCAGAACCCCGACCTGCTGCCCGAAATAGAACTGAACACCGCCCGCACCAATGTGGAAGGTTTTACCCGTATGGTAACCTCCGCCTTCAATTACTTCAAAGCACGGGGCGAAGGACATATTGCCGTCATCAGCTCCATTGCAGGCACCAAGGGATTGGGCATTGCCCCGGCTTACTCCGCAACAAAACGTTTCCAGAACACCTATATCGACGCCCTGGCACAACTCGCCCGGATGCAACACCTGAATATTCACTTCACGGATATACGGCCGGGCTTTGTAGCCACCGACCTGTTGAAAAGCGGTAAATTCCCCATGCTGATGCAAGCCGGACAAGTAGCGACGAGCATCGTCCGCGCACTGAACCGAAAGCAACGGGTAGTTGTTATAGATGGCAGATATCGGGTGCTCGTCTTCTTTTGGAGGATGATACCCCGATGGTTATGGGAAAGATTACCTATAAAGAATTGAGCATCCTCACCCGTGAAGAATTGAGCATCCTCACTTATAAAGAGCTCCGATTCCTTGCCCCATTCCCGCAAATATCGTATATTCGACCTCCAAATTAAACAACATTCCGAAAATGAAAAAGAACTCTATACACATCCTGATAGTCGCCTCAGTTGCCTTGTGTGCAGGCGCCGCACTCCCTTTCCTACTGGGACATAGTACGCTGGACCCTGAACAGCAATCCGTTAAATCCGAAGTTCCCTATTGCGTCACCTCCCCTTCCGTACCGGATAAAATCAGCTTTGCCGGACAAGAAATTGATCTGACGCGTTACGACCACCGCGAGCGCATGGATCGCGAACAGATGTCGTTCACCTATATGCACTCCACCACCATGCTCACCATCAAACGTGCCAACCGCTTCTTTCCCATTATCGAACCGATACTGAAAGAAAACGGTGTGCCCGATGACTTCAAATATCTTGCCGTCATAGAAAGTAACCTGAACACCCTTGCCCGCAGTCCGGCAGGAGCCGCCGGAATGTGGCAGTTCATGCAGACCACCGGACGCGAATTCGGCCTTGAAGTAAACCCCAGCGTTGATGAACGTTATCATGTGGAAAAAGCAACCCGCGCGGCATGCAAGTATCTGAAAGATGCTTACCAGAGATATGGCAACTGGCTTTGTGTAGCTGCCGCCTACAATGGCGGACAGGGACGCATTTCTTCCGAGCTGAGAAAGCAACTCGTAGACCAGGCCGTAGACCTCTGGCTGGTTGAGGAGACTTCCCGCTATATGTTCCGTCTGCTTGCCGCCAAAGCCGTCATCAGTAATCCGCAACGTTACGGCTTCCTGCTGAAACGGGAACATCTTTATCCGGCCATTCCTTATACGGAGGTCACCGTCAGCACGGGTATCGACAACCTGGCGCAGTTTGCCCGAGACAAGGGCGTCACCTATGCCCAACTGAAGGATGCCAATCCCTGGTTGCGCGACACCTCCCTGCAAAATAAAAGCGGGCGTACATACGTTCTTAAAACACCGACACAGGCGGGAATGCATTACGACCCGAAGCGGACGGTGCCCCATAATAAGAATTGGGTGATTAATTGATGTAAGGAATTAACACCATTCCGGCATCGGTTCTTCCACCGCGTGCGCAAGGAGTGAAAACTGCGTGCGCAAGGAGTTAAAAATGGAAGCGCAAGGAGTTGAAAATGGAAGCGCAAGGAGTTTTAACGGGAAGCGCACGCAGTTTTTGCTCCGTGCGCATGGTTCTAAAAGTGCCCTACAAGGCATTCTGAAGGGCATCCGCCGAAACGGATTTCCTAAACAAGCACAGAGTTCCCCTCAAAAAAGGGAGCATATCCGGAATCAACGACTGTAAACAAAAATAACAAAGAAAGAATATGGCATTAAATTTTGATTTCGTACTCAGACTATTAGTTGCCGGCATTCTGGGTGCCATCATCGGGCTGGACCGTGAATACCGTGCCAAAGAAGCCGGATATCGCACTCATTTCCTGGTATCATTGGGCAGTGCCCTCATCATGATTGTTTCCCAATACGGCTTTCAGGACATCATCAAGGAAAACAGCGTCTCGCTGGACCCAAGCCGTGTGGCGGCACAGGTAGTCAGCGGCATCGGTTTTATCGGTGCGGGCACCATCATCCTGCAAAAACAGATTGTACGCGGACTGACCACTGCGGCAGGAATATGGGCCACTGCGGGCATCGGTCTGGCGGTTGGAGCCGGAATGTATGTAATAGGTATTGCCGCCACTCTATTGACTTTGGCAGGACTGGAGCTTCTCAGCATCCTGTTCAAAAGTGTAGGGATGAAAAGTTCCATGATAACCTTCTCCACTCCAAACAAGGACATCCTCAAAGAAGTTTCCGACCGGTTCAAATCCCGGAATTATATGCTGGTCTCCTACAAAATGGAAAGGCTCGGCTTCGGAGAAACGGAGAGATATATCGTGACTATGGTCATCAAATCCAAGCGGAGCAATGACGAAGGACACATGCTGTCGCTGATGCAGGAATGGCCGGACGTGACGGTAGAACAGATAGAATAGCTGCCGCATAGGATAGCTGCTGCCGTTATTGCTTCTCCGTCATGTGTTTCCAATAACGTACTGGCATATCTTGTTTATGTTTCCGCGGATTTAGCCGTTCTTTGATGCAGATGGCTTTAAAGTACGTCTTCCAGAGTTGCTGAAAGAGTTTTTCGTCCTTGTCCATCAGGCTTTCGTCCAGCATACCGGTAACGAGATGCCCCTCACGCGAACCTTCTTCAAATGTAACCTGACGTACTTCTTTCAAATCATAATAGAATCCGTAAGCCCGCTTGATGTCATATATCAGCCAGGGCTGGTCGGCAAAACGGTCTTTAAAGTGGTCGATGGCCAAAGGGAGGGCATTCTTTTCCGGTTCCACGGCAGCAAAGAAAGTGCCGTCGGCAGCCTTCTGAAAACGGATAAACTGGAGCATACGAAGTCGTTCCCAATCCACCCGCTTCCACATACGCGAGAATTCCAACACATCAGGGTCGGCAAAGTTCGTCTCAATGGAACGGGGAGCATCAATCGCCTTACGGATATAACGGAACAGCAGCATCGGTGTTTCTGCTTCTTCCGCCAGCCAGCATTGGGCAAGGCACGACAAAGCACCAGAAGAAAGTTTCTTTTGCAGACCACGCCACACACGCTTCGCTTTCTCTTCTTCGGTGATTACCGTGAAGACTTCATCATAAAATAAAGGCAATGGCTCTCCTTCCGGAAACAATGCATCAGGAAAAACACGACGGGAATAGGCTTCAAAAACAGAAGTCAGCAAGCCCTCGAAAGTATTATCAAAAACAAATATAACCATGGCTGTTTTTTATTTGAACCGTATCTCTGTATCTCTTCTGTGTTCAAATCACATATCATTAATCCTGAAAGTCAAGCAGCAACTGCCTTTCATCCACTTTCTTCTTGTTCGGTTTCGTAATCAGCAAACTACGCACTGCTTGCGGAGTCATTTCATTCACTGTTTTCATGGGGAGTTCATGGCAAGTAATAAAGTACTGCGCCTTCTTCATGACCACCCCTATCTTCTTCAACTCATAAAAACCTAATTTAGAAAAGCGGCGGGATGCCACAATCAGCCTTGCCGACTTTACTCCGACACCCGGAATACGCAACAGCATCTCATAATCTGCTCGGTTGATATCTACCGGAAACTGCTCCGGATGGCGCAAAGCCCATGACAACTTAGGATCTATCTCCAGATCCAGATCAGGATATGCATCATCCACAATTTCCTCCACTTTGAACTGATAAAAGCGCATCAGCCAGTCTGCCTGATAAAGGCGATTTTCACGTACCAGCGGTGGCTGCTTCAAGGCAGGCAGACGGGTATCATATGTATTCACAGAGATATAACCGGAATAATACACACGCCTCATTGTAGGTCCTTTGTAAAGAGCGGATGAGAGATACAGAATATCCTTGTCTGACTCTGCCGTAGCACCTACAATCATCTGCGTGCTCTGTCCGGCAGGGGCAAAACGGGGAGCATGGCGGTGTTTCTTCCGTTCTTCCGAACTCTCCAGAACACCTTGCTGGATATAGCGCATCGGTGCATATACACTCTTATGGTCTTTTTCCGGGGCAAGAAGTTTCAGATTCTCCTCTTTCGGTATTTCTACATTGACGCTGAGGCGGTCGGCGTATAGCCCCGCTTCATTCACCAGTTCACGGCTGGCACCGGGAATACTTTTCAGATGGATATAGCCATTGAAACGATGAATGGTACGCAAGTCTTTTGCTACGCGCACCAAGCGTTCCATTGTATAATCAGGATTTCGCACCACTCCACTGCTAAGGAACAGTCCTTCTATATAATTGCGGCGATAGAACTCCATCGTCAAATCGACAAGCTCACTCACCGTAAGCGTGGCACGAGGCAAATCGTTGGAGCGACGATTGATGCAATATGCACAATCGTAAATACAATAGTTCGTCAGCATCACCTTCAATAGTGAAATGCAACGCCCGTCCTCTGCAAAACTGTGGCAAATGCCCCAGCCGCCGACAGTATTCCCTAACATGCCGGGCTTGTTGGAACGCACAGTACCACTGGACGCACACGAAACATCATATTTCGCTGATTCCGCCAGTATCTTCAGTTTATTAAGGACGTTTTCGTTCATACCCGCTACTCAACTATAATTGGGTCAAAAGTAGCAATTCGAAGAGAAGGAAACAAATAATGGGAAGTTAAATAATGAATATACTTCATAGGATATCTCTCTCATCTATTGACACAAAAAAGACCACCCCCGACGGAGTAGTCTTTCAATTCTTTCAGTAAGCGTGCCTATTATTTAGCAGCTTCCAAAGATGCTTTACGGAAAGCCTTCATTGACTTTTCAATTTCCAAAGAAACCTTGCGTGCACGAGTACCGGCTGCTTTGTTACCATTTTCAATCTGAGCTTTCGCATCTTTCTCAAATGCTGCATACATTTCAGCAACTTTTTCAACTAATTCTTTCATAATCCTTTTCTTGTTAATATTACTTCGTTAATAATGTCTGGCAAAAATACATTCTTTCTTGAAATAAATGCAGAAAAACGATATTTTTTTTGAAATAATCCGCAAAAATAGCACAAAAAAGCGTCCTCTGGCGTTTTTTATCTACTTTTGTAGACATGAAACCCCTTACAGATACGGAATACATACACTCGCTCATATCCGAAGGCGAGCACCAAAGGCAGGACTTTAAGTTTGAGATATCCGATGCCCGCAAGATAGCAAAAACACTCTCCGCCTTTGCTAATACAGACGGCGGGCGGTTGCTTATCGGAGTGAAAGATAACGGAAAGATTGCCGGAGTACGCTCCGACGAAGAACAATATATGATAGAGGCAGCCGCACAAATGTACTGCCAACCGGAAGTGAGCTACACCATGCAGACCTTTCATGCAGAAGGACGCAGCGTGCTGGTGGTGCAGATTGAACAAAGTCCGCAGAAACCGGTTTATGCTAAAGATGAAACAGGGAAGCTGTTGGCTTATCTGCGCATCAAGGACGAGAATATACTTGCCACTCCGGTACACTTGCGGGTATGGCAACAAAGTGGCAGCTCACGAGGTGAACTGATAACGTACACCGAACGCGAACAACTATTGCTCGATTTGTTGGAAGAAAATGACAGTTTATCATTGAATCGGTACTGCAAATTAGCGCATCTCTCCCGCCGTGCAGCAGAACATTTACTGGCTAAGTTCATTCGGTTCGAAATTGTGGAACCGGTATTCGAAGGGCATAAGTTTCATTTCAGGCTGAAATGAGAAATCAGGAGTGAGATGCCCTCTGATTATTGTTTAACAAATAAATATAAAGCAACATAAGATGGGTATAATCAACTCTATAAACGATATTCTTTGGACTTACATCCTTATTGCCTTACTGTTAGGGTGCGCTCTTTGGTTCACCCTGAAAACCCGCTTCGTACAGTTCCGTATGATAGGCGAAATGGTACGTCTGCTGGGTGATTCGGCAGGCACGAACGGAAAGCCCGGTGAAAAGCATATCTCTTCCTTTCAGGCATTTGCCATCTCCATTGCCAGCCGTGTGGGCACAGGAAATCTGGCAGGCCACTGCCATTGCAGTAGGTGGACCGGGAGCGGTGTTCTGGATGTGGATCATTGCATTATTCGGAGCTGCCAGCGCATTCGTGGAGTCTACATTAGCTCAATTATATAAGGTGAAAGGCAAAGACTCTTTCATAGGCGGACCCGCTTACTATATGCGGAAAGGTCTGAAACAGCCTTGGATGGGCACAGTCTTTGCCATACTTATTACAATTACTTTCGGCTTTGCTTTCAATTCTGTACAAAGCAACACGCTATGTGCAGCTTTTGAGCATGCTTTCGGTTTTGACCATGCCATTGTGGGAGGTATCATCACAATAGCTACACTGGCTATCATCTTCGGTGGTGTGCAACGCATTGCCAAAGTAAGTAGTATCATTGTCCCCGTTATGGCACTGGGATATATCGCTTTAGCACTAATTGTAGTGGCAATAAATATCACCGAACTGCCCGCCGTTATAAAACTCATCGTCAGCCACGCCTTCGGCTGGCAGCAAGCACTTGGAGGTGGTGTAGGCATTGCACTGATGCAGGGCATCAAGCGGGGACTGTTCAGTAATGAAGCCGGTATGGGTTCTGCACCGAACGTAGCGGCAACGGCACACGTCACGCATCCCGTAAAACAAGGATTGATACAGACATTAGGTGTTTTTACCGATACATTGATTATATGTACCTGTACCGCATTTATCATCCTGTTCAGTGGTGCGCCTCTGGATGGCTCCACCAACGGAGTACAGCTTACGCAACAAGCCCTGACAAATGAAATAGGCTCAGCCGGAAGTATCTTTGTTGCTGTAGCCTTGTTCTTCTTCGCTTTCAGCAGCATCCTGGGCAATTATTATTATGGAGAAGCCAACGTACGCTATCTAACCCGCCGCAAGTGGATATTGAATATATATCGGGTTCTGGTAGGCGGCATGGTACTGTTCGGCGCTCTCGCCACACTGGATGTAGCATGGAGCCTGGCAGACGTCACCATGGGATTGATGGCTCTTTGCAACCTGATTGCTATCAGCCTGCTCGGTAAATACGCTTTCAAGCTGCTGGAAGACTACCGCACTCAGAAACGTGCTGGCATCAAAGACCCTGTTTTTACCAAAGTTCGGCTGAAAGAGGTAGAAAATGACATAGAATGCTGGTAAGAAGATTGATGATTTATAAATTATGAATTATACAATTGTTGGTGTAAATCAACTTATTTCGTACTTTTGCAACCACAATTGCCCCGGCAATCATTATCAGAAATCATAAATTATAAATCATATGGGTATATTTGCCAAACTATTAAAAAAGAATACAGAAGGAGCTTCTTCTAAAAACGTGGAAGATTTCGTGTCGTTGACGCGTGTTTACTTCCAGTCCGTAATCGCCGCCAATCTGGGCATTACGAACATCCGTTTCGTACCGGATGTAGCCAACTTCAAACGCCTGTTCAAGATACCGACACAGGGCGGACGCCTGGGACAAGCCGAGAAAACCGCTTCGCGCAAGATGCTGATGCAAGATTACGGACTGAGTGAAGGTTTCTTTAAAGAAATTGACGCTTCCGTAAAGAAGCATTGCCGCACACAGAATGACGTACAGGCTTATCTATTCATGTACCAGGGCTTCTCACAAGACCTGATGATGCTGATGGGCAACCTGATGCAATGGAAATTCCGCGTACCATCTTTCTTTAAAGGCGCACTGCGCAGCATGACGGAAAAGACTGTACATGACATTTGTACCAAAACCGTATGGAAAAAGGACGATGTGCATAAGACGGCAATGGCAGTCCGCCAGTATAAAGAGCGTCTGGGATACTCCGAACAATGGATGACAGAATACGTGTATAACGTTGTGCTACTGGCAAAAAAAGAACCGAAAAGCAAAGCCACGGAAGAGAAATAAGTCCGAAACACAGATAGGGCAAAAACTGTCAACAAAAGAAAAAGTTTTCTAAAGAAACTACCAAGAGATAAGGCGAGAAATATTTTCCTCGCCTTTTTTTGTTATTTTTATGCAACTTTTTTGTTCAGAGGAACAACAATACTCTATGTGAAGAGATTGTTACAGAATAATAAATGATAATTTATCGCGCAAAGCGCGATAAGTGACGAGCTACAAACTACGAGTGACAAGTGCCTTTCGGTGTGATAGCCGGCGCGAATAATTATTCGCCC
>NZ_CAJLKP010000092.1 GCF_905207245.1 uncultured Bacteroides sp. | reverse complement strand
AAAGGGGGGTTCGATTCCCCCACGGGCTACAATTAAAAAAATAAACGAATTAAAAAAGATTAGTCGAGATGGCAAATCACAAATCATCACTGAAAAGAATCAGACAAGAAGAGACAAGAAGACTCCACAACAGATATTATGGTAAAACCATGAGAAATGCTGTTAGAAAGCTTCGTTCTACAACCGACAAAGCAGAAGCTACTGCAATGTATCCGGGCGTAACTAAAATGTTGGATAAATTGGCTAAGACCAATGTAATCCACAAGAACAAGGCTAACAACTTGAAGTCTAAGTTGGCTCTCTACATTAATAAGCTGGGATAAGCTAATTAATATTACACAAAAGATATATCGGAAGGTTGGACTTTTTAGTCCAGCCTTTCTGCGTTTCTGTCCCTCCGTTCCTTCCCAATTCCAATGCCCTTTGAGAGAAGCTAAAAAGCTGTAAACGAATGAAATTTATGACTTGCTTTAGTTTCGTATCTCACGATTTTTCACTATATTTGCTCTGTTATTTGAATAAGGAAATTATATTATGACTGAAGAACAGATTAACTCCAATAACGGGAACTATTCTGCCGAAAACATCCAGGTTCTGGAAGGTTTGGAAGCCGTTAGAAAGCGTCCCGCGATGTATATTGGTGACATTAGTACAAAAGGACTTCACCACTTGGTTTATGAAGTTGTGGATAACTCTATCGACGAAGCGCTCGCCGGCTATTGCGACCACATTGAAGTAACTATTAACGAAGATAATTCCATCACTGTACAAGACAATGGTCGTGGTATTCCGGTTGACTTTCACGAAAAAGAACAAAAGTCGGCACTGGAAGTTGTTATGACCGTATTGCATGCCGGTGGTAAGTTCGATAAAGGTTCTTACAAAGTATCCGGTGGTCTTCACGGTGTAGGCGTATCTTGTGTGAACGCTCTGTCTACCCATATGACTACGCAGGTTTTCCGTAACGGAAAAATCTATCAACAGGAATATGAATGCGGTCACCCGCAATATCCGGTGAAAGAAATCGGCACAAGTGAAATCACCGGTACACGCCAACAGTTCTGGCCGGACAGTACCATTTTCACGGAAACCGTTTACAATTACGAAATCCTTGCTTCCCGTATGCGCGAGTTGGCCTATCTGAATGCAGGCATCAAGATTACCTTGACCGACCTTCGCATGAAAGATGAAGAAGGGAATGCCAAGATGGAAATGTTCTATTCGGAAGAAGGCTTGAAGGAATTTGTCCGCTACATCGACTCTTCCCGCGAACATCTGGTGAATGATGTAATCTACATCAACACAGAAAAGCAGGGTACGCCGGTGGAAGTAGCCATCATGTACAATACGTCTTATAACGAAAATATCCACTCATATGTAAACAACATCAACACCATTGAAGGTGGTACGCACCTTGCAGGTTTCCGCCGCGCACTGACCCGTACGCTGAAGAAATATGCCGAGGACAACAAGATGTTGGAAAAAGCCAAAGTAGAGATTGCAGGTGATGACTTCCGCGAAGGTCTGACTGCCGTAATTTCTATCAAGGTGGCCGAACCACAATTTGAAGGGCAGACCAAGACGAAGCTCGGAAACAGCGAAGTCATGGGAGCCGTAGACCAAGCTGTGGGTGAAGCACTGAATTACTACCTGGAAGAGCATCCGAAGGAAGCTAAAATGGTGGTGGATAAAGTGATTCTGGCTGCACAGGCGCGTGTCGCCGCACGTAAAGCGCGTGAATCCGTACAACGTAAATCGCCGATGTCCGGTGGTGGTATGCCGGGTAAGTTGGCCGACTGTTCAAGCAAGGACCCGGAAGAATGCGAATTGTTCCTCGTCGAAGGTGACTCGGCAGGTGGTTCGGCAAAACAAGGCCGTGACCGTAGATTCCAGGCCATCCTGCCACTTCGCGGTAAGATTCTGAACGTGGAAAAAGCCATGTGGCACAAGGCGTTCGAAAGCGATGAAGTAAACAACATCATCCAGGCACTGGGCATACGTTTCGGTGTGGATGGAGAAGATAGCAAAGAAGCGAACATAGATAAGTTGCGTTATAAGAAGGTGATTATCATGACCGATGCCGACGTCGATGGTTCTCACATCGACACACTGATTATGACACTCTTCTTCCGCTACTTCCCGCAGGTTATCCGCAACGGCTATCTGTATATTGCTACCCCGCCCCTCTACCTCTGCAAGAAAGGTAAAGTGGAGGAATATTGCTGGACAGACCAACAACGCCAGAAGTTTATCGACACCTATGGCGGTGGTTCAGAAAATGCCGTACACACACAACGTTACAAAGGTTTGGGTGAAATGAACCCGGAACAGTTGTGGAGTACAACCATGAATCCGGAAAACCGTATGCTGAAGCAGATAAGCATTGAAAATGCTGCCGAAGTAGATTACGTCTTCTCTATGTTGATGGGTGAAGATGTAGGACCACGCCGCGAATTCATTGAGAAGAATGCAACATATGCAAATATAGATGCTTAATAATTTTCAATTCTCAATTTACCAACCTCACATCTTACAACGAAGAAGCGCCGGACGGACAGGAGAATCCTGTTGACCGGCGCTTTTCTTTTGTTTATAATTTGTGCTCTTATTTATAGCATCTTCTGCTTCTTCATTTCCTCTGCCACCAATTCCAGTTCCGCATACCAATCTTCACCGAACTTGCGTATCAGAGGCTCTTTCAGAAATTTATATACCGGAAGGTTCTCCTTCTGCCCCAATAAGACAGCCGCTTTACATACATCCCAACGGTTATAGTTCACAGCCTTATAAACTCCGTAGTTTCCTACTCTTATCGGATACAAATGACAGGAAACAGGTTTATAAAAATCGGTTTTACCTTCCCGATAAGCCTTTTCAATAGCGCAGTAACAGCAACCCTTCTCATCATAGCAAGTAAAGACACAATCTTTATTATTAACAATAGAAGTAACCAGATCACCTTCGCAATCTGTATAAACAACCCCTTGTTTTTCTAATACGGCACGCGCCTCAGGTGAGAGTTCATCCCAGATTACCGGAAGCACTTCTTCCAGTTTCGCTATCTCATCCAACTCCACAGGAGCACCGGCATCGCCTTCAATGCAACAGGCACCCTTACATGCACTCAAATCGCAAAGAAACTTCTCACGTAGCACATCAAAACTCACCACTACATCACCTATCTGTATCATAACAAATTGAGAATTGAAAATTAAAAATTGAGAAATAAACGTTTGGTAACTATTTATTAAGGGAGGTCTTCATTGATTTGACAAAACTTGTATGCGTTTACTATACGAATAGCAAACGCATACGATTTAACATGGATAATATTATCCTTATCCATTATTTTTTAATTTTTAATTCTTAATTTTTAATTAAGTCCTTTCCTGTTATCTCAGCCGGCTGCACCATGCCAAGAATATGCAGGATAGAAGGAGCAACATCTGCCAGAACACCATCTTCAACCTTAGCCGCCTTGTTTTCTGTTACATAAACAAATGGAACGGGGTTCAGAGAGTGGGCTGTGTTCGGAGTGCCATCCTCATTCAAAGCATGGTCGGCATTACCGTGGTCGGCGATAATGATAACTTCATAATCGTTAGATTTAGCAGCTTCCACTGTATCTTTCACGCATTCGTCGATAGCTTTTACTGCTTTCTCGATAGCGCTGTAGATTCCGGTATGACCTACCATATCACCATTAGCATAGTTCACGACAATGAAGTCGAACTTCTGAGTGTTGATAGCTTCCACCAATTTATCTTTTACTTCATAAGCGCTCATTTCCGGCTTCAAGTCGTATGTAGCAACTTTGGGAGATGGAACCAGAATACGCTCTTCTGCATCATACGGAGCTTCGCGGCCACCATTGAAGAAGAAAGTAACATGTGCATACTTCTCTGTTTCAGCAATGTGCAACTGAGTCTTACCTTGAGCAGCCAGATACTCGCCCAGCGTATTCCGAACATTCTCCTTGTCAAAAAGAATATGAACACCCTTGAATGAAGAATCATAAGGAGTCATACAGTAATACTGCAGACCCGGAATAGTGTGCATACCTTGTTCGGGCATATCTTGCTGAGTCAATACAACAGTCAACTCTTTAGCACGGTCGTTACGGTAGTTGAAGAAAATAACAACGTCGCCTTCCTTGATTGTGCCATCTATGTTACCATTCACAATCGGCTTGATAAACTCATCCGTTACGCCTTCATCATAAGATTCTTGCATGGCCTGAACCATATCCTTAGCGACTTTACCTTCACCGTTTACCAACAAGTCATAAGCCACTTTCACACGTTCCCAACGTTTATCGCGGTCCATAGCATAGAAACGGCCTACGATAGAAGCAATCTTACCGGCAGACTTAGCGCAATAAGCAGAAAGCTCTTCGATAAAACCTTTACCACTCTTCGGGTCAGTATCGCGACCGTCCATGAAGCAGTGGATAAATGTATTTTCTATTCCATATTCCTTAGAGATGTCGCACAATTTAAACAGATGATCCATAGAACTGTGTACACCACCATTGGAAGTCAATCCCATGAAGTGAATGTTCTTACCGTTTTCTTTGGCATAAGAGAAAGCGGAAACGATTTCCGGATTCTTCATAATACTATTGTCGGCACAAGCACGGTTAATCTTCACCAAGTCCTGATATACGATACGTCCGGCACCAATATTGAGGTGTCCCACTTCCGAGTTACCCATTTGTCCGTCGGGCAGGCCTACATTCTCACCGCTTGCCTGCAGTTGTGAGTGGGGATATGTTGCCAACAGATAGTCCCAATACGGAGTGGGTGTATTGAAAATCACATCGTCTTTGCCTTGATCGCCGATACCCCAGCCATCAAGAATCATTAAAAGGGCTTTCTTACTCATAATATTAATTGATTTTAATTGTACAATCCTTAACCTTAGGAAAAAAGTTCTCTTTAGAGAAGAACGTTTTTTCCGGGTGCAAAGGTACGAAAAAGCATGGTTAATGCGTACTCTTTCAAATGATTTATGTACTTTTGTCCCGCTTTAAAAAACAAAAAAGAAGAAATATGGACGATTCAAACCCACGAACGTGCAATAGTATTTACAATTAAAGCGGACTGAGACGTTGCTCGCAATGCCTCTGTTCGTACTAAAGAAAGGAGGCAATAAGATGAGAACGTATCTTTATTGTGAGGCCGGCTTTGTAGAAAAGTCGCAATGGATGCCCAATAGTTGGGTAAACGTTGAGTGCCCTGATGACAATGATTTCGATTTCCTTACCCAAGAACTGAAAGTTCCCGAATCATTTCTGGAAGACATCGCCGATGCGGACGAACGTCCGCGCACAGAGACGGAAGGTAACTGGTTGCTCACTATTCTGCGTATTCCCATGCAGAGCAGTCAGCATGGCATCCCTTTTATAACCGTGCCCATCGGCATCATCACCAATAATGAGATTATCGTATCGGTGTGTTACCATAAAACGGAACTTATCTCGGATTTCATCCAGCATACGCGCCGCAAAGGTATCGTAGTGAACAACAAACTGGACTTAATCCTGCGGATGATTTATTCCTCTGCTGTCTGGTTCCTGAAATACCTGAAACAAATCAACAATGATGTTGCCAATGCGGAAAAAGAGTTGGAGAAGAGTATCCGAAACGAGGACTTGCTCCGTCTGATGAAGTTGCAAAAAACCCTTGTTTATTTCAACACTTCCATCCGTGGAAACGAAGTGATGATCGGGCGGCTGAAGAATATCTTCCAAGATACCAACTATCTGGATATGGAACTATTGGAAGATGTTATCATCGAACTGAAACAGGCATACAACACAGTGAATATCTACAGCGATATTCTTACAGGTACAATGGATGCCTTTGCTTCCATTATTTCCAATAATGTCAATGCCATCATGAAGCGCATGACGAGTCTTTCTATCACGCTCATGATACCGACACTGATAGCCAGTTTCTATGGAATGAACGTGGATATTCACCTGGAAGGTTTTCCGTATGCTTTCATATTCATTATCCTGATTTCAGCCATTCTGTCGGCAGGAACATTTATCTGGTTCAGGAAAATCAAATGGTTCTAACGGTATAGTCCGAGAGGTTGATTTGAATTTTATATTTCAAGATACAGAGACACGGAGGCGCAGAGAAAAATAATTCTATGTCTCCGTGTCTCTGTATTCAATCCTTCATTTTTAAACAGGTTCTTAGTATTTTCATCACATTTTGACCGGATTTCACAAATAATATATATTTTTGCTCCAAATAAGTCAATGAACATGAGAATACACAGGATTCTAACGCTTGTATGTCTGACCCTCACGGCATCAATATCCTATGCACAATCTGAAACCATCGTTGTAGGCAAAAAAACTGATGGAACAGACCTGACAGCGCAATGTTACACTTTCCCACAACGGGTAGAAACCTTTTCTATGAGTAGCAAGGGAGATTATCTCTGTGTCAGCTTCCGGGAAACAACCAAAAGCGGCAAGTATCTGAAGAACAAAGGAGAAATCGGATTTTATGATACCAAAAGCAGTCAGTTGCTATGGAAACAGCCGATTAACTTTGGCAGAGCAAGCATCACCTGCCTCTCCGAAGGAGTATTAATAACCGAAATCGGCAGTAAGATTTCATTGCTCAGCAAAGAAACAGGAGAAAAGAGATGGGAGGCAGACTTATTCCCGGTATATACAGACGATTCGTTGGGCTTGGTACTGGGATATAACTTTTCCGCCTCCAACAAACTACGCGCTATCAATCTAAAGTTCGGTAACGACCTATGGGAAAACAAGATACCACACCAATACGGTTGGAATGAGGTTCTTGAACTCGGACAGAATAAACGGCTGATTGTGGCTGATGCATTGCATAAACTGGACTTCATGACCGGAGAACTATTAACTTATCCGGGAAAGCCGGGAGCCCACGACACCAAAGCGGCACTGTTGCAAGGATTGGTAGCCGTGGCCGGAGCAGCAGTCGGTGCGGCAGCAAGCGGTGGCGGATATTATTACAGCTACGTCCCCATTGCCAGCAATACAATCACGGGATTAACCTCCAACATCCTGTCTCAGGATTCACTTTATTATTGGGCGGACCGTCAACAGATTTCCTGCATGGACACAGCCTTCAATGTTGTGTGGCAAAAGGAATTCCCTGATGTAAAAGCCTCACGTTCCCAACTCTTCATACAAGATGGCAAGTTGTTTATGCTTAATTACGGTTACGGGCTGCGCGAAGGTGCAAGCCGTAGAAAATATGGTCGTCCGTTCATTGCCTGCTACAACCTGCAAAACGGAGAAGAAATCTTCTTTAACCAACTCAGCGTAAAAAAAGATATGATTGAAGATGCCTTGCGTACTGACAATGCACTATTCATGTTGTTTGACGATGGACTGGCTTATCAGGAACTGACGGATTCGGTCGTAAATATTGTACCCTGGGATACTAAACAATACGGGAAACTGGAAGCTATACTGCCCACTACGCTCTATGTGGCAAACAAAGATACGACGGCTTTTCAGTCGCTTGCTTTCGATGGAGAACATTGTCTGGTGTATAATGACCAGGGAATAATCTACGAGGTAGACAAGGATTTAAATATCAGAAATACCTACGAACGGGAATACATTTACAGTCCCAGTATTCGGCTGAAAGACTATTTGTGCATCGGCAATCGTGGAGATTACTGGTTTATCCACGAAATGGGAATGCCTGTAGCCCACTTGGAAACGGATTTTAAAAAGGGACGGGTAATTGACAACAAACTTCTGTTACTAAACGACAAGAACCAATTCCTGTTTATTGATCTGGATGAAGCGATAGAATAACTATTTAAAATCCAATGCCAACTGCCCGTCACCCAACAAATTGAATGTCATGCGGTGATAAGGGGTAGTTCCGTGTTCGGCAATGGCTGCACGATGTTTCTTGGTGGGATAGCCTTTGTTATGACCCCAATCGTAATAAGGGAATTCTTCGTGCAGGCGGTTCATATAGTCATCACGATAGGTCTTGGCAAGGATGGAGGCGGCAGCGATAGAAAGGTATTTGCCATCACCCTTGACTACCGTTGTATGCGGCAGGTCCTGATATTTCTTGAAGCGGTTACCATCAATCAAAAGATGTTCCGGACGCATCTTCAACTGGTCCACCGCGCGATGCATGGCAAGGAAAGAGGCGTTCAGGATATTTATTTTATCAATCTCTTCAGGGGATACAATACCGACGGCCCAAGCCAGTGCTTCTTTCTCAATCACTTCACGCAAGGCATAGCGCTGATGTTCCGTCAGTTGCTTGGAGTCATTCAGCAATTCGTTCTTGAAATCTTTGGGAAGGATAACGGCAGCGGCATACACAGCTCCTGCCAGACAACCACGTCCAGCCTCATCACAACCGGCTTCTATCAAGTCTTTGTTTAAGTAAGGTAACAGCATCGCACTAATAATTTAGAGACACAAAGATAAATCTTTTTGAAGGCAAACCGAAGTTTTAAAGGAAAATAATTACATTTGCAGAAATAAGACTATACCATGAAAAAAGCTCTGTATCTAATACTTGCAGTTCTTTCGCTAACTGTAACTCCCTTACAAGCCCAAGATATAAAACAAGCCAAGGCTCTACTTGAACAAGCTCGGAATACTCTATTCAGTAATCCTAAACAAGCCTCCTATTATGCAACCCAAGCTGCCGCCCTGTTTCCTGAAGACCAACCTAATGAGATTCGTACACAAGCCATGATTCTGCATAGTCAGGCAGAACAATTATTAGGCAACTTCGACCTGAGCATCAAGAATCTATACGATACACAAAGATACATCAACCCCGCAAATAAACGACAGACGGCTCAACTCTATTCCCTCATGGGGCGCGTTTACAGCAAGTTGGGCGATTATAACAAAGGTATCGAACTGAATGACAAAGCAACTTCTATCTTCAAAGCTTTAGGAGATTCAGCTTCGGTGGCCGGATGCTATAACGAACGCGGAGTCATGCACTATCTGCTCGACGAATTTCTGGTGGCCGAAAGATTTCTCCAACGGGCATTAGTAATCAACCGTGCCCAGAGGAACCTGAAAGAAATTGCAACCAACCTGAATAATCTTTGCCTATATCAGGGGAATACAGAAGAGAAGTTATCCCTCATACAGGAAGCAATTGCCATTAATAAGAATCTGGATGCGCAATGGTCGTTGGGTGAGAACTATAATAATATGGGCAAACAGTATTATTTCAGCGAACAATACTCCAAAGCTCTGGAAGCCTTACAGAAAGCCTATGAATATGCCCGTAACATTGGTGCCAAAGAGCTGATCTGTGATAATTATGAATATTCATCGTGGGTATATGCCGCCATAGGTGACTATAAACAGGCCTACACCCGCCTCAGCCAGATGTATGCTTTGAGTAAAGAGCTGCAAAGCAGCAACAAGCTGCGCAACATTGAACAGGAAATCTCTTATAAAAGATATCAAGACCAGAAATATGCTACTGAGATGCAGGAGCAAACCTATAAAATCGAACTATTGAAACGCAATTTATGGCTTTTAGGCAGTGTACTTGTCCTTGGATTAGCTTTCAGCATCTTCTTATATAAATGGTATAAGCGCAGAAAAGGCCTTCAACTGATAGAAGCCCGCTATCAATTAGAGTTGTCGCAACGCGAATTATCCGAACTGAAACTGCACCAACAAGAGTTGGAACTACAGAGTATACAGAATGCACTAGACAGTAGCCAGCAAGAAGTAACCAGCTTTGCCGTCTTCCTGAGAAGCCGCAACGAATTACTGGACAAAATACGCGAAATGATTAAGGAAGGATACAAAATGGATAATCAAGCACTTATCCCCCACCTGAAAAAAGTGAATGCCTATATCAGTCAATACCAAAGCGGAGACAAGACCAATAATATGTTATTACTGAATATTGAGGAAAAGAATCAGGAATTCATTGAGAGACTGACAAAGAAACATCCGAACCTGACACAAGGCGAGAAATATCTATCTACCATGCTACGCGTCAACCTGTCAACGAAAGAAATTTCCATGATTAGCGGTAACAGTCCCAAGACAATCAATATGAACCGCTACAGATTGCGCAAATCATTAAACTTACCAACAGAAAAAGACCTAACTGAATATTTAAAAGAAATTTAGAGATTTCTAATCTGCCATAATCCATTTTGCTATTTTGTAGATAGCACAAACCAAGTTTTCCTCTAAATATCACCATCTTACGATTGCATCTGTAGATTAAACAATCCACAAATAAAGCTCTTTGTAGTTCGTTTGTAGTGGTTAATATTTAGTTTTCTGCTAACTATATTCATTTATTTGTGGCTGAAAAACATTTTTATTAACCTTAAAAATCAATTCAAATGAACACTAAAATTTTATTGATGCTTGTCACTGCAATCTTCTTCTATAGTTGCAATGATGAAATCCTGAAAACAACTGAGACATCGGCTCAGGTTTTCGAGGAGATAGAACCTATCACAGATGGAATCTATCCTTATTCTCTTTTCGCTAAAACAAGAAGTGCTACTATTCCTAATTGGGAAGAATGGCAAAAAGTTAGGCTATCTTCCGGAGTTATAGGACAAGATTCTGTTGCAGTACCTTGGGCCAATACTATAGTATCATCCAACATTCCCGCACAAGTTAGACGTGATATCAAAGCCGAAAATGGATGGATGCTATTAAAATATACCGTTAACGGTAATTGGGGAAACAATAATAATTATATGTTTTTCTATAATAAATACACAGGAGTACTCAAAGTATTTTACTATTTAAGTAACGGTGCTGCGCAATCCAACTATGGTATCTGGCATCTACATATAGATGTACCACAAAAATTATTTGCTTTTACAGGAGAGATTGCTGATCCTATCAATGGAATTTATCAAACACAAGATCTATATTGTACTAACATAACATCAACTGATGCTAAAGGATTTGTACAAGGTTGGAACTGTTTTCAAGTAGAGTTAGCCTATGATCCTCAATTTATTAATGGAGAATTAACGGTTAATCCTGTAAGCCGAACAAGCTCAGAAATCAAATTAACTGGAAGTTTTAGTTCTTCTTCTAAAGGAACAATTGTTACTACAACTTCGTCCAATCCCACTAGTGGTCCAATAAAGGGTCTGGCAAAAGCCGCTGGAGATGAAGCACTATCTTTTCTGAAAAAAGAAGCTCAAGATAAAAAATTCGCAACAAAGGTTTTAAATGCTGCTGGTGACATTGTAAAAGGAGGAGTATCGGCTATTGTTAAAGGAGGAATAAATCAGCTATTTAGTTCATTTATTGGACGTTTCAACAAAGAACAAGCTCTAAATTACGACTTGCAATTCACAACTAATGGAACAGCAGAAATATCAGGAACAATCAACACTGAAGTTACAGGCGGGCTTGTCCCAGCTAATCTTAATCTCTCTAAGTCTGCATTGGGTATTACATTAGGGGTATGGAATTTGAGTGAACAGCCTACAATATATTTTATGACAACAGCAAAGTTACTTTCATGGGGAGAACATAAACCTACAATATTTCACTTATGGAAAATGCAAGGAGATCAGTTACAAGGAACAAATTATAAATACGATTACGTAATTAATCCTGATATTATAAACTGCTTAAGCTCATACAATTGTAATCTAAGATGTTATTCTACAGATCCATTACCTAAAGAAGTTGAAAATTACCCTCATGGCAGCCTCGCTGAAGGATCTAAATTTTCTATCACAAGTGGAAAAGGCAATCTCATTTATGAAAATTATTATGAAATCACGAACTATTATGATAAATTTCAGATAGAAACTCCTAAACAAACAGGTCCAGAGCCTGTCACTATTCCACGTATATTATTTATACCCAACGCCAAGCATGTAAACCTATATGGAGATGCTGGAATAAATTATAATACTTTAATCAAAGCCACTACAACTTTATATGTCAACAATAACGTAAATGATACAATTGTACTTACAAAGACTTTTGCACCCAAACTAGAGTGGAATCCACAAGATTTCAAATTTAATAAAGAAATGTATGGAGATATCTCATATACAGTAACAAGCTATTAACTACAGCAATACATACATTAACATTAAATCATTATACACATGAGTAAAAAGTATTTCCAATTGCAAAGAGTTTTCTTACTCACTTTGCTCATTACATGTTTGGTACCGCTAAGTTCTTTAGCACAAACCATCCAATTAACCGGTACAGTAACCGACACCAAAGGAGAAACTCTCATTGGCGCCAGTGTTTTGGAAAAAGGTACAACCAATGGTTGCATTACCGACATCGACGGTAACTTTGCACTGACTGTTGCTCCTAATGCGACAATGGTAATCTCTTATGTGGGCTATGTAGCTCAAGAGATTCCTTTGAATGGACAGAAGGTATTGAAAGTAACTCTGAAAGATGACACTGAGATGCTGGACGAAGTAGTTGTTATCGGTTATGGTACAATGAAGAAAAGTGATATGACCGGAGCCATTTCTTCAGTTGATACAGAAGAATTGACCAAGCGTGCTACAACCAATCCTGCCGAAGCATTACAAGGAAAAATTGCCGGTGTAAATATTATGAAGGCCGGCGGTAACGCAGGTGCAGGTATTTCTGTCAAGATTCGTGGTGTAAAATCTTTCGGCAGCAATGAGCCACTTTATATTATCGATGGTTTCCCCGGAGATATTGATAATGTTAATCCGCAAGATATCCAATCCATGGAAGTACTTAAAGATGGTGCTGCTGCCGCTATCTACGGTTCAGTGGCAGCCAATGGAGTAATCATCATCACTACCAAAAATGGTAAGAAAGGTGAAACACACATTGATTTCAATACATACTTGAGCATGACTACTGTAGCCAACAAACTGGAAATGACCAATGCGGAGCAGTATAAGAATACGATCAAAACCATGTTCGAGAATGCAGGCAAGCCGGTTCCCGCCTATTGCACCAGCGATACGGGCATAGACACAGACTGGCAGGATCTGATGCTTCGCGACGGTTTATCCCAAAACTATATGTTCAGTGTGCGCGGTGGCAGCGAAACGGCACAATATTCCGTGTCCTATAACCATGCTGACGACAAGGGTATCTTTCTGGGCAATAACTTCCGCCAGGACAATGCTCGCATGAAAATGCACATGAGCAAATACATCTTCGACATTGATGCCAACTTGAGCTTCCGCTATACCAAGAGCAAACAGCCACAGTACAGTTTGCGTGAAATGTACGGTCTTTCTCCGTTGCTTCCCGTTTATGACGAGAATGAGAAATACGGCTTTGCCTTGACGCAATCACTCGGATTGCCAACCAACAATAACGTGATGGCCGACCACGTCTACAACGAAGCCGCTACCAAGAAGTTCTATACCAATGCCAACGTATCACTGGGTGTGAAGCTCGCTCCCTGGCTGAACTTCAAGACCAGCTATGCCTACCGTGGCTTGCACTACCGTTACGTGGAGCATAATCCGGATTACATTTCTAATGCACAAAGTCCCCACAACTATCCTGAGCACTACGAAGGAACTTATTATTGGGAAGAGCAAACCATTGACAACGTGCTGACTTTCAATAAAGATTTCGACAAGCACAGTTTGAATATAATGGCCGGTTCTTCTATCACTTCCACCAAATACACCGATAATGGCGTAGGTGTAACCGGTAAGTCTACCAAATACTACATTGATGCCAACGGCAACCTGGCCACCAAGGACGAGGCAGCCGGTTTCCTCGACCCGAGTTTTGATACAGTGGATGCAGGTATCGGAGGAACGTTCTACGGTGATGGCGAAAAATACAAATATAACCGCGCCTCTTTCTTCGGACGCGTGAACTATAACTACGACAACCGTTACCTCATCCAGGCCACCATGCGCTACGACGGTTCTTCCAAATTTGGTGTGAACAACCGCTGGGGTTGCTTCCCTTCTGTAGCTGTAGGCTGGAGAATCAGTGAAGAAGCCTTCTATCCGAAAGATTTCTTCATCAACAGTTTGAAGTTCCGTGCCAGTTGGGGACGCCTCGGCAACGAAAACGCTTTGGGATATTATGATTTCCAGGCCTTGATTCTGTCTCGCAACAATCGTTACGGCGGCTACATACAAGGTGGCAACGCCTGGCCGGGTTCTGCTTCATGGACTATGGAAAACCGCGGTCTGAAATGGGAAACTACGGACACTAAAAACATCGGTTTCGACTTTGGCATGCTCAGCAACAAACTGACAGGTAGCATCAACTACTACATCAACCAGACGGAAGATTTGCTGATTACCAAGCGCCTCTCTCCCTCTGCCGGCTACGAGAATCCCATTCTGAACGTGGGCAAGATTCGCAACAACGGTGTGGAACTGGAAGTGAACTGGACCGACAAGATCAAGGACTTTGAATACAACGTGGGCTTCAACTTCTCCACCACCAAGAATAAAGTAGTGGAACTGGCAGACAAAGGACAAGCACTGCCCGCTACCGGTCTGCTGTACGACACCGACCATATCCCGGCATACGCCAAAGAAGGCAAGCCTATCAGCGGCTTCTACCTCTACCGCACAGACGGCATCTTCCAAAGCGATGCGGAAGCTGAAGCTTACGTGAACGATAAAGGAGAACGCCTCCAGCCCAACGCAAAAGCCGGTGACATCCGCTTCAAAGATATAACCGGTGACGGTGTCATCGACGAAGATGACAAAGAATACTGCGGAACAGGTATCCCTAAATTCGAGACCAACCTCAATTTCTCCGCTTCTTACAAGGGTTTCGACCTCTCTTTCAGTTTGAGCGGTGTATTCGGGCATAAGATTTACAACGGTAACCGCTACTTCTATGAATCCATGAATGCTCCTATCAACATGCTGAGCACCGTAACCAATGCCTGGACACCGGAGAACACACATACCGACATTCCACGTGCCGTGAACGGCGACCCCAACGGTAACTCCCGCGAAAGCGAACGCTTCCTGGAGAATGGCAGTTTCGTCCGCTTGCGCCAGGCCCAAATCGGATATACACTGTCCGTATCTCTGCTGAAGAAAGTGAAAATAGAAAAGCTCCGCTTCTATATCAGCGGTGACAATCTGTTCACCATTACCGGTTACTCCGGCGTAGACCCGGAATTCTCGACCAGCAGCCCACTGAACTCCGGTGTAGACAGATACATCTATCCGTTTACCCGCTCCTACACCGTGGGTGCACAGCTTACATTTTAATGTTTAACTCAATATAAAAGAAACGATATGAAAAAAGTTCTATATATAGCAAGTATGTGTCTCGCAATGGCTTTTACGTCTTGTGATGACTTCCTGACTGTTTCTTCTCCCGACAAGCTGACTACCGGCAATTTTTGGAGAGATCAAAAAGATGCAGAAGCCACCTTGGCCTCAGCATACGCCCAACTCTACCACGGTGACAGCTATGCCACCAGTGAAGTGCGCTGGCCAGTGGAGGCTTACCGCACCGACCTTTACGATGTAGGTAACGATGCCAACAACTACCAGACTTGGACAGACATCTATAACTTCACCTATACCAACGGAAATACACAGTTCTCTTATTACTACCAAGACCTTTACCGGGGTATCAACTTCACCAACCAAGTGTTGGAGTACGCACCCAAAATCCCGGCAGAAAACATCACCGAAGCCAAACGCGAAGAGATTATTGCCGAAGCTCATTTTCTGAGAGGTTACTTCCACATGATGCTGTTGCTGAACTGGGAGAAGATTATCCTGCGCGACATCTACATTTCGGATGCAGTCGACCTGAACAAGCCATTGAGCGACCGGGTGACTTGCTGGGAACTTGTAATAAGCGAATTGTCGCAAGCCACTGCATTGCCTGCCACACGCCCCGGATCGGAACTGGGTCGCGCCACTTCGGGAGCAGCCAATGCCTATCTGGGATTTGCCTACCTAACACGTGCTTATGAAGAACCAGCCAATGAGTCGGCCCACTTAACAGCAGCCCTGAAGGCCCTGAATGCAGTGCAAGGCTACGAACTGGTAGATAGCGACAAGATGCTGCAAATGTTCAACGGCAAGAACAAGAATTGCCCGGAATCCATCTTCGAGTTGCAATATTCTGCCAACACTGACAACGGCGCTAGCTACTACTCATACGTACACTGTTTCATTGCCTGCTCTGAGATTGGCGGTTGGGACGAAATCCTGCCCAGCGCCCGTCTGGTGGAAGAGTACAAGAAAGAAGGCAGAAAGACATCGGACGGGTTATACGACCAACGTCTTTATAATACAATTTACTTCAAGGATGACTACTTCAACGACGCTGATAACGGCGAACTGATTTTTGGAGAGTTCACTTACGACGAGTGTTTCTGGAGATGGAGACAGAACGAGAATAAGAAGTATGTGGATGCAAACGGCAATGTCATCGATATCCCGACAGGAGAAGACACAGACAAATATCTGGAATCTCATGGTGGCGTGAAAGATGTATACGATCGCCCCAACTTCCGCCGCTTCACTCCGGAAACATATGAGGAACTGAGCGACTACTGTCCGTTCAACATTCCTTTGATGCGCTATGCCAACGTGATGTTGATGAAAGCCGAAGTACTGAACAAGCAAGGGCATCCCGAACAAGCCATTCCTCTGATTAACGAAATCAGAGCCAAGCACGGAAAAATGCCTGCTATGAAAGGAACGTCACAAGCCGAAGTACAGGCTCAAATAGAACATGAACGCATCATCGAGTTCCCGCTGGAAAGCTACCGCTGGTACGACCTGCGCCGCTGGGGCAAACTGAGCGAGGTGCTGGGCAAACGCGGATTTTCGGAAGGTAAGCACAACTTCTTCCCGATTCCTTTGTGGGAAATCAACGCAAACCCTGCGCTAAACAACACTGCAGAAGGAACTGAAGAATAATCCTCTCTTTAAATATACCAAAATAGGGCGGCGTTTGCCTGCGGCGATGCCGCCTTATTTACCTTTAAAAGCTTTATCTTTGCATTTGCGAAAATAGGCTGCACCCCAGCATAAACAAGCTTGCTTGCTTCTGCTTTCGGTTTGCACTATCTTTGCCCTCAAAAACGACATAGATATGTTTACAATCATCGGACTAATGCTCACAGGAATGCTGCTGGGCTACCTCTTACGGAAACGGAATCTGAGCGGAATCCACAAAGTCATTACAGTGCTCATCTGGTTACTCCTCTTCATACTGGGTATTGAAGTGGGAGGAAACGAACAGATTATCAAAGGACTTCATACCATCGGGCTCGAAGCCGTCATACTCACCATAGGCGGAACTTTGGGAAGCGTGATTGCTGCCTGGGCATTGTGGAGAACTTTATACAAACGGAAAGGAGGCCGGGCATGAAAGGGAGTCTCATCATAGTCGGCTTTTTTGTGCTGGGAACACTCTGCGGAGTCTTTCACCTGATACCTATCGATATAGTAATAGATAGTAAAGTCAGCTTTTATGCACTTTGCGCACTGATGTTCAGTGTAGGGCTAAGTGTAGGCAACGACCCGCAAACGTTGAAAAACTTCCGTTCACTCAATCCACGGTTGATATTCCTGCCTATCATGACCATTCTGGGTACGCTGGCAGGTTCTGCCGCAGTCAGCCTGATACTGACACACCGTTCCCTGACGGATTGCCTGGCTGTAGGCTCGGGCTTTGGCTACTACTCACTCTCCAGTATCTTCATCACCGAATATAAAGGAGCCGAATTGGGAACCATCGCACTGCTCGCCAATATCAGCCGCGAGATACTGACATTGCTGGCTGCACCGTTGCTAGTGCGCTGGTTCGGCAACCTCGCCCCCATCTCAGCCGGAGGTGCAACCACGATGGACACCACACTGCCCATCATTACACGAACGGCCGGACAACAATTTGTAGTTGTTTCCATCTTCCACGGGTTCGTGGTCGATTTCAGTGTCCCGTTTCTTGTGACCCTGTTTTGTTCGATATAAACACTTAATCTGATTGATATCATGAAACTTAAATTATATTCTTTCATCTCCGCCTTACTGATTTGCAGTAATATGCTTGCCGACAATGAGCCGTGGCAGAACCCGCAAGTCAATGAGATAAACAGAGAGCCGATGCATGCGCACTTCATTCCGTTTACGAATGAGGCCAACGCCCTGAAGCAACACTCCCTGCCTGCGGATGTACGTTTCAACGTAAATCCTGCCACCGAACGCCGCATCTCGCTGGACGGTACTTGGAAGTTCCTGTTCTCAAAGAACAACGAACTTTGTCCCAAAGACTTCCACAAACCGGGATACAACACCCGGAAGTGGAGCAAAATAGAAGTTCCCGGAAGCTGGGAACTGCAAGGCTTCGATGCACCTATCTATACGGATACCCGCTATCCATTTCCTGCCAATCCTCCGTATGTGCCTGCCGATTACAATCCGGTGGGAGCTTACATCCGCGAGTTCACAGTTCCCGGTGGTTGGGAAGGTATGGATATCTTCCTCGACTTTGAAGGAGTGGAATCCGCCTACTACGTATGGGTGAACGGCGAACTTGCCGGATATGCCGAAGACAGCCGCCTGCCGTCTCACTTCAACATCACGAAACTTCTGAAAAAGGGCAGCAACAAACTTGCCGTCAAGGTATTCCGTTACAGCGACGGCTCTTACCTTGAAGGACAGGACTACTGGAAATACAGCGGCATTGAGCGTGATGTTTATCTCTACGCCCGTCCGCAAAGCCGCGTGCGCGACTTCCGGATGACTGCCGAACTGATAAATGACTATAAAGACGGAGAACTCAACCTGGATGTCATCCTCCATCAGCCGAAGGCGGGAGAAACCGTTGAAGTAAAAGTGCTGGATGCAGGAAAAGTGATTTATAACCAGAAGAAAACCGTCTCTTCTCCTACGGATACTTTATTTAGCCAGCAACAGATTTTCCCGGATGCAAGTGCATGGAATGCTGAAACGCCCAATACCTATACACTGGTAGTCAGCACCTTCGATGCACAAGGAAAGCCGTTGGAATCTTTCACCCAGCTTTTTGGTTTCCGCACGGTGGAGATGCGCAACGGCATGCAGATGATTAACGGGAAAGCAGTGCTCTTTAAGGGAGTGAACCGTCACGAACACGATCCGCACAAAGGACGTACCATCAGCGTAGCTTCCATGATACACGATATTCAGTTGATGAAGCAATTCAATCTGAACGGTGTGCGCAACTGCCACTATCCAAATAACTATGCATGGTATGAGCTCTGCACGGAATTCGGCCTGTATATGGTGGATGAAGCCAACATCGAAAGCCATGGCATGCAAGACCACAAGGATGGCACACTGGCCAATTATCCGGATTGGGAACTTCCTTTCATGCAACGCATGAGCCGTATGATTGCGCGCGACCGTAACTGCACAGCTATCGTCACCTGGTCTATGGGTAATGAGTCCGGCTATGGTAAACATTTCGAAACCTTATACGATTACACGAAAAAGGTAGATTCCACTCGCCCGGTGCAATACGAAGGTGGCGGTTATGATGCCAAGAGTGACATCTACTGCCCGATGTATGCACGCATCTGGTCGTTGCGCCGCCATATCAATCAGCGCGACAAGCGTCCTATGATTATGTGTGAATACGCTCATGCCATGGGCAACAGTGTAGGGAACTTCCAGGATTACTGGGATTTGATTTATAAGTACGACCAGTTGCAAGGCGGCTTCATCTGGGACTGGGTAGACCAGACATTTGCTATCAAAGATAAGGATAACCACGACATCTGGGCTTTCGGTGGAGACATGGGATTTGTAGGCATCGTCAACGACTCCAACTTCTGCGCTAACGGTCTGGTAGCTGCCGACCGCACTCCTCACCCGCATATCTATGAGGTGAAGAAGGTACTTCAATATATCCATTTTGAGCCGGTTGCCTTCACACCTAATAAAATAAAGGTTACCAACTGGCACGACTTCATCGGTCTGGAAGGATATACCCTGCGCTGGGCGGTGGAATGTGACGGAAAAGCAGTGCAAAGCGGCGAAATGGATTTCCCTGCAATCGCACCGGGAAGCTCTGCCAACATCGAACTGCCTCTAAAAGCATTGCCTGCCGATGGCAAAGAATACTTCCTTACCCTGCGCGCATTCACCAAAAACGAAGCGCCGTTGATTCCAAAAGGACACGAGGCCAGCATCGAACAATGGATATTACCTTCCGTTCCTGCTGCAAAAGCCATTCAACCGGCTAATGGCAAACTGACCGTAGACCGTAACAGTGACGCCATCACTCTGACAGGAAACAACTTCCGGATAGCTTTCTCGGCTCAAAGCGGTGAAATGACGGCGTTGAGTTACAATGGAAAGAATCTAATAAAAGAAGGTCTGCAACCCAACTTCTGGCGTCCTCTGACGGATAATGATATTCCGAACGGACATCTGTACCGTTGTCTCACTTGGAAGACTGCCGGACAGGATGCCCAACTGGAGAACCTGGATATAACGGAAAATCAACAGAAAGTTACCCTTACCGCTACCTATAAGATGGAAGCACAAGACTCGAAACTGCAAACAATATATGATATTCATCCTGACGGTGCAGTCCGTGTGAGCATGCACTTTACTCCAGGTAAACAGGCGTTGAACGAAATGCCTCGTCTGGGTATGCGCATGATACTTCCGGCTGAATATGAAAGGATGTCCTGGCTGGGACGCGGACCACAGGAAAACTATGCAGACCGGAAGACAGGAGCATTGGTAGGACTGTACAGTGCGACGGTTTGGGAACAGTTTCATCCGTATGTGCGTGCTCAGGAAACAGCTAATCATTGCGATGTACGTTGGGTGGCACTGCGCAATGCCGATGGTGACGGTTTGCTCGTTACGGGAGAAGAACCGCTAAGTATCAGTGCCTGGAACTTCCCGATGGAAGATATCGAGTACCGCCCTTCCCAAGTGGAACGCCGCCACGGAGGAAGCATAGTGAAGAAAGATATGGTTTGGCTGAATATCGACCACAAGCAGATGGGCGTAGGTGGTGATAATACATGGGGAGCGCAAGTGCACCCGGAATATACCATCACACCGCACGAATGGAAGTACAGCTTCACGCTACTGCCACTCGGAGCTAAGGATGATGCAGCAGAACAGGCGCATAAGTGCTGGTTCTAACATTAAATTCATAATAATCAAGAAATATGAAACACAAGTTTATACACATCATTTGCTTTACGCTACTGGTTGCAGGCCTCACCGCCTGCACTTCCGGTAGTAAAAAAACTGCGGAGCAAAGGTACACCTTCAATAACATACTGGATATTGCCTACACTCCCGACACCCTGCACCGTTGCTACGGCTGGTTCACAGACGCCGGTTCATGGATGGGCTTCACCCTGCCCGAAAAAGCACAATGGGTGAACGGCTTCTGCGGTCCGTTCAGTCTGGATATGTTCCGCCGCCAATGGATGGCACAGTCCGCCGTCACAGTAGATTTCGCCGGAAACACTTCTGCCAGCTTCGTTCCCGACTCTACCTGCTACTTCCCTGGCGAGCTCTATATGTCCGCCCACTCCGATGCAGGGAGCATCACGCAACGACTTAACTTTGCAGACGCCTCAACCGCCCTCCTGCGCATAGAGTCCGATAAAGCGGAAGACCTGCTTCTGACAGGTAGCCAATGGGGAAAAGACGTCGCCGTCACCATAGAACAAAACTCCGTTATCGCCCGCCACCCCAGTGGCGAAAGCGTGACTGTAACATTCACTCCCGATGTGGCACTTACCCAAACGGGCAACAACTATACAGCCCTTGTCCACAGCCCCAAGCATCCCGTCCATGTAGCCATTTCCTTCTTTACCTCCGAAAAAGAAATGACTGCCGGGTTGCAGAATATCCCTACCCTGCTCAACAACCCCGAAAAAGCTTTGCAAGCCAATGCCGAACGCTGGGAAGGCTATCTGGCCAAGATATTGCGCAAGGACATGAAACCCGAATACGACCGTATCGCCGTAAAAGCCGTCACCACCCTTATCTCCAATTGGCGCACGCATCGTGGCGGACTGCTTCACGAAGGTATCGTGCCGAGTCACGCCGTAGGCTACTTTGTAGGTTTCTGGGCATGGGACAGTTGGCGTTTCAGTGCCGGAACCGCCAAGTTCGACCCTGAACTGGCAAAGAACAACATCCGCGCCATGTTCGATTATCAGCAACCGGACGGCATGGTTATCGACTGCATCTACACCGATCCGTCGGAAAACAATGCCCGCGACAGTAAGCCGCCTTTGGTATGCTGGGCAGTGGATGAAATCTTCACGCATACCGGCGACACCGCTTTCGTTTCTGAAATGTACCCGCAACTGCTCTCCTATTACAAATGGTGGTACGACAAACGCGATCACAACCGTAACGGCATGTGCGAATACGGCTCAACCGACGGCACACTGGAAGCCGCCGCATGGGAAAGTGGCATGGATAATGCCATCCGTTTCGACGATGCTGTGATGCTGAAGAACGACGGAGCCGATGATGCCTGGAGTATGGATCAGGAAAGCGTAGACCTAAACGCCTACCTGGCACTGGAATGTAAACTGCTGAAGAAGTTTGCCGGACTGCTCAACGTGGCTTTCGACGGTCCCGACTATAGCGACAAAGTAGCTGACTACTTCTTCGACAAACAGCTCAATTTCTTCTTCGACCGCCGACTGAAAGATGGTTCCTTCATCGAGGAACCGGGTTGCGAAGCCTATACTCCGCTGTGGACACAGATTGCGACCCAGTCACAGGTAGATAGCATGTTACCCATGCTGCAAGACACCGCGAAGTTCTCCACATATATCCCCTTCCCGACCATTGCCGCAGATAATCCCAAATATAACCCGCGCGGCTACTGGCGTGGTCCCATCTGGCTGGACCAGACTTATTTCGCTATTCGCGGACTGAGAAACTACGGCTATAAGAAACTGGCCGATGAATATACTTTGCAGGTATTCGACCGTTTGAGCGGACTGAAAGAAGGAGCACCCATTCACGAAAACTACGGTACGCATACCGGAGAACGATTGAAAGCACCGCACTTTAGTTGGAGTTCATCGCACTTGTTGATGATGTACGATGATTACGGGAAATAAACAATGAAACACTGTAGTGTACTGAATAAGTTGACACTTCTAAAATTAGAAATTCATATGGAAGCA
>NZ_CAJLKP010000091.1 GCF_905207245.1 uncultured Bacteroides sp. | reverse complement strand
CGGATTTGAATCAGTTGACGAGGGGACAAGTTGACAAGGGAACAAGGTTCCATGCGGCACAGAAGCATTGCGCAGCCCCTTGTCTCCTTGTCAACTTGTCCCCTCGTCAACTGAATTTCCTTCCTTTCTTCTCCGATATGATACACTTCACGCCCGAATATCTCCAAACAAATAATAAACCCGTGAAACTTACGTTATTTATCTGACTAATATATTTATATTTGAATTCAGAAAGCAATAACAAGACAGATAAATACATGGAAGTTAGCACGGTAACCGATCAAAAGTGGAATATAGTCCGCTATTCGGCAAAAGATAAAGAACGCTGGGACTGCTTCATGCGCCGCTCCAAAAACGGCACTTTCCTGTTGCAACGCGATTATATGGATTACCATGCCAAACGTTTTGAAGACTGCTCCCTATTGGTTCTTTGTAACCAAAAACTGACAGCCCTCTTTCCGGGAAATCTTTCCGGCGACTGCTTCTATTCCCACCAGGGACTGACCTATGGCGGAATGATCCTCTCTCCTTCCACCACTCTGCAACAAGCCGAGAGTGCCTTCTGCACCGCACTGAATTACTTACAGAGAGAATGCAATGTCAAGTCATTGACCTATCGGGCCATTCCCCATATTTACCACCGTTATCCGGCAGAAGAAGACTTATACATACTTACCCGCCTGGGAGCCACACTTATGGGCCGCAGCATCTCGTCCGTCATTCCACTGGACGACCGCCTGCCTTTCCGCACCCTGCGCCGCCGACAGTTGAAAAAGGCACAGGCATGCAACCTGGCAATTATAGAAGATGAAGACTTTGCCTCCTTCTGGAGCATACTGGAAGAGAACCTGCACGAACGATACAGCGTGGCCCCGGTACATTCTCTGGAAGAAATCCTCCGGTTATACAGAAACTTTCCCCGCCAGATTTCCCTCTTCCGCGTATGCGACGGAACAGAAACAGTAGGCGGTTGCGTAGTATATGAAACTGATGAAGTAGCCCACGTACAATACATTGCCGCCACACCACGCGGGAAAAAGTGTGGTGCACTCGATTTGCTTTTCCACCAACTGATATACGACCGTTATGCCCGGAAGCGCTACTTCGACTTTGGCATCTCCACCGAACACGGTGGACAAATGCTGAATGAAGGATTGCTTTTCCAGAAAGAAGGTTTCGGGGCAAGAGCAATCATGTACGATGTTTATGAATTGAAGCTATGATAAAGTATTTAGACCTGCAAAAAATCAACGCCTCCTTTGAACCGGAACTCTCGGATGCTTTGTTGCGCATTTCCCATTCCGGTTGGTATCTGCATGGTGAGGCTACCGCCCGTTTCGAACAGGAGTTTGCCGATTTTTGCGGCACGACTCACTGCATCGGCACAGGAAACGGTCTGGATGCCCTTACTCTTATATTCCTTGCTTACCGGGAACTCGGAATGATGAATGCAGGAGATGAAGTGATTGTTCCCGCCAACACCTACATCGCCACCTTGCTTTCCGTTCTGCGTGCCGGATTAAAGCCGGTGCTTTGCGAACCTTCTCCCGAAACATGCAATATATGTGTGCGTCATGCCGAAACACTAATAACCGTGCGTACACGTGCCATAGTGCCGGTACATCTCTACGGTCGCCTGGCAGATATGGAAGGAGTACATGACTTAGCCAACCGCTACGGATTAAAAATCATAGAAGATGCTGCGCAGGCACATGGAGCAATCTATGCTGAAGGTTTACCGGGAAAAGCGAATCAGCCTTTGCATGCCGGGAATCTGGGTGATGCCGCCGCCTTCAGTTTCTACCCCGCCAAGAATCTGGGAGCATTGGGAGACGGAGGTGCCATCACTACCCATGATGCAGACCTTGCCTCCATCGTTCGTTCCATCGCCAATTACGGCTCTACGGAAAAATACATTCATCTGTATCAAGGTGTAAACAGTCGCCTGGACGAGTTGCAGGCAGCCGCTCTTTCTGTGAAACTTCCCCGTCTTGACAAAGACAATGCCCGGAGAAGAAATATAGCGAAGTTATATAAAGAAAACATTCATTGGGAATACCTGAATTTGCGAAGCACCGTCCATAGCAGTGACATCAACGGGGCTAACGTCTTCCACATCTTTCCCGTCTTTTCTTCCCGACGGGATGAACTGCAACGTCACCTGACGGCACACAACATCCATACCCAAATCCATTATCCGATTCCGCCCCACCGCCAGGAAGCACTGAGGCAGGAATACGGTGTGCAACAACTCCCCATTGCAGAACGCATCCACAATGAGGAGTTAAGTCTTCCTATTTCTCCATTACTGGCGGATGAAGAGGTAGGACAAGTAATTGATTGTATAAACGCTTTCGTTTAAAACGAAACCACCTTATTAAAAGAAGACTTAGGTTGTAAGTTGTCGTCAAACAGAAGCGGGTAATTGCGTTGGCGATTGCCATGACGGCGGTCCAGCCATGAATCACCATCATAAACATTCCAGAAGGTTACATTGCGAATTGCATTCTTATGGTCGCGCATCACCCGGAACAGCATGTCATACTGGGCAGCCTGTGCAGCATCGGCCTCAGTTGTCATCTCCAATTCCTTGTCAGTTTGTTCCACATTGAGTTGCCCACCTTGTTCTCCGGTGTTGATGCGTACATCAAGCTCAGTGATATGGATATTATCAACCACCTGAGAATAAAGCTCGATAGCCTTTCTGAATTCATCTTCCGTAGGAGACGATATATTGTAATGTCCCTGCATACCGATACCGTGAATGGGAATTCCTTCCTCCTTCATGCTCTTCACCATATTGTAGATACGGTCACGCTTAGCAGGATTCGTTTCATTATAATCATTGTAGAAAAGCAATGCTTTGGGGTCAGCTTCATGGGCATATTCAAATGCTTTCTTTATGAATTCGTCTCCTGCAATCTTATAATAAGTAGATTGCCGGTAAGGTACCTCTGCATCCTGATTATCCGTGATAGCTTCGTTCACCACATCCCAGGCATATACAACATCCTTATAACGGTTCACTATAGTATGAATATGCTCTCTCATCCTTTCGAACAGAACTTCTTTCGATACCAGCTCACCATTTTCATCATGATACATCCAGTCGGCCGTCTGGTTATGCCACACGAGGCAATGTCCACGAAGAGCAATCTTGTTTTCACGGGCGAAGTTGGCAATCTTATCGGCATTCTCCCAGTTCCACTCTCCCTCTACAGGCTGTGTAGGTTGAGGTTTCATGTCATTTTCCGCAGTGATGCTGTTGAAGTGGGTGGTAATCAGCGACACCTGTTCGGGCGAATTCAGATTTGCCATGTTCAGGGCACAACCGATAGTGAAATAATCTGCATACGCATCTTTCAGATTGTCAGTCTTCTTCGGTTCCTGACTACAACCGATGACTGCTGCCAGCATTCCAAGGCAACAGACTGTCTTAAATAACTTCTTCATAACTTTCATTCGTTTGTTGGTCATTAATAATCTTTATTCGACAAGAATATCATTTGCAGAAGTAGCATACAAACCAATCAAACAACCGGTAAAGCCACCGGCAACGTTGGTTGAAAGGATGTCGCCGGATACGGTGTTGCCCAATTGTACAAAGTTGGTTCCATCCGTTGAATAGCTAAAGTCGTAATTATCCCCGTCACCTTTCACTTGTAGCTGAATAGGATTCTTTACATCTATCTTTGCACTTACAAGCACTTTAGACCTGCCTCTCTCCGTTCTTTCCAACACCAGATAGAAATCCTTATCTTTTTTGGTTACACCAAAAACATAATTGAAACGCTCACTCTGTACGCAAGTGATACCCGCCAGATCTTTTTCCGACTTCGGAGTATACTTCAATGTCGTAGTGAACGAGAAGTTACTATGCTGTTGCCTGTGGAAAAGCGTTGAAGTGGGTTTCACTTCCTTTATATTCACCGGGAAGGGAGTAATCTGTAATCCACCATCCTTCAGCACAGATATGAATTCTTCGCGAGGTCCTCGCAAACCAATCCAACGGTAATCCAACTGAGGAGATGTGAAATTCTCCGTAAACGTAAAGTTGCCATTGGGGAAGTAACCATCGCTGCCTGTTTTATTCTCAACACCTTTGGGAGTTTTCAATTTCGGCTCCATCGGGATAAGTCCATTTTCAAAGACAGGGAATTCGCCCGACCAGTCAACCGGCAGGATAAAAGTCTCACGACCAATGTTCACTCTGCCTTTCTCATTCGGACGGATGGCCAGAAATACAGCATAATATTTGCCGTCAGGACCTTCCACCAAATCGGCATGCCCCGCCCAGTCTACTATATTTTTCCTGTCAGGGTTCAAATATCTCTGACTCAGAATAGGATTACTCGGAGCAGGAGTATAAGGTCCTTTGGGATTGTCGCTCACAAAGATAACCTCACTATGCCAATCACCCGTACCACCCTCTGCACACATCAGGTAGTAGCGGCCATTTTTTTTATAAATATGTGGCGCCTCAATCCAGATAGGTTTTCTGGACAAGTCCACTCCACCGTTTACGATAATCTGGTCCGTTCCGGCAATCACCTGGTCGTTTTCCACATCATACTCCCAGATTTTGATAACGCGATGTCCGTTGTAAAGCTCCTCACCTTTATTCGGCGCATCGTTATGAACCACGTATGCTTTGCCGTTGTCATCGAAGAAGATAGAAGGGTCGATTCCGTCAAACTTCAATTTAACAGGATCGCTCCAACCTTTGAAAGGGTCTTTCGTCTTCACGATGATATTTCCGAAGCCACCGGCAAACTGCGTGGTAATCATGTAGAAAGTATCGTTGTTGGGATTATACTTGATGGCCGGAGCATATACACCGGCACTAATACCTGTATCGTGCACTTTCAGTTGAGAAGTGCGGTCCAGCACATGACCGATCTGTTTCCAGTTCACCAAGTCTTTCGAATGGAAGATGGGCACACCGGGAAACATGGCGAACGATGAGCACACCAAGAAATAATCGTCTCCCTTCCGGGTTATCGCCGGATCGGGATAACAGCCTTGTAGAATAGGGTTATAGAACTCACCGGCTTTCAACGGATTCTCGTTGTACACCTTGTCATTACCCTGATAAACAACCTGTGAGAACACCGGAGCATTCTTTACCTTCTTACCTTTACTACCCTGGGCAAATCCTGCCGTCGAAAACATTGCCATACAAAGGGAGCACAGAACAATCCGCTTACCCATTGAAAGCGCTGAGTTTACCTTTTTCATTTCTAATGCAAATTTCAGATTAATAATTACTAATTATTTATTTGTCGCTAATACGGAAATAATCGAAGTCCACATAACCGCCGGGAGTCTTCGTTGCATAATTGAAGAGTCCGAAACGATAGCCCATAAAGTGCGGAAGCGTATAAGCCATCTTAAGCTGACTGCCAATCTTTGTCCACTTCTTGCCATCCAGGCTATAATAGAAATCAGCTTTATCTTTCAAGTCTGTGAAGTCGCATTTGGCTTTCAGGAATATTGTATTCTGGTTCAGTGGCAGACTTTCCACCTCTTCCGGCTTATCAGTCTGCGCACTTACCATAACAATCTTCTTTACCCCGTTTTCAAACTTTACACCTACTAATCCATATTTCTTCTGGAGAAGCGCAAGTCCTGCAAAATCTCCTTCTTTCATGCCCGATACATCTACAGAAGTTACTCCCGAACACACTGGACCGATTGTTCGTTGGGTTAATGTGTTGCGGGCCAGCAGGAAGTCATTATCCACCCGCCCGGTTTTCAGGCGCAAATAGCCCTTGCGTTCGCTGACTGACCAAAGGGAATTATCCGGTTGATGATTCCATTGCCAAACCAATGGTAAAGCTGCCTCTTTCTTTTTACGAGTGAACTCATCCGACGCTACAATGCCCGGTATCAATCCTTTACTGGCAGGGAGTTCCAATGTTTCCGGCACCTTTCCATCAATTCCAATCACCGGCCAGCCATCTTCCCACTTCATAGGAACCAGATAAGGGATGCGTCCCACCGAACCATTATCCCGGAAAAGATAAGCAAACCACTTACCGTCGGGAGTATCTATCAAACCTCCCTGGGCAACACCTTTATCCTGCAAGGCAACTCTGCCTTCCCAAGGTCCCTCCATGCTATCGGAACGATGGATGACCACCGTACGCATACCTCCCTTGGGCCAGGTGATATTGAACAGATAATACTTTCCATTCACCTTAAATAGTTGGGAGCCTTCGGCCGGCAAGCCTATATTATCTCCGGACGGAGCGCTGGCATTTTCTATAAATACCCGTTCCGTGCCCTCCTTGATGCCCGACAGGTCTTCTTTCAGTTCAACAATACGCAGTTTGCCACCACCCCAAATCATATAGATGCGGCCATCATCATCAAAAAACACCGTATGATCGTGATAGGCAGGCTTGAAAGTGCTCACCTTCCAGGGACCTTTCTCTATATCCTTGGTACTGAATATATAAGTCTTCCCGGTGGTCTGGGCAAATGTTGTCACATAATACATATTATTATGATAGCGGATGCAACTGGCCCATGTACCGCGTCCATACGTGCTTTTACCATTAGTCAGATTCAATTCATCCATGTCTTCCAGGACATCGTAGCAGTAGTTCACAATTTCCCAGTTCACAAGGTCTTTAGATTTCATGATAGGCACTCCGGGAGCCATATGCATAGTAGTGCTACTCATGTAATAGGTGTCTCCCACCCGAATCATCGACATATCCGGTACATCGGCATAAATCACCGGATTCTTGGCTGAACCGGTTTGCGCAAAAGTCGCGCAACTGTAGGCAACAATTGCCAGCAGAAAAATACAAAAACGATTTCGCATAGTTATATCCTTTTTTTATTAAAGTTTTTCTTGGAGGGCAGTGTTCTTCATACAGGTTTCCCGTTCCGGTATCTAAAACAGAATCTCCCGACAGCAAATATACAGCAAGGTTTCAAGAGACGCATACAATCATTTTACACATTCTTTCGCTAGTATTACATCTTTGCCTTCAGCTATTTCATTTTCTTTCGCTCATGTTACATCGGGCTCATAAAGTACCTCTGAGACAAGGAACAGACATCCTCGGCAAAGAAAAAACATTTCCTTACCAAATAAATTTATTACCTTGCAATAACTGATTATTGCATGGTAATATTACAAGAAGATATGATTAATGTTTTTCCCAGAAGTCAAGATATTGGCGGGCAATTTTGACGTGATTGTGATGCTTGGCTACATATTCGATACTCTGTACCGACAGTTCCGGAATACGCTCCCTGTGAAGGACAATATCTTCCAGTTTCCGATAAATATCCTGCTCGTCCGGCAACACGTTAATGATGGGGCGAAGTTGTGTTTCGTTTATGATTTCGTAGTTCTCGGGTTCACCGCCGCCCACTACAGTTAGTCCCTTTGCCATAGCAAGCAATGAGTTCATGGAGGGCGTATATGAATAGAGCTGGTCTAACTGGACGTCAGCGTCATCCATCAGTTGCTGATAACGTGCATAGGGCACATCGTGCACTTCGGTGATGCGGCAAAGTTCGGGATACTTGCGTTGTACTTCCTGCAGGACGGGGAGCATTACATCAGTTCCCTTCACAGAATCTTTAAAATTCTGAATACCGATAAAGAAGTTTAGTATCTCCGGCGCAATACGAATATGTGAAATTATCTCATTCAAGTTGATAGGTAAAGGCACAAATGCAGTTTTCTCTGGAAAAATTGGTTGATAAGCAGCATAATACTCCCACAAACAAGCTATTATACCGTTGCAACTTTCAGCAATGACACGAGTAGCATGGGCAGCACCACCATAATACCAATCCTGAAGTGTCATTTGGTTAAAAGCCGTATCACGATAACAATCACCAGTTTTAAAGTCAGAGTAGCGATATGTATCAGTTTCCATACAGGCACGGATATAGTAATAATCAGTCCCGAAAGCACCTAAAAAGACTTTATCGTTATATCTGCGCAAGTAGTGGTAAACAGGCAAGGTACGTTCACTACGTAAATGTAGAAAATAAGGACTAATAAGTTGAACTACATCATAATTACGAAAGCTCGGTAAATGACGTAAAATACGCAGTAGACAAGAGATTCCATCATATAAACTATTTGAAGGACGATCCAAAGCTATATCACGTGGATAGTTTTTCCAGCCACAACCATCGGAAGCAACACAAACGTTATGTCCCAATGCCCGAAGCCCATCGGCAAGGCTCCAATGCAGTCCACTATATTCTCCGAGCAGCAATATTTTCATACAAACAAACGGATATAAGCATTGATAACAGGATATACCAAGCAGTATTTCCAGGAATACTGTTCTTTAGGTAAAGGCAACAAACCCTCTTCCTTTAAGATGTTCATCCGATGATTTATTTCTTTGATACGGCATCTATTACGACGCATCTGGCGAATATAATCAATAGTAACAAAATTCAAACGCCTCCGTAAAGCCTTTATCTGTATCGGTGTAGCGTTCTTATCACTTTCAAAGGAAAGCAACAAATCCCTCAACCTATATAGCATATTGCGGAAATCATTCAGCCTCTTAAAACACACTTGTAAGTTCATCTCATGAACAATAGAAGAAGCACTTCTATAATAGGCATAAACAGGATAATCAGTAATAAGAGTTGTTGATGCCAGGCAATATGCTTTTACGACAAAATCTTCGTCTTCATGGAAACATGACTCAGCAAACGCCAATCCATAAATATTTAGGAAATTACGATTCAAAAAATGTCTCCAGGCAGTACCCATAAAGTTATTCTGACTCATATATTCGGCTCCAGATATATAAACATCCCATTTATAACTGAAAGAATGAGGTACAACACCAGTTTTTTTAACCTCTCGCATCTGAAAAGAACAAATATCAGGAGTATATTTTATAAGATAAGAAAAACAATAGGAAATATTAGGGAAAAGATAATCATCTGCATCTACAAACATCAGATAAGTACCTGTTGCCTGACGCATGCCTTTATTGCGGGCAGCACCCAAACCTCTTCCGTCATCGTCCGTTACTATGACTTCATAAGTGCCCTCCGCCATCCCTTGCCCATGAATAGAATCAAGGCACCGTTGCAGCAACACCGGGTCTGCCGTACCGTAAAAAGGAATTATTATACTGATAAATGGACTCATGTGGCAAATATATGAAAAATCCTCCCTCAGCCTTACAGCCAAGAAAGGATTTTTAGAGAGAAACACACTGAAAAATTATTCGATAGGCACTCCTTTATAGAAGTCCAATATCTTTGTACGGAGCAGATATTCATATTTAGCCTGCAATTCATCAGATTGGGCTTTCATCAAGTTCTGCTTCGCTTCGTTATATTCCACCGCAGTAGCTTTACCATTGTCATACTTTTCACTCATCAGCCTGAAAGACTCAGCACTGGCATTGGAAGCTGTGCTACTGCTGGTATATTTACTTTCAGAAGCAAGTGCAGTGTACCATGCCTGTTGAATTTCCTTATAAAGTGTCTTCTTCACATTGTCCAACTGCAAAGAATAATTCTCCTTTTGCAAACGGGCTGTCCGCACACGGTTACGGGTAGAAAATCTATTAAAAATGGGCACACTAAGACTGAAACCCACATACTTACTGAAGTTATCCCGTAACTGCTGACTGAAATTACGGTCAAGAGTAGAATAATAGTTCGTTCCGAGACTACCATTCAAATTCAGTTGAGGATAAAAATCACTCTGCGCAATACGGATATTGTGTTTACTGCCCTCCAGACGATATTGCGCAGCCTGAACCGCAGCCTTAGTCGTCACAGCAGTCTGATATACTTCATCCGGCGGGGTAAGAGGAAGTAAATCCAACGTCACAGCAGGAGCTGACAATGTAAATCCTTCCGGTGTCTCCAACTCAATAAGCTGGCTAAGATCAAGCAATGCAAGTTGATAATTATTATTAGCCTGCACAGCCTTCATCTCATCCTGAGCCACACTCGCTTTGGCTTCAGCTACTTCGGCAGGAGATGCCTTGCCCAGCTCTGCAAGACGGGAAATACGAGCCAACTGCTCTTTACTCAACTCTACCTGCCCGAGGGAAACCTGATGCAACTCCTTATTGAGCAGCACCAACAAATAAGCGGAAGCTATATTTATAGAAATATCTTCTTTCGCTTTTTCCAGATCTGCCATAGCCGCCTTAAAATTCAACTTCGCCAACGCATACTGATTAGGAATTTCCAATCCCGTAAATATGGGAATATTGGTAGACACAGACATATTGGTGCTATTGCTATTTGTATTGACATAAACCGTAGAATAGTCACCGGTAGTCTCATCTTTTATAGCCGTCTGTGTACGTCCCCAGTTCCAACTCTGTCCTGCACTACCATTCAGGCTCGGCAAGCGTGCCCATTTAGCTGTGTTCACGTTAACCTCACTTTGTTCCGCCGTATTAGCTGTCCGACGTATATCTATATTATGCTCGATAGCGTAATCAATACATTGGCGTAAAGTCCAGCCTTCCTGAGCCTGAGCCGAAAGACCTCCCAACATAAGACATGCTATGATTAGTTTATTTTTCATATTTCAATGATAATATTGAGTTATAATAAATGATTCATTAAAGGCTATTTATCTTTCTTTTCAGCACCACGTACCTTAGCCTTACCGTCCACACCGTCTTTGATGACAATCTTAATACCATCGCTCATGCCCACCTTCACCTGTTTGCGTTCAAACTTCTGGGCAGGTACACTATCTGTCATAACATAGACGAATGTACTGTCTCCGCTGAACTCAATAGTACTCTCCGGTAAAGTGAGCGCTTTCTCTGCACGCTCCAATACAATTTCCGCATTGGCAGAATATCCCGAACGAATCATCACCGTATCCGGCACTTGAATAGCTGCCTTGATCTCAAACTGATTAGCCCCATTTTCTTCTACCCCCTTCGGAGAGATGTATTCCAGCATAGCCTCAAATGAAAGATTCTGCAAAGCACCGATTGTCAGCTTCACCGGCATACCTTCGTGAACACGTCCTACCTCAGTTTCATCAATCTTACCTTTGAAAATCAAATCGTTCATGTTGGCAACTGTAGCAATCGTAGTACCATCATTGAATGTATTACTCATAATTACCGAGTTACCGGCTTTTACAGGAACATCCAGTATCAAACCGTCGATAGTAGAACGGATAAGTGTACTTGAGAAAGAAGCACTACTCTTTGTAATACCTTCCTTCACAATTTCCAGATTATCCTTAGCTGTCTGCAACTCTTCACGTGCCTGTTTCACACTTACCTCAGCCTTTTCGTAGTCTTCACGACTAACCAGCTTATCTTCAAACAATTTCTCTATACGGGCAAAGTCCGTTTCCCCCTGTTTTGCATTAAGCTCTGCCAAGCGTACGCGGCTTTCGGCAGAGTTCAGCGTACCCAGTTCGGGAATCACTTTTACCTTAGCAATCACTTCTCCCTTACGTATACTCTGTCCAGCTTCTTTATACAACTCGTCAATGATACCCGAAATCTGGGGCTTGATAAGAATCTCGTCTCTCGGCTCCACCTTTCCGGTTGCCACCGTTGTTTTTTCCAGGTCAGCTACTACCGGAGTTATCGTTTCATACACCGTAATCTTCGGTCTGGATTTCTGATACAGGAACACAAACGTAAAGATGAAAATGGCAGCTACAACTACCAACAATGCGATTTTCAGATACTTTTTCATACTATTATTATATTATTGTTTTTTTATTTCTATTTTTAATATCCCGCCCACACCCCGCAGGCCCCTTTTAATTATTAATTTATAATTTATAATTATTATTCGTCTCTTATGGCCTCAATAGGTTTGATTGCCATAGCACGATAAGCCGGAGCCAGACCAGCAAGCACTCCTAAAGCAATCAGCAATGCACATGTGCCTATAGCCAGTCCAAATGAGACCTGATAATGAGTAGTTATATGCCCCGGATCATTAGCAGCCGCTTCCAATACTTGCAACACGAGCACGGCAAAAGAAATACCTGCCATACCAGCAATGGTCGTCAGCACCATACTCTCCGAAAGAATCTGCTGTAGAATGTCCCGCGGGCGTGCACCAATGGCACGACGAATACCAATTTCCGTAGTACGTTCACGCACCGTCACCATCATAATATTCGATACACCGATAGCGCCTGCAAACAAAGTTCCCAAACCTACCATCCAGATTAAAATGCGAGTTCCTGCCATCAAGTTATCCACCATGGAAAACATCGCTTCCGCATTCAGCATCATCACTGCCTGTTTGTCATCCGGAGATATGTAATGAGCTGCTTTCACAATACGCTCTACCTTGTCCTGAATATCCGTTACCTTGATGCCCGGCTTCACTGTGAAACACACCACATGTATCCGGTTACCCAGATTGTAGGCCTGCTTCATGGTAGTATAAGGCAAAGTAACAGCTTCCGAGGCTTGCCCCTGAATATTCATGTTACCCTCGGACGAGCACATACCGATAACCTGATAGTAAATCCCATCTACCCGGATATACTTTCCACAAGGATCCTCTCCCGGACGGAATAAACTTTCATACACACGCTTACCGATTACGCAAACTTTGCGTGCCTCCTTAATATCCACATCATTGATGAAGCGCCCATAAGCCATTTCCTGATGTTCTATATGCTCATACTCAGGATACAATCCCTTTACGCTACAATCATATTTTTTATCTCCGTGTATAGCTGTTCTTCCCCAATAAGCGATGGAAGGAGTAATGACATCTATTTCATTCACTCCATGACGCAGGCGCTCTATATCAGAAAGTTCCAAGTCCCACCAACGTCCTTTCCGGAAACCTTTATACGCTTCCCCCGTCTTTTGCGAAACCAGGAAAGCCGAGTTCGTAGCAAAGCCTTCAAACTGGGAACTCATAGCCTGTTGCATCCCCTGTCCGCCACCGATGAGCGCCACCAACATGAAGATTCCCCAGAACACACCGAATGCCGTCAGCAAGCTTCGCGTCTTGTTTCTTGTAATCGTGATGAGGATTTCCTCACAAGAGTCTATATCTATTCTCATAATTTCTATTTACGATTTACGTTCGACTTAATCTGCTCTCAATGCTTCTATCGGACTGATACTTACTGCCTTCTTTGCCGGAAAGAATCCTGCCAACGTGCCTGCAATAATCAAGGTAAGCGTAGCCTGAATGGCAATCCCCAAATCTACGGTCGGATTCGAGAACATGGTTTGCTGGAACATACCTGCATCCATAGTCTGGTTGCCGAAGGCTGAATTCATCCACTCCGTGACTGCAATACCGGCCACCATACCTATGTATCCGAACAAAGTAGTAATAGTGACACTCTCCACAATAATCAGCCAGAGAATAGACAATGGCTTCGCTCCAAGTGCCTTGCGGATACCAAACTCGCGAGTACGTTCTTTCACCGTAATCAACATGATGTTCGAAACCCCGACTATTCCGCTCAACAATGTGAAAATACCAATCACCCAGATGGCTGTGCGAAGCATTCCCATTGCATTTTGTGTCCGCATATAATCAGTGAAACGATTCCAAATCCAAATGGCACTGTTATCCTGAGGATCAAAACGGCGATTAGCACCGATCACCTTACGATAATTAGCCTCAAAAAGTTCATTGCTCTCTATCGTTTCCAGATTTTTAGTCGTAAAGATGATATTGTTCAGTTGCTCGCCTTTATTATAGATGGTCTGCAAAGTAGAAAAAGGGATGTAAGCCTCACTGGCTTCACGGTCTCCCTGATCGTTATAGATACCAACTACCTGATAAGCCACACCACTTGCATTGACAAACTGCCCGATAGGTTCGGTATGAGTCTTGTCGAATAGTATTTCAGCAGTCTTCTTATGTATAACTATAACCTTCCGGCGTTCTTTCAAGTCATTCTGATTAATAAAACGCCCGTCCGCAGTCTTCACAGTTTCCACCTCCGTATAGTTAGGATGCACCCCCATCAGGGAGATATTTACATATTCCTGCCCGAAACTTACGTTTACATTGCTCTGCCGCACAGTAGCACCGGCACTGATTACATAATCGGGGAAATACTTTTCAGTAGCTTCCAGGTCATTGTTCTCCAGACGAACGCGGCGTCCTTCTTTCAATCCTGCATAAGGCTTGGAAGTCCATCCCGGGAAAATGCGGATAGAGTTCAATGCACGTTCCGAAGATGATTGGTCGAAAGCATGGATGATACCGTTTCCGGCACCCAGCAGCACTATCAGCATAAAGATGCCCCATGCCACGGCAAACCCAGTGAGGAATGTACGCAACTTATTCCGCTTGATGGTTCCGTATATTTCTTGCCAAATATCAAACATTCTGAATTAAGAATTAATAATTAAAAATTAAAGAGCTGAAAGCCGACTGCCATGCCGTAGTTTTCATTCTTTCATGATTCACTCTTTTATCGGCTTGTCATTTCATGATTCCGTCTTTTCCAAACGGAGAAGCATCATGATTCAGATTTTCTTCAATGCTGCCGATAATACCATCCTTGATATGGATAATCTTATCTGTCTGGTTGGCTACACCGCTTTCATGGGTAACCACAACAATCGTCATCCCCGTCTTGTGCAAATCTTTAAGAATCTGCATCACTTCAACGGAAGTCTTACTGTCGAGGGCACCAGTCGGTTCATCGGCAAGGATAATCTGTGGCTGAGTAATGAGAGCACGAGCTATGGCAACACGCTGTTTCTGTCCGCCGGACATTTCATTAGGCATATGGTGCGCCCAATCCTTCAATCCCAGGCGATCCAGATATTCCAGTGCCAAGGCATTGCGCTTGCGGCGGCTCACTCCCTGATAAAAAAGCGGAAGCGCCACATTCTCTACCGCATCCTTGAAGGAAATCAGGTTAAAAGACTGGAAGATGAAACCAATCATACGATTCCGATATTCGGCAGCCTTGGTCTCGCTGAGGTTCTTAATCAACGTCCCGTTCAGATAATACTCACCGGTATCATAGTTATCCAAAATACCTAATATATTAAGCAAGGTGGATTTACCGGAACCCGAAGCTCCCATGATGGAAACAAACTCACCCCGCTTGATGTCGAGGTTGATGCCTTTGAGCACATGTAGAGGTGCTCCGTTGTTGTAGGTCTTGTTAATGTCTTTCAGCTGTATCACGTATCTCTCCTGTTTTTAGTCTGTTTTCTTATTAATTTTCACTATTAGACGCAGCTATGTTACAAAAAGTTGCAAAGAGGGTGAACTTTTTTTAAAAAAGATTTTGAAGTGTCGTTTTTCTTTGTGTAATTTGTAACCATAAAACTAATTAACTAACCCTTTAAACAAAACTTTAGTATCATGAATTCAAGCATGGAAAAACCCTACGTAGTAGGTATTGACATAGGCGGTACAAACACTGTCTTTGGCATTGTGGATGCACGCGGAACTATCATTGCAAGCGGTTCTATCAAGACTGGCGCTCACGAAGAGGCAGATGCCTACGTAGACGATGTCTGCAAAAATCTGTTGCCTTTGATTATCGCTAACGGCGGTGTAGACAAAATTAAAGGTATCGGTATCGGTGCTCCTAACGGCAACTATTACAGTGGTACAATCGAATTTGCTCCAAACTTACCCTGGAAAGGTGTTATACCTTTGGCTGCCATGTTTGAAGAACGTCTGGGTATTCCTGCCGCACTGACTAACGATGCTAATGCCGCAGCTATCGGTGAAATGACTTACGGTGCAGCACGTGGTATGAAAGACTTCATCATGATTACCTTGGGCACAGGTGTAGGTAGCGGTATCGTTATCAACGGTCAGATGGTTTATGGTCACGATGGTTTTGCCGGAGAATTGGGACACACCATCATACGCCGCGAAAACGGACGCCTTTGCGGATGTGGACGCCACGGCTGTCTGGAGACTTATTGCTCGGCTACCGGTGTAGCTCGCTCAGCACGTGAATTCCTGACTGCACGCACCGAACCCAGCTTGCTGCGTTCCATTCCTGCCGAAAACATCACTTCAAAAGATGTATATGACGCAGCTGTTCAAGGTGACAAGTTAGCACAAGATATCTTTGAATATACAGGTACTATTCTGGGCGAAGCTATTGCAGATTTCATCGCATTCTCCAGTCCTGAAGCTATTATCCTGTTCGGTGGATTGGCTAAATCCGGTGATTACATCTTCAAGCCTATCCAGAAAGCCATCGATGCCAATGTATTGAATATCTTCAAAGGCAAAGCCAAACTGTTGATATCCGAATTGAAAGACTCTGACGCAGCCGTACTGGGTGCCAGTGCATTGGGCTGGGAACTGAGAGACTTGAAATAAAATAGTCCATCATAATTTTAAGGGAAATCCTCCTTTTGCCAGTAAAATGGGAAAGGAGGATTTTTTATAACACTATGTTCAGACTATGTTTTAATGTAAAAATCAAAATATGAATCTACATCCAAATCACCTCCCCATTCTTATAAAGGAAAATCCTTTCCTTTATTTTTTCATCCTTTTCCGTCTTTTGTTTCAATCTAAACAATGCATCTCCCGGAACGTTTTCAAACAACAAATCCATTCCACTTCTTTTTTGTTCTCCCAATGATTCCCAATCACCATTTTTCCAGTAAAACAATTCATAAGTACTATTCCTGAGAATCTGCGACATGACATAGGGTACTACAACAATATGTTCCACTTCATAATCTCCTCCCAAATTAATATCTACATACTTCTTTTTTGATTTACCGCGATAACCTGTAGAAGTAAAACCATCAAAAAGAGCCTCTACCGATTCATGCTCAGACAAAGATTGCAAAGGAGATATGATTTCAACATCCTCTATTTTACCCTGTAAACTATAAAAGCCCAACTCTCCTAAAGCAATACTATCCGAAGGCAAATTCATTCTCACGAAGCGACTGGCAGTTCCCATATTCACCTTATAAGTGGTGCGTCTAACCGGTAATATTCCAGATATTGTGCACAAGGTATCTTCTGCCCCATTCTTATTCAAACTTACAATACTTGTCCCGCTCATACATTTCAGATACTCCCGATTTCTAAATGATTGTATCACGACATTTCTCGTCACCAAGCTATCTTCTTTTACCCCCATCCCATCCAAGACTAACACACTGCCGTCCTCTTTCAGGCACAAGGGAGGAGCAGCCGGTAATAAACTTCCCTTTTTATAATAAACGGGCAGATATACAATATTTCTCCCCATTTCCCGAAATAGTGCTTTCCCGTCTGCTATCTCCCCAAATTGTACAGGTATCCAACCTTCAACATTAAATACACACAAATAAGCATATTTTGTATTCTCCGGAGCATTTTCGGTTAAAAGCACCTCCACATCAGTTGTTTCAAAATAATCAGAGGAAACATCCTTTTTCTTAAAATTACGGAATAAAGGAGGAATATCCTCCATTTCCACACCTTTACCCAACAAAGAACTCTCCAAATGAGTGGAATATGTTTTTCTGTATACCTTCGGAACACGAAACTCACCTTGTCCGTTAGAATCATACATTCCTGTATTACTGTACAATCTGTTATAGTGTTCCCATTTATTATGCCCCCAAAATGGGTCAAAAGCATAATGTTTATCCCCCACTAGCAACACATTCCAGGAATGAGAACCATTCTGGCTCCCCCATGCTGGGACAAAATCCACAGCAACCGGCATACCGAGGGCTGAGAACAATAATGAATTAAAAACTCCCCGCTCCGTACAGCTTCCGCCTCCCATCTGCATCAGAGCCTCAGTGCTCAGAGCCGGAATACCCGAACCATTGAAAGAAGTAAAATCAATATTCTTATAAAGGGCCAATACTGAATCCGCTTCATCAGTCAGCAGTTTTGCCCTATCTTGAAAATATCGACATTTGTATAATTGATAAAATCGTGAACGAGAATCATCCAATACAAAGCTACTACCGCGATAGAAAGGTAAGATGTACTCACAGAAGTGCTCAAACGAGCATTTTTCTGTAAATGCATTCTCTTTCCATGATTCAAATGCCTGATCTATTTCAGTTATCATCTGATTAGCAGTTATCGCCTTCTGTAGAGGAACATAATCCACGGTCCCGGATATTTTACCGACCTGAGATGCATCCCACAGACTATCTATCAACGCTATCCATCGGCTTCTATGGGTAGACTTATACTCATCCCTGATTGAATCACATCTCCGATAAAACGACTTATATTTTGCCACAGACGTTGAGGTCGGCACAGAGTGCCCCACCATATTCAGAATAAGAAACTCAGCGGCCTTCAATTTAAAATTATCGTCCTGATAATGTAGCAAGACCTTTTCAAGTTCTCCCCGGTTCTCCCCGGCAAGAGATAAAACTTCTTCCACACCTTTACTATATTTATTGCATGACGCCAAAAGGCACAATAAAGCCCCACTTACAAATACCATCAAACACTTTCTCATCATAATCATCAGAAATATCTATATTAGTGGCAATCAGCATTGTTGTATATACTTATCCAAACTATCCGTAGCTGATAAAGCCAACTTATTTTTTATACGCTGTTTAGCTTTCAATACCGACCGGGGAACTATATTAAACAGAAGAGCGATTGTCTTATTATCCAAGTGAGCACGTACCAGATAGCACAACCTCAACTCCTGGGCACTTAAACTAAATGGCACTAATTCTTCTGACAGACACCCACCGTAAAACAAGTCTATGACGATAAACAGCTCCCTCCATTCGGCCTCATCCTTGACTATACCATAAGCAGGTTTTTGATGAAGGCACAGTAACTGCCCCATTGCCACTATCAAAGAAGAAGAACATCCGGCTAATGCCGAAGCTTTCTGATAATCCTTCAATTGTTTTGTCAACTGTTTATTGCGGTACAGCAGACAAGCATTCCAAGTATCCTTATACGTATCCATATCCACCATATTATATTCACTTATCAATCGTCGTATTACACCAGTCGTTTCCTATCTTTTCCACTTCGCTCCTCATTTCTCTGATTGCGGTGGAATAAACTTTCGGGGCTTTAGTCAATACAATCCGTTGCATCTTCTCAAACTTCTCCCTATTCCGATAGTCCGGCTCCGCATAGAGTTTTGCCAGCAGGTAGTAGGGATAAATCCGCCCCGGCAAACGGTGGACTGAAGCCCAATAATAGGTTTCAGCCCTCTCATAATATTGCATTTCCTGATAATTCTTACCTGTTATATTCAATATCATTGGATCAGTACTATATAAAACAGCCTGTTCCAGAAACAGATTAGATTGATCATAACGACCGGACTTATGCAAACTATGCCCATATTCAAATAAAAAAGTTCCTCTTTCTCCCAACTGCGGGTAGAGTTTATAGTAAGCTTCATTGGCAGCAGTATAATTTCCCAAATGATAAAGCATCCTCGCATTCGTCCAATCCCGACAGGCATCTTCCTCCCGTTGCCATTTACCGTCAAGCCCCACTATCCATATCAGTGCACAAGTGCCCCAAATAAGACATTTCCCTGCCACATCTCCAGTGCCACAAGCAAACAGCAGGCAGATACCGGTTACTGCAAATACCGGAAAATGCATGGGATAAGAAGAAAAAGAGAAAACAAGCAAGGATATGAGTGCTCCGCAAATTTCATAACGCCCCCATTTCGCCCCTAACCACAGGCAGCCCCCAATAGTCACCAGTAACATTACACAAAGCATTATTCCTGCTGTTAACGCCAGTTCCAGATATTCATTGAAAGCGTATTCCGGACTTCCGGCCACACGTTCTTCCCAAGCAGCATAATCTCCGCTACCAAAATAATTTTCTTGTGCTTCGCCGTATGCATAAGCAAATCCTTCACTACATCCCCAAGGATGCTCCACGATAGCTTTACAAGTAATTTTCCACATAAACAGACGTCCCATAGCAGAGTCAGGCTTCAAAAAGAAAATGCCAGCACCTCCCAATATCAGAACCAAAAGCCCGGCCACTCCCCATGTAAGGTAACGTTTCTTATATCTCCGCCATAAAACGCCCCACTTACGTCTGTCACGATGCATATATGCCACCCATGCACAGCTTATTGCAGCAGCAATCCAGGCAGAACGGCTCATCGTGGCCGGTAATACACATAAAATAAGAATACCGGCAAGTCCTGCCGCCACTTTCTCTATTTTATGAAGAACATCTGTGCTCTTCCGTTTGCAAACACGTAAATACAAATGCAAGCAGACAGGTAATATCATCGCTAAATATCCCCCATACGGACCGGGATTGAAGAAAGAGCCTGTAAGTGCATACTGTGAATGCCCGGAAACAGAAAATCCATATAATTGCCGCAAGCCCCAAACCGCTTCAATAGTCCCTAATAATACCAAACTCCAAGCCACATAAACAAAGAAATGCCGGAAACACAAAACATCTGTCCAGGAAGATTTTCCCAGAAGCTGTATCAGACAAGAAACAGTGATACATCCGGCCGAAACCAGTGCAGCTTTTCCAAACCACACCCACTGGCCGATGGTTTCTCCTGCAGGCAGTTCAGGAGTTGCCGCACATACCATACTCAGCAGTGAACAAACAGCTACAAACTGTAGCAAAACAACTGTAATCTCTCTTATTTTATGTGTGCATCCTATCATCATTCTATCTTTTTGAATATCCTATTCCATCGCACTCTATCCGTCCTCTTATCCACTGATTTCCATATCCTGACAGCCTTTCCAACAATAAAAGGTTCCGGCAACAGTCCCCAGTAACGGGAATCCTGAGAATTTATAGCCAAGTCTCCTGTAACAAAATAATAATCTTGCCGGAAAGAGTACTTCCGTATTACACTATCGCCTAACAATACGGTATCACCTTTCAGAGTAAGAGCTTTCTTTTGCTCCCATTCTATCGCATTCCGGTAAAGCACTTTATTCAGTGGAGTCATCAATACTTCCGCACCTTTAGCAGGAATAAAAAGCGGTCCAAATTCTACTATATTCCAATTTACAATATCATTGAACGGATACGCATTAAAGCATATTCCCCGCTCACGGGCAGAGTGGTCATCAGCTATCCCATTTAGTTGTAAACGCAGGCAATCTTGCTGCCGGATATCCCCCAGCACCCCATCATAACCACGTACATAATAGCGTGCATCTCTTATTTCAAATGTGTCACCCGGCAAAGCAACACAGCGCTTTACATAGTATTTCATTACATCTAACCTTATACTATCCCAACGCCCCGGATATGGGAAATTAAAAACCAATACATCATTCCGTTCCACTTTTCCAAAACCCGGGAGACGGGTTATCTCCACCTCTTTCCCCTCCAAAGCATCCCATACGTCGAAAATACGTCCCCCCATTACCCACTTATTTACCAGAATACAATCTTCCGGCAGCAAAGCAGGTTCCATAGAATCTGTAGGAACCTTAAAAGTAGCAAAGGTTGTGACTCCCAGCAACAAATAGAGTACAAAGAGTATACAAGCAATTATAACCAACCTGAACACTTTATCTATAAAGAATGAAAGCCTGTAATACTTCTTTTCCATCTGTAATTTCTTTATGATTTCTATTTACTTTAGCCTATAATTAAATACCTGTTTTCCTTCTTTCCAACGAAAAACTTGTTCTTCTACTCCCTTTGTCCGATTGTGCAACCAGAGTAAAGCCCCAGCAGGTACATGATTATATTCCAGATAATCAAACTCAGCAACTTTTGCCCCTAATGAAATCCAACCTTTCGTCCCATGCTGATAAAAGAGTTCATAATAGTCACCCGGACTAACATAATTGTCATCATTACGTGGCACATAGATAATTCCACTAATTAGCGTTGAAGTTTTCAGGTCAAGCATGCAAGGGACATCCTCTTTTCCTGACTCATAACGCGTCAGATTTTGCCCGTCAAAAGCTTTATCTATCGAATATTCCTTTAAGTTATACACAGGTGGAGCGCATGCCTCTACCCGGCAATCCAGCTTCTTGTTACAACTACTGTCTGCATAAATAGCTACTTCTGCCATATTCAACCGTTTTCCTACAGGCGGGCATACCCACAAGTAGCGGTATTTCCGCTTTGCAGAAACTACTAACCGACATTCCCGACTATAAGTACTGTCACAAACCGAGACTGCTAACAATTCTGCATTTTTAAAGTCTGGAGTATTATTCCCAAAGAATCGCACACCATCCATTTCCCGCATTTGCCTTACCCAATATTGCGTCAACGGGTGTTTTCTCACCAACCGGATACTTTCCCACTGCGTCGTATCCGGTACAAGAGAAAGCACCGTACCATCTGCTTGCGGTATAAAGGGGTATCCACTCTCCTTCCAGCCGGCTACAGTCTGCACCAATGGCTGATAAATCTGCTCTATTTCAAGATTTTCCACTAAAGCCTCTCCGTCATGCCACCTGTACCTACCGATAGGAATCCAACCATTCATTGAAAAAACGCCAATCAATCCCTCTCCGGCACTACTCTGAATTCCTGCAATCCGCATTTCATTTGCAGGATAATAGTCGGTAGTGACATCTTTAAGCAAAGTGCCAAAAATTGAAGATTGTTCTTGCGGCACAGAAAAAGCACGATAAACCTTCCCTTTAGAACGATGATTCACCCATTCACGCGTCACTCCTGTCCGCTGCAGTTCAGTAGGGATAAAATGCCCGGTGGTATCGCGGAACACATTCCAGCTATGAGCTAAAAAAGTGTCCGGCGAATAAATATAGCGATCTACAGCAACCGGTATGCCCAATGCCCTTAACAGATAGACTAAAAAATCCGTCTCTTCCCGACATGTCCCGATGCAATGTTCCAGAATAAAAACACCCCCGGCATGTGGAAAACAGAAGTCATTGTTATAACAAAAGTTCATATTACGCTGCAAATAAGATTGTAAACTATCTACAGCAACCACAATATCTGTCCCCTGATAGAGGGAATCCAGCACCGGCAGAAAACGCTCCCGATATATGCGCCGCCAACAGTCAGGAATTTCGTCACCCACCCAATAAGGAAGCAAGTAATTACAAAAATCATCAAACGGACAATATTTATCCCATCCACGCTGTTGCCAGGCTTCAAAAGCTAAATCTATATTTTCCATCAAATAATCCGCTTTTATCACCTGCGCATCATACACCTTTGGTGAGCCTGCATAAGAAAAGCTACGCCATTTATCCCGCCGTCCACGTTCCATAAAACCCTGTTGACGACTGGTTTCAATCAAAGCCTGC
>NZ_CAJLKP010000090.1 GCF_905207245.1 uncultured Bacteroides sp. | reverse complement strand
GCAAGGCATCCGACAGCCACATCATTGCTGAACGCCTTCAGCAAACACTCGAGAGAAATAATATAGCCGACAAGGTGGACATTATCACTACCGGTTGTTTCGGCTTTTGTGAAAAGGGACCTATCGTGAAGATTATCCCTGATAACACTTTCTATACCCAGGTGGTGCCTGATGATGCCGACGAGATAGTCAGAGAGCATATCATCGGGGGACGGAAAATAGAGCGGCTGCTCTATATCGACCCGAAGACGGAGAAGACCGTCAGCGACTCCAAACACATGGATTTCTATCGGAAGCAGATGCGCATCGCTTTGCGTAACTGCGGCTTCATCGATCCGGAAAACATTGAAGAATACATTGCGCTGGATGGGTATATGGCCTTGGCGGACAGTCTTCTCAACAAAAAGCCGGAAGAGGTGATAGACGTGATAAAACGTTCCGGACTTCGTGGACGTGGTGGTGGTGGTTTCCCCACAGGGAAGAAGTGGGAATTTGCCCATAAGCAACAGGCCGACATGAAGTATGTGGTGTGTAACGCTGACGAGGGTGACCCCGGTGCTTTTATGGACCGTTCCATCATGGAGGGTGATCCGCACTCTATTGTTGAAGCAATGGCAGTTTGTGGTTATTCTATCGGTTCTCCCAAAGGATTGGTATATATCCGGGCGGAATATCCGTTGGCTATACAACGTTTGAAGATTGCTATTGCCCAGGCACGCGAATACGGTTTGCTGGGTAAGAATATATTCGGTACGGACTTTAGTTTCGACATTGAAATACGTTATGGTGCCGGAGCATTTGTGTGCGGTGAAGAAACTGCGTTGATTCACTCCATGGAAGGAAAGCGGGGTGAACCTACTTTGAAACCTCCTTTCCCTGCCGAAGCCGGTTATCTGGGCAAACCTACCAATGTGAACAATGTGGAGACGCTTGCCAATATTCCTATCATCCTGACGAAAGGTGCGGAATGGTTTGCGTCTATCGGCACGGAACGCTCGAAAGGAACGAAGGTGTTTGCGCTGGCCGGGAAGATTAACAACGTAGGTTTGATTGAAGTGCCGATGGGCACCACCCTGCGTGAGGTGATTTATGAAATTGGAGGCGGCATCAAAGGAGGGAAGAAGTTCAAGGCGGTGCAGACGGGTGGACCTTCGGGCGGTTGCCTGACGGAGAAGCATCTGGATACGCCGATTGACTTTGACAACTTGCTGGCAGAAGGCTCGATGATGGGTTCCGGTGGTATGATTGTGATGGATGAAGACGATTGCATGGTTTCTGTGTCACGCTTCTATCTTGATTTTACGGTAGAAGAATCATGTGGAAAATGTACGCCCTGCCGTATTGGTAACAAGCGCCTGTTGGAACTGCTGAACAAGATAACCGAAGGACGAGGCACGATGAAAGATCTGGATGCACTTTCTACATTGGGAAAGGTGATAAAGGATACTGCCTTGTGCGGGCTGGGACAGACTTCACCCAATCCGGTATTGTCTACGCTCAATAACTTTTATGATGAATACGTGGAGCATGTGAGGGATAAAACCTGCCGGGCGAAGCAGTGCAAATCATTGCTGACTTATACTATCAACCCGGAACTGTGCATCGGTTGCCATCTTTGCTTTAAACATTGTCCGGCGGATGCCATTCTGGGTGATGTGCGCAAACCGCATGTCATCAATCCGGACAAGTGTATCAAGTGTGGCATGTGCATGGCACGCTGTAAGTTCAAAGCAATCAATGTAGTTTAAGGGAACTAAACTGAAAGAAAATGGAAGAAAAACAAATAACCCTGCAAATAGACCGCCATTATATCACCGTGCCCGAAGGCTCGACTATCCTGGAAGCCGCACGGAAAATCGGTATAGATATACCCACCCTTTGTCATATTGATTTGAAGGGCACTTGCGTTAAAAATAATCCGGCCTCGTGCCGCATCTGTGTCGTGGAGGTGGAAGGACGCCGTAATCTGGCTCCCGCCTGCGCCACCCGTTGCACAGAGGGAATGGTGGTGCGTACCAGTACCCTGCGCGTGATGAATGCCCGCAAGGTGGTGGCTGAACTGATACTTTCGGATCATCCGAATGATTGCCTTACCTGTCCGAAGTGCGGCAACTGTGAGTTGCAGACTTTGGCGCTGCGTTTCAATATCCGGCGGATGCCTTATAATGGCGGAGAGCTTTCGCCCCGTAAGCGTGAAGTCACTTCGTCCATTGTGCGGAATATGGATAAGTGCATATTCTGCAGGCGTTGCGAGAGTGTATGTAATGAGGTGCAGACAGTGGGGGCGTTGGGAGCTATCCGCCGTGGTTTCAATACGACGATTGCTCCGGCTTTTGATAAGATGATGAGCGACAGTGAATGTACTTATTGCGGACAATGCGTAGCTGTTTGTCCGGTAGGGGCATTGACGGAACGCGATCATACTAACCGCCTGTTGCTGGATTTGGAAAATCCGGATAAGATTGTTATCGTACAGACTGCTCCGGCTGTTCGTGCGGCTTTGGGAGAAGAGTTCGGACTGCCTGCCGGGACATTGGTAACGGGAAAGATGGTGTACGCCCTTCGTGAATTGGGCTTTGATTATGTATTTGATACAGACTTTGCCGCCGACCTTACCATCATGGAAGAAGGTGCCGAGATATTGAATCGTCTGACACGTTATATGAATGGGGATAAATCGGTTCGCCTGCCTATCCTGACTTCCTGTTGTCCGGCATGGGTGAATTTCTTTGAACATCATTTCCCCGATATGCTTGATATACCTTCTACGGCACGTTCGCCACAACAGATGTTCGGTAGCATTGCCAAGACATTCTGGGCGGAGAAGATGGGTATTCCGCGTGAGAAGTTGGTGGTGGTATCTATTATGCCTTGTCTGGCAAAGAAGTATGAGTGCGACCGCGATGAGTTTAAGACAGATGGTAGTCCGGACGTCGATTATTCTATTTCCACCCGCGAGCTGGCACGGCTTATCAGACGGGCTAACATCGGTTTCACGTTACTGACGGATAAGGAGTTCGACCAGCCGATGGGAGCTTCGACGGGTGCCGGTGTCATCTTCGGAACCACCGGTGGTGTGATGGAAGCAGCCTTGCGTTCGGTTTATGAGATTTATACCGGGCGGACATTGGAGAATGTGAACTTTGAGCAGGTACGTGGCCTGGCAGGGGGGCGCCGTGCAACGATTGACCTGGATGGCTTTGAACTGAAGGTGGGTATTGCTCATGGTCTGGGTAATGCGCGTCAATTATTGGAAGATATTCGCCATGGGCGGAATGAGTATCATGTAATTGAGATTATGGCATGCCCGGGTGGCTGTATCGGTGGAGGCGGACAACCGTTGCATCATGGCAACTCGGAAGTGCTGTATGCACGTGCCAACGCACTGTATCGGGAAGACGCACAGAAACCTTTGCGCAAGTCGCATGAGAATCCGTACATCAAGACGTTGTACGAGGAATATCTGGGCAAACCGCTGAGTGAGACTGCGGAACGGTTGCTGCATACGCATTATTTCAATAAGGCGATTGATTAACTTATTAAAACGGAGAACTATGTCAGATATCAAATTAGCCTGTGACGTTGCCGAACAAGTGCGCGCTATTTGTGACAAGCATGGCAACCAGCCGGGCGAACTTATCAATATACTTCATGAAGCGCAGCATCTGCACGGCTATCTGCCGGAAGAGATGCAGCGCCTGATTGCTGCGAAGCTGAATGTTCCGGTGTCGCGTGTGTATGGTGTGGTAACATTCTATACTTTCTTTACGATGACTCCTAAAGGTAAACATCCTATTTCGGTATGTATGGGAACGGCGTGCTACGTACGTGGTTCGGAGAAATTGCTTGAGGAATTCAAGCGCGTGCTGGGCATCGAAGTAGGGGAGACTACACCGGACGGGAAGTTTTCACTCGATTGCCTGCGTTGTGTAGGCGCGTGCGGACTGGCACCGGTGGTGATGATTGGGGAGAAGGTGTATGGAAGGTTGCAGGCGGTGGATGTGAAGAAAGTACTGGAGGAGTTGGAATAGTAACTTCCCGGGAAAAGGAGTGTGTTCTCCGGGCAAATAATCATTCGTCCGGAGAACATTTAATAACTGATCTTCTCAAGTATTCCACTTAAATGTGCAATTGCTATTCCATAATTGGTCATCGGCACTTTCTGTGTTTTGGCCTGCCCGATGCGGCTAAGTACATATTTGCGGTTGAACATGCAGGCACCGCAATGGATAATCAGATTGTATTCGGATAAATCTTCAGGGAAATCATTTCCCGAAACGATATCTATCTTTAATCTTTCGCCGATTCTTTTCCGCAACAGGCGGGGGAGTTTTACTCTTCCTATGTCTTCTGTCAGTGGGGCATGCGTGCAGGCTTCGGCTATCAGTACATGCGATTGCTCTGTGAGGCTGTCGATGGCGGCGGCGCTTTCCACGTAGTAATGTATATCTCCTTTGTAGCCGGCAAAGAGTACGGAGAAAGAGGTGAGACGGCTTTCTGCCGGTTTCTGTTGATAGACAGTCTGGAATACTTGTGAGTCTGTAATAATCAGTTGGGGCGGAGAGGCGAGCGCACGTAATGTATCTCCCAATTTATCGGTGGTGCAACTCATGACCAGACATTTCCGATCCAGTAATTCGCGGATAGTCTGCACTTGGGGGAGAATCAGACGTCCTTTAGGAGCTTGAATATCTTGTGGCATGACTAATAATACCACATCTCCTTCCTTTACCTGATTCCCGGTGATGGTTTGTTCTCCGAAGTCAGCAGGAAGTTTCTCCAGGATAGCGCGATGAATCTCGTGGATGCCGGTAGCACTTTTGGCACTTACAATGACGGGATGTTCTCCATAAACTTTCTCAATCTGTGCAGACCGGGGCTCAGTGTCGGGGCGAATATCAGATTTATTAAGGATGAGCACTACGGGGATATTCCGCTCTTTCAGGCGTTTTATCCATACTTGTTCTTCTTCATCTCCATTTTCGCAAAGGAACAGGGCGATGTCTGTTTTCTCTATGACTTTCAGGGTACGCTCCACGCGCATTTCTCCCAGCTCACCTTCGTCATCGAATCCCGGAGTGTCTATGAAAAGGCAGGGGCCGAGAGGATGAATTTCCATCGCTTTCGTAACCGGGTCCGTAGTGGTGCCGGGAATGGGGGAGACGAGGACGGTATCTTGCCCCGTCAGTGCGTTGACAAGACTGGATTTACCACTGTTTCGCCGTCCGAAGAGGGCGATTTGCAGGCGGTTGGCATTGGGAGTTTGGTTCATAGAATTTAATTTGTTTATGTATGAACTGAATACATCAACCTCTTCTTAAAATCTGAAATCTCTTTTTCCATTTTCTATTTCGTACAGATTTCTCATCGCTATCTCCTTAATCTTTGGATTAGGAATGCGCTCCATCTCTTCGTGAATGAGGCGGATACCCTTTTTCCGCGTTTCAGGTGAGGCATAATCTTCCAGATATTCTTTCAATGTCATCAGTGCGTTGGGTTGGCAACAGTTGGCTATCTGCCCCCGTTTGACGAGGGACATGAAACGGTCACCTGTACGGCCTTCGCGATAACAAGCGGTACAGAAACTGGGGATATGTCCCAGGTCGAGCAACCAACCTACCACTTCATCCAGTGTGCGGCGGTCGCTGACGTCGAACTGAGCGGAATTTTCTTCTTCTGTTTCCGGCACGGCATATCCGCCCACGCTGGTGCGCGAACCTCCACTGATTTGCGAGATACCCAATTCGAGCACCCGTCGGCGTACAGTCTCCGATTCGCGGGTGGAAATAATCATGCCCGTATAAGGAACTGCGATGCGCGTAACGGCTACAAGACGGCAGAACATTTCATCCGAAATTGCATTAGGAAAATCTTTCGTCTCAATATCGTCGGCAGGGCAAATGCGGGGTACGCTGATTGTGTGCGGACCTACACCGAATGTGGCTTCCAGATGTTCGGCATGCATCAATAATCCTACGAAATCGTACCGATAGGTATTCAGCCCGAATAATACACCTATACCTACATCGTCGATACCGCCTTCCATGGCACGGTCCATGGCTTCGGTGTGATAGGAATATTTGCTTTTAGGACCTGTGGGATGCAAGGTCTCGTAATTCTCTTTGTGATAGGTTTCCTGGAAAAGAATGTAAGTACCGATACCTGCATCTTTCAGCCGTCGATAATTCTCTACCGTTGTAGCGGCGATATTCACGTTTACCCGCCGGATGGCACCATTCTTATGGTGGATGCCATAGATTGTCCGGATGGATTCCAGAATATAATCGATGGGGTTACGTAGCGGGTCTTCGCCGGCTTCCAGGGCCAGACGCTTATGTCCCATGTCCTGCAAGGCAATGACTTCTTGCCGTATCTCTTCCTGTGACAGTTTTTTGCGTGCTATCGTATGGTTCTTGGCGTGATAAGGGCAATAGACGCAACCATTTACGCAGTAGTTGGAAAGGTATAGCGGCGCGAACATCACGATGCGGTTGCCATAGAATTTTTGTTTGATTTCCCGTGCCAGATGGAAGATACGTTCTATCAGGTCGGGCTGGTCACACTCCAATAGCAAGGCAGCTTCGCGGTGGGACAGACCTTTGCACAAGGCAGCCTTTTCAATCAGGCTTTCTATGAGTGCGCGGTTGTTTTTATTGGAAAGGGCATAGTCCAGCGTATCCAGAATTTCCTGATGATCGATGAACTCTTCCGCTTGTTTTGATTTAACATTGTACATAACTATAATCTCCTCTTTCTTTCGATATTCGGTAGCCTATAGCTGCCAACTTCTCTTCTAATTGCTGTAATCCTTCTGCGGCTTCGGCACCAAGAGAAGCTTTGTTGTCATAAAGTGTATATTTCTCCCGTTGGTTGCGGGGGGAAAGGTTAGGCATTACTACGTTAGCGCCTGCCAGTATGCCACGTTCTCTTCCGTCCGGGGAGAGGGTGGCCAGTGCTGTTGTTGAAGGCAGCAACACTCCGGGATGCATCAGGCGGAAGATGGAAAGGAGCTTTAAAGTCATTTCCATACTCCCCGGAGGGGCAGTGGCGAACGGAGTGTCGTGGTGTGGGATGAACGGACCGATACCTATCATTTCCGGATGGAATTGTTCTATAAAAAGAATATCTTCCACCAGATGGTCTATGCTCTGTCCGGGGCTGCCTACCATAATTCCCGTTCCGGTTTGATAACCGATTTCCTTGAGCCACGTCAAGCATTGCAGCCGTTGTTTTATGGACATACCGGACGGATGCAGATGGCGGTAATGTTCTTCATTGTGCGTTTCGTGCCGCAATAAATACCGGTTGGCTCCTGCCCGGAAAAAGCGTTCATAAGCCTCACGGGATTTTTCGCCTAACGACAAGGTTATAGCACAATCCGGAAACTCCTGCCGGATGGAAGAGATTGTTTCAACCATCCAGTCATCCTTTACAGCCGGTGCTTCACCGCCTTGCAATACAAAGGTGCGAAAACCGAGTGTATATCCTTCGCGACAACAATCCAGAATATCTTCTTGCGTCAGCTCGTAGCGTGCAACATTTTGATTTCCCTTCCGTATGCCGCAATAGTAACAATTATTGCGGCAATGGTTACTTATCTCAATCAATCCGCGAATAAAGACCCGATTACCAAACTGTCCGAGTGTTACCTCCCGTGCCTGCTCTTGCAGGTATATCAGGACATCGGCATCCCGGCAAAGCAGCAGGGCTTTGTATTCTTCTGCATCCAGATGATGCTCCTGCCGGAGTTTAGCAATCAGGGGAATTATCATGTTTCGGTCAATTCTGTTTAATAGGTCTTTTCCTGCTTCGCCAATTCCTGTACAAACTGACGCTTACCGGCTGTAATTTCATTGTGTGTACAAGGTCCCGTGATACATCCGCCTTCGCATGCCATCACTTCAATAAACTGTCCCGGAGCCTTTCCCGATTTAGCATAAGCACGTAGCGAACCGATAGTTTTCTTATCCAGATTAGCCACTTGGATGGCATTGATCTTGTCAGCTTCTTCTTTGAGATAAGCTTTCACAGCCCCCATTACACCACCTGCCTGTGCAAATCCATGTGCTTCGCGTACGGATGCGAACGACATGCTGTAGGGGGGGGCCTGTTCTAACTGGATATTCAGTCCGTCCAATACGGATGCCACTTCTTCGAAGGTCATGACAAAGTCCACTGCATCATCCCATTGTGCTTCTTTTCGTTTGGCTACACAAGGACCGATGAACACCACTTTCGCATCCGGATGTTTCTCCTTCGCGATACGTGCAGAGTAGTACATAGGCGATCCGGTGCTCGATACGTAGGGCTTCATTCCCGGCACATGCTTGTTCACCAGCTCAATGTACGATGGACAACAGGAAGTGGTCATGAATTTCTGCCCTTCTTCCAGTTTTTCCATCAATTCGTGCGCTTCGTTGCTGACAGTATCCATTGCTCCCTGTGCCACTTCAATGACATCTGCAAATCCCACGGCTTTGAGGGCGCCATACACTTGTTCGATGGTTGTTTTAAATTGTCCCAGTATGGAGGGGGCGACGATGGCCACTACTTTTTCTCCCTTACGTATCTTATGCAGGATGTCGAATACTTGCGAAACCTCGAAGATAGCTCCGAACGGGCAAGCATTGAGGCACTTACCGCAATAGATACATTTGCTTTCGTCAATGTGTTCGATACCTTTTTTATCCTTGCTGATGGCTTTTACCGGGCAGGCTTCTTCACAGGGCACAGGGATGTAAACTATAGCATGATAGGGGCAGTTCTTGTGGCAGATACCGCAACTGATACATTCATCATGGTCTATCCATGCCTGTCCGCTTTCCTTCACGTGTACAGCCTTTTTGGGGCAGTTGGTCTGGCAACTGCGGGCAGTGCAACCACGGCAGAGGTTGGTGATTTCGTAATTGATCTGTACGCAAGCCGAACATGCTTCGTCAATCACACACATGATGTTATCTTTCGGTTTCCCATTTTCGGCTCTGTCCAGTGCACGGGCTGCGTACTCTGATAATGGGGTTAATTCGTCTTGTTCATCTTCCATGTCCAGACCCAGCAACGGTAATGATTTGTATTTCCATACGGCGCGTTCTTTATGGACACAGCAGCGTCCGGCATGCTTTGATCTTCTCGGACTTAGTTCGATGGGAAGACGGTCTATTTTTTCTACAAGTTCGTTATCTCTCCACAGTTTTACCAGCTCTGTCAGCAATCTGTGGCGGACAATCATAATGTTGTTGGTAAATGCCATAATATTTATATCGGAATTAGTTAGTTGGTAATTACCGTGCAAAGATAACGATTGTTTCTTATTCTAATGGATAGCTTTAATCATATTCTTAACAATTGCCGGCCCTTCGTAGATGAAAGCGGAATAAATCTGTATCAGATTCGCTCCGGCTGCCAGCATTTGTCGGGCATCTTCGGGGGTCATCATGCCACCTGCACCTATAATCAACATACCTTTCTCGCTGTGGGTGCGAAGATATTTTACGACTTCGAGTGGTTTCTTTCCGATACCTTTCCCGCTTACTCCACCTGCACCGATAACTTCTAACTGGGCTGTTGTATATGGGAATAGATTTGAACGATCCATTGTAGGTCCGGTGGCTATCACTCCTTGCAGTTTGTAGGTCTGTATACAATTAAGCACTGCGTCCATTCCTTCAGGAGTAATATCGGCAGGTACTTTCAGGAGTATAGGACGATAATTCTTCTGTTTACTCCGGAAGGCGGTGAGCGTTTCCAGAACCTTATGCATCAAAGTCACCTCTATTGAGCCCCAATTCAGAGTGAAATAGTCCGCCAGACTATACAGGCCAGCATATATTCTTAAGAAATCGTTCACGGCTTCTTCTTTTTCAGATTGGGGATTCTTATTGATATTGATGCCGAGCAAATATGCATCGGTTTTGTTTTCTAAGTTACGTTTCACAATGTCTAATCCGGGGTTGTTAAATCCTGTCCTTGAAATCAGTGAATCAGCTTTCGGCAGGCGGAAAATACGTGGTTTGGGGGTACCGGGCTGGCTGTCGGGTGTCACGGTTCCTACCTCGATAAAACCAAATCCGAAATCGGCAAGCTCGTTGAATACTTCTGCACCTTTATCAAATCCGGCAGAAAGTCCGACTCGGTTTTTAAAAACGAGCTGGTTCCAGATCAACTGTTTATCCGTAGCTTTGTAATAGTTGCGTATCCAGGAGCGCACGAATGGCAAATGGCCGTAGCACCGCAAAGCCGAAAGTAGGAGAGAGTGTACTCTCTCGGGGCTCAACAAAAAAAGTAACGGACGAATAATTTGCTTATACATGATATATTCTGTTTAATTCGTTACAAAACTATGCCATTTTGCCCGGATATCCTATTCATACTCTTTTATCAGACATAAAGAAAAGTTATATTCTGAATGGATAGGAATAGGGAACGAGAATGATAAGTAATCATCAAGTATAGATAGAAGAAAATAAAAGATGAAGAAGAGTTTGTCGTGCAGGATTAAAGAAGTGTGAATAATTCCTTTGGCAGGTTATAACTTCTATAAACCTTGTATCTTTGATATTAGTGTTCTATCTTTGTATAATAACCAAGCAATCATATCGAACAATGAGAGACTTTACTTATTATGCTCCTACGGAAGTAGTGTTTGGGGCAGCTTCGGAAGAGAAAACAGGAAAACTGGTGAAACAATATGGTGGAACGAATGTTCTGGTACATTATGGTGGACAGAGTGCTGAGCGCTCCGGCTTGCTCGACAAGATTTGCCGGGCATTGGAAGCAGAAGGTATCACCTATGTTAAATTAGGTGGGGTAGTGCCTAATCCCCGTTTGTCGATGGTGCACGAAGGTATTGAGCTGTGCCGGAAAGAGGGGATTGACTTTATTCTGGCTGTGGGCGGAGGTAGTGTCATCGATTCTGCGAAAGCCATTGCCTTTGGTGTGCTTTATGAAGGGGATGTCTGGGATTTCTATATGGGCGAGGCAAGAGCAAAAGTTTGTCTTCCGGTGGCTGCCGTACTGACAATTCCGGCGGCAGGCAGTGAAATGAGCAACAGTACCGTAGTCACCAATGAAGATGGTGACTTGAAGAAAGGATATTCCAATGACTTATGCCGTTGCAAGTTTGCGGTGATGAATCCGGAACGTACCTTTACGTTGCCCAACTATCAGACAGCTTGCGGCGTGACGGACATCATGATGCACACGATGGAGCGTTACTTCTCTCACGATGATGACATGACTGTGACCGATGCTGTGGCCGAAGGCATTCTTCGCACCGTGAAGGACAGTGCTTTTGAAGTACTGAAAGCCCCGGAGAATTACGCTCACCGTGCACAGATTATGTGGGCCGGCAGTTTGGCACACAATGACCTGACGGGATGCGGAACTACCGGAGACTGGGCTACACACCAACTTGAACATGAACTAAGCGCACTCTTTGATGTGGCTCATGGTGCAGGTCTGGCAGCTCTTTGGGGAAGTTGGGCGCGATATGTTTATAAGGAGAATGTGACACGCTTTGCACAATTTGCCGTAAATGTGATGGGAGTGACGAATGATTTTAAGTCGGCTGAACATACAGCTTTGGCGGGTATTGAAGCCATGGAGAATTTCTATCGTGCTATCGGAATGCCTGTCAGCATCTGCCAGTTGATAGGGCGGCAGGCTACGGATGACGAAATCAGAATAATGGCGGATAAGTGCAGTTCCGGTGGAAAGGGAACGACAGGAAATTTGAAGATATTGTATCGTGAAGATATGGAAAACATCTATCGGATGGCAAATAGATAATATTTTCGCGGCACTTATTGTTTTTCAAATGAATTTTCGTTATCTTTAGGGGCATATATCAAATTGGGGGTAATAAAAAAGTCCTGACCCACAGGCAAAGAACATGAGAATACATTTTGAAATTAAAGAAAAACTGCCTGAAATTATTGAAGAAATCTTGCATGGTGAAAGATGGATTGCTTCTGTAAAGGAAGATATTTCAGGTCGGAAGTTGGTTGTTATTCGCGATCCGAGTTATGCTTCGGAAGCGACAGTAGAAATCTATGCTCGTGAAATAACTATCAAAACAGCATGGTCCAACTATACCTATCGTTTGTTTGTTCTGGGTAATAATGTCTGGTGTGAGTATAATGGGGCGTATCGCGGACTTTTGGAACAGAACTTATTACCATCCATCACTCCTAAAGAGAGTTTGTTGGAATCTGAAGTGTTATCCAGCTCTTTGTATGGTCAGGAGAAAAGGAAACTGAGGGAATATGCTGAAGACAATCTGAAATTGAAGAAGTTCCGGCGTGAGAACTTTAATGAAGACCGTACGGGGGTAGCTCCGTTCGATCATCCTAAGAGGGTGTATGATGAGTTCATTAAAGAAGATTATGTGGTTCCGTCGTCTAAAGAAGAATAGGGTGGCAATATGATAATAAGTGCCAGCCGCAGAACGGATATTCCTGCCTTCTATTCGGAATGGTTTTTCAACCGGATCAGTGAAAGATATGTCCTTGTACCGAATCCGTATAATCCAAATATGATTAGCAGGGTCAGTTTAGACCCTGCTGTCATTGATTGTGTAGTGTTTTGGACAAAGAATCCGGCTCCGATGATTGAGAAACTGGATAGGCTGGCTGACTATAAATATTATTTTCAGTTTACACTGAATCCCTACGGGACAGAATTGGAAAGCAAATTACCACCGCTTGACAAGCGTATTGATACTTTTAAGCGTCTTGCCGATAAGATAGGAAAGGAAAAAGTGGTGTGGCGGTATGACCCTATCCTTACGAATGAACAGTATACAGTCGCTTTTCATCAGGATAAGTTTGCTGAAATGGCATCTGCTTTGCAAGGATATACGGAGAAATGTATGTTGGGTTTTATCGACCATTATCCGCATGTCCGTGCATCTCTTCGTGAATTTAATATAGAGACACTGGCAAAAGAAGATATAGAGGCGATGGCAGTCACCTTTAAGAAAACAGCAGATGAGTTATCGATGGAACTGGATACTTGCACCATTAAAGTAGATTTATCTCATATAGGCATTCCAAGTGGCTTGTGTGTGGACAACCGTCTGATTGAAAGAATCACAGGCTATCCCATTCTCTCCCGTAAGGACAAGAACCAACGGGACATCTGCCGTTGTGTGGAAAGCATTGATATTGGTACTTATGAAAGCTGTCTTAACGGGTGCATCTACTGTTATGCAATTAAAGGTAATTATAATACGGCGAAATTTAACCGTAGCAAGCACGACAAAAACTCTCCGATGCTGATTGGAGAAGTGGGGGAGGATGCCGTAATTGTTGAACGGGAAATGAGGAGTCTCCGCACTGACCAACTTTCTTTATTTTAAAACAACTGCATTTTTATTGTCTTCTGACTCTTTTCGAGAAAAAACGTATGTTCTCATGAAAACAATTATGAGTTTGATTGTTGTATAACATTGATTATTCATAATTTTGTGTTTACTTAATTTATAGAAAAATGAGACAAGAAACGGAGCAAGAACTATTGAAGAAAATGATTGGTTTCCAGCGGGAAGAAATCACATCGTGCATCATATATAAGAAATTGGCAGCTATTGAAAAAGATTCGGAAAACCGGAAAATACTGCAACGTATTTCAGAAGATGAAAGCAGGCACTATGCTACGTTGCGCAGTTACACCCATCGGGAAGTGGCGCCCAATCGTTGGGAAATCTTTTTTTATGTATGGCTGGTGCGTCTGTTAGGGATAACATTCGCCGTCCGGCGGTTGGAGCTGGGAGAGAAAGAAACAACGAGTGTCTATTCTCATATGGGGCACAGAACGAATTGTGTAAAGTGACGAGGTGAGTTGATTGGGCTGAAATGCCGATGAACACGGCGATTGAGGCTGATTGGTGTGTGAACCTTGACTTAAAACGAAATGTTACAATGGGCAACAAATGAGTTACATTATTGAGGTCTGAGCGTTACATCGAACCTCAAATGTTACATCGACACACAAAGATAGGCTATTTTAGCTATATGATTAGCAAAATAGCCTATCTTTTTTATTTGTAGGGATGATTACTCTCTCCCGCTACGGATGAGATGAGACTGCCTTATAATGGCTCTCTGAGTAAGTTTTACACCTCCGTCACACAGACCAGCGTGGAGCAGGGTGCTTTGTTTAATGCCGATTTTAACATCGTTTAAAACATCATAGATTGCGCTGATGCTACCGAAATAATAATCTTTCTTCTCAAAGATCAGGTGCACGTGAATAACTTTAGTCATATCATCTTTATTTAGAAGTTTTTTTTGCAAATATATTCCAAATAATAACTATATAGAAGTATTAAGCAAGAAATAAAATAGCTACATAGCAGAGAATATTCATTCCGTTGATGTGTACATTGGAATACACATATAATATCTATACTATGGAGTAGTACACCTATTACTACGCCAATTTATTGTTAATTTATAGTTAAATATCGCAATACACATGAAGACACACATTCAACACACATTCAATTAATAAAACGAATTGCACAACACACACATTCAACACACATTCAAAACACCTGTTTTTTTCGTTCGAGTTTGCACCTATAATATGCAAAATATAGGCGAAAATGGCAGTTTTGTGCCTGAGTTGACACCTTAAATACGTTGTTGTTGTAGATGCTATAATGTTAAATAGTTGATAGATAATGTATTATGCTATTATTGCTACTATATTTGCAGAATAAGACGTATTAATGGCATATTTCATACTGCGAAATGGAGCAATTGGTAGCTCGCAAGGGTCATAGCCTTGAGGTTGTAAGTTCGAGTCTTGCTTTCGCCACAATAGTTTTTGAAGGTGTTAGTAACGTTCCCGCTGATCAGTGCTCCGACTGAGGGATAAAACGTACGGAGATTTAAGGTTATTGATTGATTGTTGATGGAAAATGCTCCCGGTGATTGTGCCGGGAGCTTAAAATTAAGAGCTATGAAGGGGATATTAGTGGTAACATTTGACTTTTTGGATGAAAACGATCATCGGATAGTGGATTACTGTGGAGGAAATACATTGACAACTGAAGTCCAAACGGACAATTTGAGTATAAATGATTATACAGATTTATCTCTTTATCTCACGGATTCATTACATCGTTACGCAATACATGAGCTATCGCGTCCTCTTTTTCCCCATCTCCCAGTACAGATAGGGATATCGGAACAACATAATAATGAGTATCATAAATATGATCTGCCATCTTCTGAACATCAGGAGAACTGCAAATAATCCGTACGTCTTCACCTATGCCGGTTGAAAAATGCTCTTTAGCGTAGCGTTCTACAAGAATATTACATCCAGGGTATCTGGAGTGAAGCCCGTCCATAGCCTGCCAAAATTCCCTATTTCTTTCATCTCCCTTTCTTCTGCTACCTTGATCTATGAATAGATCATTATAGACTATAGTTATTTTATAAGTGGATTCTTTCATTATTACTTAGTTATTAGTCGTTGTTTAAAAGAACTTGCTAATGTTGCCCAGCACCTCATATATCTTTATTATACGGCTTTTGTCAAAGTCCTGATCATCATATTCCGCTTTATTAACCGGAACATAACGGAACTTGTGAGGGTCTTCTGATTTTCGGAGTATCTTCACTGTACGTATGGTATCCAAGACTACGGCATAGATTTCACCATATTGAACATCATTAACTGTACACTCCTTTAGGGCTATGATATCTCCGTGATTTATCTTTTGTTCCATGCTGTGACCTGTAACGTTACACCATAAAGTCGCTTTTTCAAATGGCTTAAAAACTACATTATGAGCTGGAAGAAGTGTTTGGTCATTGAATATCTGATCAAAACCAGCTATAAAGTCCACATCATAATAAGGTACTCCTATGGTTGGTTCATAACTGATCAGGGCAGGTGGATCGGAACGAAGCATAGAGCCCTTACCTGTGAGAAGCCATTCAGGAGATATGTCGCTGTAGTAGCGTAGAATATATTCTACTTTGTCTACTCCAATTGTTTTATTATTCTTATATTGGCTTCCAAATGAGCCATTAGAAAAGCCTACAGACTCCTCAAACCTTCTTATTGAAATACCCTTATAATCAATGTATTTCTTAATTCTTTGAACTGTACTCTCTGTTTTCATAGAAAATATCTTATTATTTATTTTGAAGTGTAGAATATATCTTATATATTTGCACCGTGATAAACATTTGCAGCCCCCAAAGATAAGAATTAAACTCTAAATAATAATAAGTATGGAAAAGGTTTTAGAACACGTTTCAGATAATCTCTCGGTAGAAATAATGCCAGATGATAGATTTGAGTTCTTGATGTCCACAAATGAAACAGCAAAAGGATTCGGTGTTTCTGGAAATACCGTGCGGCGCCACAAGATGGAACATGCCGATGAACTGATAGAAGGAAAACACTTTATTACGAGCGTTCAAAAAATGAACGCTGGTTGTAAATCAGCCGATTACTTGCAAAATAAGCAAATCCTTTGGACCAAACGCGGCATCGTCCGCCTTGGCTTCTTCATCAAGAGCGAACGTGCCAAGATGTTTCGTGACTGGGCGGAAGACTTGGTGGTGAATAAGGTTGATGAGGCTTACCGGGTACAGGCACAAGTTCAGCAACTTTCCCTTTTCCCGGAACCGGTGAAGCGCAACCACAACCGGCTGACGAAAGAACGTCTGGTTGATATACTTGCCGACGTGGCACGGATAGATGACAAGGTGCTCCGCTTGTCGCTGGTCGATAAATTGACAAACATTAAAGCATAGAATATATGAAGAAGATTGATTGGGCAGACCCCAAAAAGAAAAGTGCAGCTTATGACCATCTGATGAAGGTGTTCAAGGTAAAGAGACCTTGCATAAGCCTTGCTATGAGCTTTAAACGCAACAGTCTTGAAGCGGCACAGATGCGGCATGTAGCTATCCATGAACTTGGTGGGCGGTTGCTGAGCGATGAGAATGTGGCAGTGGCGCCAATGAAGGTGCTTGATTCCAAAGGGAATGTGAAGGCGGTGATAGCGAATGATACGATAACCTTATAAATGATATGGATATGGAAAGTAAAGAAGTACAAAGGCCGAATGCGAACCTTTTCAGTTCGCACTCTTTTCTCGCAAATCATCTAATACCCCTTGACAGCTTGCCTCCGTCACACAGAGAGTTGTATTTTTCCCTTTTTGGTAATCCACATAAGGATATGCAAGAGGACGGAAAAACTCTTCGGGGAAAGGGACATCCTTCAAATGTTTCTGCAAAATGCTGTGAACGGTAAAACTTCGGCAGAAGATGATGTCTGAATGTGAGAATAGCTTGTCAAGTATCATACGGAAATCCTTTATTGATATTTCTGTATTCTTAAAGGCGCGGAAACAAACTATATCCATGTAAATTTCAGAACTCGTTCCGGAGTTGTCTTCTTCGGGGGATGAGAATCCGGAAAAATCCTCTATTATGGCATATTCTATTTTCAGAGTTATGGCAATGTTAGATAAAAGATTCTGGACAAAGTTGCGACAGAAAGGTACCTGATTGGCGTCTTTATAAACTATAGCATAATTGATACGCCATTTGCTTTTGTTTGGACTCATAATAATTAAATTCAAGAAGTTAGACAATGTTTATTATCAGCTACAAATGTAGCAAAACTATCCTGGTTCGGGATGAATAGGGGTAGATTTTTCAATAGAGAATTAAAAATTAAAAGTGATATGGAAAAGAGAAGAGTAAGAATGTTGCAAGGTTTTAAAGAGCGTGTAGAAAAGATATGCAAGGTTTTTTCTGACCATGATAATGCGATACGTATAGAAGTGGAGGTTCCGGTAAGCAATCAGAAACTGGCTTCGGATATCAGGAAGAGCGTAGATAACCTTGAAAGGTTAATCAATGAGGCGGAGAAGAGAGGTATGAACGTAACATTAAGGAATGGCATATTCGAGACGCCTGTTATATTCAAAAAGGCAAAATTGGAAATTACCGAAATCAAACGATATTAAGATATGGACAGGAAATTAACGGAAAAAGAAATGGTATTCCTCACAGAACTGGGGAAGCTGATGGAGAAGTATAACGCCATTTTGGGCGCGGAAAACGATACGGTGTGCATAGACATTGATTGGGATGAGGATACGCAGGAAACGATTGTGCTGCCTCACCAGTTCAATATGTTCTACAACTTGGACGAAGTGATTTTAAAGAACTCTTAAACTTGACAGTATATGAAGACATTTAGAAAATTACAGAAGGCGGCTATCGTCGTGGGTATGTCCTACGGGCTTTGGCTGGGTTGCAATGTGGAGGCAACAGATAAGGACAGTATTAGCGGAATGGTGATTGTGGCGTTGGCGGTGGTTGTAGCATTATCTATGCTGATACCTGAAGGACGAAAGGAGGAAACGGTATGAAGGTGAAAGTGACGTGGATCAATAATAATCCATTTGTACTTGATATCAGGGATTTGTCAAGGGTTGTGAAAGCTGAAGTACCTGATGAAATGGCCTATGGCACAATTGAGGATTTTGCCCGTGAAGCTACACCGGAAGGTTTTCACTTACAGTTGATAGACGTTGAAGGTAAAGTATCGCAGTATGACTACAACGGGAATAAGGTATAATAGCCTCTAAGGACGCAGGTTCGGAACTTCCTCAAAATTTAGCTCTTGGTAGAGGAAGTGGTCGGCTCCCCGGTTCGATGCCGGGGCTTGCACTAATTGAAAAAATTAAGGATATGGCACTGATATTCAATAATCGGGTATGTGTGTTTGCGAATGAGCTGATAATCTACAATCCTAAAAGGAATGTAGGAAGTCAAGATGGGTTCATCCCAGAAGGAACATTTCAAACCATGAAGAAACGCAAACAAATTATTGTTCTTCACCGTAGCACCCCTGGCCAATCGGCAATTGTAGATTTTGAAACCATGAGAGAAGATATGAAAAGAAAGTTTATTGAACTTAATGGCGATCCGCGCGCCGTAATAGCCACCCAGTCGCAAAAGAGCCTTCTGGAAGAAGCCATTGTCTTCAGTAACGATGCCTTTGAGTTTTACACAACCAAGTATCGGTATGATGGTGGCAAGAAGCTTCCGGATGCCAAGATAGATGAATATACTTTGAATGTGCGCGTACTGGAAGCCATTCTTTACCTGAGAGACGAACACCGTAAGGATGTCATCGGTACAAGCGGTCCCCGCGTCAATATGTGGAAAAAACTCTGTACGCTGAGCAATGATCTGCTGACCCTGCGCGACCCACACGGGAAACCTCTGTTTCCGCACACCCTGCCGCAAAACGCAGCTTCGCTGAAGCGTAAGTGCCAGGAATACGAGGATGCATGCCGCATCAGCCGTGAAGAAGGCTACCGTTATCTTATTCATAAGAACTTTGGCAACAAGTCCGCTGCCGTGGTGAAGGATGAAGAGAGCGAAGCCATCCTTCACAAGCTCATCTCCCTGCACAACAACCTGAACAGTGTACAGATAATGGAAGAGTATAACAAGGTGGCGGAAATCCTTGACAAGCCGCTTATCAACAGCCCCGTGACTGTGGATAATTACAAGAAGAAGATGGAACTCACCACCATGCAGGGACGCAAAGGTAAGAAAGTCGTTGCCAACACCCGCAAGATGCAGATACACCGGGAAGCCCCTACGCAAGCCCTCACCTACTGGACGCTGGACGGCTGGACGGTGGAACTGCTGTACCAGAAGAAGGTTGCCAAAAACAAGAAGGCGAACGGTGAGGAAAAACGGTATATGATGACCACTTATACCAACCGCAAAACCATCGTAGTTGTGCTGGACGCCTGCTGCAAATACCCTGTAGGCTATGCCATTGGAGACCATGAGTCACCGGCACTGATACGTGAGGCCCTGCGCAATGCCGTGCGGCATACTAAAGAACTGTTTGGCGACCGATACAAGCCGTTGCAGCTTCAGAGCGACAATTATCAGAAAGGTGTTATGGTTCCCTTCTATCAGGCAATGACTAAATACTACACGCCTGCCGCCCTTGGCAATGCCAAATCGAAAATAATCGAACCTTACTTCAAGTATCTGAACGTGCAGCATTGCCAGAAGCAAGGCAACTGGTCAGGGTTCGGCATCACTTCCGACCAGGACAATCAGCCGAATATGGAAGTCATCAACGCGAACCGTCACCTCATTCCCGATGAAGAAACCCTCATGGGACAGATTGAAGCCATGATGATGAAGGAACGCGCCATGAAGATTAAAGATTTTATGGCTGCCTGGGAACAGACTGAGGAAGCCCGAAAGTTACCTTTCTGTGATGAGGAATACCTGCTGCTGATGGGCGAAACCACCGGACGCACCAACCACATTAACGGTGACGGTCTTCGTCTGGAAATGCAAGGTGAGCGGATCAACTACGACACCTTCGACATCTCCCTGCGCGAGCACTACAACGAGGATTGGATCGTGCGCTATGACCCCGAAGACATGAGCCAGATACTTATCAGCAACGCCGTGCGCAAGGGGCTGAAGGATGCCGGAAAAGAAATAGGCACGCTGCGCTACATGATGCAGAAGTGTATGAAGGCTCCCATGGCTCTGGCCGACCAAAAGCCGGAACACTTCGAGTACCGCAACCGGGTGAAAGGCTTCAACGAGGAACTGCAACAGCACATTGATGACAAGGTGGCGAGCGTGGACGGGCACATCAAGAACCTCCAGCAGCGCATCCCGGAACTGATAAACAACACTTTGCTGGATCGTTACCTGATAACCGACTCACGTGGTCAGCATAAGGATGCCCGCAGCAAAATGCGTGATGAAGTGACGGATGCCGACTACGAGGACGTGACCGAACGTCTGCCGCAAGCGGTGGTAATCTCCGCCAATGATGAGGACGAGGACTACGAGTTCAATCCGGCCGACATGAGTTATTCAAGATGATTTAAACAACCTTTAAAAACGATATAAAGATGGATATTCAAGGATTAAAACAGTACGTCGATACACTTGTGAAACGCGGTTCCACTCAAGGCGAGATAGCCCGCAAGTGCGGCATTTCCGGCACTACCCTTTCACAGATTCTTTCCGGCAAGTATGCCGCCAAGGAAGACAATATGGCGGCAAAGATAGCGGCTGCCCTCAACTATTACGAAGGCGCCTGGAACGTGGTCGAAACCGTATCGAGCTATCAGCAGATAAAGGCCGCCTTTAATGCCGCCAAGCGCAACAGCAAATGGTTTTGCATCTCTTCCCGTTCGGGCAGCGGAAAGACGCAGTCGCTCATCGACCTCTATAACGTGAATGCTGACAAGTCCGTCATCTACCTGAAGTGCCGCAAGTGGACAGGGCGCAAGTTCCTTACGAAGCTTGCTACCTGCCTGGGCTTAAAAGTAACCCGCTACATGGACAACGACGACTTGCTGGATATCATCACTGCCAACATCAACCAGATGTCCGACCTGCATCCGCTTCTGATACTGGATGATGCCGGAAAGCTGACCCACTCCGCACTGTGTGCGCTTATCCCCCTGTATGATGATACGTTTCACCGCATGGGAGCACTGGTAGCCGGTACGGAAACGCTGGAACGTACCATCAAACGGTATGTAGGCCGTATCGAAGGATATGACGAAATAGACGGACGCTTCAAGCGAAATTATATCGCCCTGCTGGGTGCCACGAAGAAAGACGTGTGCGCCATCTGCCAGGCCAACGGCGTGACGGACAAAGACAAGCAGCTGGAGATATGGGGTAAGCTGGACAAGCGCAAGAAAGAGCCGGTGGAGGGCAGCGGGAAGTTCATCCTGTTTTGCGATGACCTTCGCGAGCTGGCAGGCATGATAGACAATGAACTGATACATCAACAACTGGAACGTGGCGAGCTGGCATGAAGATTCTGAGCGTAAAGAATATAGAAGACGCGAAATTCCAATACATCCCTTTTGACGGGGAATGGTACCAGGCATTCGGCAGGCCCGAGCGTTCCGGATGCTGGATTGTCTACGGGAAGTCTGGGCAAGGGAAGACACACTTCGCCCTGCTGCTGGCCCGGAAGTTGGATGAGCTTGGAATGAGGGTGCTGTTCATCTCACTGGAGATGGGAGTACATGATGACTTTAAGAAGGAACTGGCACTGGCAGGCATCCGCAGCGGAGTCAGCCGAATACAGTTCAGCGAAGAATGTGAAGGTGTAGAAGACATTGAAGGGGAAATAACCAAGCAACGCAGTGCCGACGTGGTAATAGTCGATTCCGTGCAATACCTGGGAGACCAGTGCGGAGTCAAGGCCAAAGAGATTATAGCCCTGCGAAAGAAGTATCCTAAAAAGATGTTCGTTTTCCTTTCTCATGTGGATGGAAAGGAGGTTGAAGGGCAGATGGCCTACGACGTGAAGAAGGATTCTTTCAGGCGTATATATATAGACAGATTCAAGGCATCACATGTGTCTCGTGGTGCAGGTGGTCCCCGCGGCTACTTCATTATATGGGACAAAGGATATCAAAAACATTGGTTGGAAAATATTAAAGAACAAGCGTATGAAAGTAACAATGACTAAACCCATCAGCCCCCGGCAGCTGCAAGCCCTGCAGACAGCCATTCAGGGCATCGGCATCAGAGAGAGGCAGGAACGCCTGGAATGGCTGTCCGGCCAGACGGGACGAATCATCGGCAGCACCAAGGAACTGACCTTCGAGGAAGCGAAGCGCCTGCTGTCAAGTCTGAACGGTGACCGCGACCGGAAGGTGAAGGATATGCTTCGGGAAGAAGCCCGCCGCCTGGTCGGAAAGATTTATAAGAAGTCTTTCCAGATATCTTTCCTCAACAAGGATTACAGCGGGAATAACAGTCCGGAAGATTTTGAAATGAACAAGGCTAAAATCAATGTTTGGGTACGGAAGTACAGTGGAACCGGGAAGAACATCACGCAGATGGATGTGGAGGAACTGCGCAAGGTGCTTGGCGTGATGGGAAAGATTGCCAGAAAGGAGGCGGAACAATGAGAGACTATATCCGTAAAACCCCGGACACGTCCGACCGCCGTCAGGAACTTGCCAGCCAACTGGAAGCCAGTGCCGACCGTATCTGCGACCTTCAGGAACGCCTGATGGACGGTACCGACAAGTTGAAACCTGCCGAATATGACCGTCTGCTGGATGCCTACCGGGCGGAGCAAATACGCTATGACCGTCTGGACCGGGAACTGGAGGCGCTGGAAACCCCGAAGAAGGCACCGGAAAACAAGGAAAAGCGGCGCAAGCTGAACAGGGAAAGACGGGAGAAGATTAATTATTAACCCTATAAAAAAAGGAATTATGGCAAGAACTAAGAAAACAGTAATCAGCGGCATCAGCCGTGAACAGGCAGAACAGGCATTCGCAGACTTTG
>NZ_CAJLKP010000089.1 GCF_905207245.1 uncultured Bacteroides sp. | reverse complement strand
CAAGTGCCTTTCGGAACATAGCGCAGCTACTTGTAGCTTGTAGCCTGTAGCTCGTAACTTTATTCCTTTCTGAGCAATAGTGAATTGTTTCGTTAAGCGCATATAGATAGTATATAGAGCCTAAAATGGAGAATATAGAGAATTGAAAACGTATTCTATTGAAAACTAGTGATGTATGATTGCTTGATATAGAACTTTTATATCCCGATATAGAGTGTTTGAGACCCGTTTCACCCCTAAATTTGCATTAGGTAAAAACGAAAAGTGAAACATTAAAATCAATCAAACAATGAAAGCAAATTCAATGAAGACCATCGGGAAAAGACTTGTATGCTTATTCCTTATTATGTGTGCAGCAGTATCTATCTCTGCTCAAACTTATCAACTCTCCGGTTGCGTGCAAGATGAAAACAATCAGCCGGTGGAAGTAGCGAACGTTCTTTTGAAACAAGCCAAAGACAGTGCTTACATCACAGGTATGCTGACGGATGCACAGGGTTGTTTTACTTTTACTCAAGCAAAAGGAGAATATCTATTGCATATCACCCTTATTGGTTGTGACGACATCTATCTGCCGGTATCCCTGCAAGGAGATAAGAATGTAGGCATGCTCAGTTTGAAATCCTCTTCTACTTTCCTGAATGAAGTTACCGTTACGGCTGCCCGTCCGGTCATCAAGCGCCTGGTGGACAGAGTGGTTTTTGATACACACAATGCTATTGCCACTGCCGGAGGAAATGCACTCGACCTTCTGCGTGAAGTGCCCGGTCTGCGTGTTGGTCAGAATAGCATAGATATTATAGGTAAAGGTGGTGTGAAAGTGTACATCAACGACCGTGAAACGAAACTCTCCGGTGATGAACTGATAGACTACCTCCGTTCATATGACGCCTCACAGATTCAAAAGGTGGAAGTTATCACCACTCCTCCCTCCAAATACGATGCGGCAGGCAATGCAGGTATCATCAATATCCGCCTGAAATCACGCCCGAAAGACTATCTGGGGGGGACGGTATCCGCTTCCTATAATGTAGGTGAGAAAGAAAACTATGGTTACGGCGGTGTCAACCTGAACATTAGCAAAGGACGTGTATCTTCTTTTGTCAATGCAGGTACCACGCAAGGACAGTATAAGACGCTTGAAACAAACCGCCGTTATTTTGCCCTCAATACCTGGAACGGACGCACGGATTATAAGAACTATATGGCAAGCTATTATGGACAGGCGGGTGTGGATGTTGCTCTGGAACGGAACTGGACAGTAGGTTTGCAGGCTGTTTATAACCACAACTCCCCCAAAGACCATATAGCTATTTCCAAAACAGAAGTGTATGATGCCTCTACCGCCCGTCTGGATTCCCTTTTATTATCAGATAATAGAGAAAACACTGAGTCCGACCGCCTTAACCTGAACTTCCATACCGATAAGACATGGGGGGATAAAGGCAAGAAGATGACTTGGGATGTGGACTACCTGCGTGATAAGCGCGACGAAACAGCGGGGTTCCTGTCCGAAACCCAGACTTCAGGTGGTGCAGTAATTCCCGAAACAAACTTCGATTACAATTATCTGCAAGACCGCAAGGTGGATGTGTTTTCTTCTGCCCTCGACTTTACGCTTCCGTTTGAGAAGTACAAGATAACTACCGGTGCCAAAGTATCCTTTACGAATACCCGCAACCGCATCGACTATGATACTTCGGACCCGACACTGGTTCAGGACGACTATTTCCACTATAAGGAACAAATCTATGCCCTTTATGCCGATTATAGCCGTGAGTTCTCCAAACATTTCTCCATGCAGTTGGGCCTGCGTATGGAACACACCCGTACCACCGGTATTTCCGAGTCGGAGAATAAGACGGACAAGCATGACTATACCCGTTTGTTCCCTACCGTCTATTTTCTTTATTCCCCGAACGAAGGTAATGCATTGAATCTTAGTTTTTCCAACCGTATTGCCCGTCCTTCGCAGAATATGGTGAATCCTTTTCCGTTCTATCAGAACAAATATACTTTTGCCCGTGGAAAAGAAGACCTGAAGCCCTGCTATACCTATAATGCCGAATTGGGGTATACACTGAAGAATAACTTCAACGTTTCACTCTATTATTCTTATGCGGATGATGTATTCTTTCAGATAGTAGGCCTCGACCCGGAGACGAATGTCAGTTCTTTCCTGTGGGACAACTTTATGAAGACGCATAAGTTCGGCATTAACAATTCGTATACGTTCCGCACAAAGTGGTTGCAGACTTATGCACAGCACGGAGTGAATTACAGCCGCACTACATCCAGTGCCGCCTCCACCCCGTCCGAAGAAAAAGGTTGGGCGTACTATGCCAGCTTGCGCAATACTATCTTCCTTAATGCGAAGAAGACATTCCTCGGAACACTTTCCGGTTCGTTCACTTCGAAGTCTTATCAAGGTATTTACCTGGTGAAACCTACTTATGGCATCAGTGCAGGATTGCTCTATCGTATGCTGGACAATAAACTCAGCCTTAGTCTGAATGCCAATAACATTCTGGTCAGCCATTCAAAGATGGAAGTTGTTTCCAATGGTGTCCGGATGACTGTAGACAATCAGTTCTCCTTCACCAGCTTCCGCATAGGTGTTTCCTATACATTCGGTGGAGACATCCGGAGCAAGGGGCAGAGAAATAGTAACAGCGATATTCAGAACAGATTATGATGAAGTTTAAAATAGTCTCTTTGATTGCTTTCACCGTTTTTACCTGACTGAAAGTTTAGAGATGGGTGGTCTGTCAACTTGAAACAAGGAGTTGTTTCGGTTTGGCAGGCCATTTTTTTGTATCATTCCCCCTTTTCTACCATTTTTTCCCCCTCGTTTTCTCTTTGATTGTCCACTTTTGCATTGAGATAAATGAATTTAAACAAATCAAATTTAATCATTAAAGATATCAGGTATGAAAAAGATTATTTTCGCCGCATTCCTTCTTGGAGTTCTGTCAGGAGGATGTGCACAGGAGGAGGATAATACGTCTCCGTTTCAGGTGGTAGTGGCTCAGGATGGCAGTGGCGACTACACAACTATTCAGGCTGCCATCGATGCAGCGCCGGAAAACCGACAGGAACCTTGGCTCATTTTCGTAAAGAACGGTTCGTACAGGGAACAAATTGTTGTGCCCGAGACCAAGACTTACATTCATCTCATTGGTCAGGACAAGGACAAAACAATCATTCATCATCTGCTGAATGTAGGTGGAAAGCCCGAAGAAGGAACAGAACCGGAGAAAACGGCTTATTGGGAACACTCTGTTCATAACCCCGTTTCCGAAGTATACAACTTTGAAGGTAGCGTCGTGAAAGTGAAGGGTGATCATTTCTATACGGAGAACATCTCTTACGTAAACGACTGGGGAGTAGACAACCAAAGCGGTCCCCAGGCCTTGGCTATGAGTAGCCAGGCAGATTGTGCGGCATTCAATAATTGTATCTTCCGTTCCTTTCAGGATACCTGGATGACTTCTACCAATGATTCGGACCGTCATTACGTGAAGGATTGCTGGATTGAAGGTGCTGTCGATTACTTTTATGGCGGGGGAGATGCCCTGCTCGAAAATTGCACCTTATATAATGTACGTAGCGGTTCGGTGATTGTGGCTCCCTGTCACAAGGATGCTAAGTTCGGATATGTGTTCCGTAATTGTATTGTGGATGGTAATGCTTCTGCTGCCGATGGCAAACAAAAGTTGGGGCGTCCCTGGCACAACTCGCCACGCGCCGTATACATCCATACCACTATGCGCATTCCTCTTGCCACGGAGGGATGGACCAATATGGGTGCCATACCTGCCTTGTTTGCTGAGTATGACAGTCGTGATGCTGAAGGCAACATTCTGGACCTGAGCCAACGCAAAACCGAGTATGACGGACGTGGTCCGAATAATCCTCCGAAAGGTTCCTGTCCTGCCACTATCACGAAGGAAGAAGCAGATGGATATGTGTACGAACGGATTATTCCCGGCAATGACGGTTGGGACCCTCGTGCAATGATGGAAAAACTCCCGGCTGCCCGTGAACTGAAACTGAAAGGAAAGAAAGTAAGTTGGGATGCTGTGCCCAAGGCTGTCGGCTACATTCTTTTCGATGATGACCAAGTGGTGGGGCTTACCCAAAAAACAGTTTTTCATTTGGCATCCGGAATAAAAGGAAATTTGAAAGTATGTGCAGTCAATCGTTATGGTTCGTTAGGACTTGAGAATTCTCTTTAAGTTAATGAATAGTAATGGCACTATAATACATTGACATTTTTTGCATGTGGAATCCCGGGCTTGTGAAAGTCTGGGATTTTTTGTGTAAACCGCTTGTATTTATTGGTATAACAAATATTTTCCTCTTTTTTCGATAGTTTTTACCCCTCTCTACACCCTTAATTAGTCAATTTTGCATCAGGAAAAATAAGTGAAACTAAATCCTTTATTAATGTGAAACAAAAATCTGTAGAAATGAAAAACAAGTGTTTTGTATGGCTAATGGCCATACTGTTGATGGTTCCCATCGGACTGTCTGCACAAGAGATTACCGTAAAGGGTAACGTGACAGACTCGACCGGAGAAGGTGTTATCGGTGCATCTGTTGTAGAAAAAGGCAATGCCGGCAACGGAACAATTACCGATATAAACGGTGATTTTACTTTAAGAGTCAGTGGAAAAAGCAAAAAACTGGTTGTCTCATACATAGGTATGCAGTCCCAGGAAGTAGATGCTGTTGGCGGAAAGACACTGAGTATTAAACTTCAGGATGACTCTAAAATGTTGGATGAAGTAGTGGTTGTGGGGTATGGTACAATGAAGAAGAAGGACCTGACGGGTTCCGTTTCTTCCATGAACGACAAAGTTCTGAAAGACATTCCCGTGACTTCTGCCTTGCAGGCAATGAGCGGACATCTGGCGGGTGTAAACGTAACGGTGACGGACGGTTCTCCCGATGCCGAAATCAAGGTACGTGTGCGTGGTGGTGGTTCAATCACTCAGGACAACTCTCCACTGTATATTGTAGACGGTTTTATCGTGAAGAATATCAACGATATCCCTCCCGGCGATATTCAGGATATCACGGTGTTGAAAGATGCCTCTTCTACGGCTATTTATGGTGCCAAGGGTGCCAATGGTGTAGTATTGGTAACTACCAAGAGCGGTAAGGCAGGTAAAACAGTGGTGGATGTGAACTCTTATGTTGGTATTAAGAAGACGTATAACCTGACGGATGTACTTTCTCCTTATGAATATGTATATTATCAGAAGGAAATCGATTCAAGTCCGAATGTATCCAGTGCCGGTTTCTACAGCATGTATGGTATGTGGGACGATATAGATCTCTACAAGTATCGTGAAGGCATCGACTGGCAGGACCAGCTTTATGGAAATACCGGTTTGCAGAAGAACTTCAATGTATCTCTTTCGGGCGGTACGGAAACTATGCGCTACAATATCAGCTATACACGTGATGATGAAGACTATATCATGCTGAACTCTAACTATGTGCGTGATAACTTCAATATTAAGCTGAACAAGTCTTTCGGTAAGGTTATCGATTTGGATATTACGGCCCGTACTACGAATACGGTGATTGATGGTCCTGATGTATCCGGTGGTCGTAAGCTTCGAGACGGTGTCAAATATGCTCCGGTAAAGAGTATCACGACATTGTCTATGGAGAATTTGGCAGGTACTTCAGAAGAGCTTGACTGGGCGGAAGCAGCCAGTATGTTGAACGACCCGATTTATAACATTACTAATGAGTATAAAAAACAATATTCCTTTGTCAACTCTTATAATGCCGGTTTGACATTCCACATTATCAAAGGTTTGGATTATCGCATTCAGGGTAGTTATTCCTACGAGAAAGCACATACGGATAACATTTGGTTAAAAAAGACTGGTGAGTCTAATGCCAATGGCGGACAGCCTGTTGCCAAGCGTGAATATACCGATGGTTATCGTTTCACGGTACAGAATCATCTTACCTATGACTTTACCGTCGCGAAAGATCACCGTTTCAATATTATGTTGGGACAGGAAATCTTTTCCGGTAAGTCGGATAGAATGACTCTTCAGTCTAAGTTCTTCCCGAAAGATTTTACGGCAGAGCAGGTATTGGCTATGTGGAACTATGGTGATCCGCTACCTACTTACAATGATATAGGCGAGCCTTCGCGTACTTCCTCTTTCTTCGGCCGTCTGAACTATACACTGAAAGACCGTTACTATCTGACTTTCACGGCTCGTGAAGACGGTACAAATGTATTTGCTCCCGGAAAGCAATGGGGGTTCTTTCCTGCCGGTGCATTGGCATGGCGCCTGTCCGAAGAACCGTTTATGGAAGCTACCAGGAACTGGTTATCCAATGCTAAGGTTCGTTTGAGCTACGGACAGGTAGGTAATGCCCGTGTAGGCTCTTACTGGCGTCAGCAATACAGCTTTGAAAGTGCTGCCAACAGACTTTACTACATCGGTGAGAAAGTGCAGAGCGGTCTGAAGCCGACCAATACACTTCGTAACGAGAACCTGACTTGGGAAACCAAGACTTCTGCCAATCTTGGTCTGGATCTGGGCTTTTTCAATGATAAAGTGAATGTGGTGATCGATGCTTATAATGACGTAACTAAGGATTTGATTCTGGCTGTAGATATCCCGACTCACTCCGGTTATGCCACTCAATATCGTAACCTGGGACAAACAACCAACAAAGGTTTGGAATTAACTGCCAACTGGTATGCTATTGAAACTAAAGATTTCAACTTGTCATTGGGCTTCAATATCTCTTTCAACCGTAATACGATTGACAAACTGGATGGTTCTGATTCTATGATTGCATCTTCAGGATGGGGCGTAAGCATCGGCTCGGACGACTACCGTGCTATTGTAGGTAAATCTATCGGCCAGATATGGGGATATAAGCAAGATGGGTTCTATTCTTTCGATGATTTCACCTTCAATGAAGAAACAAAACGTTGGATCATCAAACCGGGTGTGGCTGATTGTAGTGATATTATCGCAACCAGCGGTAACTGGTTTGGACCGGGCCATATGAAACTGAAAAAACTGACGGATACCGATTCCGATAAGATTACGACGGATGACCGTACTATTATCGGTAATACTATGCCGAAACATACCGGTGGTTTTAATATCAATGCAGACTATAAAGGTATTGACTTCGGCATACAGTTTAATTGGAGTTATGGGAATGATATCCTGAATGCAAATAAGATTGATAATACAACTTATGCAGGTTCCAAGAAATATCAGAACCTGAGCAGCGATATGTCTTTGGATAAACGTTTCACTACCATCGATCCGGAAACTGGTTACAACATCATGTATGGTGAATATGCTAATCCGGCACGTTTACAGGAAATCAACCAGAATGCCAGTATTTGGCATCCGTTGATGAACTCCACTATTCTGACGGACTATGCTATCGAAGATGGTTCATTCCTTCGCCTGAGTAACCTGACTATCGGTTATACATTGCCAAAAGCATGGACGAAGAAGTTTTTGGTTGAAAAACTTCGTGTGTACTTCACCGGTTACAACCTGCATTGCTGGACGAAGTACTCCGGGCAGGATCCCGAAGTAGATACCCGTCGTAGCACTCCGTTGACCCCGGGCGTTGACTACTCTGCTTATCCAAAAGCACATTCATTCTTATTTGGTATTAACCTGACACTTTAAAAAACTAATAATCATGAAGAAATTATATATCTTAACTTTGGCTGCTGCCATGCTGGTCACTACTTCCTGTGATGACTTTCTGGCAACTGATACGCCTTCCAAACAAAGCAACACGAATGTGTTCAATACCGAGGCTATGGCTGAGGCGGCTTTGATGGGAGTTTATGCTACCATGTCCGATACTTACGTTTATGGACAAAAGATTTCTGTAAACTGGCAGAATATCAGTGATACGGAAAACTGTAATCTTTATCTTACTAATTATAAGGAAGTGAACAGTGACTATGGTCAGAATCACTACTATGGTAATTCTGGTAACTCCACTACCCGTTGGAACAATATTTTCCGTTTTGCCGAATTGGCTTCGGCTGCAGTGGAGGGAATGCGTGAAGGAGAATTGCTGAAAACAAATCCGGCAGTGGGCCAACCGTTGTTGGGTGAAGCTTTAACTCTGAGAGCTTTGGCTTATTTTGAGTTGGTACGTATTTATGGAGATATTCCGTATAAGAAGACAACTTCCAATTCCGACCTTTCCAATGTATATATCGGCAAGATTGACCGTGATTCTGTTTATGCTGATCTTGTGAAAAACCTGCAGGAAGCAATTGGATACCTGCCCTGGTTGGGCAACGGTAAAGCTTCTACCGCAGAACGTATCAGTAAAGGATTTGCAAAAGGGTTGTTGGCACGTGTAGCATTGTTTGCCGGTGGCTGGTCGTTACGTGATGGAAATCAGTTTCCTGACTTACAATTGGAGAAGCACCCCTCTATTCCTGAAATGAACGGCTACTATGTAGGTCGGGTAAAGAACTATAAGGAGTATTATGAAATAGCAGCTAAACAATGTGCCGAGATTCTGGGTGATCCTGAGAATCCACATCAATTGGACCCTGATTTTGAAAATATCTGGAAGACGGTGAATCATCTGGATCAAAATCCTTATAATGAAAACTTGTATGAAGTAGGCTTAGGTGTGGGTAATACCGGTGACGTTGGTACTCTGATGGGCTGGGAAGTGCAGCAAGGTTCTATGTACGGACAGCAAGGTATGGGCAGCAGTTATGTTACTTCTACTATCTATTATTTCTATTCTTTTGGCAAAACCGACAAACGTCGTGATGTAACACTGACTTTCGGTCGTTGGCGCAAAGAAAACTATGAGGACTTTAGTCTTAATGCAGTGAACGTTCACTATGCCAAATGGCGTATGTATTGGACCAGTGAAACTTACCGTGCTCTTCACTTGGCGGCTGCCGGTCGTGTAGCTACGGGCATCAACTGGATTGTGATGCGTTATTCTGATATCTATCTGATGTTTGCTGAGGCTATGAATGAACTTTATGGACCGGACCAATTGAACACAACTGCCGGTATGACTGCCCGTCAGGCTTTGGAAAAAGTTCGTGAACGTGCATTTGGCGCAGGGTCTTCTGAAATCCTGAAATATGATTCCGACTTCTTCAATGCTATCGTGAATGAACGTGCCTGGGAGTTTGGCGGTGAAGGTATCCGTAAGATGGACCTGATTCGTTGGGGATTGCTCGATACTAAGATTGAAGCCATGAAGGAAACTCTTTGCCTGATGCTCGATAATCAACATCCGGTAACGATTTTTGATAAGACATATCAGCCTACGGACTTCCCGACGGTATTGTATTACAAGAAGAGAACAGATGACAACCTGTATGTAGATTACTCAAGTCCCAACTATTACCAGGAATTGGGTACAGCCCCTGCAGGTTATGAAAAGTTGGATTGGTTCCCGAAAGCCTATGCGAAACCCGAAACCGGTTCCAGCACTACTTATCGTGACGAACTTGCCAAGATTCTGGTGATGGCAACCGGTATCAATGCATCTTATGACTATAGTGCATTGCTCAGCAAATTGAAGAATGGTGCCGAAATCGGAGATATGTTGAGACAATATCCTATTGGTAACGGAACTTGCAATTACCGTCATCCATACGCTATCTATGATACGGACATTTATCAGTCAAAAGGTAATCTGGTAAATTCCTACGGTTATTAATAAACGGACTATAGAATTAAAAAATGAAGATTATGAAACTTAAAAGCATATTCGCATCCCTCGTGATGGCAGCCGCAATCTTTTCATCATGCGACCGTGACGTGAATGACTGGGAAGTGGCTACCGGTGAGAACCGTCTGTTCAAGCCTCTGATTTTTGAGGCAAGCAGCCTGAAGCCTACTTCCATCCAAATTAAACATACTAGAGTGGTTGATGCAGCCAATTATGTGTTTGAATTCAGTAAAGATGCCGACTTTACAACAATTGATAAATCAGTTGTGATTTTAGCTGATACCTTGACCCCGTTTGCTGATTCCAATACAGCCATGAAGGTGGAATACCGTACGTGGTTTGAGGGCTTTGATGGTACTACCAACTACTGGGTACGTATGCATGCCGAGAATGCCGATGCATCTTTGAAGTCTAAACTGAGCTCATTTACTTTCACTACGCCGGCTGAACAGATTTTCAGAGGATGCAGACCAACGGTTAACAGTCTTACTATGCTTTGGGAGCAGACTGACCGTGTGACTAACCTTGTGCTGATGGATACGGACAGTGTGGTGGTTGAAAACCATACATTGACTGCAACTGAAATACAAAATGCCAGTGCAACTTTTGAAGATCTTGAAATGGGTACTCCTTATATTGTACAGATATTCTATAATGAAGTATTGCGTGGAACGATAGATGTGAAAACTTCCGGTTTTATAAATAGTGTTGTTCTTAATGTTCCTGGTTATATCGGAGTGGAAAATATTAATGAATTCCTGACTGAATATGCTGGAAAAGGATATAAGAGAGCTACAATAAATTTTGCAGCCGGTTTGGAATGGAATTTGGAAGGTACGATTATTATTCCAACCGGAATGGAAGATGTGAGTTTCGTCGGTTCGGAAGATGCCAGTGGCAAGTTGTCGCAACTGAACAAAGTCTATTTCGCAATTGAAAGTGAAGTGAAAGATGTAAACTTCGAATATCTCAGTATGAATTCAGATGGTGGATTCATGTTCCAGGTAGGTGCGGAAAAGTTCCATGATATCAACTTTGAGGGTTGTGAAGTGAAGAAGATTAACTCTGCGGTTCGTCTCCACAGCGGTGCCGAAGGCAATAGTATCAACTTCAACAACTGTCTGGTATCGAATACCGGTGGTTGGAGCTTCCTTAATGTAGGTTCAGGATGTACCATTCCTTCTATTAATGTAACGAACAGCACACTGACTGAGTTCAACACCCGTATTGCTGATATACGTGTGAAGACTGATATCAAGTTCAAGAACATAACTCTGGTAAATATTGCAGAAAAGATGACTCACCTTTGGTTGCTTGACAATAATTCCAAGCCGACACTGACCATTGAAAATTGTATTTTTGCCGGTCCTAACGGTGGGCAGAAGTTGCACTCTACGAATGGCAACTACGGTAATGTTTCCATTTCTTATGGTGGTTCTTACAAAACAAATGACCTGGTGGAAGACTCTCGTCCGTTGGCTGATATCACAGTAGTGGATCTGGATATTTACGGATTGTTTGTAGATCCTGCCAATGGTGATTTCCACATTAAACCGGGTGCCGGATTTGCAGGAACAGGCGTGGCAGGAGACCCGAGATGGTTTTAATTTATAGGTATTAGATTCAGGATAAGATTCTCTTAAAAGAAAGTCCGGGCTTATGAAAGTCCGGACTTTCCTTTATATTCTGATGGAGTCATTCCCACTTGCTTCTTGAAACATTTACTGAAATACTTAGGATCATTGAAGCCTGTCATATACGCTACCTGTGAGAAGTTGTATTCTCCACTGTCTATTAACTGTACAGCACGTTTGATTCGTATTTCCCGTATAAAGTCTACGGGTGACAAGCCGATGATGGACTTCAACTTCTGGTAGAAGACTGTACGTCCCAATCCCAGCTTCTGTGCAAACTCTTCGATGGTTAGCTCGGAATTATCCATTTCCTTTTCCATTACTTCCATTACTTGCTGCATGAATTGCTCGTCGTAAGGGGTGATCTGTGGCTGTGAAGGCGATAATTCAATGGAAGATGCCGAAGGCTTTTCCTGTTTTTCCGACCACTCTTTCCAGTAAATCTCCTGTAGCTGTTTGCGCTGATGCAGTAGAGATTTGATACGGGCTTTCAGATAAGTGGCGCTAAAAGGTTTGGTAATGTAATCATCAATACCTTGCTCCAATCCGGAAATGCGGTCATCCAATGAAGACTTAGCCGATAACAGGATGATAGGTATATGGCAGATATCCCGGTTTCCTTTGATACTCTTTACCATATCCAGTCCGTCCATTACCGGCATCATGATGTCACTTAGGATAAGATCGGGAACATATTCTTGGGCATGTTCCAAACCTTCCTGGCCATTGATTGCCTCAATGACCTTGTAATCTTCTGCAAGAATGGTATGCAGGAATCCCCGTAATTCAGTATTATCCTCTACAATCAGTATAGAGATCGGGTCTGTTTCATCCGCATCTGCAGATACGGCGGGCAAAGTTTCATCATTCGTGCCGGGTGTTTCTACAGAAGCCCCGTCATTCAATATGAACTCGGTATTCTCATTTGTTTCATATGCTTTTTGTCCCATTGGCAGTGTAACAATAAACTCGCTGCCTACTTCGGGCTGGCTTTTTACTTCGATACTACCGCAGTGCAGTTCAATCAGCTCTTTTACAAGTGACAGCCCGATACCGGAGGAAGGTTGCAATATATTATACTTCACCAGTGTTTCAAAACGTTGGAAGAGTGTTTGCTGTTTTTTCGGATCAATGCCGATACCTTCATCGGTTACCGATACAATTAATTTATCCTCTTCCACATTGGCATAAACTGTAATGGATTTATTAGCCGGAGTGTATTTGAATGCATTGGATAACAGATTGAAGATAATCTTTTCGAATTTGTCCTGATCGATCCAGGCGGATATTGCTTCCTGATTGGTTTGCAATTGATAGTTTATATTCTTCTCTTCCGCAATGAGACGGAAACTATCCATTACTTTTTGCAACAATGCAATCACATTCGTCTTTTCCAGTAATACTTTCATCTTTTTATTTTCTATCTTCCGGAAGTCCAATATCTGGTTTACCAGGCGAAGCATGCGTTCCGTATTCTTATGTACCAATGTCAGGTGCTTGCGTGCGTTGGTAGAAAGTGTTTCATGTTCCAGTACTTCGGTCACCGGACTGGATATGAGTGTCAACGGGGTACGCAGTTCATGCGAAATGTCGGTGAAGAAACGCAATTTTATATTAGCCAGTTGTTGCTCCAGGCTTATCCGGTGCCGTAGCCTGTAGATGTAGAGAATGATATAGACGATAGTTGCCGTTGACAATATAAACAATACAACATAAAGCAACCATGCCCAATAAGTTTCCCAGAATGTGGGAAGTACGGTGACAGGCAGTACCCGTACTTTTTCCGTCCATACTCCGTCACTATTGGTAGAGCGTACCTGTAGTTCATATTTTCCCGGAGGAAGATTGATATAGCTTGCAGAGCGGCTGTTATCCACTTCATTCCAATGCTCTTCCAATCCTTTTAAACGGTAGGCATAACTGATGGAGGCCGGGTCTGTATAGTCCAGAGCGGCAAATTGAAAAATAACATTGCGTTCGGAAGGCTTCAACTTTAATTCTTTCAGATCGTCAATGTCCAAATCCTGTGAAGCACCTTGTATTTTTAGGTCTGTAAAGACAATGGGTGGGGTATAGGTACTTTTTTTGAGTTGCTCTGGCATTATTTTCAGAACTCCGATATCCGTACCTAACAATAGTTGGTGCTGTCCGTTTTGTACAGGGGCGGCTTCGGTGAAGTAGAGTTCCCTTTGCAGATACTTCTTGTCATAATATTCAAAAGTCTCCTTTTCCGGGTTGAAGCAACTCAATGCATTTTCTGATATAACCCAAAGGTTCTTCTGGTTATCTTCAATCATAGAGAGTACCAGGTCGGAGGGCAGACCATCTTGTGTGGTGTATGTTTTGAACTCTATTTCATTACTTAGCAGGTTGTCGGACAGGATTTTATTAATACCACCGGTAAAGGTGAGTATATAAGTGTCTTTCCGGCTGTCTGTATAGATATAGGTGACGTCATTACTACTAAGGCTGGACATCTTGTCCGGAATCCGTATGTTCCGGTGAAAACTGATTTCTTCCGGTCGTGTGAATTCAACTGGGAAGGTCAGCAAGCCTTCTGTTGTAGCCACCAGCAATACATTTTCGATTTCGGTGATATACCGTACTTTAGCAGAATGGCTTTGGGGATACTTTTTGAGTTGGTTTCCATTATGCAGGAACCGAATTTCTCCTTCCGGCGTTTCTTCCAGCAGGTTCAGACCTCCTCCGAAACAACCTATCCAAATACGTTTCCGGCTGTCTTGGTAGATAGTATAAATACTATTGTGACTTAAACTGTACGGGTCACCCTTTTGCTGGGTAAATTGGGTTATCTTGAAACGATTATCACCAGCTCTTTCTACTCGGAAGAGTCCGTCTTGCTTACTGCCCATCCAGATAATTCCTTTGGCGTCTTCCATAAAACAGTAGATGTTTTTGGAAAATGATATAGGCTTTGAACTAATTGTACCTTCTGGAGTCAGGTACCCTTTTAGGTTTCCATTAGCCTGATAAATCCTGATGAAGCCCTTTTTGGTGGTTACCCAGAAGTCTTTTTTCCGGTCTATCAGGAAAGCACGGGTTTCGAAACCATTATCAATGGATTCCAGATGGCAGGCATGGGGGAAGAATGATATTTTGGTTACATCCCAGTTGTTGCAGAACCATAGGTTCCCTTGGCAATCGAGGAAGTAGTTGAGAATGTTAGGGCTGTATTTGGAACCTGGATCATTGTAGTTGGTGTAATATGGTTTTAATTGCCGGTCTTTTCGGTCATAGTAACAGAAGCCGCCATTATGAGGGTTCATCCACAAAGTTCCCTGTAGGTCCTCGAAGATAAAATCACGGTTGATACGTTCAGCATTGGGAAGATCTTCCTGAGGAGTTACGTAATGTTGTTTGTCCTCTGTAGATAAATTATAGCGTACCACTCCGCTTATATCGGAAAACAGCCATAATTCACCATAGCGGTCTTTAAATGCAGATGTAACTCTGGATGAGGGATAAGTAGGTGTGCGGGGATCTATTTGCCGGAACTTCTTGTTCTGGCTAAAGAAGATGTACAAGCCATTATCGGTGGATAAACCAATACTGTCTTTTCCCAAGCTCTGGATAGAGTAGATATGATTAGAAGTTGGGAAAGGCATTTCCAGAAATTGAAGTTGCTGTGTTTTTGGCTGATATATAGCCATTTGATTGTCAGGGGATATCAGATATATATTACCGTTATCTTCTCTGATGCTTTGAAAAGGAATATTAGATTCTATTTTCTTTTCTCCGACGATGGAAACTCCTTTGTCGGTCAATATCCATTCATCTCCATCACTATCCTGGTATACAGTGATAATATGACTACCTTTCAGATTATTCTGTTCCGGACTATAAAGGGTAATTCCTTCTCCCTCTTTGCATTTCTGTTCATCAATCCGAAAAGCTTCTGTTTCGCATAAAATCCAACTAATCCCTTTCGGAAGGCTGTAGACAATGCGTACAGCATAGGATTGTTGATTCTGCTCCTCAATGGGGCGTAAGATATCCGTAAATTTTTCACTGCGGCTGTCAAACAGGTAGATGCGATAGTCATAGGTTTGGCACCAGATGTCACTGGTTTGGGTCGGGGTGATGTATGACAGGCGGTTACTGGTCAGTGTATTGCCATCTCCGGGATATGCTTTATAATTTTTAAATGTATATCCGTCGAATTTATTCAGCCCGTTCCATGTGGAGAACCAGATAAATCCTTTGGAGTCCTGTATGATGTTCATTGCTGTTCGTTGTGACAGTCCATTATAAGCTGAAAAATGCTGGATCTGGCATACGGGTTGCGCTGCAATTCTGCATGGAATAAAAAGCAAAAACAGCAGTAAATGAGTTATTTGTGATATAGTACACGTTTTCATGATATCATTGATTGTTTCTTCTTTAAGCAAAGATACAACAAAAACTACTTTTCTCCTTAATAATCTTTAATTCCTTGTAGATTCTTCCTTCTACTCTTGTTTTTCTAATGAATAATTCGATATATTTGTGATATCAAAATGATATCACATAAATCTATAAAGTATGGAAACAAAAGAAAAGGATTTCAATGGTTTTAAGATGAACGGCTTCTTAGGCTTATTTATTCATCTTATTGTATTACCAGCACTTATCTACTTTGGTTTTATTACCTGTGTCTCGACGGCAGTTGTGGCTGGTGTTCTCTGTATTGTCTGGTTAATCATGTTTGCCGGCTATATGCAATTGGAGCCGAACGAAGCCCGGGCTATGGTTTTCTTCGGCAAATACCAAGGAACGTTTAAAGAAACCGGATTCTTCTGGGTGAATCCATTTCTGGATAAGAAGAAACTTTCTCTCCGTGCCCGTAACCTGGATGTGGAGCCTATCAAAGTGAATGATAAGATAGGTAATCCCATTCTTATCGGTTTGGTATTGGTGTGGAAGCTTAAAGATACCTATAAGGCTATGTTTGAGATTGATTCACAGACGATGGCATCTTCGGCTCATACGTCGGGAAATGCAAATCAGATTACTATAGGTAATGCAGTTGCCAGTCGTATGAATGCTTTTGAAAACTTTGTGAAGATACAGAGCGATGCAGCTTTGCGCCAAGTGGCCGGACAATATGCTTATGATGATAATGAGGCGGATGCCGAAGGGCTGACTCTTCGTTCGGGTGGCGAGGAAATCAATGAGCAGTTAGAACAAAAACTGAACGAACGCCTTGCCATGGCAGGTATGGAAGTAGTGGAAGCACGTATCAATTATCTGGCTTATGCGCCTGAGATTGCGGCAGTGATGCTTCGCCGTCAACAAGCTTCGGCCATTATCTCTGCTCGTGAGAAAATAGTGGAAGGTGCTGTTTCCATGGTGAAGATGGCTTTGCATAAACTTTCTGAAGAGGAGATTGTTGAACTGGACGAAGAAAAAAAGGCGGCTATGGTGAGTAACTTGTTGGTAGTGCTCTGTGCTGATGAGGCTGCACAGCCGGTTGTAAACACGGGTACATTGAATCATTAATCAGAAATGTAGTATGAACTTTTCTTTTCTATATAAATGGGCGTTAGTGCTCGGCTTACTACTGGGGCATGTGGCAGCGGTTTTTGCACAGAATACAAATATGGACCGTGCCAAGCATGTATACGAGTTGTTTGTAGCAAATCAGGGGGACAGCATTCATGCCCTTTTAACAGAAGAGTTGCAGGATAAATTATCTCCGGAAGTCTTCAAGGATATGTTTAAACAGTCGGAAAGGCAATTCGGTAAACTCCAGTCTACAGGAGAGTGGAAGAAAGAGACTGCACAGGGCATTACGCTTTATTATTCCGACTTGAAGTTTGAGCGTTACAGTCTCCGTTTTTTGTTATCGTTTGATGCTGATGGCGGAATGAATACGATTCGTTTGATGCCCGTGCCTGCTGCTTCTACGGCACAGCCTGTGGTCTATAATAAAGAAAAGATGCTTGAACGGGATGTAACGGTCGGGGCCGATGGTTTTAAACTGCCCGGAACTTTGACGTTGCCTGTAGGGAAGAAGAAAGTTCCTGTGGTAATCCTCGTACATGGTTCCGGTCCGCATGATCGTGATGAAACTGTCGGGCCGAATAAGCCTTTCCGTGATTTGGCTTGGGGGCTGGCAGAGCGTGGCATTGCAACAGTGCGTTATGAGAAGCGTACAAAAGCTTATGGTGCGGCTTGTGTGCCGGAAGGCCGGGCAATTGATTATGACACCGAAAGTGTTGATGATGCTGTAGCCATTGCAGCCTGGGTAAAGACATTGCCGGAAATTGATGCGGACAGCGTTTATGTATTAGGGCATAGCTTGGGCGCTACACTTGCTCCACGCATTGCAGAGCGGGCTGACGGGGTGGCGGGTATCATTCTTGTAGCTGCTTTGGCTCGTTCGTTTGAAGATGCTATCGTTGAACAAGTAACTTATATATTTTCTTTGAAGGATTCTTCTGACAGTGCCAAAAAGCAGATTGCAGAAATAAAGAAGCAGGCAGATAATACAAAGAAACTGGGTACGTCGGAGTTTGATGATAAGATTCCCTTGTTGCTGGACGCTCCCCGCTCTTACTGGGAGTTTGCTAATGCATACAAACCTGTGGAGGTAGCAGTTAAACTAACTTTGCCTATGCTTATATTGCAGGGCGAACGTGATTATCAGGTCACTATGGAGGATTTTGGGTTATGGCGCTTCGGATTACTGCGTAATAAGAATGCTTTCTTTAAATCTTACCCTAAGCTCAATCATATGTTGCAGGAGGGGAGTGGGAAGTCTACTCCGTTTGAGTATGAGCGTGAGTCGCCTGTAGTTGGATATGTAATGGATGATATTGCGTCATTTATCCGCAATGGGAGTTTGCTATAATATAAATTCAACCATAATTTGTAAATCATTAAATTATAAAATAGAATCGTGGCTAAAAAAGAAACTTCAACCAAAAGCTTTGTCCTGCGTGTAGACGCTGCGACCATGGATGCCCTCGAAAAGTGGGCAGCCGATGAGTTTCGCAGCACTAACGGACAGCTTCAGTGGATTATTGCTGAAGCGTTGCGGAAGAGCGGGCGGATGAAGAAGATTAAAAATACTCCTCCGCCTCAGGAATCTGAAACGTAATTCAGTGATTAATTGTTAGTGATAAGTGATTAATAATTTCAATCGTATATTATAGATTGTCAAATCATAAATTGATAGTTTTATGTTAAATCTTGGTCCTTATTCTGCTAAAGAATTCTCAGGTATCCGCATACATCCTACTGTTGTGGATCGCATTATGGAGGGTGTTGCTGCATTATTTGCAGTTGCTGCCTGGGTATGTGCAATATGGGTTTATCTTCATGTGGAAGATAAAGTAACGGCGAATTTCTCACTTTTATCTGCTGGGCTTGCCACTTTCAGCTTTCTGGCTATAGGTGCCACAGCTTATCTGCCTATCCGTTTTGTACATTTTCCGGTACGCATCACCCAACAGAATGTTGCCACACAATTTTTTCTGGCAATTCGCTTGGCACGGGTGCTGAATATTATGATAGTCCTGCTCTTCCTCGTCCTTGTTTTTAATAAGGTGGAGGTGGAATATGGCATTCCGCAGGGGCTGTGCAATATGCTCACAGCCGGTGTCGGTTGTCTGCTGGCGATAGTGCTGATTGGGTATTATATATTGGCTTTCAAGTATAAATAGAATTATTTGTGAGTATAAATACCTAATTATGGCTATTAGATTCTTTCATTATACCTTGTTTTAGGGATTGTGACATCTCCTCAAATACCCTACTTTTGCAACATCAGATTTAATGAATTAGTTAGTCATAATTACGTAACCACTTTTATTAAGGAAAAAGGTTCCCGTCTTCCCCGATGTGATATCGTGAAGGAATGGGAATTTTTTCATTTAATATCCTGTCGACAAGAAGTTAAGAGTTTGTCGACAAGGAGTTAACTTCTTGTTGACAAACTCTTAACTTCTTGTAAGCGATTGATAATTAGTATCTATTTTGCTTTTGATTTAGCGCCTTTTTACTCTTATTTTTGTGCTTTATTCAGTGCTCCGATGAGGTAATTGCTATTTTAGGGATAAATCCTAATGTACCTTTTATAGATTATCCTTGATATCCTGCAACTCCACCAGCTTATTCACAATAGCATAAATGGTGAGACCTGCCGGAGAATGTATTTGCAGTTTACGGGCGATGTTCCGACGGTGGGTGATAACAGTATGGATGGAGAGGTAAAGTTGGTCGGCGATGGCTTTATTGGTCATGCCTTTCACAACGCAGGTTATTATTTCTTTTTCACGCTGGCTGAGCGTTTCCTGCTCGTTTTCTTTCTCTTCTTCTTCGTCTGTGCAAAGCAATTGGTTTATTTTAGTAGAGATTATTTCTGTATCATCGCAAATAGAGAGGTGGTCGTCGTACTCTTTTAGTGAATTATTGTCGATGACTGAGCATACAAGTGCCAAATATTTAGTTTCTACCTTTCCGTTTTCAGCTTTGAACGTTGTAATGTCAAACCAACCGCCGAAGGTTGGATTGACGATGAGAATATCCGGTGTGTTCAGGTGGATGTAGCTCTGCAGAGATTCCGGGGAAGAGATTTCTATTGGATGTATATTCAGGTTGGGCAAACGCTTTAGTACTGTTGTAAGCCCACTCCGGATGATGACTGAAGTCTCCGCAACTGCAATTTTTATAGAAGAGGCATTATTGTTCATTTTTCAATCTCCTTTCCAATTGTGCCACAGCAGGAACAAACATGTAGTCTTCTACCTGGCAGTGTGAAGCAAGGTCATGTTCGCAGTTGAAGATATCGAAAAGAACGGCGTTGAGCCTGTTGTTATTCTCTTTTTCCGGATAATATTTAATGATGATATTTTTTAGTTCTGTAAGCTTGGTCTCTATCTGATTGTGCTTGCTGGCAAAGGTTGCTATGTCGTAATTCTCGGCAAGCTTGCCTTCCAGAAGCTTTTCCACATAGGTGAACACAGCCTCGTTTTCGTATTCCATATGGCGGCGTACTTCCTTGGCGTATTCATCGAAAAATTTCAGAATGAGATAGGCGATGTTGTCGGTACCTGAGCAGTCGATGGACTCGATGAGCTTACGGCGTATGACAGGTAGCTTAAAATCGAGAAAATAGGTGTGTGCCTGTTTCAGATAATCCATCAATGCAGGAATAGAGAATGCATCTTCATCTTCACTGTAGGTATAGGCATATTGTTCTTCACTGATGAAATTGGCTACTGCAAGAAAGGTACGGTAGTCTACTCCTTGGGCTTCACAAACGTCCTTCACGCTTTTATCTCCAAAACCCAAGGAGAGACCAAAGCGGCTCATAACCATTAATAAGGAGTAGTTATCACAGATAAGGTCGCTCATTTTGTCTGTGGCACGGTACTTATGCGGTTCATTCATTGCAGATTATCCTTTCTTTCTTTGTTTATTCGTGCGCAAAGGAACGGATTTTCCTTGGAAATAGCAATCGCTATTTGTAGGTATTTTCTGTTTAGTCTTATTTAACGAGGAAAATTAGTTTATAAACTAAATATTTTAGTTATTTGCAGAAAACAAATAAAGACTATGAAAGGATTGACTGCGAAAGAAGAAGAAATTATGGGATTTTTCTGGGAGAAAGGTCCGCTGTTTGTGAAGGAGATGCTGGCTTTCTATGAAGAACCGAAACCACATTTCAATACTCTATCCACGATTGTAAGAGGACTGGAAGAAAAAGGCTTTCTGGCGCATAAGACGTATGGCAATACGTACCAATATTATGCGGTGGTGAATAGGGACGATTTTAGTAAAGGAACACTGAAGAAGGTAATCAGCAAGTACTTTAATAATTCGTATCTTAGTGCAGTGTCGTCTCTGGTAAAAGAGGAGGATATTTCGCTGGACGACCTGAAGCAACTGATTGCTGAAGTGGAGAAAGGAACAAAATAGTAACTTTAAATGCCGGAGATTATGAAAAACATTGCGATAACTTGTTTGGTTCTGGTGGCTGTTTGCGTAGGTTTACAGGCAAAGAAAACTGTGAAAGCACCTTATTTCATGGCGGCTAGCGGTAGTCAGCTTGAAATTGAGAAAGTGACGTTGGGCAAGGATACGACGTGGGTGGATGCAAAAATATATACGATCTCGGGCGATGATGTGAGAATAGATTCGACAACGGTTTTGCAGGTTGCCGGAAAAAGATATGCATATTTGGGTGGCGATGGCTTCTCTAAAGGATTATGGACACGAGTGCCGGCTTCAGGTGAGTTGTCCGTGACGCTGAAATTTGAACCGCTCCCTATGGATGCGGAAAGTTTCGATTTCATGGAAATGCCGGATTCGGATGATAAAGGCTGGTGTATATACGGGGTGCGTCTGGATGGGAAGAAGCCTGACATCGGAATGCCAGAGAAGCTCTTGAACCAGCACTTGGATTACTCCCTGCCTTTGCCTGACCCTGAACTGAAAAATGGAAAGACGGTGATACGCGGGCAGATATTGGGATATAATCCAAGCTATGGAACCGCTTTGAATTTTAATTGTACGAATTGGTTGTTCTTTGACATATTCGGGCAATCAATCCCAATAGCTGACGACGGCAGTTTCCGGTATGAAACAAACCTGTTGTTGCCCGGTGAAGCTACTTTGCGGGTAGGGAAAAAGCGTTTTGACTTATTTCTTGTTCCGGGTGGTGAACTTGTAGTGACTTTAAATTTACCGGCTATTTTCTGGTCTGAGACCCGTCTGTTCGGGAAGAAAGAAAATGGACAGCTTGTTTGGTTTGAAGGGACTTATGCCGGATTGAATATGGAACTGGCAAAATATGGTTCATTGATGAATATATATAGTGCTGATAATTTCTATGAAAATATTTGTGGAGTTACTCCCAATCAGTATAAGAAGTATGTGACTAAGATTTACGAAAAATATCGTGCAGACATATTGAAGAACAAGTCGTTGAGCGATGCTGCGCATGCTTATCTGATAACTAAGCTGGAAATGTCGTATTTCTTTGCCATCAATGGATATAAAGGTAATATTAGTTATGCACCGATGATTTCCGGAAAGAAAGGGGTGAAGCGGGCGGATATGACAGTGGATGAAAACTATTATGATGAAATTTTGAAATTGGATTTTGCTCATTCGCCTTATATCCGTTATGGTAGTTATCCGGATTTTGTCCGCGTGGCTATCGAAAAATTCAAAGGAAAGTTTGAACCGGAATCTATCTGGGAGGATGTTTTGCGTGCAAAGCCTTTAGGGGATGCTCTTGCCCGGATGAAGCCGTTGAGTGAGGAGCAATTGTTGACTCTGGATAGTATCTCCAACTCGGAGATAAAGAAAGCTCTGAATATTCGGAATCAAAAAATAGTAGATTTACTTGCGGAGAGTGCAAAGAAAACCGGTTATACCATTTGCCAACTGGATACGGCAGTTATGGCGGATAGCCTTATAGCTACTATTACCCGCCCTTATCGTGGAAAAGTGGTATTGATAGATATGTGGAACACTTGGTGTGGTCCCTGCATGAGGGCAATGAGGAGCTTACAACCGGTTAAAGAAGAATTGAAGGATGTGGTGTATGTTTATGTGGCGGATGAATCTTCGCCCGAAGGAAAGTGGAAAATCACGATACCTGATATTCACGGCATACATTACCGGATTACCGGTGAACAGAGTTCCGCTATGGGAAAACTATATGAATACCCCGGAATACCTACATATTTCATTGTAGACCGGGACGGAAATATTGCATATAAAGTTACCGGTTTCCCCGGTGCAGAGGTGATAAAAGAAGAATTGAGTAAATTATAAAACAGTACATCAATATGGGAATTTTCTTTGTCTATATATTGAAGTCGTCGGTTTGTCTGGCAGTGTTCTACCTGTTTTACCGCTTATTGCTGAGCCGCGAAACGTTTCATCGTTTCAACCGGGTGGCATTATTGAGCATATTATTGCTGTCGTGTCTCTTGCCACTGGTGGAGGTGACTGTGGAGAAACAGACGGAAGTTCATCAAACAATGATGACTCTGGAGCAGTGGCTGATGCTGGCAGATATGATGAATGCTGAAAGCACGGCAGAGTTGCAGGCAGAGGAAGTGACGGTGACTTGGATACAAGTGGCATTATTGGTGTATCTGGCCGGTATCTTGTTCTTTGCCTTCCGAAACGGGTATTCATTGTTGAAGTTAGGCGGTCTGCTACGGTCGGGTAGGAAAGAGCAACTTGAAAAATATACCGGTGGCGAAGAAAAAGTAACTTTGATTGTACATGACCGTGATATAGCTCCGTTCAGTTGGATGAAGTATATCGTTATTTCGCAGAAAGACTTGGATGAGAACGGGCGGGAGATACTTATCCATGAATTGGCCCATATCCAGAACCGGCATTCGTGGGACTTGCTGGTGGCAGATATATGTATTTTTTTTCAATGGTTCAATCCGGCTTCGTGGCTGCTGAAGCAGGAATTGCAGAATATCCATGAGTATGAAGCAGATGAAACAGTGATTGAAAAAGGCGTTGACGCGAAACAATATCAATTATTATTAATTAAAAAAGCTGTCGGCACAAGGCTCTACTCTATGGCCAACAGCTTTAATCACAGTAAACTTAAAAAAC
>NZ_CAJLKP010000088.1 GCF_905207245.1 uncultured Bacteroides sp. | reverse complement strand
ACCCACCCCCCGCCGCAACCAATGCGGCAACGTCTGTAGCAGTTATTACTGCTAACAAATTAGAGGCGGCAAGCTGGAAAGAGTTAGCCGCGTCCGAGTATATGGCAGCACACGCCTATATCCCGTTTGCCGGCTTTGGTATAGCTATGGGATTTACGGCAGCGATGTTAGCAGCCGTTACCGCCGCAGGTATTCCAATGTTAGCTGACGGCGGTGTAGCGTCCGGGCCTACTTTGGCAATGGTTGGAGAATACGCCGGAGCCAGCGGAAACCCGGAAGTTATCGCGCCTTTGGATAAGTTGCGCGGAATGTTGGCAGACAACACGGGCGGCGTAGATTTTGGCAAAGTAAAGTTTGAGATTAAAGGCCGTGCGCTGGTTGGCATTTTGGAAAAAGAAAACGAGCATACAAAAAGAAGCTAATCGCATGAAGTATTTACGATATAAAGGCGAATTTCTCAGCGTGTCCGGTGTAGTGTGGCGCACTGAGATTTTGCAGGAAGCAGATACACAGTTTGAAGAAATAGGCGTTTTGGAATTTGACGCAGACGAACCGCTGGTTATCGAATGGGGCAATAAAAGCAAAGAGGAAGTTATTTGCGGAAGCACGGCGGCACTTAAAATAATCAGCCCAGGCGACCGCACGTATGAAGATTTATACAGCATAGACGTGGGGCGTGTCCGTTTGGACGTGTACCGTAATAATGCGTTATATTGGAGTGGCTGTATAGATACCGAATTTTACGAAGAACCATACGAGCAGCTGAACGGGTACACAGTCTCGCTTTCATTTACCGATTTGGGTGTATTAGACCGCCTTAAATATGATTTGGCTAATATGCAAACGCTCTATGATGTCGTTAGCTATTGTGTTGGACGCTGCGGTATTAATTGCGGCGGCATAGACGACAGTCTAATTAGTACACAGCTATCTGCGTCCGGCAGTGCGTTAAGACTTACTGACATTAAAGTGCGCAGCGATAATTTCTACGATGAGGACGGCGAAGCCCTAACGTTGGCTGAGGTTATCGAGGGCATTTTACAGCCGCTATCACTGCGCATGATACAGCGCGCCGGTAAAGTCTATATCTATGACCTAAACGGATTATATACAAAAGCAAACACGCTGCCTATAATTTGGGAGGGAAACAGCCAAACTATGGGTGTAGATGTCGTATATAACAACGCTAAAATAACGTGGAGTACATACGCCCAAAGTGGCAATTTATCACCCGAAAGTTGCTGGGGGGATATAGAAACAGACCCGAATTTGGAAGCCATGAATAACCTATCGGGCGGTAGTAAAGGGGGCGCAAATTATTTTTCATACCATTACAGTACCACGCTATCAGACTGGGTAGATTATACAGACTACGGATTTACTATTTGGGTTGCTACTGACGGAGTAAACGCGGAACTGGGTAAAAATGTGCGATTTTTTAAAATTGTTCCGCACTATGACGGCACGGAAAGCGAGGGCGTTGCGATTTACTGGAAGTCTGTAAGGGGAGAAAAGCAAGGCACAAGTAATAATTGGTGGGCTAATTTCTCAAGTGCGGCACATGGCGAAACAAAAATACCCGGAACGTTGGGAGGCATAGGCCCGGAATTGTTTAAGAGTAGCCCCGTATGGATACCGCCGGTAGATAAAACGGGCGATTTGGTTTTACGAATTGCCATAGATATGCTTTTAGACCCGCGATTTAATCCTTTCGAGAGTGCGGCAAATCTGATGAAGTATGTAGAGCAAAAAGACTGGTACGACCAATTTAACACATACGGAAATTTTATATACGTTCCGGTTACTATCAAATTCCAACCGGACGGCAGCGATACCGTGTATGTATGGACTAATCAAAGTATAGTATCGCAGGCTGTAAATAGCCCGGTTACTACACTTAACGGAACTTATGGCCGCTGGGTTACTTATTCCGGTGAAAGTAATCCTAACGCATGGGGCTATCTGTGTTACTATGACGCGAAAGACCACGTAGATACCAGCGGCGTACTGGGGTGGAAGAAAAACCGACCGGCTATTAATCCGCATAACAGGGCTACCATATCCATTTTGACTAATGCAGAGGACGGGCAATATATTCCCTATCCTAATTATGGAGGTGGGGGCGGTAAACTTTGGGTTGAAGTGCGCGGCGCAGGTTGGCAGATAGTGAACGAGGGTACGAATTTGGCGAACAGCGAGAACGGGCCTAAACAGCTATGGGGCAAGGTAAGCTGGATTTTGATGAAATTGCCGGAAATAGAAATTATGAATAGTAGCCAGTTCGATAAAACCATAAATACCGACGACGTGGAGTATAACGCCAAATTGAACAGCTCAGCCAAAGAACCGATAGAAATAGATACCATTTGCGGAACCAGCGCAGAGGGAGTACCGACAGCACGCGGCGCATACTTTAACGCCGCAACCGGAAAACAGATTACGCAGCTTACACGCGCAGGACGTACCACACAGGCTGAGGATTTACTGATAGGAACACTGTATAGCCAATTTGCGCAACGCCGTACAACCCTAAGCGGCGAGGCGCAGCTAATGTACGCCCCTATCGCCGTATATAAGGAGAATAACCAAGCCGAAAAATTATTTATGGTTGCTGAGGACGTGCAGGACATTAGAATGGATAGTAGCGACGCTTTATATGTGGAGATAAGACCGGACGAATATAAACGAAATAACGAGTAATTGAAATGGCAGTATATGAACTAAAAACCTACAAGCGCGGCGCACGTCCGCGCAGTGAGCGTTTGCGTGAACTGGGCGGAGAAAGTGCAGGCAAAACAGGTAATACCGTAGTAACTGTAGCAGGCGGCGGTAATGTGTCGAGTGCTAACGACCACTACCACGCTAACAAAAATGCCTTAGACCAAATAACGACTGATTCCAACGGCTACCAATATCTGACGCGACAAAAGGAAGTAACAGACGATGAGGGTAACGCCGTATATGAGCAGATAACCGAAAAGGTGAAAGCTGGATTTGCAGACATTGCGCAGGATTTGGCAGAAGATAGCCCGGTTAGAAAGCAGTTTTTATCCCGTTTGGCGGACGATGTAGCCAAAGGAAACATAACCTTTGAGAAAATGATAGCCGTATTAGGTTTATCGCTTTTCAAAGGTGGTGCGCAGTTTGGCGAGTTTATAAAATCACTTTATGCCGGAACCGGTGCCGGTATTGATGAGAAAGGCAATGCCGAATTTGAGAGCGTCCGAGTACGAAGTTATTTTGAATGTTTGGAATTTATAGTAAACCGTTTGGCGGCTATCGAGGGCGACCAAATACTGACTGAGGGCGACACTATAGAGCGCGTGGACGATTTGGGCGATAATTGCTACGGCCTGCACCTTAAAAGCAAATGGGACGGATATTTTACGGCTCAATATCCTAATAATGTGCTGAAAGGGATAGTAAATACTTTGGCAGCAGGCAGCGGCGTATATTACACCAGTTGGCTACGTGTGAACAGCGTAAACACCGCGAATAACTATATCGAGGTAACATTATACCCCGACGAAGAAACACCGGCAGGGCAAAATTATCCACCGTGTGAAATGATGAAAATAGCACGTTGGGGAAACCAAACCGACAAAACGCGCCAAAGCTGCATTTACCTATCAAGCACCGAGGGTCGTATAGTCCGGCTAACGGGCGTAACAAAACCAATAATAGATGCAGGAAATTACGGGGCTACTTTCGGTACGCTACCGGAGTTTTTGCAGGCTATGGATTTGCCGACTATCGAGGGGCAGGATTATGTATATGCACGCGGTTTAATAGTGCAGGACATTATACGCATAGACTATCAAGGTAAACCAGTTAGCGAGATTATAGACCACGGGGCGTGGGGTGCGGGAGTGGCATATTACTGTGAGGCTCTGAACCCAGCTACCGGCGTATATGAGATTTCGGACGTATGGTATAATGGCTGTAAATACCGATGCGCTAAAACCGGAACCACAACCGCCCCGGCGTGGAATAATACCGACTGGGCAATGGTTGAGGGAAACCCAGAGTTTACCGTAAATTTTGCAGATACCGATTATATTTTTGACCCCGACCGTTTCGCGCTTACACTTACCATTATCGCCAAACTTTACAATAATGATGTAACGGCTGACATATTGGATTCTGACGTACAATGGGTGCGATACAGTGAGGACGCAAACGGCGTAGAGCGTGTAATATCAGACCAAGCGTGGGCGTTAAAACGAGCCGGTGCCGGTAAGTCCATAGACCTAAATGTGGGGGACTGCGATTTTAACGGCTATGTGCCAAAGACTATAAAATTTATCGCCACAGTAACGCTACGCGATGGGATGGGTAACGAAGCTGGTACCGATAATGCTATTTTTCAGTATTAGTAGAAAGGCATACGTAATATGAAAACAAAAAGATTTGATTTTAACTGGAAACCGTTGCAACTGCAAATATCCTTTGCGGTGGACGGGAGTGTACCCGACCAGCAAAACTATAATGCCGATAGTAAGGAATTTACGCCGGACTATACGCTAACACCTCTAATCATACAGCCGACTATTTCCATATTGGATAAGGACGAGGTATTAGCGGCAGGACGCATTAACCATTTGCTTACAAATATACGCTGGTATGAGATAATCAGCGGAACGAAAACGCTGATAGCGTCTAATAACGCTAACTATGAGATTACCACCGGAGGGGGAAGCGCAGGACGTATAAAGGTAAACCGCAATGCCGAGCCGAAGATACCTATAACGCTGGCTTTTTATGCGGAGTATGTGGATAACCGTAACGGGCAGGTTATGGTAATACAGGGCAGTTATTTAATAAGTTGCAGCAGTGCGTCCGATGCGGTACGTGTGGAATTGGACGCAGCGGCGCAAACCGTTTTTAATCCTCTTTCGGACGAAGTTGTTAAGATTGTTACCGCTACTGTTTGGCTGGGCGATAAGGTTTGCGACCCAAGTAAATACGCTTTGGTTTGGGAAGTGCAGGACGAAAGTAATATTTGGCGCGTGGCAGAAACTGACGCTGTAATGGATTACGATATTACAGTTAGCGGAAATAAAGCTACTATTAACTGCCAGTTAATGGGTACGGAAATGCACCTGCGTTGCCGTGTTAAATACAGCGCAGACGGTACACCCGGTAACGTGGTACTGACTGACGCAAGCCCACAGGCCGAAGCAGTATTTGTTCGCCGAATACCTAAATACGAATTTGATTTTACGGGTGTGCCTTACAATATACCGGCAGGGCATTTAACCGTATCACCTACGGCGATTATCCGAACGACAAAAGGCGAAATAGCCGATGCGGAAAATGAACTTTTGCCGCTTTGGTATATAGCCACAAATAAAGCCAGCGGCAGTTTAAGTTATTCGCTGGTTGCACACGGAATAAGTCCGGTAATACCAACTACGCAAATGGATAAAAACTACGGTGCAGTTATCGGTTTGGACGTAGTGGATAGAGGATATGCGGGCGCGTTTACAGATGCAGCCGACGGCGCAATATTATGCGATGCGGACGGCTCAGTTTTGATTATTCATTAAAAGTATAAAAAGATATGGCACGTTACATTAAAGCAAATCCAAAGGTAGCACAGTTTCTACGATTGGATAATGACAGAAACCAAATTAAGGACGGTAATTATTTGCTATGGCAGTCTGATATGTTGGCTTTCGGCAGATTAACAGAACTGCCGCAGATATTGGAACAAATCGGCGGCATTGTTTTACAGGCTCACGAAGCCCGACAAGAGCAGGACGGTACGGAAGTTAGGGAGCTGCCGACGGCTACAGACAGCCGATTTGTTGTAGAAAAAGAAGAAGCTACAGAGCAAACCGAAACAACAGAACAGGAGCAAACCGAAGATACCGAAACCGGTGGAACAGAAACCGAACCTACACCGGAAGAAACGGGAGAGAGTGAAACAGAAACTACAAACAAAGAAACAGAGCAATTATGAGCGTAGCAAGTACAAGCCGAACTATTAAGTTTATCAGCAAAGCCGGAACATATACAGCGGTGATAATGTCGCCGAGCGGTGATTTATATCAAGACTACGAGGGTACGACCAACGACGTAACAGCGGTTTATCCTAATTTCGCAACGTTAAAGCCTATTTTGTATTTTGTCTGCACAAGCAGCCGAGTAGCTGAGGGCGTGGCAGACCCCGACGCTATGGAATATTATTTCAACGGCGAAAAGATAGCATTTAGCGGCGGTGTATCTACCGGAATATTTGCCGGATATTTTAAGACGATAGCACCAAGCAGCGACCAGTTATATTACGGTCTGCAAATTCTTAAAGATATTGCGGCTTTGGCTGGATATGCGCCCGCCGTAATAAAAATGGTTGCCACTGTTAGTTATGGCACACAGAGCGACACGATACAAGCCACGTACACTATACCGATACAGCAGGCTACCGGAAGCAGCTACCGCGTAACTATCGCCGCAGGTGATACGAAGAATTTCGTAATATCCGATAAAGGGGGAAGCTGCATACTAAAGGCTATGGCCTACCAGTCCGGTAACGCCCTTACTAAAGATTTAGCCTACGTATGGGAAAAAATGGAAGCTACCGGGTGGGGTGCTATTATCGGAGCGACTTCGCAGACGCTCACAGTGCGAGCCGATGACATTAACACCTACGGCGAGTACCGCGTACACGTTAAGCGTGCAGGTGCTGAAATAGGTACGGATATTCAGAGCGTAATGGACACAAGCGACCCCTACGACATAGACCCACACCCAAGCCCGGAAGATGAGGCGATAACGGAGGACACGACAGGGAACGGTGAAGTTACTTACACACCCGTAGTGGTTAAGCGTGGTGCGTCTGCAAAGGCTTTAGATACGCAGTTTTATTTTGTGTTGAAAGATGCGGCAGGCGTTTACCTCAACAGCGACAGAACTACGCCGAAAGCGAGCCAAACAGTAACACGCGCCCACTGCGTGCAGGCAGGTGGCGATGTATCAGTAACTATTACAAGCGTATCGTAATATGGGAAGAGTATCGAGAACACAGGTAGTAAAGTTTATCCGAAAAGGCGACCCCGGCGATAAGGGAGAACGTGGCCCGGCCTTACGAGGGCCGCAGGCGTGGAGCGATTGCGCCACTGGCTACGCTTTCCAAGCCGGGGGAACTGGGGACGAATGGAAAGACGTTGTACTATATAACGGCAACTACTACAGCTGCAAAAAATCGCACGCCAAGACCAGCGGCAATTACCCCGGCAGCACTACCGCGAATAATAACGGCTACTGGCAACTGGGTGACGCTATAGAGTTGGTAGCCACAAAGATTTTATTAGCTACTTATGCGTTGGTGGAAAATTTAGGTGTTACCACTATCGACATGAAAGACAGTGCCGGTAATATTTTATTCAGAGCAAAGGACGGTAATGTTATCTGCAAAACTGGCACGTTTGAAAACGTAAATATCACAGGTAGGCTAAAAGGAAGTGTGCGTAATCCTTTTGTGGTGGCGGGTGATAGCTTTGATACTGACTATAGCGACAACGTAGTAATGCTTAGTAACGGTGGCGGTTGGATAAACGCATATAGTTTGCCGTGGGACGCAGGACAAAGCGGAAGACGTATAACGCTTGTAAATTACAAATGGGGCAGTACAGTATCAGAGGGGCAAGCCGGAATCAGCGCACCGAGTGGAAAGTATTTTTATATGAATGGCTTACAAAAATCTACGCTGAACATATCGCGCGAAGCGGTGGAGCTATTAGGCTACGGTACTTCCACAACTTTTTACGGCTGGATAGTTTTGCGGCGTACTGACATTATGACCACTTACAAATACGGTAGAGAATTAAAAGTACTTGCACATGGTAGGGTAACCGGGGGCAGTAGCAGCGCGTCGATAACCTGCAAAACATTTGACGGTACAGCGATGTCAGTAGTGCGAAACAATGCGGGCAAATATACAGTATCATTTTCGAGCAATTGGTATTACGATGTTAGCCATGTTATGGTAGTCGCTATTGGGGAGGGTTACATACTTAACGGAAGCAATGCCGTTAAAGCAAGTGTGACGGTGAGAACAAAAAACAGTTTCACAGTTGAAACAAGTGACGACGCAAGTAACAACGACGGTAATTTTAGTTTCTTAATGATAAACCTAAATGACTGGATAATATAAATTAAAAAGTAAGATTATGGCAACAAAGAAAACAAAGACTTTAGCAGCGGTAACGACAGTTAGTACAGTTACTGCGGCGCAGTACATACCGCTAACTGATGGTAACGGTAATACTACTAAAGTATCGTTGGCAAACCTTAAATCGGCTTTGCTGGCTGGTATCAATCTTAACACTATTAACGACGGAATCTTTATCATGTTTCATAGAAGCAGCGATAATTACCCGTTAATGGTTAAGCCCGACAAGTGGCCGGGCTACCAAAATAGTGGCGAGATAGCCGAGGGCGTAGTAGTCGTAGAGGGGGGCAAAATATTGGTGGTAGCACCTACCGAAATTACATTATACTGGAGTAGTGCAGCTGTAAGCGCAGGTGGTAAAACGACTACAGACCGACTAACGGCGTTAGACGACTGGACAGGGAAAACAAGTACGGCAGCGCAGATTACACACGCCGAATGTAATACGGCAAGTTATGCGCCGGGATTTTGCACTACCTACAGCCGAACAAACGCAAATAACAAAGGACTAACCGCCGGGCGTTGGTGGCTACCGTCTTTAGGTGAGTTGATGATGATTTACGCCAATATGCGTAAAATCAATTATGCGTTATCACTTATTGAGGGTGCAACGCAATTAGCTGAAACATGGTACTGGAGCAGCACCGAGTACAGCGCGACCAGCGCGTGGTATCTGTACCTCAACAATGGCAACGCGGGCTACTACACTAAGGCCACGGCCCAGTACAGAGTTAGGGCCGTTTCAGCATTTTTATATTAATGGCTAATAGTTAAACTTTAACCTTAAAAGTACGGCGCAAGCCGTACTAAACAAAGGACATTTCATTTTCACCTGCTAACGCATTTAAAGTATGAACAAATCGAAGCTGGTATCAAATACGCAGATTTATTTAGATTGCCGGAAACTGTTAGATACTATACTGGATATTACGCCGAGTTTTCCACGCGCCTACAAATTCAGTATAGGCAACAAAATGCACGATATAGGTATAAACCTTATATCCCACATTTCAGCGGCTTATATGAATAGAGAGCGAGAAACACGCATACAGTATTTGATAGATTTTCAAACAGATTTTGAGGTACTGAAAACTTTGCTGCGTATAGCAGGGGAAAGGAAATGGATTTTAGGGAAGAGCAGGCACGCAGATATTATCGAACTTTTGGACGCGATAGGCAAACAATCTACTGCGTGGAAGAACTCACTATTAAAATTAGACAGCAAAAGAGATAGCGAGTAAATGCCGGATTTGGACGGTTACGACTAACCAAGAGTGCAAGTTATCTGTAAAAATGGGCCACGCACTATCATTTATAGTTAAGACCGAAAAGGTAAGAGTGGCACGGAGTTGCGAGTACAGCGCGACCAACGCGTGGAATCTGAACCTCAACAATGGCAACGCGAACAACAACACTAAGGCAACGAACCAGAACAGAGTTAGGGCCGTTTCAGCACCTTTACAGATTGCCAGTACACTAAGAAAGATTAAAAGATATGGTTGATACAGACGGATTATTAGATGCGTATTTTGACTGCCGTAAAAGGAAACGGAGAACAGCCAGCGCAATTATGTATGAAATAGACTACGGTAGTAAGCTAATAGCACTTCGCGACCGTATAAATAACCGCACCTATACGCCCGGTAAATCTATCTGCTTTGTCGTTACACGTCCGAGGTATCGAGAAGTATTTGCGGCTGCTTTTGAGGATAGGATAGTGCACCACTGGATAGCCATACGTTTAGAGCCGCTTTTTGAACAAATATTTAGCCCGCGTACATTTAACTGCCGGAAAGGAAAAGGGCAGCTGTATGGCGTGAAAATGCTACAAAACGATATAATAGAATGTAGCCAAAACTATACGCAGGACTGCCATATAATGAAAATGGATTTGCAGGGCTTTTTTATGTCTATACGCAAAGCCATGTTATCCGAAATGTTGGACGATTTTATAGTGAGATACTATAAAGGCGACGACATAGAAGATTTGCGCTACCTATGCAAAACGGTTATACTGCATTGCCCCGAAAATCATTGCGAACGACACAGCCCGTTACATTACTGGAATCACTTACCGGCGAACAAATCACTTTTCACAAATGGGGAGGGGCTGGGCGTTGCTATCGGTAATTTGTTTGCTCAACTTTTCGCTAATTTCCTGCTGAACGTATTAGACTGGTATTTGCTCAAAGATTTAGGATTTACCTACGTGGGTAGATATGTGGACGACTTTTATATTATCGCCCACGACAAAGCAAAATTATTAGGGGCTGCGCCAAAAATTAGGGAACTGCTGGAAAGGTACGGATTAACTTTACACCCGGACAAATTCTATATTCAGCATTACACTAAAGGCGTAGCGTTTACCGGAAGTGTAATAAAGAAAGACCGGATTTATGTATGTAACCGAACGCTGAAAAACTTTGTAATGGCTGTGCGCCGCCTCAACAAAGCGGAAACAATGCCGGAAGTGGAGCGCGCCGTTAGTAGCATAAATAGTTATTTAGGCTGCTTACGCCATGCAAACGAGTATAACAAGCGGCGTAAAATTCTTAGTATGATAGAGCCACACGTCTACCAATGGATTTATATAAAAGGCCATTTTGAGGTAGTCGGCATTAAAAAAAAATACAGAAAAAGAACATTAACCCTACAACGTATAAGAGATGGAACATACTAACAGACAGGAACCGGAAAACGTGCTGCGGCTTTCCGAGTTAGACGTAAATTTAGTGCAGGCGTTAGCCAAACACTGGATTGTAACTGTAGAGCGGCAAGGTAACGAGGTTTTATTAGAATTATACACTTATGTAAATGAACGAGATATTAACGACCATACTAACTATAGTAACGACGTTGGGAGGTTGGGAGGCGATTAGATACGTTATTAACCGCAAATCAAACGCCCGGATAAAAGAAGCTGAGGCCGACGGCTCAGAGTTTAGCGTATTACGCGATACTATCCTTTTTCTACAACAGCAATTGCATGATAAAGAAAAACGATTTGCAGAACAAACAGACATAGTAAGAAAGCAGACAGCAGAAAATATAGAGCTGACACGCGAAAACGCTATGCTGAAAACCGAGAGGGCATTAAAAATATGTGAGCGAAGAAATTGCGGAAATAGAGAACCACAAAGCGGATATTAATTATGCGAAAGATTACAAAGATTATAGTACATTGTAGCGCGACCCCGGAGGGGCGCGACTACACAGTAGCGGATATTGACCGCTGGCACAGACAAAGAGGCTGGAAAGGTATAGGCTACCACTATGTTATTTACCGCGACGGAAGTGTACACACCGGGCGCGATATTTTAGAAATAGGGGCGCACTGTATCGGGCAAAATGCTAATAGTATCGGCATTTGCTATGTCGGTGGAATGTCAGCCGACAATAAGACACCAAAAGACACACGCACGCCAGCGCAGAAAGCCGCACTGCGTGATTTGGTGGAGTTGTTAAAGACAGAGTACCCAACCGCGACAATACACGGGCACAGAGAGTTTGCAAACAAAGCGTGCCCGTGCTTTGACGTTAAAACCGATTTGTAGTATGAAACATTTTATAGCACTTAGTTTGCTGCTGGTGTTTGTGAGTTGCGCCAGCACACGGCGCACCTCAACAACCCGGATAGACCGAGATAGTACATATACCAGCACGCAGCGTTTAGACAGCCTTTTTAGAGTGATAATGCAGCGTGATAGTATATACCAGCACGATAGTATATTTGTACGAGAAAAAGGAGATACGGTAACAAAATATGTAGAGCATATCAGATACCAGTACAAATTACATACTGATACTATGTATCGCGACCGTTTACGTATAGATACACTATTTATAAACCGCACCGACAGCGTGACTGTAGAAAAGCCCGTATATATAGAAAAGCCGATAAAATGGTATAATCGGGCATTTATTTGGGGCGGGAAGCTATGCTGTATAGCTCTTATACTTTTGGCATTATTCCTATATCTAAAAAGAAAATTTTAGGGCAATTTTCTGTAAAGTGTGCAACCGCGTGAACCCGTGAGGGCAAGCGCGGTTATTTTTCTGCGAAATAATCTAATACCCGCCTATTAGCTTTATCTACCTTATCCGTACTATATTTTATATAGATACCGGTAACATTACTGCCGTGCTTATGGCCTAATGCTTCGCTAATAGTATCTTTGGGTATATCCAAATCGACAGCATAGTTAGCCCAACTGTAACGCGCCCAATACCAAGTTAACCCGGTTTCCAATTTATTCAGCAAGTCGTTACAATTATAACGGAAGCAGCTACAATTTTCCGAGAAACTAAGCAGATGATTTTTACCGGGGTATTTGTCTATTATATTTTGAGCCTCAGGCCATATTTTTATGCTGTAGTTTTTACCCGTTTTAGCCCTCTTATAATTAAGGCGGCCGTTTACTATACAATCCTTAGGAAGTGCCAGCATATCAGCCATATTTATACCTATGAGGTAAAACGACAGCATAAAAGCGTCTTTATATATCGCCGTTTTTCCTTTAATATATGTATCACGTATGCGGCGCAGCGTTTCGATTGGTAAATTACGCATGGGCGTATCTGTTTCAGCCCGGCTATTTACTTTTGCATAGGCCTTATTAATTATTACGCCATCATCTTCGGCATATTTTATAACGGTCTTAACCACTTTAAGGTACTTTGCAACTGTGTTACGTTTTAGCCCGCCGTTTTCCATGTGCTTAATAAAGGCCTCAAACCAAGCATAGGACATATCAGTAAACCGCACACTATCCACGTCGCAGTAGAGTGATAAACGCCTTTTAGTGGTTATATAAGATACTTTGGTACTATCCGATTTAAGCGCGCCCACTTTTTCGATATATTGACCGAGAGTTGGCACGCCGATAGTAGGCGATGTTAGCGACATATCCGTAAGCATTTGGCGAAGTTGTGCCGTACTGTATGTGTCGTACTGGCCCGTTTCGCGTAATTCCAAAATCCTATTAGTAACTCTAAGCAGTGAGGTACTTAGTATATTGTTTATAACACGGGCTTGCTTACCAGTGCATATTTGCAGGCGCGCGTCCCAATCCGTAGCTGCTATGTATATGCCGGTTGCTAAATATAAATTAGTACCGTACCCTACTTTTATCTGTACCGGATATGTTCCGTCTTTAAGTGCGCGGCGAGTATCGAGGCGCAAAGTTGGTTTACTCATTATTTGCTGAAAATTTGCTGATTTATGTACCCTAACAACCCAATAGCTACCATAAAAAGCTATATTTTTGCTGATTTTTGCGAATTAACCCCCGGGAATTAAGATTTAATATATTATGTATTTTCCTTATTTACAATTGATTACAAACAAAAACAAAGCAAAATATAGCGTGTCCCTTTGGGAATACCTGGTTTTGCTGCCATAATTATTCTATATTATTTAGTTTGAAATGCAAATTTACGGCAAATTATTGAATTAGCTGAAAGAAAGACAGGAGATTTTGAATGAGTATGTACATAGCCATGTGTTCGTATATAGAAAACATGTCCGCTTTCGAACAATGTCCAATACATACATCCTATTATATATCAACACTTTATCCTTTCGGCATATCATTTGCTATATGTACTACCAAAAACATTAAAAGAAGAATATTATGAAAAAGCAAATCAGTTTATTACTCGCAGTATTCCTATGCTGCTCTACTATCGGCTGGGCACAAACTCAGGAAGAGTCTAAAATGAAAGATGAGTTTTACAGGACACTCAACTCATTGAATCAAGAAAAAAAACAAGCTTTAGATAAGAAAGATTATGCAAAGGTAGAACAGTGCATCTGGAATATTATCGATAATTACAAAAAACTCCCGGAAACAGCACAGAAAGGAATTGGATTAAACTATGGATACTATTATTATGATATTGCCTGTTATCAATCTCTGCAAAAAAAGACAGAAGATGCTTTGAAACATTTTGATCTGGCCTTTCAGAATGGATATGTCAATTATGCTCACATACAGAAAGATACAGATTTGGATAACATACGCAACGAAAAGAAATTCCAGGAGACACTGGCTAAAATCAGAGAAGAAGGAGATTATCTATATATTCTGCAAAAAGCAGCCGAATATACCAGCACTCCTCCCCATTTCACATATATGGAGCCGATCGATAGTAATCTGATAGCCGTGAAGGAATATTTTAAATTAGATAGTGTAGCTGGCACAGGGGATGAACTCTCAAAGATAAAGAACATACTGACCTTTATACATAATAAAATCAAACATGACGGTCAGCATGGTAACCCTAAACATCTAAATTCCATTGCCTTGGCGGATGCCTGTAAAGACGGCTCGCGTGGTTTGAACTGCCGTGGACTGGCCACTGTATTGAATGAATGCTACCTCGCAATGGGTTTCAAATCACGTTTTATAACCTGTATGCCTAAAAAATACATCAGTGATTGCCACGTTATTAATGCTGTTTATTCTAAAACTCTGGATAAATGGGTATGGGTAGACCCTACACAAAATGCTTGGGTCATGGATGAAAATGGTACCATGCTCAGCGTACCGGAAGCACGCGAACGAATGCGTAAAGGCTTGCCACTGGTATTGAATGCAGAAGCCAACTGGAATAATAAACAAAAAACCACTAAAGAAGAGTATCTGGACTCTTACATGGCTAAGAACCTGTATTATATTAATTGTACATTCCGCAGCGAATTCGGTACAGAAGACAAAAAGTATAACCCTGCAGACTATGTTGCCCTTATGCCTACCGGTTATTATAATGACATGGAAAAAGGTTCCTACATCACTTATGATGCCGACTGGTTCTGGCAATCACCATACCAAAAATAAAAACAGATGGTCTATTCACCACAAACAGACTATCTATATTAAGCAAACAGACCATCTATTCGCCGTGAATAGATGGTCTGTTTTTATCGTTTTATATATTGGACAAGATTAGTCTCTGCGTCCCATAAATATCATGATATAGTAAATCAGCGTTGCCAATGAACCCAATGCAGCCACTACATAGGTATAAGCAGCAGAACGAAGTGCGTCTTCGGCTTGCTTATGATTGTAAGAGTTCGTAATGCCCGAACGGCTCAGCCATACCAATGCACGTTTACTGGCATCAATCTCCACCGGCAAAGTGATGAAACTGAACAGCGTAGTCATAGCAAACAAAATGATACCTGCCAACAACAACTGCGGGAATGTGTTCAACAGCAAAATACCACCCAGCAACAACCAGGTCATCCACTGTGACGCAAATGACACCACCGGCACCAACTTGCTACGCATCGTCAGCGGAGCATAAGCACGCGCATGTTGCACTGCGTGTCCACATTCGTGGGCAGCAACGGCAGCAGCCATGATACTGTTACTTTCGTATACACCTTCACTTAGGTTCACTGTCTTATTGGCAGGATTATAGTGGTCTGTCAGTTGCCCCGGCGTATGTGTCACCTGAACATCATAAATTCCATTGTCATGCAGCATCTGAAGGGCAACATCACGGCCCGTCATTCCATTACCGGTAGGGATTTTGGAGTACTTCTTGAACTTGTTCTGCAAGTTCATTTGCACCAGCCAGCTTACTACAGCTATACCAATAAAGATAATCCATTGTATTCCTATCATTCCTTCCATATTCTTTTCTGTTTTTAGTAATTAAAAATGTGTCGTTTGTTATATACAATACAAATTGTTTGCCAAAAATAAAGGGAAACTGTGAGCTTTACTACAGTTTCCCTTATCTTTTAGGAAGAATTAGCGAAAAAGGTCTATTGCCCAACAAGTTGTAACTCTACCACGTAATCCGTATCTGCTGGAACTTCCGGCAACTGCAACACAATTCCCTGTCCGGCACGGGCAATGCGCACAGGAGACTGGTCTTTAAACAGAAAAGCTTTTTTCACCATTTTTCCATTTAAAGGCAGGTACAGCGCATTATCCTGCAAGTTCAGGATATGAACAAAAAGGCGATTCCCTTTTTGCGTCGTCACTCCCCAGTCGTGCGGAGAGACAATGCCGCCACGTGTGCCGTAGATGGTTTCTCCATACACTTTCATCCACTCTCCCACTTCCTTCAATCGCTGAACTGCAACTTCCGGCAGACATCCGTCCGGCTGGGGGCCGATATTCATCAGCAGGTTTGCATCCTTACCGGCAGCCTTTACCAGATAATGTATCAAAGTCTTCGTAGATTTATAGTTCTGGTCGGTAATCTTATATCCCCACATTCCGTTCATGGTTTCACAAGTTTCCAGTGGTAAATGACTGACATCTTGTCCTGAAAGTCCGGCTCTGTTCTCACCCGGCAGGTCACGTTCAAATATCTGTATGTCTTCACCGGGAAAAGGTGTCTGGTGATGGTTATTACCAACCAGACAAGCGGGTTGCAGGCGATGTATCATGGCATACTGTTCGGGAAGCTGCCAGTCAAAATCCGGATTTGCATCCTGATCCCACCAACCGTCAAACCAGATGGCACCTATCGGGCCGTAATTCGTTAGCAACTCTGTCAGTTGGTTATTCATGAAAGTATAATAGCTCTTCCAATCTCCTTTCGGATTAGGCCGTCCGGTTCCGCGCCCTGTGCGTCCCCACGGGGCATCCTCACGATACCAGTCTATATGGGAATAGTAAAAATGCAGCCGGATACCTTGTTTATGGCATTCATCTGCCAGTTCCTTCACAACATCTCGTTTAAAAGGGGTGGCATCTACTATATTATAGTCAGAATATTGGGTATGGAACATGGAAAAACCTTCATGATGACGGCTCGTGAAACAGATATACTTAGCTCCGGATGCTTTGATAGCACTCACCCATTCGGCAGCATTGAACTTGGAAGGATAGAAACCACCTGCCAGTTTCGCATATTCTTTATAATTCAGGTTATTGTTGGTCATGGTCCATTCTCCGGTAGCCAACATACAATACAAGCCCCAATGCAGAAAGATTCCAAACTTATTGTCCTGAAATTCCTGACGGGCTTTCAGATTCTCGGCAGACGGTTCGTAGGTCTGCGCCTTTGCAGGCAGAAAGGAGACTGCAAACAGAAGGGATAAAATAATAGGTGTTTTCATCATAAGTATACGGATTGGTTACTAATAGTTTGTCTAAAAAGGAATAATTTATTGTATCCGGTTGAAACGTTTTTCGCCCCTACAAGCGCTATGACATTGCCTGTAGGGGCGAATAAACATTCGCCCGCCCAATAGCAAAACTTTCTTGGGCAGCCTTATAACAATTTACTATTCCTCTGTATAGCGTTCGATAGTCTGGCCACGGTCGGGACCTACGGAAACAATCTTGATGGGCACACCAAGTTGTTCTTCCAGGAATGTCAGATAAGCATTGAATTCTTCGGGGAATTCATCTTCACTCTGCATTCTCGTCATGTCGGTTTCCCAACCGGGCAACTCAACATAAACCGGCTCAATGCCTTCATTGATATCATATGGGAAGTAGTCGATTTCTTCACCATCTATCTTATAAGCCACGCAAGCCTTGATAGTTTCGAATGAATCGAGAACATCGCTCTTCATCATGATCAATTTGGTAACGCCGTCCACCATAATAGCATACTTCAACGCAACCAGGTCAATCCATCCGCAACGACGTTTACGTCCTGTTACCGAACCGAATTCATGTCCCAGTGTACAAATCTGGTCACCTGTTTTGTCAAAGAGTTCCGTCGGGAACGGACCGGCACCCACACGTGTACAGTATGCTTTGAAGATACCATACACTTCACCAATCTTGTTAGGAGCCACACCCAAACCGGTACAAGCACCTGCACAAATGGTATTGGAAGAGGTTACGAAAGGATAAGAACCGAAGTCAACATCCAGCATCGTACCCTGGGCACCTTCACAAAGCACTGATTTTCCACTGTTCAGCAAGTTGTTTATTTCGTGCTCACTATCCACCAATGGAAATTGTTTCAGATATTCGATACCTTCCAGCCAAGTCTTTTCCAGCTCTGTCAGGTCATACTCGTAGTTCAAACCTTTCAGGATTTGTTCGTGACGTGCTTTAGCTTCAGCATATTTCTGTTCGAAGTTATGCAGGATATCGCCTACACGCAAACCGTTACGACTTACCTTATCCGTATAAGTCGGGCCGATACCTTTACCTGTTGTACCTACTTTGGCATCACCTTTCGCAGCTTCGTAAGCGGCGTCCAATATGCGATGGGTAGGCAGAATGAGGTGTGCTTTCTTTGAGATATGCAAGCGCTCTTTCAGGTTATGGCCGGATGCCTCCAGCGCTTCTGCTTCTGCTTTAAAGAGAGCCGGGTCGAGCACCACGCCGTTACCGATAATATTCACCTTGTCACCTTGAAAAATTCCCGAGGGAATAGAGCGAAGCACATACTTCTGCCCTTCGAACTCGAGCGTATGTCCGGCATTCGGTCCGCCCTGGAAACGAGCTACGACATCGTATCTCGGAGTTAACACGTCAACGACCTTGCCTTTGCCTTCGTCGCCCCATTGTAATCCTAATAGAACATCTACTTTCATTTTTCTTTCTTATGGTTATTACTTTTCTTCTTACGTTTATTGGCCCGGTCACACTTGCTGCACAATCCATACAGATAGAGTGAATAGTGCGACAAACTAAACCTACTTAATTTGGTATTCCCAATGGCATGCTGCAATTCCTCGTTCTGGAACTCGGTCACCTTGCCGCACTGCGTGCAAATCTGGTGGTGATGCGTATCACGATTATAGCTCTTTTCATATTGGGAAGAATTTCCGAACTGGTGCTTGATGACCAGACGGGCATTGATGAGAAGGATGATAGTATTGTAAAGAGTCGCGCGGCTTACACGGAAATTTTCCTGATCGACCATCAGTGAATAGAGTGTATCGATGTCGAAATGTCCTTCGATGGAGTAGATAGTATCGAGTATGGCATAGCGTTCGGGGGTCTTGCGATGCCCGTTCGCGTTGAGATATTCAGTGAATATCTGCTTTACCGTATCTTTCACATTCTGACTTTCCATTTTTTGGCGGCGCAGTTTTTTACAGCCAACAAAGTTAAGCCTTTTTTGCGGAAAGCAAATGAGAAAGGGGAAAAAAAACAAAAAAATGGTAATAAGGTTGGAGGATAGGATGATAAGATGGTGGAATGACACCGCTTTATCACCCTATCATCTTATCATCCTATTCTATTTCTTCCTTTACGAGATTATAAAGCAATTGCTCTGCTTCCGTTTCTGCATGCTCCATCTCTTCCACCCGACGGCATACGCGGAAAGCATGTTCTTCATTGTGCTGCATAAAACGGCGAATAGACGCCATTGCAGCATTCCGCACATGATAGGAACCGGAAAGGAAAGCACAAACTGCCTGGTCGAGAAACTCGTTTGCAGTGCGTTCATTCATATCGCCTTTCTTCATCAGCAAGCGGGCAATGGTGAGGAAACCGCATGTCTGTATATACTCCCGCTCGTCCGCAATCCACTGAAAGGATTTGGCAGGAGCATAAGGGAGATGCTGGAACAGATTCATAGAGGTAAGTTCCGCTATTTCGATATTCTGAATGCTTTCCACCCAGATATCGGCTATTTCCGGGAAAAAGCTATCTATCGGCTGCAACAGTCCTGCCAGAATCTTGCATTCGCGGATATCCTCTTTCCACAAGGCTTGCGCTAATGAGTGATCTTTTTCATACCCTTCGGCAATTGCCTTGATACGGGGAAGTTCTACACCGAAATTCAATTTATAGACCAGCCCTTTTTCACGCATACTTTGAGACACAGCCCCGTTCATAGAGAGGCGGAGCTGTGTCTTTATTTCTTTCAGTTGTTCTTGTAGATCCACAAAACAATGATTTATAGTTAATTATTAACAGAAGGCAGATTAGAATAATCCTTGCTGTAACGTAACATCTGCTCTGCATAACCTTCGTCGTAAGTAACTTTCACATCGGTTATCTTACCGTCCGCATCTGTCACGACTTCATACTTCGGATTTACAAATCCCTTATATGGAGCCAGATTCAGTTTCTTATAACGTTCCAGAATCTCGGCATGCAAAGTAGGATCTACCTTCACGGCATAGTTTTCCACAATGTCGTGGGCGGCCTGGTAGTCGCCTGTAGACTTGATACGCTGAATTTCGGAAAGCAACTCACCGAAGAGCTCACGCAACTTTTCGTAATCGTTCACTACAACGTAAGTTTTGCCGTCTTTCTTCACCATCTCTACAACTTTATCAGCCGCACCTTTCTCAAACACCCAGCGGGCAATGAGCTGACGGTTACGCATATGGGCCTCTTCCACATTATTGCCCGGCTCGATACGAACCAACTGTGTCATCAGACCATTCATCAGATACGTGTAGTATTCGGCTTTGTAAGCATCTGCATTGGGGGTCAGTCCCAACTCTACCAATTTAGAATCGGCCACATAGTACAAACCAAACAAATCGGCACGAGCTTCCTCAATCGTAGAGCCGTAAGCCTTCAAAGCATCCGGATCAACGCCCGGAAGCAACTTGCCGGAACCGTGTCCCAGACATTCGTGCAAGTCTGTGTGAAGTTCACCGGTAAGGTCGGCATAATTATCTATCAACTTCAGTTCAGCGTCGCTGTACACAAACTCTTCATTGAATCCATTGCCATGAGCCGCTTTATTATAAGCATCCGTAATGTTACCGATGGTTACTGATTTGGAGCCATGATGGCTGCGTATCCAGTTAGAATTGGGTAGATTGATGCCGATAGCTGTTGCCGGATACAGATCACCTGCCAGGATGGCAGCAGTAATCACTTTGGCAGAGACGCCCTTCACCTCATCTTTCTTGAACTGCTTGTCTACCGGAGAGTGATCTTCAAACCACTGCGCATTACCACTGATAATCTCTGTGCGATGCGTGGCTTCCAAATCCTTAAAGTTCACCAACGATTCCCAACTTGCTTTCATTCCCAATGGGTCGCCATAGCTTTCAGTAAAGCCATTGACAAAGTCCACAAGGGAATTCAAGTCTTTCACCCACAAGATGGCATAATCATCGAATGTTTTCAAGTCACCGGTTTCGTAATACTCTATCAGCTTGGTGATGACCGCTTTCTGTTCTTGATTTTCAGCCACAGTTTCAGCCTTCTTCAACCAATATACGATTTTGTCGATAGCCGGTCCATACAAACCACCCACTTTCCATACTTTCTCCTGTATCTTGCCATTCTCTTTCACCAGACGGCTATTCAATCCATAAGAGACGGGCGTTTCATCTTTCGGATTCTTCATTGCATTATAGAAGTCCTCGGCTTCTTTCTGCGTCACGCCGTCATAATAATTGCAAGCCGAAGTCAGCACCAAATCCTCTCCTGCCGCCTGATTCACACGTTTCGGCATAACTGCAGGATCAAAAATCACAGGAAATAGGTCATCATACAATTGTTCTGCGGTTTGTCCCTCAGCCAATGGCAGCGTAGAAGCATCCACACTCAACACAGCCTGCCTGAAAAATTCGGGAGTAAAGCCCGGTACGAACTTTTCCGTACCATAATGATGATGAATACCGTTGGAGAACCATACACGTTTAAGGTATACTTCCAACGCCTTGAAATCAGACGCATTTTTGTCTCCTTCATATCCATTATAAACCGCTTCCAGCGCACGGCGAATTCTCAGGTTATACTTTCCGTTTTGGTCAAACAGAATATCACGGCCTTGCAAAGCAGCTTCCGTAAGATAGTACACCAGCTCTTTCTGTTGGAGCGACAAGTTTTCGAAACCGGGAACCCGGTAACGTAGAATCTGTAAATCTGCAAATTGTTCCACTGTATAATCAAATTTATCTGCCTCGGCAGTTGTTGTCTTTGAGCCGCTACAAGCTGTCAGTAGTGCAAAAGCGGCACATGTCATTAGTTGTTTCTTCATGTGTCGGGAGATATAGAGTTGGTATTAAAAAAGACGAAAAGGAAGTATTCCGAAACAAACGCTCCGGAATATTTCCTTATCTATACATTCTTCAACGCAGAATTACTGTTTCTTATCTGCGTGTTTTTTACGATATCCGTTAGGAGTTTCACCTACATTTTTGTAAAATGCAGCGTAGAAAGACTGACGGTTAGCAAAGCCTACCATTGTGCTAATTTCTTCCACATTCTTGTCGGCATATCTCTTGTCCGTCAATAAATGTTTAGCGTCTTTTACTCTGTACTCATTCAACAGGCATGAATAGTTCATACCAAAACGAGAATTTACTACAGCAGACAGATAGCGAGTGTTGGTTTTCAACTCTTTCGCCAAATCTTTAGCCGAATAATCAGGATCTTTGTACTTCTTCTGCACAACAACGATATTCAATATCTTGTCATACAATTCATCTGCCAATTCCGGACGAATCAACGAACGGTAAGCAGCGTTCTTCTCTTTTTTCTCTCTCAGGTTGTAAGGGCGCTTCTTTGCTGCCGCTTCCTGATTCTTGTTTTCTAAATCACTCATTGAATTAACTGGTTAGGGTTTGTTAAAATATGCAAGCCCGAAGGATTTTCCTTTAGACTTTACAAAAGTCTGACATTTTTTTTTAATACGCAACTTTTCTCGTACATATTTTTGATTTATAAACAACGAAAAAGGTTGAAAAGTAGCATTTAAGCCGTTTTAATAAGAAACTTTAACTCTCGCAAAAGAAGTTATGATATAAAATGAATACGTTTTCTTATTTGTATCATATGCAATAATTAATGTACCTTTGCAAGATAAAACTTCATCGCTGAAAATGATACAGACGCTTAAAAGATATTTTGGTTACGATACTTTCCGTCCTTTACAGGAAGAGATTATCCGCACATTGCTGGATGGCAGAGATGCCTTGGTACTAATGCCTACCGGAGGTGGAAAGTCCATCTGCTACCAGCTTCCGGCTCTGTTGTGCGAAGGAACTGCCGTGGTTGTTTCCCCTTTGATTTCCCTGATGAAAGACCAGGTTGAAGCACTTTGTGCCAACGGCATTGCCGCAGGAGCACTGAACAGCAGTAACGACGAGACAGAAAATGCCGCCTTGCGCCGTTCTTGCATGGAGGGAAAGCTGAAATTACTCTACATTTCTCCTGAGAAATTAATAGCAGAAGCCAACTATCTTTTAAGAGATATGCACATCTCATTATTTGCCATTGACGAGGCGCATTGCATCTCACAGTGGGGACATGATTTCCGTCCGGAATATGCACAAATGGGATTTATGCACGAGATGTTTCCCAATATACCTGTCATAGCCCTTACTGCCACAGCAGATAAAATTACACGTGTAGATATCATAAAGCAGTTGCATCTCAACCAACCAAAGGTTTTCATCTCATCTTTCGACCGCCCGAACCTCAGCCTCACCGTGAAACGGGGGTATCAGCAGAAAGAAAAGAGCAAAGCAATTCTTGATTTCATAGCCCGTCATCCGGGCGAAAGCGGCATTATTTATTGCATGAGTCGCAGCAAAACGGAGACCGTGGCACAGATGCTGCAAAAACAGGGCCTCCGTGTAGCTGTTTATCATGCAGGGCTCTCTTCCGCCCGACGGGATGAAGCCCAGGATGATTTTATTAACGACCGTGTACAAATAGTTTGTGCCACGATTGCATTCGGTATGGGAATTGATAAAAGCAATGTGCGATGGGTCATCCATTACAATCTACCCAAGAGTATAGAGAGTTTTTACCAGGAAATCGGACGTGCCGGACGTGATGGCCTGCCAAGTGATACGATGTTATTTTACTCCCTGGCCGACCTTATCTTACTTACAAAGTTTGCGACGGAAAGCGGGCAACAAGGCATCAATCTGGAAAAACTGCAACGCATGCAACAATATGCCGAAGCTGATGTTTGCCGCCGCCGCATCTTGTTGAGCTATTTCGGAGAGACTACTACCGAGGATTGCGGCAATTGTGATGTTTGCAAAAACCCACCCCAGCGTTTTGATGGAACTGTCATTGTACAAAAAGCTCTAAGTGCCATTGCCCGCACGGAGCAACAGATAGGGACAAGTATTCTTGTAGACATTCTGCGGGGGAATATAAATCAGGAAATCTCCGAGAGAGGATACCAGCAACTAAAAACTTATGGAGCCGGACGCGAAATACCCGCTCGCGACTGGCAGGATTACTTGTTACAAATGCTGCAAATGGGTTATTTTGAAATAGCATACAACGAGAATAACCATCTGAAAATAACGAGTAGTGGCAGCGATGTTCTCTTCGGGCGGGCGCAGGCACAGCTTGCTGTGATTCGCCGTGAAGAAACCACCCCTGTCAAAGGAAGGAAGAAAAAATCCACCGTTCCGGTCAGGGAGTTGCCATTAGGGTTACCGAATACGGAAAGCGAAGAACTATTCGAAGCTCTGCGTGAATTACGAAAACGGCTCGCATCCCAGGAAGCACTTCCTGCTTATATCGTTCTGTCCGACAAAGTATTGCATCTGCTCAGCATATCTCGTCCCACCACAATGGAGGCGTTTGGAAATATCAGTGGAATTGGCGAATATAAGAAGAAGAAATATGGGAAAGAATTTGTCGATTTGATTCGGAGGTATGTGTAAGATTATACTTTTTCTTTCGCTTGCCCGAAAGAAAAAGTATCAAAAAGAAAGGGCACGGGCTCAGTCTACGGTGCT
>NZ_CAJLKP010000087.1 GCF_905207245.1 uncultured Bacteroides sp. | reverse complement strand
AAAATATATTGAGTAAACTAACTTAGGTATAACAAGCGAAGTTGTCAACTAAATCCAGTACAGTACACCACCTCAAGGGAACGACAGTTTCTCCTCATGGGAACGGCAGTTTCCCCTAATAGAAACGACAGTTTCCTCTAATGGGAACGCTCGTTCCTACAGCAGGAAACGCCAGTTCCCTACCGCAAGGGAACTGCAATATCTTATGTATTAAACAATTAAAAGACCATTGAATAATGTTCAAGAAACAATACGTAACTGTATCGCAAACCAAGAGCTGACGGAAAGATAAATGATGAATGAGAAGCACTATAAAGAAAAGGAGCAACAATAATGGAAAAATTTTTCAAAAGCAATGAAGCCCGGAAGTTTTTAGCTTCCGGGCTTCATTGCATAATTCTGTTAACGCTTTATCAAGTATCTCAATTATCGAGCTACCGGACCTGCTGTTTTTTCATATTTTCCAGTCTCTTCATTATACATGAATGACATAGCATAGTTACCATCCCTGCGACCAGCATATATCTTATAAACTACTATATAGCTTAAACCTGGATCCGGTTCAGTAATCCATGATGGCAAAAGAATATCGGAGTGGCAACGGCATTCTCTGCGAGTGTTAGGAGGGTATTGAAAATGGATTATCCTGAAACAAAGGTGGTAGGACACCGAGATTTGAGTCCAGATGTGAATGGAAATGGAGAGGTGGAGCCGGTGGAGTGGACGAAGGAGTGTCCAAGCTTTGAGGTGAAGGAGGAAAGGTGGTAACAGTATAGAAAAGAAATCATCCCACTTTTGTGAAATGACTTCTTTACTATGTCTTGTCTAAGATAATACAAAATTACACACAATATCCTTATTTAAAATCTGCAATAAAACGCATATTCTTATTATAATTTTGCCCCGGCACTGGTTCAAAATTCCCAGCAAGAAACATTCCATTATAACTACGTCCCCATCCCCAATGTATAAAATAATAGGCCTCACTGATAAATGGATAGACAAACATCCTATCCACTTCATTGTTCATAACACACCTAAAAGTTTGTGTAACATCAGCACCATGAATAACAAAGGCATGTGCATTATTGGAATCACGAGCTCCACTTACATATATAGGAGAGCCCTTAATTAATTGATCCCAAATCCGTTCAATATACAGTCCTGTATTAAAATTAATAAATTTAGCATTGCTATACCCATATTGCTTAAAAGCAGCCAAAGCATCGTTATCATATGCTCCCGACCCAGAACAGTCATAGTCCATTTTTACTTTAGTCCCTATATCTTTCATTAAAACTTGTGTGGCATAAGCCCCCTCATTACTAGGCATAGCCTTCCAATCAAATGAGCTTGGCATGTCAAAAACACGCATAATTTGGGCCATAGCTACTGCCACACAACCTACAGGTGGTCTTCTATTAGAATAAGAAGTACATCCCATATCATCTAACAAATTATTAAATCCTACACCTTGGTTCCAATTTGTATGGACCATTCCTGGCACATAATAAAAATATGGCTCTAATAAAAATCCATGTTTCTGACAAAACCTCACATCAGATTGTCCCTTTCTGCACGCACCTAACTCTCCTAGGGGAAGCTCTCCTACTCCGCTATTCCTAAGTTTCGAATCTGCAACAAAATAATTCTCTAAAAAGTCTGTGACATTATATTTCCTAATCGAATCTACTAAAAAAGCATATCCGTCCATCCAACTTGCCACACCTCCTGGTATTTGTACATTATCATCTATAGGAAATGAACTATCCTCAGAATATGCCAATATTTCATTGACTCGCTTATCTGCCGAAATAACAAGAAATCCTCCCCCTTCATAATTTACTACATACATTTCTGGCAAATCTGATTTCTTTTTTAAAGAATATATACTTGCTATATTTTTTTTTCCAATCTTACTCCTTGTCTTTAAATTAGTAAATTCATAAGTAGTAGCTATGCTTTTAGCATTTTCCAGAGAAACAAAGTTACTATCAACTTTGCTCGTCGCATCATCTCTTTGAACATCATAATCGTTGTTACATGACGATAACAAGAAAATGATAAATAATCCCATAAAAGGAAACAATGTCTTTTTTTTCATACTGCACGTATTTAAAGTTCATGCTTGCAATTTAATAAATAAAAATAAATTAAACAAATATTTACCATATTATTATAAAAAAGAAGTTGACATAGCAAATATTATACAAATGTATTCTACATGTTCAAATCAATACAAAAGTAAAGCAAATAATAAAACTCAGCATACTTTCATTACTATATCCACCTAAATTGAAAGATTTAAAGTCCCCATTTTGAAGAGAAAGCCCCAAAGTGCACATATAAAACTACAATGCAAAAAAGCATAACCATAACTACGAAAGTGATAAAACAAAATATGCTCCAAAGATACGCGTACAGAGTGGCAACGGCATTCTCTACGGGTGCTGGTGAGGGCATTGAAGATGGACTATCCGGAAGCAAGGGTGGTAGGACACTGGGATTTGAGCCCGGATGTGAATGGAAACGGAGAAGTGGAGCCAATGGAGTGGACGAAGGCGTGTCCGTGCTTTGAGGTGACAGGGGGAAAGTGGTAGAGGTAGGGAAAAATAAACCCCGGAAGCTAAAAAACTTCCGGGGTTTATTTTTATAGAAATAAGTGATTCTTATTCTTCTTGAACAGAGAAGTTTTTAACTTCAAAAGTAGAAGCACAAGTTGCATCACTCACATATTTAATAGCAATGCGAATACTCTTACCATTATACTTGCTAAAATTAGCTTCCATTGGAACGAAAGTAAAGCTATCGGGCCATGTTTCAAATTCCAGCTTTTCCCAGGTAGCAGTAGTCACGTCATTCGTATAATCTGTGGAAACGCAGATACTAATATAGTCTTCCGCTTTTGCTCCATACAGATAATTAATACCGGCTTCAAACCTCAATACAGGAGACAAAGCTTCCTTCAAATCGATTCCCGGAATAAGCAACCAGCTTTCAGTAGTCTTATTGCCTCCCAAATATCCGGTAGCTTTCCAACCATATTTAGGATCGAGAGTCCAAACATAGTCTTTTCCGCCCAACTCAATATTCTGAATGGTACATCCACCTTCGTCACCAATAAAGGTATTTGCATAGTATACTTTCGCTTCGTTCCATACCCCTTTCGCTTTGATGAACAACATGGTCTTAGGCATAACTTTTGCAGTTTCCGTCCAAGTAGCACCGTCATAAATGAATTCGGTTGCAGAAATTGCCTGGCTACTACTGCTGTAATAAACCACAGCTACAGTCAAGTCTGCCTGAGCATACGGATAAGCATTCTTCAGATAAATCGGCAAAGTTTCTCCCGGTTTGCTGACATAGGTAGCTCCCATCTTAGCATAATCGGCAGGTTGCAATACAGCAACAGTGACATCCGGAGTGGTGTACTCTTTCCAAGTGCTGGTTGCTGCGTCATACCGGTAGACAGCAGAAGTGTTGTACTTTGCAGCAGCACGCGTAGAAGCAAACATCATAGCAGAAGCCGCTTCCACCTCATTTTCAGGAACTTCTTTATACAGATAAACATCAGCATAATAGCCATCCTTAGGCTCTGTAACACTTATATTTTTAATCTCTATAGTAGGGGCACACTCCGAAGTACTCTTATATGCAAATGCAAGGCGTACTTTCTTTCCAACGTAGTCTTTCAAATCAATCTCACCGGAATTAACAAAAGTCCAGCCCTTACCTTCCGACCACTCAGCATTCAGTGTAGCCCAAGTAGCAGACGTAACATTATCTACGTAATCAGCAGAAATCTTAGCTTCGATAAAATCAGCACGATTATTACCGTTCAGATAGTTGATGGCAGCATCGAATGAAAGCGTCGGAGCAGTAGCACCGGACAAATCAATCTCGGTAGAAACTAACCAGCTTTCAGTAGGATTGTTCGCCCCACCAGCAAAAGCCGCAGCTTTCCAATAACTGTTTTGTGCATCGTACTTCCATGCATAAGTGACGCCTTCCAACTTAATGTCCTGGAAGGTGAAATCACCATCATTTCCCTTCATCGACGCATTCAGATAGATGCCGAATGAAGAGGGGGGATAACAACCATAAGAATAAGAACCGTTATATTCATTCAGCTTCACAGTCTTTTTCTTTTCAACATTCACGAGAGAAGTTGTGCCATCTGCATTTTGAAAGAACTTCCAATCACCACCGGTTGCAGGAAGAGCACCCAGATTAAAACTATTATATGTTCCTGACAGATAAATGAACTTTTCATCCGGACGTTGCAGAGAATATCCAGTTGCAGTAGGAGTAACAGTCAATACATAGTTTGAAACATCACTACTAATCAATCCATCGGTAACAGTCACAGCAGTACCAGCCATATAACCATAGGATTTTGTTTCATCCGTAAGTCTTCCAAAAGGAATGAGTTTTCCTTCTTTATCAGGAGCCACAAACACATAGTTACCACCCTCAGCAGCCATTCCAGATACTTTCTGATAAACATTCGGAATTACGCCACCGCCGCCAATACTCGGTTCTGTCTCAGAATACGCATAGTTGACCATACGCATAGCACCGTCAGCAGGATTCTCTACAGCCTGTTTCAGGATAGCAGGAATCTTACTGATGGTAGACGGAGACAGGAATGAAGCAGTAACCGTTTCACCCCATACCGTTTTATAATCACCGGAAGTAAGTTCGTAAGCGGAAATGCCATTGAAATCAGTCAGATATTCAGGCAATTTCTCAGCATTATTGAAGGCCACCGTCACTTTCGAGTCATCACTCAAATAAGGATAAAGGCTTTCAAGGTAAGCAGGCAGATACCATGACGCTGGTGCGGTTTCCGTAAAATATTTGTTCGTGCCCATGGCTTCCAAAGCTGCCACAAAGTCTATTCCTTCCGGATCTACTTTATCCGTTGCAATCTTTATATTGCTCTCAAGTCCGGCAATTTTTTTATAGTCACCATCTGCCAAGCTCAACTCGACATTCTGCACATCCTTAGGAATGGCAAGCTCGTCATAGCCCGGAAAGTTATCTTCGTTATAGTCGCAACTTGCCAAAAACAGCAAAGATGCGCACATGCTAAATACTATATTTTTCTTCATAATCTGTCTTGGTTTAGAAATTGAACTTCAATCTTACAGAATAGGTACGGCCGAAACCATAAAGCACACGAGTAGCGCTCTCCCAATCGTGGGTGCTACCATCACGAGCATCTGCAATGTATTCCTGATCGAGGACATTGTTTACATTTCCACTCAGAGTGGCACGTATTTTTCCAAAATCAAATGTATAGCCTGCACTTAAATCGAATGTGCTATAGGATGGAATCTTCCACGGACTACCAATTACATAAGGCTCCTTTTGCGTTGCAACGTTGGCATTGATATCATAATCGGCAAAGTTACGTGAGAAGAAATTCCAATCTACTCCCAAGCGCAGACCTTTTACCGGACGTACACCTACCCCCAAAGCGGCTGTTGTCTGTGCTGAACCACCTACAGAAACGTTATCCATATCAATCTGATATTGATATTGTTCTGCATTTGCCATATCAGTCACTACATCACCACGAGTATTTTGCAACATCTGACCTTGTGAGTCGAACAGGTATCCGGAAGCTATACCGCCCCAACGCCAGTCACCCCAAGAAAACATCCCCGTAATATCCAACCAATTCAAAGGTTTGGCAACAAAATCCAATTCCACACCCCAGTGATCAGCATTAGCACCGGTCATGTTCATAGCCCAACGTAAACCATCGGCAGTAGTACCGCTATCGTAAAGAGCCTTGTCCATCCAACGGGTATAGTAACCATTCAAGTTAGCAGTGAAGAAACGACTACGGTAGCCATATCCCACCTCGAACGACATAATTTTCTCGTTCTTGGCATCCGGGTTACGGTCATGTGAAGTTTGCGAATTAATGAAAGAAGTATCAAACATCGGCGCACGGTTGATGTAGCCTGCATTAACGAAAATATTATGGTTCTCAGTCAAGTTATAGTTAGCACCTCCCTTGATGTTTCCACCCAGATAATTCTTGGTTGAAGACTTAGCCTTATCTTTACTATAATACATGCGATCATAACGCCAGTAGCCAGTATTTGAAGCACCACCAGACACAAAGGCGCTTAACTTATCCTGATTGTATTCCAACTGCGCAAATACGCCTTCATACATAACGAAACCATCATAATCGCGACGTAGCACATCGCCCACATTCAATTTCTGATTAATATAATTGGAATTGCCACCTACGGCGGGGTTATTTTCTGCCGTAACGTTCTTTCTATTATAAGAATCAATAAAATAAGTACCTCCGAAAAGGTCTGTCAGGATATCCTGGTGTAAGCCTTTGTAATAACGGAAATCAATACCTCCATAGAAATCAAAATTTTCACCGAGTTTAGTGGTGTATGTAGAGAGCAAGCCATACCAGAGATGATTATTCATCATCTTACTCATTACCATCTTGGAACCGTTAGTACTTTCGGCATTCATTGTTTCAACAGCATCATAGTCAAAAGTTCCATCCGGACGACGGAATTGTGTGTTTACCAAACCGTTTGTAGAACCATACCATGAATTAGAGTAGGTGCTATCGCCCGTACCTCTATAGCCGTCTCCGCGACCAATAGATACATAAAGTGCAGTACTTAAACTTGATTTTTGGTCAATCTGCCACAAGTGATTCAAAGAAATCTGTGGTTTGTGGTATGAGTTTCTGGAAGAGTTATAAGACTGTCCGTGGCGATAGCCGAAAGTAGAGTTATACTTATAAGGACTATCTTCGCCCATATACTGTTTTACACGCTGCCATTCTTTGATAGATAAACCATTCTGATTGCTGCGCTGGTTATGCCACTGAGGAGCACCAAAAGCAGTCAAAGACAACTGGTGGTTGTCATTGAAGCGTTTAGCAATACTAACGAACCAAGTATATCCTTCAAACTCTGTACCTTGTATATATCCGTCACCCCAAGTCTTGGCTCCCAACAAGGAGAATGCCCATCCGTCTTTAGACAAACCGGAAGAAAGATTAAACAGAATTTTGTTATAACCATCATTACCCATAGCGTAGGAAACAGAACCACCCTTCTTAGCTTCGGTAGTTTTAGTAATAATATTGATAGAACCACCTACTGCCGGAGAAGCAACCTTGGCAGCACCCAAACCACGTTGTACCTGGATGCTTCGGGTTACATCAGACAAACCTGACCAGTTTGACCAATATACTTTATTATTCTCCATACCGTTCATGGGCACACCGTTAACCATCATAGCAGAGTTTTCACTCTTGAAACCACGAATATTAATCTTACTGTCTCCAAAACCACCACCGTCTTTAGTAGCATATATACCCGGAGTCGATTTCAGGATTTCAGGAAATTCCTGTGTACCTAACTTTTCTTCTATAAAAACCGGATCAATAGTAGACACAGCTACCGGAGTTTTACGGGCAACTGCTATAGACGAAGTAATCGTAACGTCCGCCAGCATCACTGCATCCGGTTCCATTTTGATAGTACCCAAATCAACAGAAGCACCCTTCTGCGTAATCTTCTTCTTGAGGTCTTTGAAACCTACGTACTTGAACAACAAGGTTCCACCCTGAGCAACACTTTGCTTAAAATAACCATCAATGTCAGTCACCGTACCCTGTGAAGTGCCTTCTATCATAACGGCAGCTCCCACCAAAGGTTCGCCTGTTTCTGAGTCAACAAGCTGCCCCCTCACTGTAGTCTGGGCAAATGCCGCAGCACTAAATATGGACAGCACTGCCACTAACAGGAAATGAATTAGATGTTTTTTCATACTTCTGTTTTTTGTTAATTAAATGTGTTAATTAGAAATGTTAATTAAGTATTAAATACTGTATTAAGACGCAAATATAGTTAATAAGATTTAGATTTGTGTTACATTTCTGCTACAAAATTTCAGAGTAGATAGGAGTTATTGAGACTTTTTATAACAAAAAAGCCTTGCAGTTTTTTTGCAAGGCTTTCTATTTGTCGTCAAAATATAATTTATGCTATCAGATTCTCACTGTTATCAGTCATTCATCAGCTTTCTATAACGTACACGGGTAGGTTCTTCTTTTCCTAAACGTTTCTGTTTATTTTCCTCATATTCTGAATAGGAACCTTCGAAATAGAAGACATTAGAGTCACCTTCGAACGCAAGGATGTGCGTACAGATACGGTCGAGGAACCAACGGTCGTGACTGATGACTACGGCGCATCCCGCAAAATCTTCGAGACCTTCTTCGAGGGCACGGAGGGTGTTCACGTCAATGTCATTGGTAGGCTCATCCAGCAACAGCACGTTGCCTTCTTCCTTCAGTGCCATGGCAAGGTGCAAACGGTTACGTTCACCACCGGAGAGCACACCGCAAAGTTTCTCCTGGTCGCCACCGGAGAAGTTGAAACGGGAAAGGTAGGCACGTGCATTAATATCGCGTCCACCCATACGAATCAGTTCCGTACCGCCGGAGATTACCTGATATACGCTCTTATTCGGGTCGATGTCGCTATGTTGCTGGTCCACATAAGCCACCTTCACGGTCTCCCCTACCTCGAACTCGCCTTTATCCACAGTTTCCAGTCCCATAATCAGGCGGAACAGCGTGGTTTTACCGGCACCATTAGGACCGATAACGCCGACAATGCCGTTAGGAGGAAGCATGAAGTTGAGGTCGTCGAACAGTAGTTTGTCGCCATAGGCTTTTGCCACGTGCTTTGCTTCAATCACTTTGTTGCCAAGGCGCGGACCGTTGGGGATGAAGATTTCCAGTTTCTCTTCTTTCTCCTTGATATCTTCGTTCATCAACTTATCGTAGGAGTTCAGACGCGCTTTACCCTTTGCCTGGCGGGCCTTGGGAGCCATGCGCACCCATTCCAACTCGCGTTCCAGTGTTTTGCGGCGCTTGCTGGCAGTCTTCTCTTCCATTTCCATGCGCTTGGTCTTCTGTTCCAGCCAACTGGAATAGTTGCCTTTCCAAGGGATACCTTCGCCACGGTCGAGTTCAAGAATCCAGCCTGCCACATGGTCGAGGAAGTAACGGTCGTGGGTTACGGCAATCACCGTGCCTTCATATTGCTGCAAGTGCTGTTCCAGCCAGTCGATGGACTCGGCGTCGAGGTGGTTGGTAGGTTCGTCCAGCAACAGTACGTCGGGTTTCTGCAACAGCAGGCGGCAGAGTGCCACACGGCGGCGTTCACCTCCCGAAAGGTATTCCACAAGCTGGTCTTCGGGCGGACAACGGAGGGCATCCATGGCGCGTTCCAGTTTGCTGTCGAGATTCCAGGCATCGGTTGCATCGATGATGTCCTGAAGTTCTCCCTGACGGGCAAAGAGTTTATCCATCTTGTCGGCATCCTCGTAGTATTCGGGAAGACCGAATTTCTGGTTGATTTCCTCATACTCGGCAAGTGCATCCACAATGGGTTGCACGCCTTCCATAACAATCTCTTTTACGGTTTTTGCAGAGTCAAGGTGAGGTTCCTGAGCAAGATAGCCCACTGAGTAACCCGGTGAAAACACTACTTCGCCCTGATAGGCATTATCCAACCCGGCGATAATCTTCAGCAAGGTGGATTTACCCGAACCATTCAGACCGATGATGCCAATCTTTGCGCCATAAAAGAACGAAAGGTAGATGTTCTTCAACACCTGCTTATTGTTCTGCTGAATGGTCTTGTTCAGCCCTACCATAGAAAAGATAATCTTTTTATCGTCAACTGTTGCCATAAAGTTTTTAAGTGTATTATATTAATAATGTATATTCTGTTTCAAATAGAGGAATCTTGTGCAAAGATAATAAAAAAAGAAGAATCTTTTTGCATTTATAAAAAATGTCTCTATCTTTGCACCCGCTTAACAGCAAAACAAGGATTGATTCAGTAGCTCAGCAGGTAGAGCACAACACTTTTAATGTTGGGGTCCTGGGTTCGAGCCCCAGCTGGATCACATAAAAAAGGAACTTTGAAAGTTCCTTTTTTTATTCCAAACAGATTAAAACATTTGACTTATAGTTCTTTACGAAAGAATACACACAAAAGACTTTAACTAAATAATTATATCTAATTCGTTTCGTCATGAAGAAGAAATTACTATTGCTGGCCATTCTGGTCCTATCCTTATCTGCCGTTCAGGCTCAGACTCAACTCAAATGGAACACTTTGTATTGGGCTATGGGTGTAGTGAATATGTCGGCGGAAACCAAACTCACAGATAAATGGACATTCAATGGAGATGCGGTATACTCACCTTGGAAAAGCATTGAGGGAAACCCTATGAGATTCGGTCAATTAATCGTAGAAGGGAGATATTACCCCAAAGGAGCATTCAACGGGCTCTATTTGGGAGGATACGGTAGTTATCACAGGCTGTTTAAAGTTACTAAATGGAATTATATCAATCGTGATAGATATCAAAAAGGCAATGGCATGTCTTTCGGAGCAACCTTAGGTTATCAATTTAAAATTAACGACCGTTGGGCACTGGACCTTTTCGCAAGCTATGGATGGCAACACTCCAGATATAGAGGTTATATGAAATCCACTGGAGAAATGTATGTGGGTAAAAATGCCAGCGCCGAATGGATGCCCTACAAATTAGGTGCATCTTTTGCTTATCGACTGGGAAAGAAGTAAAGATACAGCCTAAGCCTTCATCACACACGGGTGCGTAAACCAGAAGCATGAGCCTTCTCCCTCATGGGATTCAACGCCAATCTTTCCGCCCATCCCCTCGACCAGGTTCTGGCATATCGCCAGCCCAAGGCCAGCACCTTGCACAAACGAGTCGAGCTTCACGAAACGATTGAATATCTCATTCTGCTTTTCGGCAGGGATGCCTTCACCCGTGTCGGTCACACAGAAGCGCACCTGATTGTCATCTTCCAAAGTATAGGAAAGAGTGATTGAGCCCTCGGCAGTAAACTTCAAGGCATTGTTCACAAAATTAGAGAGCACCTGCGTAATCAATTTCTCATCACCATCAATCACGACCTGCGGTGAATTTTCATCGAAACGGAGTTCTACCACACTGTCACGTTTCTTGCACAAGAAAGTGTTGATTATCTCCCGGCAAAGCATGAACACATCCACCTTTGCAATGGAGAGTTCTATCATGCCGGACTCTATTTTAGATATATCCAGAATATCGGAAATAAGTTTGAGCAACAGGTCGTTGTTCTTCTCTACTATTTCCATATATGCGTGGCGTTCCTCCACTTCTTCGGTTTCGGCAAGCAGACTCGAAAAGCCCACAATAGCATTGAGGGGAGTGCGTATTTCATGGCTCATATTAGCCAGAAATGCCGTTTTGAGTCTGTCTGATTCTTCTGCTTTTTCCTTAGCCTGAATCAGTTCCAGTTCCACTTGTTTACGGGTAGTGATGTCGGTGGCCAACTCTATAATTGCCCGCCGCCCGTCAATCCACTTGAGCGCTGTGCTCTGGATGGTATACCAGCGGTCAGTGGCGGGGTTATAGTCTTCCCAGAAGTGGACACCTGTAGGCTCGTTGTCGGCATCGAACAGATGCGGCTTCGGACAATGCTTACACATACCGTCCAGCCCCGCGTTCAGCATTTTCCAGCATTTGGCATCTTCAGAAACTTGTCCTGCCTCTTCCCTGAAAGATTTATTGGCGAAAAGAACTTTCAACGAGTCGTAATCGCTAACAAAGATATTGGCATTGATATTATCCAGCACCTTTTGCATCGTTTGCTGCGATTGTTGCAGGGTGGTTTCCATCTGCCAGCGTTTTGTAGCAGTAGATACGATTTGTGATATCTGGTTCATCAGTTCCACATCCTTTTCGTCCCATTGCTTATTCCAGCAAAAGTTAAACGAAAGGAAGCCGAAGTGCACGCCCAACTGTGATAATGGAAAGACAGCAATGGCTTTTACGCCTTGTATTTCCAGCATTTGTGTAATGAAGGGATCGAGCGAATAAATATCGGATGTACAGATGATATTGTCTTTTTTGAGCATATCGAACCAGGGTTTTCCTGCTTCAATGGTCATGCTTCGCAGATAGTCGATGGCGGGTTCGATGCCTCTGTTGCACCATTCATAGGTGCAACCGTATGTAACTCCGTCGAGGTGGTTTTCCCATGTTGCCAGACGGTCAACGCCGGTATAGCGCCCGATTTCGGCAAGTGCCAGATTCATAGCTGTGGGTATGTCTGCTTCCAATTGCAGTATTTGCAGAACTTTGATGAATAATGCCTGACGGCGGTTGGTTGCCTCCAGTTGAGTACGATATTGCTCCAGTTCCATGTCGACCTGTTTGGGGTCGGATTCCGTTAATTTCATAGGTTGATAAATAACAATAAATGAATGTAAAGATCACTCCAGAATCTGCTGAAGCAGACTCTATATTCTGCAAATATATGCATTTATTTTAAATCCGGAAATAAATCGATAAAAAGGTCTCTTTTTGTAGCGGATATGAATCTTCATCCCCTTTTTTCCTTATTTCATCGGAAATCTAAAAGGGATTCGTCTATTAAGTCTATTCTGGAAGTAGTTTCGGGAATATCTTTGTACTCCATACCAAAACACTAAAAATAATGAGAAAAATGGAAGACTGCATTTTAATTTTCCGAACTTCTATAGCCAGGAAACAGGATGTGAAAAGAGTGGGAACATTGCTCGCACAATATCCACAGATTCATAAATGGAACGTAGATTTCGAAGACTGGGAGAAGGTATTAAGAATAGAATGTCTGGGAATGAGTCCGGGTGAAATATCGGATGCACTGCGGACGATTAATATTTGTGCAAGGGAGTTGGAATAAGATGCATTTAGATGATATCAAAATGGGGGTGTGTCAGAAACTCACCCCCATAATATTAAATGGTATTGTTCAATTACAGCTTCACAGTCACCTTCTTCCCTCTGTAAGAAACTGATTTATCGAACGCTGCCGTATCTTCATCGCCACAGCCTTTACCCGGTTCTACCACCACAAAGTTGAACTTACGATTCTTCAACATCCCCTTATAACTACCCTTACGGTCGGCAATCGTGAGAGTACGTTCTTTATCATTCCATTTCATGGTAATGGTGGTGTAAGCTCCCTTTTCGTAATTGTAATTATCAAACTCATCTTCGTAAAGAGTAAATTCGGCATCAGCACCCGGATAAATACGGACTGTCAAGTTATCCCATTTCTTCTCGGTGGAGTATTGCACAGCCGGTCCCCAAGGAAGAATGGAACCTGCACGAACATACACAGGCATGATGTCGATAGGTACTTCGCGCTGGATAGTTTGTCCGCCCTCAAGCGTCTGTCCCGTCCAGAAGTCGAACCAACGGGAACCTTGGGGCAGGTAAACATCTGTCTTTCCTACCTTGCTCATATCTTTCAGATGACCGTTCCGGTCTTTATCCTGCCAGGTGTAAAGAGAATCCGTCACCGGACGAACGAGGAAGTTACGGCCGAACATATACTCAGTATCCATGTCGAGCACTTTCTTATCTTCGGGGAAGTCCATCATCAACGGGCGGATGAAACTGCCGGCTTTATCGGTCACTTCCCATGAAGTACTGTAAACGTAAGGCAGCAGACGGTAACGCAAGTGAGTGTATTTCTCCAACGCATCATAAGCCCAGTCGCCCTTCTTGCCGAACTGATAGATTTCCACAGCTACCGGACTGGAATTGTGCGAACGCATAATCGGCTGGAATGCACCCCATTGATACCAGCGGGTATGCAGTTCGTGATAAGCGACATTATCTACCGTATTATTATATTTCCAGGCAAAGAAACCGCCTAAGTCTGTGTTCCAGTAAGGAATGCCGCATAAGGAATAGTTGAGCCCCGCCGCAATCTGTTTACGCATGATGGACCAGTCCGAAACCACATCACCACTCCATGAATGCGAAGCATAGCGCTGTTGCCCCAGGAAGGACGAACGGGTAAGCAGGAAGACACGCTTATCAGAAGTCACAGCACGTTGATGTTCATAAACTCCCTTGTTAGACAGTAACGGGAAAGCATTGTGCACTCTGCGGAACGAACCTAAATAGGTAGGAGTATTGAAGTCCTGATCTTTGATGTTCAGATGGTCCGGCTCGGTTGAGTCGAGCCACCAGGCATCCATGCCCAGGTCGAAGATATTCTTTTTCATCTCCGCCCAATAGATATCACGAGCAACCGGATTGAACGGGTCATAAGGTTTCACTCCGGCCTTGGGTGGCCATGTGTCGAAGTGCAGCAAGGCTTTCAGACTATCCATCTTCTGATACATCTCCGTCCAGGGACCGAAAGAGGCCCATACTGAAATCATGATGTGGGCATTCTGCTTATGCACATAATCTATCATCTCCTTCGGACTTTTGATGCGCGGAGTACCATAGCGTGCATTCCTGTCCTCACCGTTCGGAAGATATTTCATGAATTCGGGGTCACCCATCTTGTTGATGTAACGGGGATTCTGGAATTTCATGGAGTTCCAGTTCGAGTCGCATCCCCAGTACTGCCAGTCTTGGATGATACCATCCAAAGGCACTTTCAGGTCACGGTATTTATCAACAACTTCACAGAGTTCGTCGGGACTCTTGTAGCGTTCGCGGCATTGCCAGAAACCTAAAGTCCAGAGAGGATAAAGGGGAGCCTGCCCGGTCAGGTCGCGCACACCGGCTATCACACCATCGGCATTGCCGCCATAGATGAAATAATAATCGGCACAATCGCCTACTTCCGAATCAAACGACATTTCCTGCGGATTATCGAGGAAGGTGGTGGGAGAATAATTATCCCAATACAAAGCATATCCCTTTACAGAATGCACAAATGGGATACAGATACTCATATTCTGATTACGAAGGAAAAGTTTCTGGTTACGTTGGTTCACCTTGCCCGTTTGCTGCTGTCCCAGACCGTAGATGACTTCATCTTTATCCAGCAAGAAAGCCTGGCGGACATTGAAAGAAGGAACTCCCGCATCATCGAACGGTGTGAACTGGGTTCCATAATCCTTGTCCGTCAGCATACGTTTCCCTGACTTATCGAAGAAATGGATACCTCCGGTTTCCGTATTCACTTCCACCCGTACGGCATCACTGCTCAACGTCACATTTTTGCCGTTTTCACCGAAGGTTACCGGGGTAGTTTCGGGGGCTTTGATAATGACCAGACTCTCTTTATTGCAGGATGTCTGCATAGGTGTTTTATAAACCCGGACAATGGTGGGCGAATAAAATTCCACACTGACGTCCATCCCTTGTGCAGCATACTTGATGCCCTGAGACGTGCGTTGCACATTCTGCGCTACGCCGCTTGTGGCAACAATGGCTGCCGATGCCAGCAAGAAGCCGACTTTTTTAATAAGATTCATTTTCATGGTTTTTAAGTGTTTTATGATGTTGCAAAAGTAGGGCATAAAGGCGTCTGGCAGGCAACAACCACGTTGAAGGCAACAACAATCATGTTGATTTCTTCATCTTTTCGGCATATTCGGAGGGGCGGCAACCGTACATTTCCTGGAAACACTTGCTCAGATAACTGGAACTGCTGAAGCCTGTGCGTTCTGCAATTTCGGTAATGCTGAGGTTGCCTTCCGCCAGTAACTGGGCTGCACGCTGCAAACGGATGTTGCGTATGAAAAGGCTCGGAGACTGGTCGAGCATGGTCACCAGCTTCCGGTAAAGTCCGGTGCGTTCCATGCAAAGGTCTCGACTCAGTTGCTCAACGGAGTAGCCGGAGACATGCAGGTTCTTTTCCACCTGTTCGATGGCACGCGCAAGGAATGCGGACTCGGCGGCATCCTGCTTGGAAGCATGAGGCGTTTCAACAACACTACAGATTGCAGGGATATTGTTCTCTTCCGAACGGGCTTTCTGCTCGGCTTCATAACTGTTGCATTGCTCTATGAGGTTGCGGATGCGGAGCAAAAGAATTTCTTCTTTATGCCGACGTTCCATCTTTTTGCGGGTCCAGTAGACGTAAAGTCGGATGCCGGCTACGGCTACCAACAATAATGTTATTATATATAAGGTATAAGCGGTGTTCGTTTTCCACCAGGGAGCATGGATGATGAGAGATACCTCCTGCACTCTCCCATCCCATCGCAGGACGTTGTCCGAAGCCATAATCTTGAAAGTGTACTTTCCCGGAGAGAGATCTGTATAAGAAGCCTGAAGAATGCCTGTGCCGTCCGTTCTCCCGTTCTGTCCACCGGAAAAGACACAATTCCAGTCTTTATCGACGCCTTCCAACCGGTAGCGGTAGTAAGTACGCTCACCGTTCAGATAGTTCAGGGCGGAAAATTCGAAAGTAAGAAAGTTCTGGTTATAATCCAATTCAATATTTTCTGTGTAAGGAGGTGTTTTGGGAAGGATGATACGGTCGCCATACTTTTCGCCTGTATTTACTTTTTCGCCATATAAGCGCAAAGTAGTGAAAATCGGCGCATATGGCAGTCCCGGAGCTACCGGCTCACTATCCGGACGAAACACATTAAACCCATCGACTCCTCCGAAATAGAGGGTTCCGTCAGAGGCTTCAAAAATGGCTCCCTGCATATACTCTCCTTCCAAAGCACCATCCTGCTGATTGAAATTGGTAAAACTGACATCATGGTTATCCGGACGGATGTGAACGCGGGAAATGCCATTGCTGGTAGTTACCCAAATATCATTATGCCTGTCTTCATGGATGGCCTGCACGAAGTTGTTGCTAAGGCCGTTTTCACAATAGAAGATGCGTGGTGTCTGTTCTTTACCGGTGAAAAGTTCCAATCCGTCGGATGTTCCACCCCATGTCCAGCCCCGTGAATCAGTGCAGAGGGCTGTGTAATTTTTATCTCTGAAATGGTAGTTTGAGGCACTTCTTTGCAATCGGGCGGATAACCCGGAAGGAACGGAAGAAGCGGTTACCGGAACCAGAGACAAAGCCTCGTCCTTATTCTCAGCCAACCGATAGATATGGGAGTGATTTTTCAAATAGATATTGCCTGCTTCGTCTTCGGCAAAACATTCGACGGCTACATCTTCTTCAAGAGGAACAGGGAAGGAACTGCGACCGATGTATGCCAGTTTGTGCATTGCCGGGTGATAATAGAGTAATCCACGGTTCAAAGTGCCTATCCATAACCCACCCTGAAAATCCTGAAAGATGGTACTGATTTCGGTGGAGACAATCTGTCCTTTCCTGGTCTGCAACAGAGGGAAATATTGATGTGCTCCGTCCACCAAATCTATGCTCCAGAAGCCGTGGACGCAACTGATATATGCTTTTTCATCACCGGGAAGGATAACCAGGGTATTCAGCGTGTAATCTTGTTCAAATATCTTCTTCCAAGCCCGGTTCTGCCAATCGAAGTAGAATAAGCCGCCTTTACGCCCGTTACGCAGTTGATAGAATCCTTTGCTGCCTTTGACAACGAGGGAGGTTCTCCGGAAATCTTCCCGTTCGGACGGAAGATAAGCGGAGGAGGTATACAGTTCTTTTTGATTTCCAATGTCATAGCACACCACTTCGCCTGTATCATAAAATAGATACAGAGCATTATCCTTTGCATTCATATCCTGTAGTTTTCTCGGGTCATTGTCAGGAAGAATGATACGTATTCCGCTACTTAGTTCTTGCAAGGCTCCGGATATCAGTAGCCATGTGCGCCCTAGGTCGTCTACAAAAAGGTCGTCTAAGGGACGGGATATATGTTTATCCCGGAAGTAGGAAGATAAGTCTGTGATATATTGTTCCTTATAAAGGTCAATACACATCAGTTTATGATAGTCTTTAACCCACAACAGGGAGTCTCCGCTCCGGTAGATGCGGTAGTATCCATCGTATTGCTGCAATGGATATACATCTTCTGCAGTGCGATGAAGATAAGTGAAGTGCACGCCATCATAGAGGTTGACATTGCCACTGGTGGTGAATACCATCCTGCCGTCCGGCAATTGAAGAATGAAGCGTATCTGGTTATCACTCAGACCTTGGGAGGTATTGATGGATGTGAACAGGAAATCGCCGGCATAGGCTGTCAACGTTATCCTGAAGCAGAAAAAAAGGAATAATGCAATCTTTATGTTTCTCAAGTTATTCACCGGCACTGTCATAGGCTTGTTTATTCGGGATACAAATATAATAGATTTTTCTAAAAGCTATGTAGCTTTAGCCTTTCGTGCCTGCGGAAAAATTAATCTAAATATCATTAAAAGTGTATACATTCATTGGGCATTATCTGTATATTTGATTGTTACTCATATATAAACGATTAAAACATAGTATGTATGAAAACAATCCGAATGAGTCTCTTTTTACTGCTGATAGCGGTAATCGGCGCACCTACTCTTTCCGCACAGACCAAGAAGGAAAAGAAAGAAATGAAACAGAAAGCCGTCAGGGAACTGGTCTTATCTGAAAAGTATAAAATAGATGTGAACAGAGCACTTCCTTCAAGAGGACGCTCCGTTTCGCTGACTTCACCCTATTCGATAGAAGTAAGGAACGATTCCGTTATATCCTACCTCCCCTACTACGGACGTGCCTACTCCATCCCGTATGGTGGTGGTGAAGGGCTGAACTTCAAAGTTCCAATCAGTGATTATAAGATAGAGTGGGACAAGAAGGGAACCGCCAAAGTACAGTTCACAGCACGGAGCACGGAAGATAAGTTCAGCTTCAACATAGACATTTTCAGTAACGGCTCGTCGTCTATATTTGTGAATATGCAGAACAGACAGTCCATCAGCTTTCAGGGCGATCTGGACATACCGGAGAAATAACAAAGACTCTACGCCGGAGGAAAGAAAGGTGTGGATATCTATCTTCTTATGGAGATGGAAAAATAAAAATGTTATCTTTGCGCACAAGACCTATTATATATGTACAAGGAATACTCGCCCTGCCTCCTGCTCTCTCCCTATATCGACAAATATTGGGAATTAAAAGGCAATCCCGAATATGGAATGCGCATCAATATACTGCCTGACGGGTGTACAGACTTTATCTTCACTCTCGGAGAAGCAACGCAGGCTGTAGACAGTGATTTGAAGATGAAGCCTTACCGTACCTACTTCATCGGGCCGATGAATACTTATTCGGAATTAGCTGCATATACAGAAACAATTCATATGTTGGGCGTTCGCTTCCTGCCTTGCGGATTATCCCGCTTCATCCGGCTTCCCCTGCACGAATTCACTAACCAGAGAATTAATGCCGACGAAGTCAGCAATTTCTTCGATGCCTCATTCGCCGAAAGATTGTGTGAAGAAAACAGTTTGAAAGAGCGGGTGAAGATTATAGAAGAGTTGTTCATCAAGTCACTATACAAACATGATTTACCAGCAGACCCGCAGATTACATTTGCCATAGAACAGATAAACCGATATCAGGGGAAACTGCCTATACAATCGCTTATGGATGATATTTGTTTGTGCCAACGGCAGTTCGAACGCAGATTTAAGATGAACACCGGATATACTCCCAAGATATACAGCAGGATTATGAAGTTCAAGAATGCCATAGACCTGCTGAGAAACAATACCTGCGACAGTCTGCTGTCGACCGCTGTCCATGCTGGATATTATGATGTGCCACACCTGTCAAGAGAGATAAAAAATTTGTCCGGCAGTACCGCCTACTCCTTTATGAACCGGCCAACATCGGAAGAAGAAGCCACGCTGACTTATGTAGAGGCATAAATGTCGTTTTTATACAATGAAGTAATCTCTCCGGCTGCTTATCTTTGTATCATCAATCAACTAAATAGATTATAAAATGGAAACACTTGAAAAGAAAGCCGCAGAAATGCTTCAAAAGAGCGAAGTAGTAGTTCTCACTTCTATAAACAAGGAAGGGTATCCCCGCCCTGTGCCAATGAGTATGATAAAAGCCGAAGGTATCTCCACCGTCTGGATGTCCACCGGAGACACTTCGTGGAAGACAGAGGATTTCCGCAAGAATCCGAAAGGCGGTTTATGCTTCTACGCTCAGGGAGACAGCGTTTGCATGACCGGTGATGTGGAGGTAATCACAGATGCGGACATCAAACAGGAACTTTGGCAGGATTGGTTCATCAATCATTTCCCCGGCGGACCAACCGACCCGACTTATGTAATTTTAAAGTTCAAAGCCAATCATGCCACTTACTGGATTGAAGGGAAGTTTATTCACAGAAAGGTTTGAGGAAGAAGAAGATGATATACATCATACTTGTAGCAATAGTAGTTATAGCCATTCTTGGTATTTATGCTTATTTCGGTGGTTTCAGCACTGTCAAGGTAAGAACTGAGGTTGCAGGCGGAGAGGTCATTGTATATAAAGAGGTGAAAGGAGCTTATAAGCAAACAGCCGATATTACAAATGAAATATACTACTATCTGCTCAATGAACTTGGAATTGAAACTTATAAAGGGATTGGCATTTTCTATGACAATCCCAAAGAAGTGGAAAAGGGAAAGCTCAGGTCAGAATCCGGCTGTATCATTGAAGCGGGGGATATTGGACGACTGAATCCCGATGAGTGTAAATATAGGATACAGACGCTCTCTACGGATACTGTAATCACTGCGGAACTTCCGTTCAAAGGAACGCTCTCCATCTTTATGGGTTTCATAAAGGTGTATCCGGCAATAGAAGAGTATGCACGGGCACAGCATATGGGCAATGGGCCTATCATAGAGATATATGATGTGCCTAATAAAAAGATAATCTACCGGAAACTAACTCTAATCGATAGACAGAAAAGCAGCAGTCAGTGCGATTATTAACAAATAATCCGTAAATTTGCAGCCCGTATTTGATATATAGTCTGCAATAAGAGAATGCAAGGAATAAAGAGTCTGACACAAGGGCCTATTAACCGCCAGTTATTCAATCTGGCAATACCTATTATGGCTACCTCGTTCATCCAGATGGCTTACAGTCTGACGGATATGGCATGGGTAGGCCGTTTGGGTAGTGAAGCCGTTGCCGCTGTCGGTGCGGTAGGAATACTGACCTGGATGTCCGGCTCCATCGCTTTGTTGAACAAGGTAGGCTCCGAAGTCAGCGTAGGACAGTCTATTGGGGCACGCAGCGAACAGGATGCACGACAATTCGCCTCGCATAACATCAGCATTGCATTGTTGATTTCGGTGTGCTGGGGAGCTTTATTGTTCCTCTTTGCCAGCCCCATCCTACACATATTCGAGTTGAAAGAGCATATTACGGAAAATGCTATTACTTATCTGCGCATAGTTTCAACCGGATTTCCTTTCGTATTCCTTTCCGCCGCTTTCACCGGAATATACAATGCGGCAGGACGAAGCAAAACACCCTTTTACATCAGTGGTACTGGATTGATTATGAATATCATACTCGACCCGCTTTTCATATTCGGCTTCGGTTGGGGGACAGTAGGCGCGGCACTTGCCACATGGCTGTCCGAGGCAACAGTATTCGGTATCTTTGTCTATCAACTACGCTGCAAGGACGATTTGCTGGGTGGTTTCCCTTTCCTTACCCGGCTAAAGGGAAAATATACGAAACGTATTTTTAAGCTGGGACTCCCGGTAGCTACGCTCAATACTCTATTTGCCTTCGTCAACATGTTCCTTTCGCGCACAGCATCGGAACAGGGCGGACACCTCGGACTTATGGCTTTCACCACCGGAGGACAGATAGAAGCCATCACCTGGAATACTTCACAAGGCTTCTCTACCGGACTGAGTACTTTCATTGCACAGAATTATGCTGCCGGAGAGAAGTCGAGAGTGAAGAAAGCCTGGCGCACTACACTGTGGATGACGTCGATATTCGGTACACTCTGTTCACTGCTATTCATCTTCTTCGGAAGCGAAGTGTTTTCCATCTTTGTGCCCGAACCGGATGCTTATCGCATAGGTGGTGACTTCCTGCGCATAGACGGTTATTCGCAACTCTTCATGATGTTGGAAATCACTATGCAAGGGGTGTTCTACGGATTGGGAAGAACGGTTCCGCCTGCCATCATCAGTATATCATGCAACTACATGCGTATCCCTATCGCCCTGTTCCTCGTACATTTGGGAATGGGCGTGGACGCTATTTGGTGGGCTGTAAGTGCAACAACCATTGCCAAAGGAATCATCCTCACATTGTGGTTTATTATTATAAAAAGAAAAATTCTCTAAAAAAGGCGAACAAACAAACTGAACATAGCTACAGGATAATTGTTATATATTTAAATTTGCATTACTAAATTACGGTAAAACATTAAAAAGGAAAAAGTATGAGAAAGATGAAAATTACGGCACTGTTGTTGAGCGGTGCCATTATATTAGGAAGTTGCAGCACAATGAATAACACTGCAAAAGGTGGTGTGATTGGTGGTGGTTCCGGTGCAGCAGCCGGGGCAATCATCGGCGGACTTATCGGTAAAGGTAAAGGCGCTGCCATTGGTGCGGCTGTCGGTGCGGCAGTAGGTACAGGTGCAGGCGTTGCCATCGGTCATAAGATGGATAAGAAGGCTGCCGAAGCTGCCAAGATTGAAGGCGCACAAGTAGAGAAGGTAACGGACAACAACGGACTCGCTGCGGTGAAGGTTACTTTTGAATCGGGCATTCTGTTCGGTTTCAACTCTTCTACATTGAGCAATACGTCTAAGGCTTCACTGCGCGAACTGGCTCAGATTCTCAAGGAAGACCCGACGACGGACATCGCTATTGTAGGACATACCGACAAAGTGGGTACATATGAAGCTAATATGAAAGTTTCAAAAGACCGTGCATATACGGTAGAGAACTATCTGCAAGATTGTGGCGTGTCTCCTGCGCAATTCAAAAAAGTGGAAGGTGTGGGATACAACCAGTATGATGACAGCATGACGGCAAGTCAGAACCGCCGCGTGGATATTTATATGTATGCCAGCGAACAGATGATTAAGAATGCGGAAGCAGGAAACTAAGATATAAGAAGCTACGAGCTACAGAGCTACGGGCTACAAGTGCCTTTCGGCGTGATGGCTGGGCAAATAATTATTTACCCGCAAACATAGCGCAGCTACTTGTATCCCGTAGCTCTGTAGCTCGTAGCTTCATAGTTTGTAACTAATAAGACAATGAGTATAAAGAAAGTTCTGCGAATTATCCGCAATCTGGTATTATTCTTCTTTATCTCCACTATTCTTGCAGTGGTATTGTACCGTTTTATCCCGGTCTATGCCACTCCCCTTATGGTCATTCGCAGTACCCAGCAAATCTTTAAAGGTGAAAAGCCGGTCTGGCATCACACTTGGGTACCATTTGATAAAATCTCTTCTCATTTACCGATGGCAGTCATCGCCTCGGAAGATAACCGCTTTGCCACTCACAATGGCTTCGACTTCATCGAAATAAAGAAAGCCTTGAAAGAAAATGAAACCCGCAAACGGAAACGAGGAGCCAGTACCATCAGCCAACAGACAGCAAAGAATGTATTCCTCTGGCCACAATCTTCGTGGGTACGCAAAGGATTCGAAGTTTACTTCACCTGGCTCATTGAGCTCTGCTGGTCGAAGGAACGAATCATGGAAGTATATCTCAACTCCATCGAAATGGGAAAAGGCATTTATGGAGCGGAAGCTGCCGCCAAATACAAGTTCAAGACCACTGCCGCTAAACTGACAGCAGGACAATGCGCACTGATAGCTGCCACACTCCCCAATCCGATACGTTTTGACTCTGCACGTCCCTCGTCTTATATCTTGCACAGGCAGTCACAGATATTGAGACTGATGAAATTGGTCCCCAAATTTCCACCGGTAGAGAAGAAAGACACCAAGAAGCAGAAGGAAAAGAAGCAGACAGAGAAGAAGAAAAAGAAATAATCTGCGTATATTTGTGTGCTTAACATACTACGGGATGAAGAAAATCTGGATATTCCTCTTTACTTGTATCGTCTGCGGTGGGTTGCATGCCCAGCGTACAGAAGTGTACACTCCACATATACGAACGGTACAGGTCATTGCCAATAATGACTATATGGCTCCTGCGGTCATCCGACTGGGTGAAGATGAATCTGTGGAAATTTCTTTCGACCATCTTACACACGATTATCACCGCTTCCAGTACATACTCACGCATTGTAATGCAGACTGGACGCCTTCGGACCTCTCTGAAACAGAATATCTGGATGGCTTCAATGACAATCCGATAGAAGATTACGACATCTCGGTCAACACGACCCTGCCCTACACACACTATCGGCTGACGCTGCCTAACAATCAGGTACGGCCGAAACTTTCCGGTAACTATCGGCTGACGGTTTATGATGATGCCGAAAGCAAAGACAAGCCCGCTTTCAGTACTTGTTTCCGAGTACTGGAGAAGGAGGTGAATGTATCGGCACAAGTTAGCAGCGACACGGAGATTGACCGTAACAAGACGCATCAACAAGTAAATTTCAGTATTCAGCATAAAGGCTACCCCATCCGTAATCCGCAGAACGAAGTAAAAGTACACGTCCTGCAGGATAATCGTACGGATAACTGGGTGACTAACCTGAAACCTTCTTATGTGGGTCCTGACCAACTGAGATATGAACATAACCGCGCATTGATATTTCCTGCCGGGAATGAATATCGACGTTTTGAGATGGTGAGTACCCGCTATGCTTCGCAAGGGGTGGAGAGCATCCGTTATCACGCACCTTATTATCACGTGACGCTTCGTCCCGCCGAACCAAGAATATTGAATTATAGTTATGACCAAGACCAGAATGGACGTTTTGTAATACGTTATGATGAAGCCGTGGACAACAATACGGAAGCTGATTACTTCTTCGTTCATTTCTCCCTGTTATGGGAAAATCCGCTCATTGAAGGAGATTTCTATCTGCAAGGGGCATTTACTTATGATGATTTCAATGAGGAGAACCGATTGAAGTATAATCCGGAGACACATGCCTATGAAGGTAGCAAGTTGCTGAAACAGGGAGCGTACAATTATCAGTATTTATATGTAGCACCGGGAAGTACATCAGGAAGCACTGCGCAGGCAGAAGGAAACTATTATGAAACGGAGAATGAATATCTGATACTTGTCTACCACCGGGCTTTCGGAGAGAGATATGACAGGTTGATTGGGATGCAACAGGTGAGTTATAAGTAGTCAAGAAGTAAAAGCTGAATTTGCCCTCACAATAAATTAAGTGACGAGCTACGAGCTACAAGTTACGAGTTGCTGCACTATACTAGTGGGCGAATAATTATTCGCCCGGCTATCACACCGAAAGGCACTTGTCACTCGTAGCTTGT
>NZ_CAJLKP010000086.1 GCF_905207245.1 uncultured Bacteroides sp. | reverse complement strand
AAGCAATATCGTACGAATTGTTTCATGGATGTTTCAATATAGAAAGTTTATGTTAGTTTACTGTCAGCTTTTCATACCATTCGTCATAGCCGGGCCGGTAGCAATAGGCAGTGGGTGGCGCTTCAACCTGTATGTAGTTGTCTGAAACCAAGGTGCTGTAAAAATCAGAGAGCCTGACCAGAAAGCTGTCGGGAACGTGTACACAGGGGATGCACGCTTCATGCTCCCCGGTGGTTGCATTGGCAGCTTCCAATGCCGGATACATGATACATAGGTAATAAGCGGAGTATCCAAAAGCCCACCACTTGTCTTCTACGTAGAACAGGTAGATGTAATACAGGTTTTTGCTTTCCTTGTCTATTGCTAATTTCGGAATTTCCATATTTCTTTTTATTATGGGTTAATAATCACTCACGCATCTCACCACACCGCCCATCGTACTTCTAAGCTGGGCATCACAGTAAGGTATGCCCGGCGTAAAGTCAAAAAACCAGGCTTTGTCCGTATCCTTTTCGGTGGAAGTCCAGTATTTTTTCGTTTTGCCGGCTTCTTCCATCGGGTTGCCGTTGTATATCAAGCCGATGGGTTGGCGAAACATCCACATCAGTTGCAACTCGCGTTGGGTGGGAACACGCCATTTGCGCCCTGCGCCCGGTTGCCCGGCAGCACCATAATGACGGCATCCTGTATCCGCAGTTGTTGGTCCAAAATCAGCATTCAGGTTTCCGTTGCCAGCTGTTATACCTCCGGCTTGCATCCAAGTGACATTAGCCACGTCTGTGGAAGCCACGATAAAGCGAAACGGTATTCTATCATTGACACTCAGATTTCCACCGTTTCCTTTGTTAGCCTGATGCCGGATGGTAGCGCCGTTCCTCATCATCTTTACTCCAATCCCCCATTGGGCGGCTCCTGCCAGTCCATCCGCATAAATAACGGCATACGTTTTTCCACCGATAGTCTCTTTCTGGATATACTGCCCGAAAGCCCCCGAGGGAAAGCCGAAGCAGCATAAAACGAGCCATAGAATGGGATAGGTTTTGAAACTCATCTTCTTTATTTTTTAATAGGTTGCATTTCGTTTACTTAATTGCCGCCGCCCGCATGACTGGCTTTGTCAGGATCTTGGGCAGCTCTGACAGCATGTGTATTGCCTACGGCGTCGGAGTACACTTTCCCTTCATTCGTAATTACGAAGGCTTTAGCGGCATTCGGGTCGGCGGTAGACGACCAATAGCTTTCCGCCAACTGTTTTTGCGTACTCGAAGAAGAGACCCAGGTTCCTATCAGCTCGCTGATAGAAGGGAGATACCACAGAATATCCTTTGCAAGTACTCCCTGATTGTATCCATTCGTTCCCCGATAGCAGGTGTAAGCAGCCTCATAGTCTTGCCAGGGAGTGCCGACCGCCTGCAATAGTTCGGTATTCTTATGGCCATTCGTCAACGAAGTGGCTCCATATTTATTGAATGCCGTTCCTGCATACCATTTCAGGTTCTTCTCTCCCGGCGTTGTGGCGGATGTACTTCCCACCGGATAATAACCATCTTGAAAATGAATCTCTAACTTGTTCGGGTATTTCCATTTAACGGCAGCTCCATCGTTGATTGATGTTAATGCTACCCCGCTCGAATTATATGCCGTAAGTTCTCCCGAAAAATAGCCCGGTATCAAGCGGATGACATTGGTGTCATCCGGACTGTTTCCTTTCAGGGTAATGTTGTAAGTCAGGTCGTAATTGGCGGGCACACTGAAATCGGTTGTGAAGTTCTTTCCCAAATACAACTGATAGATAGAGAAATCTTTTACAATATTCAAACCATCGGCACCGGGGACCGTCTTATTCTCCAATCCTATAATCTGAAGGTAAGTGCCGCCTATCGGTGCGTTATCGCGACGGGTACTTTGTGTAGAGGTTGGCACCGTCTGCTGTAGATTGATCGGGACATACAAAGGAGTCGTTTCAATCACAGGATTCGCAGCGGTTACTGTTGTGAGTGATTTAGACCAAAAAAGTTTGGTGTTGTCCATCGTATTCTCTGTAGGGAATATGGCTTTTCTTCCAATAACATTATAGTAGCTCTGCGTGGGAATATTTAATAAAGTCACATTCCACGTATGTGGTACATCCACAAAATGCTGATAAGTTGTTGTTATATGGAATTTCACTCTTGCCACGGTACGTTTCAAAGATACAGATAACTGTTTGCCATCAGTGATTTCAGCGGCGACCTGACCACACATGACAATTCCCGTCTTCTCACCTCCGCCATTTGGTAGAATCACCTTGTTTCTGGGAAAAATGCCGTCATCAGTCACCAACGTCATACAAAACTGCTGCAAATCCGCATAGGTGGAAACGCCTTTCGTTATCGACGCAAAATCACTCTCATTGACGTTGGCTAAAATTACGATCATGTTCTTTTGCCCCGTCGGGGTTTTCGCAATCTCCACCTCATCTGTCTTGATGGAACCATCCGCAGAGGTGAAAAATTTCTTTTCTACCAGTGTCCCATCCGATTTTGTTCCATTAAACTGGAAACCCATGTACGAATAAACAGCATTATCTTCAGTGATCACCCCGGCCGGAGACGGGGTTGCCCTTGTGACGGCAGGTGTCGCCACAAGTTCTACATCCATATCCGGCGATGACATCGAAAGGACGGGAGGCATTTTTTCAGTGCGTGTACTCCCACCAGACAATGTATTATAATCGTCTATGCCCAAGGTCAGCTTCACGGTAACCGGCTCTGTGGACAAAGGTGCCCGGGAATCAGGTAACAGGCTGTCCTCCGTACATCCTCCCAAGACCAAGCAAGCGATACATGCCGAAACCATTGTTTTTCTTATCATGATAATATCGTTCATTTGCAGATTGTTATAATATCATTACTTAGTTAGCATCACGGACACAGCGCACAGAAGCCAACATTTTCTTATCATACGGAGATAGCACCAAATTGGTACTTATAAGAGTACCTCCATAATCAAAATACATGCCCCATGCTTGGGATGCATTAACTTCAGTACCGGTCCAGTACGGTTTATTTCGATTCTCATCCCTACCAAAGTTCAAATCGCTTAATGCATTCCCATTCGCCGATACCAGTACTAATACCCCCCGCAACTCAGAAGCTCTCGGAAGTCTCCAGTTATGAAAACCGCCCCCGTTAAATTTCCTGCAAAGTTCTTTTGCAATCAACTGCCCGTTTTCATCTTCCCACGGAACTAGTACAGTGGAGATATCGTTTTTGGTTATCTGAATGATCTTAGAAGCCTTTTCGTTCGAGTACACGTTTATATCATCCGTAATTTTTAGACCATCCGTGGGCAGCTTTGTGGGATCCGCTGAATTAACGGGCACATAAGCTCCGTTACTGCCATAGGCCACAGTGGTAAGGTAGCCTTCGTACGGATGCTCACCGGTATTTAAATAGCCAGATTTTGGAGGATATTTCTCCGCATATCCTGGACCACCCGGTATAATGGCTGTCGGCCAATATAAACTTGTGCCATTTAAATCTATCTGTCTATAACTGTCGGATCCGGGAACCCCTGTACTACCCCCAAACTCACCGTTGATTACCTCTGAACTCCAGTTCTGAATACTCAGGCTCAGGGCAGAGTTATTATAGACCAGATCATACGTATTTTTATATCCCTGTCGGAAACCAAATGACTTGCCATCGTCACTTCGGTTAAGATAGATCTTGTCCAAGGGAAACAGCTCATTGATTCCATTGATATTCAATACGAGAAGTATTTCTCCGTCGCCGACTGTGGTATCCATGAATGAGGGAACCAAAAACTCGTAGGTGTGAACTACCGTAGTAGACAATGCCACGGCAGGACTTACTGTTACTCCTATCGGACCGACGGTAGCTCCATCCTTTGCCAGACCTGTTTCCGGGTCAATTACTCCTTTGTTTTTAATCCAACTACCTCCAAGATTATCCAAAGAGACACTGCTCAGCATGAAATCCGGTCCTTTATTCACGTATTTCGTGATGTTAAGGACAATCCACGTATAGGCATGCCGGAAGTGTAAAGGAATAGTTGCCACCGGTTCGCTGGATGGAGTGAACGGATAGAGGGTGCTGGTATTGTAAAGCAGATCTGTCTGCTTGAGATCGGTCGTAGCGGAGAAATCAAACGGAATGCCATTCGTATAGACATTCTGGATGCCGGATGAGACGGGCGGATAGTAGGCAACCACCTTTAATGCTTTACCTTCTGGCCCCACGGGAGTGACCGTTGAGCCATCGGAATTGTTAGTGAACGACCAATTCCACTGTACAGTGGAGTTGGGGCGTTCCATCGTCGCTTTCATGTCTGATGATCCTTTGAAAATCTCATTCCCGTTCTCACTTTTGGTGATGGACATACCAAAGGAATAGGAATTTTCGGTAAAGGCATCTATAGGTGTAAAATTCCTTGTTTGGGCGGTCTCCGCCTTTTCTATGGACGCGTTGAAGTTCAGAGGGACTTCCTTTGCCGGAGTATCCGGCTCCATCCCGTCATAGGCATAGTTGTCACAGGCTCCTGCCAATAGTACAAAGCAGGCTGCCAGGATGATTGCCCGGGATAAGGCATGTTTTTTGTTTGTATCCATATTCATCTTTATATATCGTTTCAATTACTTATCATTCAATCTTTGCCTTACGCAACGGATTTTCAATTTATCTGTTTTCTGATGCCACGAAGCATATCCGGTAGTAAGGGTAAAATTGACAGCCCACGCACAAGCGGACTTTTTCTGTTGATCGGGTGTAGGATTGTCTACCATATACTCGCTCCCGCACCAATAAGTGCCGGACAGCGGTGTGAACCCGCGCAATTGTTTCAAATTTTCCTGATTTACATAAATAAACGCCAGTTCCGAGAGTCGCGGAAGTCTCCAGTCATCGTATCCGTTTTCTTCCAGATTTCGGCATAAGTCAAAAGCTGTCAACGCAGTTCCGGTCTTCCACTGAACGGTCTCATTACCCAATTCATCCACCATATCATCGCCGGAAACCATCAGGTTGGGAAAGGTGCCTTCATAGGAAAAGGTATCTGCCACTGTATGATACAATCTCCCGTTTTGTCCTCCCCTAATATCCGGAGCATAATAGCTATTTCCTTCCTTATAAAAATCATTGTAGTCAAATGTAAGATATGGATTAGTCCCCCAATTATATTTCTTTTTGGGAATCCGTTGTGAGGAACCCGCAGCGTAAGTCCAGTCCAGATTCTCTCCGTTAAATCCCTCATAAGTCAGGAAGAATCCCGAGATGGATGGAACGGAGGCTGTTTGCCCCGTAGTCCATGGTTCAAGAGTGGCTTCGAAACCTAAATTTTTCGGCTTGCTATTGTACGCAATTTCGGCAGTGCCATATCCCGCAGCCTTCACGCTCTTGATGGTAAACTGGTATACGTGGTTGCGCAGAATGTTCATTTTGTCCTGGCTTCCCTCGTCGTAAGTGAAGTCTACGCGGTAGAATGTTTCAGTGGGCGAACCGTTATACTTTCCTCCTACGATAATTGCAAGGCGCTGGGTATGTTTGTCATCATATACTCCCCCCCATAACAAATCTGCTTCGGGCAGATAGATTTTTTCCGCGCAATAGGTGCTATTGGTGATATACGCGCTACCATACGTCTTTGTTTCCGTTTCTCCGACAGGCGAAGGACTGTTGATTGTCAATGCCCCTGCCGAAGAAGAGAAGTTGTTTTCTACGGGCATGTATGCGTATTGCTTTCCATCTTTCCATATCTGCACCTGGGTCATGGCAAACGGCACGCTGCCTTTGGTCCATGTATTGCTACTGGCGTTTTTAGTCCCTATGCCGATATCTACCCGCGCTACTGCACGTACCAATGATACGGTGCCGAGATCCATCGTCTCATTAATGATTAAGGGAGATCCATCATTAGCTACCCCGAACATCGGAAACGGCTGAGTAGCAGTAAATTCCGGTACATTGCTTTCTCCGGTAAGTTCCGCGCTCAGGCAGGCTTGTTGCACTTCCGCATAGCTCCTTCCCGCCATACGATAAAAGATTCCGTAATCACCATCGGGGAAGTTGGCTACGATGACAAGCTTGTATTTATCATTGTTATCTACGCTCTGCAACAGTGTGGCGCTGTATTTTCCGGCACCCGCATCAGAAGCGGTACCTATACCCACATGACGCAAGGTACCGAAGGCATTTCCATTTGCATTGAATTGAAGAATACACAGGGATTTAATGGCCGAGGCGGTATCATCATTCCCCATTATCGTTCCGCTATTGGCGGCGGATACTGACAGGTTGATGATGGTAGAATCCGCAGCCGGGGGTAATGAATCGTCTTGCTGACATGATATTTGAAATATCATTACAGCAACAATCGTTGCCCACTTGCTTAAATTCGATGTATGCTTATTCTTCATATTCTATACTTTATCTTCAGTATTTATAGTCCACCGTCCGGTGATTTAATTATATTCTTTCCAGACAGTCTCTTCTCCCCATGCGGTGAGTTCTACCTCTACACTGACACTCAATTTGAAATCCAACAGCACGTTCAGTGTTTGTCCCACTACCGGGATGATAGGTTGGTGGCTGCTGTCCGTGTTCAGACTTCTAAGCAGATCACCGTTACGATAGATATCTATGGTCAGCCCTTTGTTTTCTTCCAGAGTAGGAAACAGATTGAAAGGAGGAATTTTATAATCTTTTCCCGCTTCAAAACGGGGCGAAAATTGATAGGAAGCGGGAGCACCGCTATAATGACCTTCAAAATCCAGGCGGCTGGCAGTTTCATGCACAACGAGCGAATAATCGCCGCCACCACTTCCACTAAGAAGTTCCAGACCGCGTACGGTTATATTCATTGACGCCACCATCCGTGAAACAGCCAGGGCCTGTTCCTCTATGCGGGCGGACGTCGAAGTATTTTCTATCTTAAGCTCTCCATAGAATAAATCGGCCGGAGAGGTGAATGTGCCTTGTAGGCACAGAGGGTTTCAGAGATATGAAACCGCCGGAGAGCGGATCGCCCTTTTTCAGGGGGCTGACGAGCATCGTACCGTCTTGCGTATTACACAAAGCTATGCAATGAAGGGTAGGAATACCCGGATAATTCAGTATGACAGGTTCTTTGCTGTTTGTTGGAAGAATATCTAACAACAGGTCTTTGTCATCAAATACATAGAAGTTTATATCCTTGATGGTTTCCGGTGAAATTCCGGCAGGAAGATTCACTTTCAGAGGAACACCCTTAAAACAATCGTCGTTATTTTCAGCTATGCATCCCGATAACAGCAATAGTGTGAACATTGAGTATAATATCCCCGGCATGAACCGGAATTTGTAGTCACCTGTCATAATGGATATTCTTTCTTGTTTTTAATCTTTGCTGAAAACGGAGTGTGCCCGAATGCGGATTACAATCGGGCACATACCGATTTCTGAGAATATTTCTTTTGTTTAATTATAAAGAATAAAGGGGGATGCGAGGATTATTGGAAATCTTTTGTGATTTCGGCGGTTGTCGTCCAGGCCGCTTTAGTTACAGTAACCGTAACCGAAGCGTCTACACTTGGCTTAGTCGGATCGTCACCACCGCCACCTGCGTTGCCGCCGGGTTTAAAATCACCTTTCAAAGACAGAGACATGTCATAAGTCTTTCCGGCTGTAAGAAGCGGTTGAGGAGTACCATTAACTCCTTTTTCACCAAAATACATCGTAAAGTACTTGGTCAAAAGATCATTTACATCTGTTGACTGGTCTTTTGATCTCCATACAACTTCAATAACAAGACCCGTCGGATGGGTAGAAGCAGGGGAATTTTCAAACAGATACCAGGAATTAGTTGCAAGGGCGTTATCTATTTGATTGGCATTAACAGTGCTCTCCGTAAGATCCGCAGCGACTGCAAGATAATCATCTGTTTGCTTCGGCGCATTGTCGCCTGTCCATTGCCACGGTGCAGTACCCCATGCCACACCACCTGCAAAATCGTAAACCTGCGGAACAAATCCTCCCCACGAGGATTCTACAGTATTGGACGGAATAAGAGGTGATTTTGTCTGGGCCGTCATCATATAAACCTTTTTAATGGTAAACCATTTGGAGGCATCAGTACTCAATTCATTTTCAGTAGCAGCATAATGCTGGTTAGCTGTCCATGCAATCTTTACAGTCTTTACTCTGGCTGATACGAAATGTAGCTGAACGGTTGCCGTACCTGCATTATCATTAAATGTGATCGCACCCATTCCACTTGAATACAAATTAGCCTTGCTCTGGTTTACAGCATAAGTAAGATCGGGAGCGGTGCCGGTAGTATTAATAGAAGAGAAATCAAGTTTTTGGAGTTGGGAAAGACTGGCTATACCATTAAATGTGCCATCACCGGTCTTATCACCAAGATTGGCAATTACGACTACTTTAGCGGCATCCGTAGTAGTGGTTATCGGATTACCGATATCAGTAGCCGCTATAAACTTTGGGGTACCTACGATAAAGTCTGTCTGGTTAAAGAAAAACACAGTAACATTACTAATATCAGCTCCGCTTTCGGTAGCAGCTTCCGAGTCACCCGCTACTCTTGTGTTTACTCCATCTCCTTCCAGTTTAAGAATCACTTGCGCCTTGGGGGCGTCATTCCCCGTAGGAGCCACATCATCATTTTGTGAACAACTTGCCAATGCCGCTATCGCGCACATGGACAATAATAAACTTTTTACTTTCATTCAGCGATTTTTTAATTAAAAAATTGATAACTTATTTATTTTTAGATTTAAACATTTCTTTTACATTCATTAAAGCTCTATTACATAATAGAGATGCATTACAGGTAAAAATGATTTTAAAAGCTTGATTGACAATTTGTTAAGAGCACTCTATTCTTAAGGAATATTGAATAACCACAGAGACATTTCTTCTTTACAATAGAATTAGCAGTGTTTCAATATGATATGGATTCATTATCGACATGATGCTGAAACATTGCTGAAACAAAACGAGAAAAAACAATAAAGAGAATAGCCTATGAATAAGAAAACATCGCTGAACAAACTGCTCTATATGCAAGAGCATTTGTCATGTAGAAATTACCGTGAGGAACTGGAAAATGGATTCAAATATCTTGAGTTTGAAGAGGATGAAGTCATACTGGAAAAGGAGATTATATGGAACCATATCGTATTCCTGATCGAAGGAGAATGTGTCATCAACTATAATCAGTTCAAAGATAGGAAATTCCAGGCCGGATCGATTATTTTATTACCCAAGATGGCTACAGTGAAAATAGAAGTAACGGCAGGTTCCCGCTTGCTTTCATTGTCATTCGGCATCCCTTTAAACCTCTGTGATAAGTTTGCATTGCAATCGCTGACAGAACTTTGTAGTAAATTCGATTATAATTTTGAACCGGTCGATATCCGTTATCCGCTTCCTCCTTTTTTAGAGCTTGTAACGCATTGCCTGAAACAGAAGATGGACTGCGGGCATTTCAATAGTTTGTTGCAGCAGGAATTGTTTTTTTTACTGCGTGGATTTTATACCAAGGAAGAACTGGCACGCTTATTTTATCCGATTCTGGCAACCGAATTGTCATTCAAAGATTTTATCATCGAAAACTGTACCAAAGTAAATAATGTAAATGAACTCATTTCCCTTTCAAACATGGGAAAATGTAACTTTAACAGCAAGTTTAAGCAAGTATTTGGGGTAACCGCAAAACAATGGTTGATGAAACAACGTGACCAACATATATTAAATAAGGTAATGACATCGGAGACTACGATCGGAGAGTTGATGGAAGAGTTCAATTTTGATTCCCAGGCTCATTTTACGAATTACTGTAAACAACATTTTGATTGTACGCCACGGGAGCTGATTATGAAGTATCAGGCTATGAATCAGTAATTTTTTGTCTGAATTACGCTTATAAGTACAAAATGTGAAAAAAAACATTCTTTTTGGCAATAAATATAAATAACGGATGGCCTATCTTTGCATCGCAAAACATACAGAGCCTATGATTTTGTAGCCTGCATCTCTATTATGTAATAGAGTGTCATAAAACACATCTTTTAATGAGATTACTTATTTATTATAACAAGCTGTTAATCATACCGTTAATCCTCTCAAGATTAGTCTGATCGAGTTCTTTCAGATATACCTGGGTCATTTCTTCCTTCGTGTGTCCCAAGCCGGTGCTGATCGTAGCAACGGGTGCGCCATATTCCCTCGCCAGCGTTGCCCAGGTATGGCGGGCGGTGTAGGTTGTCAGTGACGGAGCAATACCCAATTTCTCGGATATGGTTTTCAAATGTCTGTTTGTCCGCCCTAAGGCCACGCGATATTGTTCATATTCGTTTTTATCCGTTTTGGGGTTAATAACAGGTTTGATGACGGGAAACACATAGCCGTCCACATTTTCTTTATTGCCCCCGTATTCATCCAGAATAGCCTGAATCTGGGGAGTAATGGTAATCCGGATGGTCTGTTTGGACTTATGTCTCCTATAACTTATCGAATTCCCACAAATGTTCTTCCATCTTAAGAAAACAATATCCACAAATGCCATTCCCTGGGCATAAAAGCCGAACAGGAAGAGAGCACGCGACTGCATCAGTTCCGGGTGGGAGCTGAGATCAGCCTGCGTTAACCGCAGTATCTGCTCTTTATCAAAGGCCCGTTTTATGGTTTTACATGGTTTGGTGCAAATGTCCCTGAAAGGGTAATCGCATTTGGGCACGAAACCATCTTTTACGGCCAGGTTATATAAGGTCCGGAAATTGCGCATATAATATGCCTCCGTATTCTCACTGGCCCCATTGCCGGACAAGAAGTCTTTATAGCGCGTTACGAACCGTTGGTTGACCTGGGACATTTTTACCTGCCTGGAGCCGATAAATTTAGCCAGGGAGGAACGTGTGCTGCGATAGGCTGCCGCAATACCGTCTTTTTTTATTGATTTTTTCCAGGCTATCTGTGAATCGATGAAATCCAATAATATGTATTTCACGGCAGGCCTGATAGTAACGGCGGCGGCTATGTCTTTCACGGTATAGTCGTCTCCGGAGGCTTCAAGCCTCCGGATTTGCATGTAAAAAAGCCGGGCTGTCTTATTCAGTTCCCGACTGATCTTACAACCGGCGTAATTGCTGGAACTGACCTTTTCCAAAACCGGTATAAATTCATTTTCCTTCATGCGGTATTTAGTATATACGATCTCTTTTTTTCTCCGGTGGAGAAGTTGGAATACTACAGGGTAACTTCCGTCTTTCAGAGCTCTCGATTTGTTTAACATAAGTTTTACTGTTGCCATCGTTTTTAATTTGAGTATAACATAATTAATTTCTTCGGCGGCAAAGTAAAGTCGTTCTTACAAATACGCAAAATATAAGTATAGCCCTTTTTATGCTTCACTACCCGAGAAAAAAAAGATGTCGCAAATTGTTCTGAACAAACGCTTTCGGAAACTCTGTCGGAACAGACGTTGTTCAAAAGGCAATGGCCTGAAATTGGTCATATCATACCGGTTTTTACTCATGGATGAAGTAAAACCATCACTGTAGAGATGCAAATTTGCAACAATATTCCCAATAGCTTTAAGATTCATATCTTAAAACATTGCAAATATAGTCGTATATATGCGGACGATAATTACCAATCAGCGCAGAAATACTGCGAATCAACAACGGGTAATCTATTTAGACGTAAGATTGTCTTTTTTTCCGTTTCTTACCTGAATAGGAGTTCCCCCTAAATGCTTCTTGCAATAGAAATTAAAGTGTGAAGAGGTGGCAAATTTAAAATCGTACATAATTTGCTTTAACGGAATATCGGGATCCATCAGTTTCTGAAGGATTTGCTTGACTTTACGGTCTTGCATCCATTTATAAGGAGTTTCATCAAAGTTCTCTTTAAAAAGTTTTTCAAATTGTCTCATACTGTATCCTAACAAATGAGCTAATTCTTTTGAAGTTTTCACTTTTGAGTAATTACCTAAAATCTTTTCAACAAAAAGCGGACTGTTGCCTAATGACATATAAAAAATCTGTGCTATTTCTTCCTGGGTATAAAAATGTTTGAATACCAGTTGCATTTCCTTGCATTTCAGAAGATACAAATGGTGGCAGTTTATTCCGGCATCGATATAGTTTTTCATTTGATGAACCAGGGTCTTTATTTCTTGTTTCATGGGAATGCCCCGGCATATAAATTTCACCGTATTTTTTCTCTTGAAAAGTATTTTATTTTTCACACCCGAACATGGGAAGACCGTTGCATTGTACACCATAAGAATCAGGGCTGTTCCGGCAATCGCTCTCCATTTGAATTTATTGTTCTTAGGAAGAAAAAACATTTCATTTTCGGATACGGGACGGTTGATATATTGATTAAAGTCAATGACAATACCTCCCGTGAGTATGAAGATAAAATGATTGGTTGTCTTGCTGTGCAGTTCCAGGGACGCACCGGCCTCCATTTCAAGATACTGGGGGATCACCTTATATTCAGGAGAATAAAAAGGGCATATTTCCAAGGTTTGGTTTAAGTTTTGCATTTATTTATATATATATGGGTATGCGGTTGTAAGTACATTTACAGTTGGTATGTATCGTTTTTTAAGAAGATATGTTTTGATAATCTCTTAAAGGTAAGTAGCCAATTATCAGAGTATGCGTTTTGTTTGTCTCTCCCAACACCGGATATAGCCTTAAGTGGACAGGGCTCATACTGATTGGTTGCCAAATGCAAATATAGAAAATAAAATTTAATGTAAAGGGCTTAATAATGATGTTTTTCGGGTACAAGTGTATTTATATGATACTTACCACCCCATGCAGGATACCATCGGGAGCTGCAAAAAAACATCCATGTATCCCATTTGGGCGATACATGGATGTGGTCTATCAACCGGTTTTCAGAAAATTACAAATTCATGCTGCATAACATGAAATGACTTTCTTACTTCCGGACAGCACGGACATGGATCTCCACCCGTTTGTCATCGAGGATGCGTTTCACAGCTTTCCATACAGGCATCTCTTCGATACCCGCAATCTTTAAAGCTTCTACAATCATAGTGTTCTCCACGAACCGGAGATATTCGTCTTCAGGAACCGGGATACGCCTGTCCTCCTGCGTTTTAAGTCTTGCCATAGGGGAGATAATTTATCTTTGGGGATTTTGTTTTAAAAAAGGGGCTGCCTGTTTGCGAGAACAGGCAGCCCAAGGAATGAATTAACAGACAAATAAAAAAAACTTCTGCCTTCTTTCGCCCTTCCTGATTCCGGTGCTTACTTCCGGCCGAAATCCGCGGGAATTTCTCCCCACTCGTCATTCTTCCAGTGAATAATCTGGACGGTGTCCACCTGTGCGGCCATGACTTTGAGGAAACATTCGGCCCGCAGCAGGTCCGTTACAGGCTTTTTGGATGCCGTCCTCTTGTCACGGAACCACGCGATAGCAGTTAAGCTGTCAGTATAAACTGTTCGTGGGTGATAATCTTTTTCCAGAATATACTTCACCGCCACCACCACACCGAGGAACTCGCCGGCATTCACCGTTTGATTGCCAAGGGAGCGGTAGAACAGTTCTTCGCCTGTTTTCAGGTCTACGGCACGGTATTCGGTCAGGCCGTTCTTGTGGGAATGCACACAGTCGGTGGCGATGCCCTCCGCGGGGCGGCTACCGGATGTCATAGCCATCTTCCTCCATTTGGCGGAGCAGTTCGTCGGCACGGTCGAGGAAATCTGAAATGACACCGTCCAGGTTGGCTATGTCGTTTCGTTTGTTGAGAATTTCCAGTACTCCTTCTTTCGTACGGCTGGAGGATGTCTTGCCATTCAGGGGGTCGAAATAAATGGTTTTATAGCTTTTCTTGCCACCAAAGTTAATGACCACGCGGTATTCTTTCTCAGGCACGATAAACGATTCTATGGAGACGTTAGCTAACACCTGGGTGGCGGAAGTCACCACATACCCGTTTTTACCTTTGTGCATGGGTTTGAGTTCTACTTCATACAAGGTATTGGGCAGAACGCTCCCCTTGAGCTCTTCCGCAAGGATACAAATCCTTTTTTTATAAATGGAGTCCTCACGGACACCTTTGAGTATGTTGTCTTTCGTTTTAGAAACGAACCCGATCAGTTCACCGGATTTTTCAGACTTAACAAACTTCAGCTGTGTTTTTTCAATCATTATTTCCTATTTCATAGGTTCAATCTTTTATCAGTCAATTTACAATCTGGATTCAATCAATTTATGCGCTAAGGCCAAGCAAAATTAGGACTTTGAATCCGGATTACCAAATAATTTATCTGATTATTTTCCGGCTTCAAAGCCCTGTATTGATAGGGATTTAATGTTCCTTAACGCAGTCTTTGGCCCTTTGAAAAGTGGGCGAAACGCTCATCTGTCCGGGATGTGTTGAATGGAAATTCACACTTCCAGTAACGGTAAATCCGGTCTTTGGGCAAAGTCCTGTAGTACACGTCGTTATGGTCTATCCACTGCACCCCCTGTTCGGTGTTCAGGTCTATATATGCAGGGCTGTCCGGTATCTTGGGGTTTTCACCGACATAAAGATTGCACTTGTCGTGACCTTCCACAAATATACAGTGAATTTCTAAAATCGGATCGACGTCATATTTGCGGGCAAACGCCGCGAAGTCGTAAATATCCGTTTCATACAAGCTACCGCCGAAGTGTTCGGGTGCTTCCTTTTGCAGGCGTTCCATGGCTTCCTGAATGGGCTTGCGGGATTCGATTTCCTTCAGGCGTGCGGGAGTGACGGCTTTGCTTGTCACATAGGCTATCCGGAATCCGTCACCGCAACTGTCGGTGACATGGAGGTTGCAGAGGTGTTCCACCCTTTTCCAGGCATCATCTATCGGGTCGGTAGTATCGGCGCAATCCTTGATGCAGATGATAGTGACGCCGAGAACTACCATGATGGGTACGAAGAACCTTGCTATAAGGATAATCCATACCTGCGTGTTGTCGTTATTCTTCGGGCTCATAGATTTTAAGTATGTGGGTTCCGTCTTCACCGCGTGTCTCATTGGTACAGGTGGCATATCCTTGGGCGGTCAGCCTTTTGCGGTAGCTCTCCAGTTCTTCTGCCGGGAAGCGGGTGACATGGATGGCCGCACTGTTCTCTTCAAGGTAAAGCTCCTGCGGGATTTCCAACGCCTTTGAGACAAGCGCGGAGTCTTCCAGGAAACACTCGTAATTACCGGCTACATGGAAAAGCACTATCGTGTCTTTCCCGAACCTTTCTTTCATTACGCCGACGATATGCCGGATATAGTCAGCGTTAATCAGTTGATTGTCTTTCATTTCTTCTTTTATCAATTGTTATCAGTTAAACTTTATTCTATTTTTACCTGCCTGACAAGACACGCGTCGCACAACCCGCCATAACGGGTGAACTTATACTTGCTCACAGGACTGCCGCAGCAGGTACAGGCGAATTTCTTATTGGCTTCTTTCTTATATATAATCAATTCGATGGCGCTCAGGGATAATCCGTAGGCATCCGCCAAAGCGCGGGCGATGTGTCCGCCGTGGTGCCTGCCCTGATTTTTGATTTCCATGTACTCGCTACGGATAATTGCGGCACGGCAGGCGGAGGTGTCCAATACGTCGTGTTCGGAGAGCTTTTCAATCGTCGGACCGTCAATCTCCAGGATGCGGGATAGTTTCTCTTTTTCCCGGTTGGTCAATGTCTTTTTCATGCAGTAAAGGTGGTTTGGAATATATATAGGGAACGTTACGCACCATATATATAGTCGTTTGGTTAATAAATGGCTGTAAATTAGCCCGTTATTACCATACCACTTTGCTATGTATAATGACAAGGCAAATATACGGTTTTCCGGGCGATTTACAGGCAAAAGACCGGAGGAAAAGAAGGGTGTTTCCCAGCTTTGGCGCGGCTTTCCTGAAGGATTAGGGACGACGACGGGGATGAGGTTTAAACACAGGGGAATCCGGCTATTTGCCGGGTTCGTAGGCGGCTTGCATCCACCTGATGATTTTACGGGTGTAACCTTGGATGCCTTCCCAGGTGAGGATGGCGTCTAACAGGTCATAACTACTCATTTTGTCCACTTCTTCACGGGTGAACTCTTCCGTGTCAATCAGTTCTTGTTTTAGTTCTTCTTTGGTCATGGAGGATTGGTTTTTAAATTAATGAATTGCGAATCTTTATGCTGTTTTATTATTCCGGTTTACGAACGTGGTGTCGGGACGCTGGAATTTGCCGTTGATATAGTCATTCGCCACCCTCTTGTACGTCAGGCCACAAATGATGCCACCGTCATCAAGAAAGCGGGCGTCATACTCGTTGGCGTCGATGACGGGATATCCCTTGAACTCTGTGGGGAGAACATCTTCAAACACGACGGCGACACGGTAACCTTTCTTTAGCAAGACCTCGCACTCGTCCCAGTTCTCACCGCTGAAGGAATAAGTAATGTCGTAGTTGCTGTATTTTTCAGACAATCCGGTATGAGCGAATACCTTGGTGTAATCATAGAACTGCGTGTCCGGGAAAAGCTGGAGGATGTTCTTGCCGCCAAAAGTGAATTGTTCCAGGTGAATGTCGGATGTACAGTTCAGCCGGACGGCGAACTTCATTCCGGCGGCTTCGGCTTTCTTCTTTGCTTGGGTTATCTCGTGAATAAGAAGTTGCATGAAGGTTTCCTTGTCCTCGAAGAACAGTCTGGTTTTCTTGATGCGGGATTTGGTAATCGGGCCGCCTTCCCTGTTGGAAAGCAGTTCCAGTTTGTTTCTGCCGGAACCGTGCAAGCAATACTTGCAACAGTTGTCCGATTGGGGACAGACGTTATATCCGCTGACGGTGTGGGGCGCAAAATAAACGCCATAGGTCATTACGTTTTGTTTCAGGCTCTTCTCCAGTTTCGGGGAGTTGCAGCCACCCAGGTAGCTGATGCCTAATTCTTTCTTGGTCTTGCTGGGATTGAATTTACAGTTCATGTTCTTATGGATTATGGATTTGTTTGTTATTCGACTTATCTTATTTGTTTTGCCGGGGCGTCTGATTGGGGAATGCATTCCCCAACTCTGTGGAATATGCTCCACACTTTTCTACATGTTTGATTTTTAACAAATTACCGGAATGGCTTGCTAATCGCACTTTACAAATATCCCCGGTGTTTGGCACGGGCTTTGCACTATGTTTAATGAAAGCAAGAGTTTTAATTAATCACACTAAAAATTACGATTATGAAGAAGGTATTGGTAGCATTAGCAATGATTATGGGAATGGGCACTTCAGTAGCATTTGCCCACGTATTGGAATCAACTACAGGTGTAGAACAGACTCAGCAAGACCCGCAGGAAGAGTTTACCAAAATAGAGGTGAAAGACATTCCGCAGGCGGTTATGGAAACCTTGGGCAAAGAGTACGAAGGTGCTGTTATCAAAGAAGCTTATATGGCAGAGAGAGAAACCGGCAAGGTTTACAAGGTCATACTTACCGTGACACTGGAGGACCAATCAACTCAGGAAGTAACGGTTTTATTGAACGAAAAGGGAGAGATCATAAAGGAATAATCTGACCTTGCTTGAATGGATTGCCGCTTAAATTCAAAGCCGTGCCCCGGTTCATTTGGAATCGGGGCTTTAGCGGTAGGTAAAAGGATTGGAATTTATTTAGTATGTCAAGCAATATTCCGCCAGGCGAGGCGACGAATCTTATTGTTTGTTTTGTTTATGTTAGGTTACTTGATGTATTGCGAAATACTTGTAGCCATGAGCCCTTTGCTGAGAAAGCAAGGGGCTCATACCGGACATGGCCCGTCATTCTTGTTCCCCTTCATGCACTTCCTCTTCCGGATGAAGAATCAGTTTCCCACAATCAGGGCAATATACATCGTGCTCACGGTCGCAAAAGATAGCCCGCCATTCCTTGCAATGCTTGCAATCCGTTGATGCGTCATCGTCCCTTGCAAACGTCTTATTGACCAGGATTGTTTCATCCCAATCCGCAGCATCGGCAAGCCCCTTTGAATAAGCATCATATTCACCGGGTGTATTGAATTGCTTGTCATCAACAACGCCGCCATGGTCTTCTAACCATTTATCTGTAGGAATTTTGCCATATTCGTCATATTCCCTGACGGCTGAACCGCCGCAAATTACTGTTGCTTTTATCATGCTGTATAAGGTTTTATCCGTTATTGTTCAGTTCTTCTATCTTATCACCGGTGAACGAGTAGATGATGTCCAGATAATCCGTCTCGCTCCAGTCGGTATCTTTATGCAGCCGGGCGAACTCACACGCCCAACTGATGATTAGCCGGTTCACGATTCTTGAGTCCCTGTCTTTAAAAAGCCCTTCCTCACCGGCTATGTAAGCAATGTCTACAAGGACTTCCACGTGGTTTTCCAGTTCTACTTCTGTCATTTGGATTTTATTTAGTTATTCCTTAATTATTTTCTTCATAATTAGACTAAATTCAGTACATGCCCAATGAAGAAAAAGACATCCGAATACTGTTCGGGGTAGATGTAAAACTCTCTTCTTTTTTCTTCGGTATCATCGTCTATTCCATCGGCATAAATTTCGTCATGCTTATCAAGGTAAATTTCAGTTAATCTGATTTGCGGATTATCGCGTTTGCCGTATAGGGTAGAGATAACGGGATAATCCTCACGCTCCAATTCGGTACCTTCGGCGTCCTCATCAACAGTTAAGGATATTCTACCCTGGCTTTCTTTAACGGCGGCCTTAATGAATGTCTCCATATCCTTTTTGAGTTGTAATTCTGTGTCAATGTGCTGTCTAAAATGTTCAATTTCCATATTCTGTTATTTATAGGGTTAGCAAATCGTCATGCCTGTTCAAGCATGTCAAGTATATTCCCATGTAATTTGCACAGCCAGTCGAGGTTCTGGCAACCTAAGTCATGGCTGTATAAGGCGGCCGCAAAACCTGTATCTTCATCCTCGACATCCAGACTGATACCGTCCTTGTCAAGGGAGACTTTTCTGACGGGAGAATCGTATGCATTCCCATTATTGTCAAACCATACGACATAACACAAGTCGTCCAGATCGTCGTCCAGTTCCAGTTCTTCAAGCCCGTGTTCTTTCAGGAGATTGATAATGCTGTTCACAATCTCTTTTCGCAGTTCGTTTACCTTTTGTTGATAATCTTCCATAATCTAATTTCTTGGTTTAAAATTTAATATGTTGATAGATACTGTTGATTTCATCTTTATTCAGTCCGATATATCTTTTGGTAGTCCGTACGCTTTCATGTACCAGAATCTCATTAAGATACAGCAGGGATTCGGCGCTTCTGCCACATTGTTCGTATAAGAACCTGCCGAACGTCTTCCTGAAAGAGTGCGTGGAGAAATGCTTGATGGATAACCCGTACTCCCGCTTGAAGTCTTTCAGCTTGTCATTGATGTGCTCCAAAGAATAGGTACGTTTGCGGCGATAGTTGTAAATGAGAGGCATATTTTTTTCAGGCTGCCCCATGAGTACGTATAGCTCCTGCAATTTGGTAGTGACCGACGGATTCAGGGGGATGCTGCGCGTCTTCTTTGTCTTATGCTCGATCTTCACCAGTTCGTCCGTGTCGAGCACGTCTATCCAGCGAAGAGTCAGAAGGTCGGATATGCGCAGGGCGGTGCAGAACGCCACCCGGCAATAGAGTTCCCATGTATATTGCTTATCTTTTCTCAGGCAATCACACAGGCGGTTGAACTCGTCAATCGGCAGGTAGTCTGAGGTAGTGAGTTGTCCTTTGATGCGTGTCATATTATACTGTAATTTTACTTTTATTCAATTGATTGTTTTGCTTCTCCATATCCGGTTTCAATACTTCCCGAATGGCGGCTTCCTGCTTACGGCGTTGCCGGAAGTTCCAGAGGGCGGATTCTTCTTTGGGTATTTCGCGGACTGAAGGCAGACCGCATTTTCCCAGATGTTCGTTCACAAGCCAGCCGCCGTAATAGGTGTCGGGGTTAAGGCTGTCATGCCAGATCACTTCACCACGGCAACCATGGATAATAAAATTGCAAACGGTCATCATGCAACAGGTCTTGTCGATGTCCTCAGCCACTATGTATTTTTTAGGATGTTTGATGTGGGCGGCCAACAAGGTGCGTCCACTGCCGCAAGTAGGGTCTGATATCATGCCGCCATCGTTCTCTTTCGCTTCCGTCAGGTTCTTGGTGCCGGTAATTTCTGCCATCAGTTCACAAATATCGCTCGGGGTGAAGTTCTGCCCGAATCCTTTGATACGGCTCGTGCTGCCTATAAGAGCCATGTAGAGGTCGCCGAAAGCGTCGTACCACCCTTTCCTGATTGTCTGCCTATCCATTATTGAAAGCCACTGGATGAGCATGTTCCAGAACACAATGGTATCCTCTTTCTTGTATCTCCACGATTCTATAGGCTTTACTTCCCATGTGAAGTACCCGATGATGTATCTAAGCATGTCATTGAAGACTTCCGTCATGTCATAGCCGTTAGTATACGTGAATTGTCTCAGTATTTTTTCAAGCTCCCGTAACTCGGAAGGGGCTTCATAGTTCGTACTCATTGGCGGTAGGGTATAAAAAAACGGTGGAGTTTTTAGTTCCACCGCTTCATCAGGGTTATTTGTTTTCTTTATTCATATAGGCTGCCATTCATAATCCTAAAAGCTTCCTTCCTCATTACGTCCGCAGATTTCCGCGTTGATTGTGAATCCGTCGGCTGAGAATGAATGGTTAAAGATGTGTTTCTCACCTATTAAGTCATCTACAACATCGTCGGTTATTTCTTCCTCACTGGAGCTTTCAATGTCCCATCGCACGGTAAGGTAGGCGGTTCTTGTTGCGCCTCGCATATCAGATATATCCGGGACAGCTTCGGATTGGGACACATCAGAAACCTCATCCGTTGCCGGAATGTAGTCAATGATAAAGGACAGGTGCCCGGCAAAAATGTCATCGGCATCAAACTTTACCGGTTCCCCGTATTTATTGTCTACACCGGAAATCTTCAACTGGCCGTCTACGATAGCTACTTTGGTGATTTCTATGTCCTGCGGTTCAGGTTCGCTTTTGTTTGAGTTGATAGCTATGATCGGGTATGAGCCGCCATTTTCGCTGTCCCACTCGTAAGAACCTCCGTGAGCCTCAATGGCTCTTTTCAACTCTTCGTGCTCCAAAGCCTTTAATTCATTGACTTTGGCTTGATAATCAGAATGTCTCATGCTTTTTATTCTTTATTTGTTAAGAAAAATCCGTTATACAATATGTCTCAAAATAGCTTTCACAGATAAGTTGATTCCATTCGGCATCACTACCCAAACTATCCCGTGAGTATCCGTAAGCTTGCATTAATTCAAGCCGCTCTTCCTCGTCTATGTCATCAATGCTAATATCACCGGAGCACCAGAGTCGCCCATTGGAGATAAATTCCTTTACTTCCGAGACAACTGAAGATAAACGGATCAGATCTTCCGGATAGCCACACAGCATGTCGTAAATGATTCGCTCGGTAGAGTCCGATTCCGGTAACAGCTCATCGTGACAACAGTTTGGCTCACAATACCAGAACTCCTTATCGGAAAGAGGCAGGCAGAACTGGAGCGTATCGGGGTCGGTAAATTCGATGTTGGGATTGAGTAGGTTTTTCATTTTAGAGTTTCTGTATTTTAAAGCTTTAGAATTTTAGTGCCCGAATGATTTTTCTGTCAGATAATTAATCTTTAGCTCTTTACATACCATCCAATTGATGTTGTCAAGGCTGTACTGGCAATGGCAGGCCAGGAAAGTTTCAATCATATCGCTATCGTCAGACATCTTTGTCGTGATAATGTCCACTTCGTTTGTTTCCTGGCACAAGACAGCAATGGTGATTACCTGCTCTTCCGGGATATTCAGACTTTTGATGAGCAAGCTAATCTCATCCTTGCTCTGTTCATTTGACAGCCATATTTCAAAGGTTTTGTAGGTGACGGCATCTTCCAGAATAGTTTCATAGTCATCTGAACTTAAACCTACCCAGTCATCATCATCTCCGTACTCCTTGCACATGATATCAATGTGATGTTTTTCACTGATACTTTGCTCTCCCTTGTCGGGGTTTAGTAAGTATAACGCTTCCGTACGTGTAAGGGATATATCAAAGTTTGTTTCTTTAGTCATTTCCTTTGTTTTAAATTTCTTGTATTACTTTCTTTGCCTTCTTCGCTTTTCTTACTTCAAAGGCGTTCAGTTTCCGGAAGTAAAAAGTGCCGGAGGTGTCCGAGCAATCCGGCAGCTTTTTACATAATGCTTTTTTCTTAAAGCCAACACAGTAGCTGCATTGGCAATCTACGACTTTGCATACTTCCAGAATCAAACCGTTCATAGACAATAGCTGTCCTTCGATTATATTTGTCACATTTTTTGTAGCATATCAATTAGATCTTTATCTCGGCTGAGGCCAACACTATCCTGACCAGGAAAAATAAATATTTCGTCTGCTTTGAGCATCAGCATTGGTATAGTACAAATATGCATATCACAATACATCATTTTGATACCACCATCAAGAACCATTACCAGAAACTCTGGAGCAGTCAGACGTTCTTTCTCATTTTTAGGGTGAAACGGATTAGGGATTATCTGCAAGCGATGAATTGCCAGCAAATGTAACTTAGTATCAAAGGCAGAGAGTAGCGATAATGCAGAGCGTAAAATGTGCGCTGGTGCATTCACCTTTCCATCATTAGTATGAATAAGCTGTATTTGTATTTGTTTCATATTTCTTCTTTTTAAGATTGTTCAATACTCATACAAATCATATAAATATACTTCTCCAAATACAGTTTTATCCGCAAATTGACTGTTGTAAAGAGTTAGCATGTTTTCGTCAAAACAACCTAAAGTATCCACGAATACGCCATCCGCTGTGTAACGGTTTAGTTCGCAATAGTCGCTATGTTGTTCAAAAAAAGATAACGGCTTTACAGACAACGATTTTCTCTCTACTTCTTGTAATTTTCCTTTATTCATTTCTTGTTTTTTCATTCCTCCGTATTCAGTCTGGCTTCAAAGCCTTTAATCACCTCAGATGCAACGTTGCATAACTCTACCTGCTGCTGGAAATAATGTGTCTTGAAGCGGCGGTGCAGGAACAGCCTGAAACAACGCCATTTCCAACGGATTTTCCATGTATGGGGGTACTTTCTTTTCCGGGCATTCAGATAAAAGGCACGATGGGAACAACTACTAAGAAGGCGCATCAACCTGTAGCGTGTGACGCCTTCATTGCCTGTATCGGACATGTGATCTTTAACCAATCCGTAAAGGAGGTCAAAGTCAGGCGAGGATTTCAGGTAAAACTCCCGGAAGACAGTGTTTTCATTATTCTTCCACTCTTCCGGGGTGCTGGGATAAGGCTCTTGCTTGAAGAGGTTCACTATTTTATTTATCATTGCTGTTTATTGTTACGTTGATATAATTGCCCTTCCTTGGTCACCCTTACGTATCTTTTAGTTTTTGTAAAGGGACTGGAGCAACATTTGTTCTTATTCACTTTAGGCTTGTCACATCCACAAGAACTGCCGGAACAACTGCCGGACAGACTGTGGATGCACATGTAGTATCTCTCGGGGGATTGATTGGCAGGCATAGTATGAAGGTAATTACTTGTCAGGATAGAACTCTTTTTCATTTTCGTAGTACCATGCGGTAAACAGTTGTTTGGCTGGATTCATTTTCAGCCTGCCTTTGTAGTGGTGGCTGAAGAACTCATGGATCATGTCATATTCGTAACCCATATCCATCAAGGCATTTTCCAACAACCGGACAAGCCCGTCACGATGTTTCCCGCAGTTCCGTTTCTTCTCCGTTCGGGGCAGTCTTGTCCGGTCACCCGGACGCTTGCGGATGCGCCCTTCCGTTCGCTTGAGCATACGGGCAAACTTACGTCTCTGTTTGTAGAGTTCTTCATCAGTCAGCCTGATGTTTCTAAGCGCGGAGTAATACTTGCCGTTTAGTTCGAAGCAGAAACGGTAAATACTACCGTAATAAGATTCGCCAACAAAGAAGCTGCCGGAGTGATACCTTTTTGGAGAGACACAGCCCAGTAAATCCCAAAACTCACGTTCGGTAATCTCTTCAAAGGGCGTCTGGAGAGATGCCTGGTACTTGATTATCATTGCATGGATTTCTTCAACGGTTACTGTAACCAGCCACGGAGTTTTATGGCGTTTCCGCAACATGTCAAGGGTTTCCTCCTTATCATAGTCATTGTGTACTCCGTCTGACATGGTTGCGATAACGGCCCCCGTAAAACGGAAAGGATTCACCACATATCGGAATGCTTCATTTACTTCTTTTACCATAGATTCTTTAATATATTAGTAGGTTCTTGATTCTTAAGATTGTTTAGATTTCGGCAGCTTGCCCGGTTAACTGTTGCAGCGAAAACTGGTTTGTCCAAAATTCCTCGTTTGTATGTTTGCCGAACACTTGGTATATAGCATTGCCATCACGATATATCACGATCTTGAAAAAGTCCAATCTGTTTTCGGGGGAAGCCAGTTTGTCCAGTTCATCGTCATCCAGTTCCACATATACCCAATCTCTGTCTGCCAACAATTCTTCTATGTTCAGCTCTTCGACCAGCTCATCGTCCAATCCGGATTGGAAAAATTCTACCGAACCGTCATAAAACCTTATTGACTGGAAATTGCAATCGTCTTTGAAAGGCTTGACGGCCTCAAGCCTCGTTGCCTGTAGCTTCCTCCATTCTTCCGACAAGTGTATAACTGCGAAATCGCAGCAATCCCACTCGCTGTTCGTTTTTGCCCTGATTAGAATTTCTACTGTCGGCTTGTCTGATACCTTCATTGATTTGAATTTTAATTGTTTATGGATTAGTATGTAATTGATAGGTTATATCCCCTTTAGGTTTAGTCCTTCCAGCGCTCTTCTGGTGGCATCCACCGCATTGGGCGTTATTATTCGCTGCCATGCCCCACTGGTCGGTGCCCAATTGAATGAAAAGTCACGGTTGAGCCTGTTGAGCATTGTGTAGTCCGGCTTTTCATCAAAGAATATCTGGATACGATTCATTCCGTAGTTGAGCACTACCTTGCCACCGTCAAAAGGACATTCCTTATTCTCCATATTGGCAATCTTTTCCTGTTTCTCTTTTACCTTGCGTGCCGCCTCTGAAAGCTGGAAGAACTTGTGGCGTTCGGTGATGATGGGCTTCTTTTCCCTTGCGTTCCACTCCCGAATGTATGCCAGCGCCTTGTCTACAATTTCCACCTCACCGTGAGAGGCAAAAGTGCTCACCTTATTATAGATGCTGGAGACGAACAAGGGTTTGGAAGAACATCTGTTTATACCGGTGTTGATTTCATGGATGGTGGCAGCGCTACTGCCAATAGCATT
>NZ_CAJLKP010000085.1 GCF_905207245.1 uncultured Bacteroides sp. | reverse complement strand
CTGGGAAAGCCGGGGAGTATCCGGCCATACACTGGGACATTACCTCTCAGCCTGTGCCATGATGTACGCCGCCAGTGGCGACAAGCGCTTCAAGGAACGGGTGGACTACATCGTAAAAGAATTGGCAGAGTGTCAGGATGCCCGCAAAACAGGATACGTGGGAGGCATACCTGACGAAGACAAAATATGGGCAGAAGTATCTTCCGGCGATATACGCTCGCAAGGATTCGATTTGAACGGCGGCTGGGTGCCCTGGTACACCTTGCACAAGCTATGGGCAGGCTTAATCGATGCCTATCGGTATGCCGACAGCGAACAAGCCAAAGAGGTGGGCATTAAGTTGAGCGACTGGGCTGTCCGCAGTTTCGGCGACCTATCCGAAGAAGACTTTCAGAAAATGCTGGCTTGCGAATTCGGCGGAATGAACGAATCCTTTGCTGATATGTATGCCATCACAGGCAATGAAAGCTATCTGAAGTTAGCACGCCAGTTCTATCACAAAGCCATCCTCGACCCACTGAAAGAGCAACGGGACGAACTGGAAGGAAAACACTCCAACACCCAGGTGCCCAAAATCATAGGCGAAGCACGCCTGTATGAGCTGACGGGAGACAAGGATATGCACACCATTGCTACTTTCTACTGGGACCGGATTGTAAACCACCACACATATGTGAACGGAGGTAACAGTAACTATGAGCATTTGGGAAAACCAGATTGCCTGAACGACCGTCTGAGCCCCTTTACTTCCGAAACCTGCAATACTTACAATATGCTGAAACTTACTAAACACCTGTTTAGCTGGGCCCCACAGGCAGCCTATATGGATTACTACGAACAGGCATTGTACAATCACATACTTGCTTCACAGAATCCGGACGACGGTATGGTTTGCTACAGTGTTCCTCTGGAGTCCGGCACGAAGAAAGAGTTCAGCACCCGTTTTGATTCTTTCTGGTGTTGTGTAGCCAGTGGCATTGAGAACCACGTGAAATATGCCGAAAGTGTATTTTTCCAATCTGTCAAAGACGGTGGCTTATTTGTCAACTTATTTATCCCGACCTCACTAAACTGGAAAGAGAAAGGTATGGAAGTGAAGCTGGAAACACAGTTCCCGGCAGATAACAAGGTGCAGATTTCTTTCAATGGAAAATCTAAAGAATTCCCATTGCACATACGTTATCCGCGATGGGCAACCCAAGGAATAAAAGTTACGCTGAACGGAAAAGAAGAAAAAGTAACGGGAACTCCCGGTTCCTACTTCACCCTACAAGGCGAATGGGGCACAGATACCCAATTAGTGATTGAAATCCCAATGGAACTCTACACCGTATCCATGCCCGACAATGCTGACAGGATGGGTATTTTCTACGGTCCGGTGCTATTGGCTGCACCGTTGGGAACAGGAGAGTTACAGACATATGATATTCCCTGCTTTATCTCCGACACAGAATCTATCGTTCAATCCATCGCTCCCGTCCCGGGCAAGCCCCTGACTTTCAATGCCAATACTACCGCAAATGCCCAATTGCCATTGGTGCCTTTCTATACCATCCACGGTCAGAAGCATGCGGTTTACTTCGACCGCTTTCCGGCACAGAAATGGGCGAAGAAAGAAAAAGAATATCAAGCCCTAATAAAAAAACAAAGTAAAAGAGAATAATCCGGGCCTTCCCGTATCTTCCTTATACCCTCTTCGTACCTTCCTCGTACCTCCTTCGCTTATCCCGTCTCTCTATAGAAGCGAAGAAGATACGAAGGGGGTAAGACAGAAGAGATAAACAGAACAAAAGAGTAATCACCTTGCTTGCCGCAGTGCAACAGGGACTAATACTAAATACCATGAACAAAAATATAGAAAAGAACAGTTTCTTTTTTCCGATGGTGGTCATGTCTATCCTATTTTTTATGGTAGGCTTCATCACCACAATGAACAACTCACTGATTGACTTCCTCGCGTCTAGCAAATGGATGCTTTCTTTCTCGGAAAAGCAATTAGTGAACACCGCTTTCTTTGGGGCTTACTTATTCTCCATACCCCTGTCGTATCTCCTGAATAAATTAGGTTATAAGACTTCGGCCGTATTATCTCTTTTCGTAGTGAGTATCGGGTTTGTCCTGACCTATCCGGTAGTAGGCATGGGATATACAGCATTCCTGATGTCCATGTTTCTCATTGCGCTAGGGATAGCATTGTTGCAAATCGTACTGAATCCTTATGTACTGGCGTTAGGCTCACCGGGTGAAGCTGCCAGCCGCCTCAACCTGGTAGGGTTCTTTAATTCGGCAGCCACGGTTGCCGCACCTATATTCGTCACCATGCTCATTTCTGCCGAGACTATCAGTGAGTCGGCTCCGGTAGAGGCACGCCCGGACGCGACAAACGTACGGATACCTTTCCTTCTGATTGCCGGGATAGCCTTTGTGCTCTGCCTGTTGCTCTATTTCCTCCGTCTGCCGGAAGTGAAGGAACAGGTGGCAGATAAAGTGCAAGGTAGTAGCAGCCCCTACCGATATCCGCACCTCATTTTCGGTGCTATTGCCATATTCGTTTATATGGGAGTGGAGATTGGCATTCCGAGTTTCCTGCCCGACCGCATGAGGGCTTTGGGTATAGATTCTATTAACCTATTCGGCTATGAACTGAGAGGTACCGGCATCCTGTCCATCTACTGGGGCGGACTGATGGTGGGACGCTTATTCGGCTCCATTATATTGCGGAAAGTAAAGGTTCGCACGGCAATGGTGTTCTGTGCGGGCATGGCTATGCTTTTCCTCATCATTTCTTTATTGATAAACAGCGAGGTATCCATTATCCTGATGTTGCTCTGCGGTTTCTTCAACTCCATCATGTGGGGAAGTATCTTCAACCTGGCCTCCGAAGACTTGGGAGAACATACGAAACGGGCCTCCGGCATCATATGCACCTTTGCCATAGGCGGGGCTATCCTGCCTCCGCTGATGGGGGCACTGCAACAGAGCTTCGGAGCGGATGCACTGACCGTCGGTACATCGGCAGCATTGAGTTGCCTAGTTCTCTATTACCTGTATCTCATCCTTTTTACGGTGAAGCTCTCCAATATACGCCCGCATCATAAGAAATAACAATAAAATGATTAGCAATATGCATGCTAATTTATCGGCGGGACTTACGGAGTATCCTGATTATATCGCACTCTAATTAACGTAACATATATAAAATAGAATTATGGAAATAAAGAAAATCTTGATTGCAGCCTTACTGGCTGCCGGCATGGCATTCCAGGCGAATGCCGCAGATGTTCCACGGAAGGAATATCCCCGCCCACAGTTTGAGCGGACAACATGGATGAATTTGAATGGCGAGTGGGATTACACATTCGACTTCGCCAATTCTGGTCTGGAACAGGGATACCCCAAGGCTACATCTTTCGATGGAAAGATAACAGTGCCTTTCTGCCCCGAAAGCAGTCTGTCCGGTGTAGGACACAAGGACTTCATCAATCATATCTGGTACCATAGAGAAATCAATGTTCCGCAGGATTGGAGCGGAAAGAATGTATTGCTGAACTTCGGAGCCGTTTATTTCAATTCGGAAATCTACATTGACGGAACCCTGGCAGGCCGTCATTTTGGTGGCAGTTCCTCGTTCAGCATCGACATCACGAAGTTGGTGACTCCCGGAAAGAAACACCATCTGGTGGTGCGTGCATCCAGCGATCTGCGCTCGGCTATGCAGAGTGCCGGAAAACAAAGTTTGCAATTCGGCTCCTATGGTTGTAACTATACCCGCACCACAGGTATCTGGCAGACGGTATGGATGGAAGCGGTCAATCCTTCCGGCTTGAAGTCCGTACAGGCTATTGCCGACGTGGATCAGGAGCAATTAATAGTATGGCCTGCCTTCTACAGTGACAGCAGCAACAAACTGAAAATAATACTGAAAGAGGGTAGCAAGGTAGTTGCTTCCACCACCGTGAAAGGCACGAACAGCTCTGTAGCTGTGCTTCCGGTGAAGAAAGCCAAACTCTGGTCGCCAGAGTCTCCTTTCTTATACGACATCACTTATCAGGTCATCGACCCGGCAGGAAAAGTGATTGATGAGGTTTCTTCTTACATCGGTATGCGCAAAGTGCACATCGAAGGAAATAAGATTTATCTGAATAACAAACCCTACTATCAACGCTTGGTACTGGATCAGGGCTTCTATCCCGACGGCATCTGGACAGCTCCTACCGACGAGGCGTTGAAACGCGACATCGAGCTATCGATGGCTGCCGGCTTCAACGGTGCACGCCTGCATCAGAAAGCATTCGAAGAACGCTTCTACTATTGGGCGGACAAACTGGGATACATCACCTGGGGCGAAGCTCCAAGCTGGGGGATGGATGCCAACAGCATAGAAGTGGCTCGCAACTTCCTGATGGAATGGTCGGAACTGGTGCTTCGTGACCGCAATCACCCTTCTTTATTGATCTGGACACCGATGAACGAAGAATGGTGGCCGGATAGAGTGCAATATCCCCGCTTCACGACAGATTTATACAATCTGACCAAATCACTCGACCCCACCCGTCCTGTAAACGACGCCAGCGGTGGTTGCCACATCAAAACAGACATATGGACTGTACACAACTATGAGCAGGATCCTGCCAAGCTGAAAGACATCATCTACAAGGACGGCAAGTTCTTCCAGGCTCCCAACTATGTCATAGGAGTTCCATCCGCCAATATCGGTTTCAACGGCTTACGCCAGAATGAGATGTACGACTTCCCGGTATATGATGGCAAAATGCCTTATCTGATAGATGAAGTAGGTGGCATCAAATGGGTGAAAGATCAGGATAAGACCAACTCCAGTACACAGTCATGGGGATACGGCACACCGCCAAAGACAGAAAAAGAATTCCTGGAACGTCTGGAAAGTCAGATGAATGGTATTCTTGAACTGAAAGACCAGGTATGGGGCTATTGCTACACCCAGTTGACTGATGTTGAACAGGAACAGAACGGTATCTACTACTATGATCGCACTCCTAAGTTTGATACGAAACTGATCCATAGTATCTTCAGCAAAAACCCCGAAGACGTGGCAGATACATACACTAACCCGTTGCTCAATTACGGTCCCGATCCCTGGGCTTTGTGGCACGATGGTTCCTACTATTACATGCACACCATGGTCGATAGTCTCGTCCTCTGGAAAACCCAGGACGTGACCAACATCCGCAATGCGGAGAAGAAGACCATCTGGATTCCTACCGACCCATCAAACAAACATAATCTTTGGGCACCCGAAATCCATCACATCGATGGCAAATGGTACATCTACTATGCAGCAGATGATGGCAACTCGGACAACCATCAGATGTATGTACTGGAGAATGTAAACAAAGACCCGTTTGAAGGTGAATTCGTAATGAAAGGCCGCATCAGTACTGACAAGGATAACAACTGGGCCATCGACGGTTCGGTATTCGAGAATAAAGGAAAACTGTACATGGTATGGTCCGGCTGGCAGACACGCCGCGTAGATACAGAGACTCAATGTATCTACATTGCCGAGATGAAGAATCCATGGACCCTTGGCTCCGAAAGAGTACTGATCTCCAAGCCGGAACTGGACTGGGAAAGACACTATAAGAATGATAATGGCTGGAATCCCCCACACAAAGTATTTGTAAACGAAGGGCCTCAACCTCTGAAAAGTCCTAAAGGCAAGTATATCCACGTCGTTTATTCGGCAAGTGGTGTATGGACTCCGTACTATGCTTTGGGTATGTTGACGGCAGACACCAATGCAGACCTGCTGGACCCGGCTTCCTGGAAGAAATCGCCTCAACCCCTATTCCGCCAGTCTCCCGAGAATGATGTATACGGAACAGGGCACAACAGCTTCTTCAAATCTCCCGACGGTAAAGAACATTACATCCTTTATCATGCACGTGACACCCAGACTGACCCTCCGGGCATGGGCGACACACGCTCTCCACGCACCCAGAAGATAGAATGGAAGGCGGACGATTATCCTGTATTCGGTACGCCTTATCCTAAGAGTACACGGTTGAAAAAACCATCGGGTACAGTGGTTAAATAATAAACCCGGAAAATCTATAAACGATTATGAATAAAGCATTTTTATGGATGGGTTGCCTTACTTTGTTTCTTCTTGTCGGCTGCACAAATGCCGGCAAGAAGGTAGCCAAAGAAGAAACAACCTTCACAAACCCTGTCATCTACTCGGATGTGCCGGATGTGGACATAATACGCGTAGGCAGTGATTACTACATGGTAAGCACCACTGCACACATGTCTCCCGGTGCCCCCATCATGCACTCCAAGGATATGGTGAACTGGAAAATCATCAGTTACGTGTTCGATGAAATCAACGAAAGCCCCTACAACGACCTGGAAGGCGGCAACATCTATAGCCGCGGACAGTGGGCAGCTTCTTTACGCTATCACGACGGGCTCTTCTATGTATTCTTCGGCACAGGCAACAAGTCTTATATCTATACTGCAAAAGACCCGGCAGGAACGTGGGAACAGAAGTTGGTGCTCGACGAATACCTGCACGATGCCTCTATGCTATTCGATGACGACGGGAAAATCTACCTGGCTTATGGCGCACGCCACATCCGCATCATTGAGTTTAAAGACGATTTATCCGGCATCAATCCCGACGGCTTGCAGGTGGAAGTTATCCCTGGCGAACCGAAAGGTTTGCTCGAAGGTACGCACTTCTATAAATTCGATGGTAAGTATTACCTCACCCTGATCTGGTGGCCGGAAGGCGGCATACGCACACAGCTTTGCTTCCGCTCTGATAAAGTGGCGGGACCTTACGACATGAAAACAATTCTCTCGGACGACCTCGGATATGCCAACCACGGTGTGGCACAAGGTTGCTTCATCGGCACAGAGAAGGGTGAATGGTATGCTATGTTGTTTCAGGATCATGAGGCTGTGGGTCGTGTACCGGTATTGATGCCTTGCCGTTGGGAGGATGGTTGGCCGATACTGGGCGATGAAAACGGAAAAGTGCCTCCGGTAATGAAAACACCTGTACAAGGTTATGATGAAAAGACGGAACTCGTGGTGAGCGATGACTTTGACAAGTCTCCCAAACTGGGTCTGACCTGGCAATGGAACCACAATCCGGATCATTCACTTTGGACACTTACCGAACGTCCAGGATACCTCCGCCTGAAGACTGGAAAGGTAGCGAAAGACATCTTCGAAGCACGCAACACACTGACACAACGCACGGAAGGTCCGAAGTGCAGCGGTGTCATCTCGCTCGACCTCACGTATATGAATGACGGTGACCATGCTGGCCTGGCTGCTTTCTGTTCAGAACCGGGAACCATTTCCGTCATCAAGGAGAATGGTAAAAAGTATTTAGTGATGACCGACCGCAATGTAGAGAAAGCTCGCAAAGAACTGAATCAGGATATCGTATATCTGAAAATGGACTGCGACTTTACTACAGACCATGCCGTGTTCTCTTATAGTTTGGACGATAGTAACTGGACTCAATTGGGAGATAAGTTCCACATGATATTCAGCATGGCACACTTCACGGGTAATAAGTTCGCCATATTCAATTATGCCACCCAAACTGTCGGCGGATATGTGGATGTCGACTTCTTCCGTTATGAAAAACAATCTAATTAAAAGCAATATGAATAAACTGATTCTTTTGGTATGCACAGCCCTAATGGTTGGATGTACCACAAATGTGAAAGAAGACTTAACCGCATCCGGATTAAAGAGGAGCAATTTCCAGACAGAAGTCAATGGTGAAAAGACCGACTTGTTTGTCCTGACAAACAAGAACAAGATGGAAGTGTGCATCACCAATTTCGGCGGACGTATCGTGTCGGTTATAGTGCCTGATAAAGACGGTACTATGAAAGATGTTGTATTGGGCTTCGACTCCATACAGGATTACATCAAGTATCCGTCTGACTTCGGAGCAAGCATCGGACGATACGCCAACCGCATTAACCAGGGACGCTTCACACTGGACGGAGTGGAATATCAATTGCCGCAAAACAACTACGGGCACTGCCTGCACGGTGGTCCGAAAGGTTTCCAGTACCGCATCTTCAATGCCGTTCAGAAGAGCAATCAAGAAGTGCAACTGACTTATTTGGCAAAAGATGGAGAAGAAGGTTTCCCGGGTAATTTTCAATGCACCGTCACCATGAAACTGACGGATAACAACGCCATTGACATACAGTATGAGGCGGAAACGGACAAACCGACCATTGTCAATATGACCAACCACTCTTACTTCAACCTGGATGGCAATCCTTCAAAGGATAATTCAAGTTATCTGTTGACCCTGAACGCCGACCATTATACTCCGGTGGACAGTACCTTCATGACGACTGGTGAAATAGCAAGTGTTGAAGGTACTCCCATGGATTTCAGACAACCTACTGCCATAGGTGCCAACATCGACCTAGACTTCGCACAGTTGAAGAATGGAAATGGCATTGACCACAACTGGGTGCTGAATACTCAAGGAGACGTAAGTAAAGTATGTGCCACACTCGAATCACCCGCCACAGGCATTGTTCTGAATGTTTACACCAACGAGCCTGGCATACAGGTTTATTGTGGCAACTTCCTGGACGGCACATTGACCGGCAAAAAGGGTATTGTCTATAATTTCCGTACGGCCGTTTGCCTAGAAACACAACACTATCCCGACACTCCTAACAAACCGGAGTGGCCGTCGGCTGTGTTACGACCGGGAGAGAAATATCAGAGCCAGTGCATCTATAAATTCTCGGTACGCAAATAATCGGAGTACGATTTCCGTGAGGACAATAGATTAACAATAAGAATGTTCTGTATCTCTTCCATCTCATTACCTGAACCGTACCAAGTCCGTGTCATCTCCGTATCCATACGCATGGACTTGATACGGACCAGGTACGGCCCAGACACGGACCGGATACGGTTCAGACAAGAAAACTGTTCTAAATCTCCGATTACTAATGATACGAGTTACGATATTCCTGCGGAGTCAGCCCTGTTGTCTTTTTAAAGAGCCGGTTAAAATAAGAATAGTCATCGAAGGAGAGGGCAAAAGCCACATTCTTAACGGACATCTCATCAGTCACTAAAATAAGCTGTGCTTTCTCTATTTTCTTCTGATTGATATACTTTGAAGGAGTAACGCCAGTTTCTTTCTTGAACAAACGGATAAAATGGTCTTTCGACAAACATGAGTTTTCGGCCAATGTTGCCAAGTCTATAGTCTCGTATATGTGTTTACGTATATAAAGAATAGCTTTCTCTATCCGGTCATCTTTAGTTTCCACCTTAGCTTGCGCACGTTTTAGGAAATGTGCCAGCAACTGATACACTATGCCACGCGACTCAACCTTGTCGCACAATGCCCGTTGCTTATTTTTCAGAAGGTTCTGCATGAGCATCGAGTTATTATCATAACTTGCAGGGTCCGACTTAGGCAAACTCATGTGAGGGTTTATTGCACATAGACGCTGAAACAAAGCCAGGTCCAAATCTCCGGCAGGTATCTCAACCGGAAACTCCCACTCATCTAATAAATTGGAATCTGACTGATGTTCTTCATAAATGTGCAGGTAGTAATGACAGAAATAAGAGTTACAGATATAGCTATGCACAGTGAATGCCGGGATGAAATACAAATAATTAGGCTTTAATATCTGTGTACCTCCTGATAGTTGTATCTGGGCAGTTCCTTCCGTTATGTAATATAAACGTGTAAACGGACTATTTACATTCTTCCAGTTCCAATCTGCATTGTGTACAGCCAAACCTACATTTAATACCAAAGGATGCAGTTTATCAACTAATAGTGCCATAGTATATCATATTTAGTAATTTGATAAAGGTAGGTGAATTTCTTCATCATTCAAAACGATTATCGATATTCTCAATATAAAAATCGTTTTTATCCTATAGTATCAGATATTTCCCAATTATATCATCGATATTTTCCAATATAAACACTTTTTAGTCCTATTACAACTATTAATTAATCTCTATCTTTGCAATGTACAATAGAAACAAAATTAATACCTATGAAAACGAAAATGTTATTAGCCTCTTTAGTTCTTTCAATAGGAACCTTATCTGCCCAGAACTATCAGGTTCCGGTTTCAGAAAAGAACGAACCTATGATGAAAGGTAAATTCCAACCTACATGGGAGTCTTTGGAGAATTACCAGGTTCCCGAATGGTTTAGGAACGCAAAATTCGGAATATGGGCGCATTGGGGACCTCAGTGTGTAGAAGGTTCGGGCGACTGGATGGCACGCTCCATGTATATGGAAGGAACATCAGAATATAAGCATCATGTAGAGCACTACGGACACCCCTCTGAAGTGGGATTCAAAGACATCATCCCTTTATTTAAAGCAGAAAAATGGAATCCGGATGAGTTAGTGGCATTCTATAAGAAAATAGGGGCACAGTATTTTTTCGCTTTAGGTAACCATCATGATAATTTTGACCTTTGGGACAGTAAATACCAACCATGGAATTCAAAAAATATGGGACCGAAACGTGATGTTTTGGCGGAATGGGAAAAAGCTGCACGCAAATACGAACTTCCATTTGGTATCAGTTTCCATGCTGACCATGCCTGGACTTGGTACGAACCCTCCCAACGTTATGACAGACACGGACCTAAAGCCGGTGTTCCTTACGATGGCACTTTAACAAAAGCTGACGGCAAAGGTAAATGGTGGGAAGGATATGACCCTCAGGACCTATATGCACAAAACCATCCGATGAGTAAAGGTAGCTGGGCGGATGGCATGATTCATAGCCAATGGGCCTGGGGAAACGGGGCATGCTTGCCTACTCAGGAATACTGCACAAACTTCTATGACCGTACCGTAGATGCCATCAACCGTTATAATCCCGATCTGATTTATTTTGATGTCACCGTAGCCCCATTCTATCCAATCAGTGATGCCGGATTAAAGATTGCGGCCCACTTCTACAACCACAATATGGCAACCCACAAAGGGAAGTTAGAAGCCGTCATGTTGAGTAAGATATTGGATGAAAACCAACGCAAAGCCATCGTCTGGGATGTAGAACGCGGTGCACCCAATGAAATAATGGAGCGCCCCTGGCAATCCTGTTCATGCATTGGCGGATGGCATTACACTACATCTGTCTATGAGAATAACTGGTATAAATCAGCCTCGGATGTCGCAAAACTGTTGATTGACATCGTAAGTAAGAATGGTAATCTGCTTCTCAGCGTTCCATTGCGGGCCGATGGTACGTTTGATGAAAAAGAAGAAAAGATACTGAATGAATTCGGCGAATGGATGAATATCAATAAAGAAGCTATCTACAGCACCCGACCTTGGGAAGTGTTCGGCGAAGGTCCGATAGCCGAAGCCGATATCAAAATCAATGCACAAGGATTCAACGAAGGAGCATATAGCAAAGCTACGGCACAAGAGATCCGTTTTACCCAAACCAAGAAGGATTTATATGCCACGGTTCTGGCTTGGCCGGAAAATGGAAATGTAATCATCAAATCATTAGCTGCCGACAGCAAACTATTTCCGCAAAAGATAAGGAAGGTAGAACTGCTTGGATATGGACCGGTACGGTTCAACCGCACAGCAGAAGGGCTTTCCATTAATCTGCCGGAGAAAAAGCTCAACAACATAGCTCCCGTCTTTAAAATAAAGAAATAAAATCATAAGGAATAAGAGAGTATTTATCGGCTTTTTTAAAAGTCGATAAGCTCTCGCTATACCTTAAAAATAACCCAATAATCAATTAAAATTATGAGAAACAGATTAACGTATGGACTTATGCAACCAATGAGATTCATAATGATCCTATTGGTTTGTCATCTTAGCAACGCTACTTGGGCACAAGTGCAAAGCAATGTGAAAGGCTTAGTTACCGACTCTTCCGGCGAACCCCTGATTGGAGTTAGCATATTGGTTAAAAGTACCAATAATGGAACTGTCAGCGATCTGGATGGTAAGTTTACCGTAACAGCTAAAACCGGAGATATTCTCCATATCAGTTATGTAGGTTATATTCCTCAGGAGATAAAGGCAGAAGAGAATAAGCAGCTTCGCATCATTATGGAAGAAGATACGAAGAAGCTGGAAGAAGTTGTCATCGTAGGTTATGGTACACAAAAGAAGGTGAATCTGACAGGGGCTGTATCTTCCATATCGGCCGAAGACTTAGCCAGCAAACCTGTGATGAGTACTGCACAAGCATTGGCAGGTTTAGCACCGGGACTGAGTGTTTTACAAACTTCCGGTCGTCCGGGAACAGGAGCAACGGTCAAAATACGTGGTACAGGTACCTTCTCCAATGCCGGAACAGATCCGTTAGTATTGATTGACGGTTTATCCGGGAATATAGACGATATAGATCCTAACGACATCCAGAGTATTTCTTTCCTAAAAGATGCCGCCTCAGCCTCTATTTACGGTAACCGTGCCGCTAATGGTGTGATCCTGGTTGAAACCAAAAAGGGAGTACAAGGAAAGACCACCATCACATACAGTAATTCTTTTGGTTGGCAACGCCCCACGGAGTTACCGGATTTCCTGTCCTCATGGGAATATGCAGAATACTACAATATGGCTATGCGCAATATGGATAAGCAAGATGCCTACCTTCCTGAAGAGATACAGAAATTCAAAGACGGCTCAGACCCCGATAATTATCCTAATGTAAATCATCTGAAATGGTTATTGGAGTCAGGTTCCGGTTTCCAACATCAGCATAACGTCAGCATACAAGGCGGTAATGCCACAACGAACTACAACTTATCAATAGGCTACCGCAACCAGGAAGGTATGACGGCAAATACTTCTAACGAACGTATGACAGCATTATTCACGATGAAAAGTGAAATAGCCAAAGGACTTACCCTCAACCTGAATATCAATGCCTATAATAATAAATACAATGCTCCCAATGGAGAGCCTCAAAGTATTGATGGGATGATAGGATATGCCGTGCGCCAGGGTCCTATCTATGCAGGCCGGAAGTCTGACGGCAGTTTTGGGTATCAGGACAATTACAGCCCGGAGGCATGGCTGGCAAGTGAATCTTTCGTGCAAAACATCAATAGAAATATCAGTGCTTCCGGACAGTTGAAATGGGACACTCCTGTTGAAGGACTCTCTTTCATCGGAAAAGCAGGAGTTAATTACTGGACTAAATATGATAAAGCTTATCGTGCAGATACTTATTTTGATGAAAGCAAGACTGTGGGACCGGCTTCCTTGAATGTCTGGACAGCCAACAATACGTACACTACTTTCGAAGCATTGGCTACTTACGAAAAGCGGATAAAAGATCATAGTTTTAAGTTACTGGCAGGTACGTCTGTAGAGCAATCAGCCAATAGAGGGTTAGAAGGTTACAGAAATACATTCCCCAATAATTATCTGTATGAATTAGGTTCAGGTGACAAAGCAACAGCTACGAATAACAGTTCATTGGAAGAATACGCATTATTATCTTTCTTCGGACGTATCAATTACTCACTGAAAGACCGTTATCTGTTGGAAGCCAATTTGCGATATGACGGTTCTTCCCGTTTTGCAGACGGACATCGTTGGGGAATCTTCCCATCCGTATCTGCCGGATGGAGAATCTCAGAAGAAGACTTCTGGAAAAACAGTTCCGTTTCTAATATATTCGATAATCTGAAGGTTCGTGCTTCCTACGGTATATTGGGAAATCAAAACATCGGCGTTTATCCGTATCAGCAAACTTACGGCCTTGGACAAGATTATCCCTTTGGCAATCCTGCCGCCTTGCAGCCCGGCGCTGCCGCAGGAACTTATAATAATCCGGAGATCACCTGGGAGAAAACAGCTATCACCGACATAGGATTGGATTTCAGTCTGTTTAACGGACGCTTTACCGGTACCTTGGATTACTTCTACAAATATACCTCAGACATTCTGGCACCGGTAGAAGTGTCCAGTATAATGGGACGTGAGGTTGGACAGTCAAACGTTGGAGCTGTATCCAATAAGGGTATCGAGGTAAACCTTACATATAACGGACAAATCGGACGTAACTTCCGCTTTAGCATCTCTCCTAACTTTACCTGGGTAAAGAATGCCGTAGAGAAACTGGCAAATGGTGCTACTGAAGAAATCAATAATAACCGTATTGTGGGACAACCTATCGGAATAATTTATGGTTACGAGACAGATGGTTTATTCGTAGATCAGGCTGAAATAGATGCAGCCCCTGAACAATTGGTTGGTAAATCAAGCCTAAAACCGGGCTATGTGAAATACAAAGACATCAGCGGCCCTGACGGAGTGCCTGATGGCAAAGTGGATGCACAATATGACCGCACCGTATTAGGAAGTACCACCCCTAAATTCTATTATGGTCTGAATCTGTCAGCATCTTACAAAGGACTCGATTTCTCCGCTTTACTGCAAGGCTTGGGAGGGCACAAACGACTCATCGGTTCCTATATGGCCTATGCATTTTACAATGGCGGACAAATCCAGAGATGGCAGGCAGACAATTGCTGGACAGAAGCAAATCCCAATAAATGGGCAGAATATCCACGTTTGGAAACTCTGAATATGAATAACACAAACCTTCAGACCTCTGATTACTGGGTACGTAATGCCAGTTTCCTACGTGTGAAGAATGTGCAAATAGGATATACCTTCCCAAAAACATGGACAAAGAAAATAGGAATGGAAAATGTACGTGTCTATGTGAGCGGGCAGAATCTGTTCTCTTTCAACAGTTTCTATAAAGGTTGGGACCCGGAAAATGAAATTGCTACAGGAGATGGGCCATCTTATTATCCTATCAATAGCATCTATTCATTTGGATTTAATATCAAGTTCTAAGTTAACGATTCAATCAAGAACAATATGAAAAATATATATCATACATTAGAAATAACAAAAACCTGTTTAGTTACTTTGGCTTTATCATTGGTAACAGTAAGTTGTTCAGACTTATTAGACAAAGAACCTCCTTCATCTATTTCTGATGGTAGTTTTTGGACGGGCGAGGGAGATGCTATGCTGGCATTAACCGGATGCTATCGTTTCCAGACCGGCTGGTCGCACGATGATTTTGCCACCCCACAAGGATTGCTCTATCTGGACTTTGCCGGAGGTAATGGTACGGAAAAAGAAAACTTCTCTACATTGATGGCAAGTTCCAACACAGTTGCCACTAATAGTAATCTGCGCTGGTTTTGGGGAAACGCCTATACCCAGATAGCCAAATATAATGTCTTTCTGGAAAATATAACGGACTGTCCTATGGATGGAGACAAAAAAGAAATCTGGTCAGCCGAAGTGAAATGCCTGCGCGCTTATTTCTTATTCAATCTTGCATTTTATTATAAAGATGTACCAATGCCATTGAAAACATTGTCAGTAGAAGAAGCTAACACCATCTCACAAACTCCACAAGCGGACGTCTATGCTCAGGTGGAAACTGATTTGAAAGCAGCCATCAATCTATTGCCAACCAAATACTCGTCGGAAGAATATGGACGTTTCACAAAAGGAGCAGCACAAGTCTTGTTAAGCCGTCTCTATCTGGCACAGGAGAAATGGTCGGAAGCCGCTGCTGTTTTGCGTAGCGTCATTGATTCCGGAACATATGAACTGGATCGCCGTTATGGTGAAGATAGTTATGAAAAGCTATTCCAGATAGGCGGAGAATATAGTCCTGAAACAATATTCTGCATCATGGGAGTAAAGGATTTATATACAAATTCACGTTATCAATACCTGTACCCCGAGGCTGCTTACGGTGGTTGGCACCAATTTGCCCCTTATAATGAACTGGTCAAAGAGTACTTTTGTACAGACGGTAAGGATATAAAAACATCTGAAGTATATGATGAAAATGACCCCTATGCAAATCGTGATTTACGTTTATATGCGTCCGTCTTCTTGCCGCCATTGGGAAGTTATCCGGGAACCAAATATAATGATATAACCTACGACTGTTTCAAAGGTGCCAACACTTCAGATTACTATAACAAGTTCGCCCTGTTTAATGGTTATTGCCCCAAGAAAGGATGTGACCCTTCCATAATCAACAATTTGGGAGCTACTCCCACTTATACGCCGATAATGCGTTATGCAGAAGTATTGCTAAGTTATCTGGAAGCCTTGAACGAAGCTCAACCAAGTGCCATAGACCAAGACATTCTCGACCTTACAATAAACGATATTCGTGACCGCGTAAAATTAACAAAACTTGAAAAAGCCAATATGTCTCAGGAACTAATCCGTGAAGCTGTCCGCAAAGAAAGGCGGGTTGAACTGGCTTTTGAAGGCTTGCGTTACTATGATGTACTGCGTTGGGGCATTGCCGAAAAAGAGCTGAACCATACATTCACAGGCGTTAAACTGTCAGACGATCCCAATGCCCGGAATTATCGGGGAAGCGGAACTGCAGCTTCTCCGGTTGATGAAGACATGTATTATCAGTTTGAGAAACGTACCTGGTCACCTCATAACCGTTATTTCCCAATACCACAGAATGATCTGAATGTCAATAAGAACCTCAAACAGAATACAGGATACAATTAGTTTTTATTTAATGGACAAGTAATTAATAGGTATGGTTAAGTATCCGGAACTTTGTCTCCGGATACTTATATTATTATATAGTTTTTTAATGCAATAAGATTATGACAAATAAAGGATACCAAGTGAAGGAATACCATTGCCCGGTGAAAAGATATTGCCAGACAATGGATTTAAAAGACAATCCTAAACTAATTGAGGAATACATCAAATGCCACAGTAAACCTGAAGCCTGGCCGGAAATAAGAGCCGGCATTCGTTCAGTAGGTATTTTAGAGATGGAAATCTATATATTAGGTTCCCGGTTATTCATGATTATAGAAACACCGCTTGACTTCGATTGGGAAACAGCTATGGACAGGCTTTCTCATTTACCCAGACAAGCAGAATGGGAAGAGTATGTATCCAAATTTCAGGAGTGTGTGCCTACAAGCACCTCTGCAGAAAAATGGAAATTGATGGAGCGGATGTTTCATCTATATGAATAATAATCATTCAGATCCTTTTATCCGAGCATTTAATTGTTCCATGAAAGATTTTTCCCCTTTTATGACCTGTTTTTGCCCTTTCTAATTAATAGAAAAGCCTTACTTTGCTTTTTCTTAAAGTGGATGTAACCAAAAAACGATTATAATATTATGAAGAAAAGTTTTTTTACCAGTTTAATGTTAGGGATTCTGATTTCAGAGCCAATAACAGCGCAGACAGGAGCAGACAATCCTTTCGGTAACGCCTTGATACCTGACATGATTGCAGATGCAAGCATTCAGGAAATAAACGGAACGTTCTATTGCTACGCTACCACTGACGGATATGGCCGGGGATTGGAAACTTCGGGACCGCCTGTGGTATGGAAATCAAAGGACTTTGTTCATTGGAGCTTTGACGGTACTTATTTCCCTTCTGCCGCGAAAGAAAAGTACTGGGCACCCAGTAAAGTTGTTCCAGCCAATGACAAATACTACATCTATCCGACAATAAACGGATATATGTATCCTGCGGTAGCGGATAGCCCGGATGGTCCTTTCAGGCTGGCCCGTGGAAAAGATGAGTTTCATAAACCTTTCACGACTTCCACCTTATTACAAACAGAAGATCCCGGAGGCATTGATGCTGAGGTGTTTATTGATGACGACGGTCAGGCTTATGTGTTCTGGGGACGCAGGCATGTGGCTAAACTTAATAAAGATATGATAACGGTGGATTCAGACATTCAAATGATCTCCACTCCCCGCAAAGAATATTCCGAAGGACCCATTTTCTTTAAAAGAAAAGGAATATACTATTATTTATACACCATTGGAGGAGACGAAAAGTATCAGTACGCCTATGTGATGAGCAAAGTTTCTCCAATGGGGCCGTTTGAATTTCCCAAGCAGGATATCATTTCCACGACTGATTATAAGAAGGGGGTCTTCGGCCCGGGACATGGTTGTGTATTCAGTCCGGAAGGAACGGATGATTATTACTTCGCCTATCTGGAGTTTGGACGGCGTAGTACAAACCGGCAAACTTATGTAAACCGATTGGAGTTTAATGAAGACGGCACAATCAGGCCTGTTGAACTTACTCTGGATGGAGTGGGTGCCTTGCGGAAAGTAAAGCGGGAGAAGAAGATAAAGATAGACACCATTTATGCGTCCAGCACAGCAGAGCCTTTACACATCAAACCGATGAAGGATACTTTGTGCCGCCGAACAGAATATTTTGTTCCCGCTTTTGCAGCAGACGGGGCCAATGGCTCGCGGTGGATGGCGGCTGACAGGGATAATGAAAGCTGGATTGTTGCAGATTTGGGAACAGCCAGGAAGGTGCGCCGCAGTGAAGTCTACTTTGTGCGTCCCACAGCCGGACATGCCTATCTGCTTGAAGGTTCGAGCGATGGAAAGGTATGGGAAGCTTGTGGAGGACATGAAGATATAAGAATACAGTCGCCACATACGGATGCACCGGACAAGAAATACCGGTATCTCAGGATAAAGATATCAGAGGGCGTAAACGGAATTTGGGAATGGAATATTTACTAATAAGAAGTTAGTATGAAACACCTATTAGCACTCATCTTTTGCGTATATTTTAGCGGCTGCCTGATGGGGCAGCAACAAGCTGAATGGGGGAACTGGAAAAACTGGGGTGACCAGGAAGACGGTACCTACCTGAACCCCATCATTCCGTCAGATTATAGCGATATCGACTGCATTCGTGTGGGTGACGACTATTATGCCATATCCTCCACCTTCCAGTTCTCACCGGGAATGACCTTACTGCATTCCAAAGATCTCGTCAACTGGGAACTTTACGGAAACATCATCAATGATTTGACTCAGATTGGACCAGAATTGAATTGGGATCGTATGAACCGCTATGGCAAAGGGGTATGGGCAGGAACATTGAGGTATCACAACCAACGGTTCTATCTATTTTTCGGTACACCCGACGAAGGTTATTTCATGACCTCCGCCGCTCACCCCGAAGGTCCGTGGGAACCACTGACACCACTTCTTGCCGAAGCAGGCTGGGACGATTGTACTGCAATGTGGGACGACAACGGAAAAGCCTACTTTGTCGGTACCCATTTTGCCGACGGATATAAGACCTATCTCTTTAAAATGGCTGAAGATGGGAAAAGCATTGACCGGAAATCTGCGGTACTCATCCATTCGGGCAGTGGCAGGGAAGCCAGTAAATTGATCAAAGTGAACGGTTGGTATTATCTGATTTTCAGTGAGCATAAGCCGGGAGTGGGTCGTTACGTCATGGCAAAGCGTTCCAGAAAGTTGACAGGACCCTATAAAGAAGAAAAACAGTTGGCACTGCCCAGTTGTGAGGCTATGGAACCGAATCAAGGAGGTATTATCCTGGGAAAGGACAATAACTGGTATTTTCTTACCCATCATGGAACAGGGGACTGGAGCGGGCGAATTGTCAGTCTCCTACCCGTTACGTGGATAGATGGCTGGCCCATACCGGGTGAAGCACTTCCCCAGAATATCGGTACAATGAAATGGGGTGGAAAGATGCCCTTCAAATATACTGAAAAACTATCTATCAAGCGTAGTGATGACTTCGACGATGAACGGCTTGCCCCGCAGTGGCAGTGGAACTATCAGCCGAGGAAGGAATACTTTTCACTCACCGAACGTCCGGGCTGGTTACGTCTGAAAGCTTACCGCCCCTTAGAGGCCGATAAACTGCTGAAAGCCGGCAATACACTTACACAAAGAACTTTCAGAAAGCAGGATAATGATGTCGTGATAAAGATGGATATTTCCAATATGAAAGACGGACAAAAAAACGGGCTTTGCCACTTCTCTTCACAACATTCGGCTATTGGCATAGTAAAAGAAGAGGGTATCTGCTATCTGGAATATAGAAAGAATGATAACATAACCAGAGGAATACCCATCCGGTCGCAATATGTATGGCTTAGGACGCAGTGGGGGTTAGATGGTAAATCCCATTATTATTATAGTCTGGACGGGGATAACTTCCTGCCGTTTAGCGAACCTTATCAATTGGTATGGGGAAATTACCGGGGTGACCGCGTAGGCATTTATTGTTTTAATGATAAGGAAGAGACCGGTTTCGTAGATGTGGATTATTTCCATTACCGATTGTAACCGGAATGTATCATATTTGTTACCGATTCTTAAATTTGCCGCAAAACGTATGAAACGCTATGTCTCTACTTTTGCGGCAAATTAATCAACGAATGACAACAGGTATGAAACACATTGTTAAAGTATTCACGCTCTTATTCTTATTTCTAACAGTCGGCAGCACGGCAAAAGCCGACGAGAAAGTAAACGTAGTGAAACAGGGCACCGTACGCGGCCGCATCATTGATGCCACGAAACAAACCCTTCCGGGTGCCTCCATTTACATCGAGAAACTGCACGCCGGAGTGACGAGCGACGTCAACGGCTTCTACACCTTCCCCAACCTCGAACCGGGGACATATACCGTAAAAGTTAGTTATGTGGGCTACTCACCCGTAGAACTGAAAATAACCATTCCCGAAGGACGCACCTTGGAGAAAGACGTAGTGATGAACGAAGGAGTGGAATTACAGGAAGTAGTGGTAGGCGGTGCTTTCCAAGGACAACGCCGCGCCGTCAATTCGCAGAAGAACAGTCTCGGCATCAAGAATGTAGTGTCTGCCGACCAGGTAGGCAAGTTCCCCGACTCCAACATAGGCGATGCACTGAAACGCATTTCGGGTATCAACGTACAGTACGACCAGGGTGAAGCCCGCTTCGGACAAGTGCGCGGAACCTCTGCCGACATGAGTTCCGTCACTATCAATGGCAACCGCGTCCCTTCTGCCGAAGGTGATACGCGCAACGTGCAACTGGACCTTATCCCGGCAGATATGATACAGACCATCGAAGTGAACAAAGTAGTCACCCCGGATATGGATGCCGACGCCATCGGCGGTTCCATCAATCTGATTACGAAGAACTCTCCTTATAAACGCTTCATCAGTGCCACCGCCGGAACGGGCTACAACTGGATTAGTGACAAAGCGCAACTAAACCTGGGTTTCACCTATGGCGACCGCTTCTTCAACGACAAACTGGGACTCATTCTTTCCGCTTCCTATCAGAACTCCCCCTCCGGCTCGGATGACATCGAATTTGTATGGGACAAGGATGTAGAAACCGGAGAACTCTGCATCACCGACTATCAGGTGCGCCAATACTACGTCACCCGCGAACGTCAGAGTTACTCCGCCGCACTGGACTGGGACATCAACGAGAACCACAAGCTGACTTTCAAAGGTATCTTCAACAACCGCAACGACTGGGAAAACCGTTACCGCCTCAACGTGAAAGGTATCAACCTGGAAGAAGACGACAATGGCAACGAATATTGTTCCATCAACAACAAAGGCGCCGTGCGCGTGCAGACCAAAGGCGGCACGCCCGACAACCGCAACGCCCGTCTGGAACGTCAGCGCACAATGGACTTCACCCTCGGCGGCGAGCACCTCTTTGGCAAACTGGACACAAAGTGGAGCGTCAACTACGCCAAAGCCAGCGAAGAACGTCCCAATGAACGCTACATCGACTATCAACTGAAGAAACAGAAGTTCACAATGGATTTGAGCGATGAGCGCAAGCCGTTGCTTACCCCGCAAGAAGGTTCGGCTATGTATCTGAACGACGATTTCAGTCTGAAAGAAGTGACGGAGCAACAGGAAGATATTCAAGAGAAGGACTTCAAGTTCAAACTCGACTTTAGTTTACCACTCACGAAAGGAAAGTTCGGCAATCATCTGCGCTTCGGAACTAAGGTGGTGCATAAGACTAAAGATAAAGAGATTGACTTCTACGAATACACCCCACTGGATGAAGACGGTTTCGATAAAACCAGTCTGGCGGCTGCCGTAGACCAGAACCGGGACGGATACATGCCGGGCAAACAATATAAAGCCGGTAGCTTCATAAGCAAGGAGTATCTGGGAGAACTTGACTTGAACAATGCGAGTCTGTTTGAAAAGAACCAGGTGCAGGAAGAGCTTGCCACCAACTTCAACGCCAAAGAAACCGTTGCGGCAGGTTATCTGCGCTTCGACCAGAAACTGGGTGAGAAATGGGACTTGATGCTGGGCCTGCGTCTGGAGAATACGCATGTGAAATATTCGGGTAGCCAGTATGATGCGGACGAAGACAAGACCACCCGCACAGCCTACGAGTCGGACAGTTACCTGAATGTGCTTCCTTCCGTTCTTGTGAAGTATGATGTAAATGATGATTTCAAGGTGCGCACCTCGTTCACCAATACAATTGCCCGCCCCAAATATGCCGCCCTGGCACCGAACATTACGATTAAGCGTAGCGACAACTCCATCTCTTTGGGTAATCCGGGCCTGAAACCTACCATTTCTTATAACTTCGACCTGAGCGGTGAGTATTACTTCAAGAGTATCGGTCTTGTCAGCGCCGGTGTCTTCTACAAGAAAATCAACGATTTCATCGTAGACCAGACTATGCGCAACTACAATTACAACGGAACCACTTATACCAAGTTCAGCCAGCCGCGCAACTCGGGCAACGCCGACCTGCTGGGTGTGGAAGTGGCCTATCAGCGCGATTTCAGCTTCATAGCCCCGGCCTTGAAGTGCATCGGCTTCTACGGAACATACACTTACTCTTACTCCCGCGTGGATAACTTCAACTTCGAGGGACGTGAGAATGAAAGCGGTCTGCGCCTGCCGGGTTCTCCGGAACACACGGCCAATGCTTCGCTCTTCTTTGAGAAATCCGGTGTGAGCCTCCGCCTTTCTTACAACTATGCATCGGCATTTATCGACGAAATGGGAGCGGAGAAGTTCTACGACCGCTATTACGATGCAGTGAATTATATGGATGCCAACGCCAGCTATACTTTCGGAAAGAAACTGAAAACAACATTCTATGCCGAAGCTACCAATTTGCTGAACCAGCCCTTGCGCTACTATCAGGGAACAAAGGAGCGGACGATGCAGAGCGAACATTACGGCATAAAGGTAAATGCAGGCGTAAAAATCAACTTTTGAATTACTATTCAACTAACAATTTGTTGACGAAATGAATTCAAAACCGCTCAGAAAGGAACAAAAGTGATTAGCGTTTAGTGATAAGTAGTACTATCTGTCATCCTGAGCGCAGTCGAAGGATCTCTTCCCCTACTGTATAGCGCAGCCTTATGCCAAGAGAGTAGATTCTTCGACTACGCTCAGAATGACGAATAGTCCGCAAATCATTTTGTTCATATCCCTAATAGAAATGAAAAAAATTAATTCCGCCAACAAATAATTAACAATCAAATCAATATAATAATGAAAAAAGTATTCTTTCTCCTTTTAGTTGTCCTCCTCAGCAACTGGGCAACCGCACAGATAACGGATTATTCCATCTTCGACAAGAAATTCAACTTCTACGTCGCCAACGACCTGGGTCGTAACGGTTATTACGACCAAAAGCCCATAGCCGAACTGATGGGCACCATGGCCGAAGAAGTAGGTCCCGAATTCGTAGTCGCCACCGGAGACATCCACCATTTTGAAGGCGTGCGCAGCGTGAACGACCCTCTGTGGATGACTAACTACGAACTCATCTACTCCCACCCGGAACTAATGATAGACTGGTTTCCCGTACTTGGCAACCACGAATACCGCGGCAACACGCAAGCCGTAATGGACTACACCAACGTCAGCCGCCGCTGGACCATGCCCGCCCGCTACTATACCAAAGCATTCGAGGACGACGGCATCACCCTCCGTATCGTCTGGGTGGACACCGCCCCCATGATGGACAAATACCGCAACGACTCCGCCACCTATCCCGACGCCTGCAAGCAGGACTTACAGCAACAACTCGCCTGGATAGACTCCGTACTGACCGCCGCAAAAGAAGACTGGGTCATCGTTGCCGGACACCACCCCATCTACGCCGAAACTCCGAAGGACAACAGCGAACGCCTGGATATGCAAGCCCGCCTCGACCCGATACTCCGCAAGCATAAAGTAGATATGTACGTCTGCGGACATATCCACAACTTCCAGCACATCCGCAAGGCGGGAAGCAATATTGATTACATCGTCAACTCCTCCGGCTCCCTCTCCCGCAAAGTGAAACCCACGGAAGGAACAGTGTTTTGCAGTCCGGAACCGGGTTTCTCCATCATTTCGGCAGACAAGAAGGAACTGACGTTGCGGATGATTGACAAGAAAGGGAATGTGCTGCATACCGTGACACGCACCTCACGGTAATTCCTTTTTCACTTTCCGAGGCAAAATACACAGTAAAGAGAAGAGAGTATATCGCTAAAAATAATACCTTTGCATCGTTCAAACATTAAAAGCGCTATGAAGAAGATATACCTCTTCCTGTTATTCGGCCTGCTGCTTGCGGCCTGTGCAAAAGATGACGACAAACAACCCATCTTAGTAACCGACATCGTAATGCCTGCCGCAGGCACCGTATTCAATCCCGGAGATAAAGTAACCATCAAAGCGCAAGGCTTCCAGCCCGATGACGATGTCATGTTCGAAATCTATTGGCCGCTTCCCGACGAGCCCGCACTCAACTATCAGGGCTATGCCCGTGGCGTATTGCCCGTCATGTTGGAACAGACCGCCACAAGCATCACCTTCCTGGCACCCGGACACTATCCCGCTTCAACTACCAAAATACTTCTGCGCCGCGCCGGCGACATAATGACGCTTGGCGAAATCGCAGTCTCCAACGGCCAGGCCCCCGAAGAGTTCCAACTCTACGGCATCACCAACTCCCATTCCGACACGGGTCATGATAACTGCATCGAGCACATAAACCTCACAGATGGCGACCCTAAGAACATCGTGAAACTGGCAGAAGACCAGAAAGACTTCTCCTGCGTAGTGAACGCCCCCGAAAGCCAACGTCTCTGCGGAATACAAACGAAGGACGGAATCCGCAAGGTATACTGTTACGACCTATCCATGCGCTACTGGCAGGATACGGGACTTGAAAGCATATTAACCCTTTGCAACAATATCAATGGCTCCATAACAGCCGTGAGACAGATATCTTCCAATGAAGTGGCATTGGTCTCCGTCACAACCTCGGGTTACACCCGAAGCCAGATGCCTCCCATGGCTCACCGCTACGAACTACCTGCAAACATAAAACCCGAAGCTCTGACACGCTATCCCGGTGTACAGAGCAGTGCCAGCCAGCTATTGCTCTCAGCCGATAACGGCAATAATAGCTTTACGCCCGTCGTACTGGATTTGCTAAGTAGCAAAGTACATGTCGGCGAGCAGATACAAGCTACCGCACTTATTCCTTTCCGGACAATAACCGATAAAAAAGATAACGGAACCACCGAGTACGTGCGCACCGGAGGATATGCCATAGTGAAAGCCGACGAAACCGAACTGCGCCTGTGGGACCAGGATACAATGACCCTGAAAGAGCCTTTTGCCACATTCCCCAACCCGGCACGTTCCATAACCATGCTCGCTGAAGATACAGAGACACTGAAGCTCTACGTACTGTTCGACACTTACCGAGGCGGCAGGCTGATTTATGCATACGATTTAGTAAGTAAAGACTGGCAATCGGTTCCCGGCATCGGCTATTCCTATTCGGAGATTGTGATGGCGCGGTAAAGCGGAGGAAAACATCCCTACTTTCATAAAAAAGAATGTCTCTATTGTTGGCTTTCTTCTTGATATGCCTTTCGGTTCGTCATTTGCAACCTTTGCCGGACAACTGAAGTATGGCATCTTATTGATGCTTACGATTAGCGCCTTTTGATAGTATATCCAAACCATTCATATATAAGAGTTTGCAGTTTCCTACCGGTAGGAAACTGTCGTTCCCTCCCTAAGGAACGAGCGTTCCCATGAGGAGAAACTCTCGTTCCCACGAAGAGGTGATGTGTACTGGTTTTAGTGGTTCTTCTTCACTTTAGTTGAAAGCTTTTATTTGTTAGTACCATTTTTCTTTTT
>NZ_CAJLKP010000084.1 GCF_905207245.1 uncultured Bacteroides sp. | reverse complement strand
AGAGCGTGTGGCCGGTAGTCCGGAATATGTGTTCAATGAATATTTGTCGCTGGCATTGACGGAAGGAGTTGTCGTCTGTGTAATAGTGCTGGTTGTTATTGGAACGTGTCTCTGGATGGGGGCGAAGCGTGGGCGCTACGGCATCTGCGGTGCAATCCTGTCTTTGCTTATCTTCTCCTTTTCTTCCTATCCTATGTATTTCCCGGCTTTTGTGGTAGCGGGGATATTCCTGTTTCTTGCTTGCGGGGTGGGAGATTTTATCTGTAAACCACTAATTTTGTGTGTTTGCCTCATTCTGTGGATAGGTGGCTATATGGCGAAGTGGAAGCAAGAAGAGGATGCCTGTCGGAAGTGGATGTATGCAAAAATGTTCTATAATTCGGGAGCTTATAAAGCTGCCAATAAATCTTATGGAGAACTTTATCCGGTATTGAAGGAGAAAGGGGCGTTTCTGTTTGAGTACGGGCATAGCCTGCATAAATCGGGCTTTTATAATGAGTCCAATAAATATCTGAAAGAAGCCTGCCTATACTCTACCGATCCAATGGTTCTGAATATTATAGGTAAGAACTATCAGGAATTGCATCGTTATGAACAGGCGGAAGCTTTTTTCTTACGGTCGGTTCATCGCCTGCCGGGAAGGATTTATCCCTATTATTTATTAGCCAATCTCTATGCTGAACCGGAGTTCTATCGGCCCGATAAATTGAAAGAGGTTGCTAATGTTGTGCTTACTAAAGAGCCTAAGGTGCATTCGACGGCAATCGAAGAGATGCGTAAGGAGATAAAGAAAATAGTAAATGAACTGGAGTGATTTATATGAGGTGGATTTATATATTTGTATGTGTGTGTGCTCTGACTTTTTTATCTGCTTGCATTGAACAACAAGATAGCCGTTTAGAAAGTGCATTGAATATGGCAGGCGCTAACAAAGGGGAACTATTGAAGGTGTTAAATCGTTATCGGGAAAGTGATGATCAAAAATACCATGCAGCATGTTTTCTTATAAAGAATATGCCTTATTATGGCTTCTATGAAGGGGAAGAATTACAGAAATATCTTCGCTATTTTGAGGCTCATTCTACTAATATAAAGGGGGCTCAATTCATTGTAGATTCACTCAAGAAAGCGGATGGAGAATTTTCAAGAGACATGCTTGCCCGTAAAAAGGATATTGAAGTGGTAGATTCTGCCTTCTTGGTTGATCATATAGAATGGGCATTCAAGGTTTGGAAAGAACAGCCATGGGGAGAAAATGTGGATTTTGAGGATTTCTGTGAGTATATATTGCCTTATAGGATTGGTGATGAGCCTCTTTCGTTATGGCGTAAGGATTTGTATGATAAATATAATCCTCTACTTGATAAATTCCGCAAATCAATTGATGGCAATGATGTAACAAAAGCGGCCCAAATAGTAATGGATACTTTAAGACAGGGGAAGTATCGCTATACAAGTCTTTTCCCCAAAGGACCTCATATAGGTCCGGTAGCATTGAAGTGGAAAACTGGAAGTTGCCGTGAATTTGCTGATGCAATGATATATGTGATGCGTGCTCTTGGCATTCCGTGTGGTATGGATAGGGTAATACAGCGTGGCGATACTAATGCCTCGCATTTTTGGAATTTTATATTGGATAAGGGGCATAATACATATATGGCGGAATTTCCTTATCAAGAAAAGTGGAAGAAGGCATCGGAATATGATATAACTAAAGGAAAAGTATATCGCGTGACTTATAGCCTGAATGAGGAGCTGACAAAAGGCTTGAAAGATGTGCCGTCTGTTTATCCTGTTTTCAGATATCCGTTTTTCCATGATGTAACAGCTACTTATATGGAGCAGCAGAATAGGCAGATAATTATTCCTCGAAAAGAACTGTATGATTGCCCTCGTACTGGTGAATTGGTATACTTGTGTTTTGCAAACAAACAAGAATGGGTTCCTGTTGCTTATACTTTTTTTGATGGGAAGGATGTTTGTTTTGATAATGTGGAAGGAGGAATAGTGGCTATTTTGGCAACATACAGTGAGAATGGTCTTCAAGCATTGTCCAATCCTTTTACGCTAAATCATGATACAGGGGAGATTCATAATCTTAATCCATTGCAAGAATCCCATATAATTAGTGTTTATAAGAAGTTCTATTTTGCAGTTAAGAATTATTTTAATACCCGTATGGTTGGTGGAGTAATAGAGGGTAGTAATCAGAAGGACTTTCAGAATGTGGATACGCTATTTTTAATCAAAGAGGCTCCCTATCGGTTGTATACTGTCGCTTATCTGAATTCGGATAGGGCATATAGGTATATTCGCTATCGTGGTGGAAGAGATAGTTATTGTAATATAGCAGAACTTTCTTTCTATGAAAACAGCTTGGATACATTACCTTTGAAGGGGAAAGTCATAGGTACTCCGGGATGTTACGGAGACGACGGTAGGCGTGAATATACAAATGTCTTTGATGGTAATCCGGATACATCTTTTGATTATAAATTTCCGGATACCGGCTGGGCGGGTTTAGATTTAGGTAAACCTTATCGGGTAAGTAAGGCAATATATACTCCCCGAAATGATGTGAGTTTTATTTATAAGGATAATATTTACGAACTATTTTACTGGGATAAAGGATGTTGGAATTCGCTTGGCAAACAAACGGCTGTTGCTGATTCATTAGTATATACTGTACCTCGGAATGCCTTGTTGTATCTGAAGAATCATACCACAGGTAATGACGAAAGAATTTTTGAGTATGAGGATCGAAGACAAATATTCTGGTGATATTAATGGCGATAAAAGTTCCTCCAGAGAGATTATGGATGCTTATGAGGATAATTGGAGTGCTTGTTTATTATATCGTAATAAACAATTAACAAGGCAACTGGGAGACTATCAGAAAGTTACAGCATTAGTTGGATGTTCTTCTTCTCTTATGGTTGCGATGGGACAGTTATTATGTCTGCATCAAAAACCGGCTTATGGAATTGTCAGGGATGAGGCAGAGTGGCATAGTTTGTTTATTGTCATTGATTTGCTTTATGGGGGGTGTTTGTTGGAAACTTTAGCATCATTCCGCTTAAGTGCTCAGGAATTGAGATTGTGCTATTTGATACGTGCCCGGTTGACTAATAAGGCTATTGCCCTGCTTTTTAATATTACACCCAGGTCTGTGTTGAAGTCAAAGCAGCGTATCAAGTCTAAACTATCCTTATCGGGTGCAGATAGTTTTGATAGGTATATACAACAATGCTAACTTACTTGAAATGGATGTTTTATATAGAGAATGAAGAACAGCGGTTTGTAGGATATGAATAAAAAAGACCTATTCTTTTTTGTAATTAGAAAAAAGTCTCTATCTTGGCACCGCAATAAAAAGCAAATATGAACTATGGAAAGACAAAAGATTCATCGGGAATACCTCTTGAATGCAACTTCTAAAAGCATTCTTTGGTCCGCGATAAGTACCCCCACCGGTTTGGAGGGCTGGTTTGCAGACAGGGTACAGTCGGACGATAAGATTGTCACCTTCTTCTGGGGAAAGACGGAACATCGTGATGCAGAGATAATTGCCGTGCGAGCATTCTCTTTTATTCGATTCCGTTGGCTGGATGATGAATATGAACGGGAATATTTTGAATTAAAGATGACAAACAATGAGCTGACAAACGACTTCGTGCTGGAAGTAACTGACTTTGCAGCAGTAGACGAGGTGAACGATTTGCGTGAATTGTGGGACTCTCAGGTAGATACTTTGCGGAGAACGTGCGGTTTTTAGTTAACTTTGATATAAAAATTTTCCACACTCCCTTTTTTATGCTAATTTTGTGTCTTCATTGCATGAAACGAGTAAAATGCTGCGCATAAAAAAGTTAGATATATTTATATTAAAGAGCTTCTGTACGCTCTTTATGGGCACTTTTTTCATTTGCCTTTTCATCTTCATGATGCAGTTCCTATGGAAGTATGTAGATGAGATGGTGGGAAAAGGACTGGAAATGAGTGTCCTTGCACAATTTTTCTTTTATTCCGCACTCACTTTGGTGCCGGCTTCATTGCCGTTGGCTATTCTGTTGGCGGCACTTATCACCTTCGGTAATTTTGGTGAACGTTTTGAGCTACTGGCCATGAAAGCGGCAGGTATCTCACTACTTAAGATTATGCGCCCGTTGATTGTGTTTATCATTTTCATCTGTGGCGTTTCTTTTTATTTCCAAAATGTGATTGGTCCGGAGGCACAAACCAAACTATGGACGTTGCTCATCTCCATGAAGCAGAAGTCGCCGGAATTGGATATACCGGAGGGAGTCTTTTATGACGAAATAGAGGGGTACAACCTGTATGTGAAGCATAAGAATCGTAAGACAGGTATGCTTTATGACGTGCTGATTTATAATTTTGAGAAGGGCTTTGAGAATGCCCAAATCATTAAGTCGGATTCTGGACGGCTGGAGATGACTGCGGATAAGCAACATTTATACCTGCATCTCTACAATGGCGAACAGTTTGAAAACCTGAAATCGCAGAACATGAACCAAAAGAATGTCCCCTATCGCCGGGAAGCATTCCGGGAAAAGCATGCCATTATTGAGTTCAACTCCGACTTCAATATGGTGGACGCCGGTATCATGAGCAATCAGTCCAATAGCAAGAACATGAAGATGCTGCAAGCAGGCATCGATTCTATGAAGGTGCAGAACGATAGTGTGGGGCGTGGCTACTTTAAAGAAGCCATGAACGGTACATACAAGATTACAGCAGACTTAAAGAAAGCCGACACGCTGAAAATAGAACAGGCGCATTTGGGTGAATATAATGTAGACAGTCTTTTCAATGTAGCTACCCTGTCGCAGAAACAGAAGATTATTTCAACTGCCGTGAACCGTGCTGAGAGTGCGGGAAGCGATTGGAGTTTTAAGAGCTACAATATTTCGCAGACGGATACCAGTCTGCGTCGCCACATGACGTCCTGGCATGAGAAGCTGACGCTTTCAGTGGCATGTCTCATTTTCTTTTTTATCGGTGCGCCGTTGGGTGGAATTATCCGTAAAGGTGGTTTGGGTATGCCGGTAGTAGTATCAGTGCTTATTTTCATTATCTATTATATCATCAATAATACGGGCTATAAGATGGCACGTGACGGACAGTGGATTGTCTGGATGGGTATGTGGACAAGTACGGCTATCCTGGCTCCGCTGGGGGCATTCCTTACTTATAAGTCGAACAACGACTCGGTGGTGCTGAATGCCGATGCTTATATCAACTGGTTCAAGAGGATTCTGGGCATTCGCAGCATGCGTCATTTATTCCGTAAGGAAGTAATCATACATGATCCTGACTACACGCATCTGCCTGCCGACCTACAGGCATTGTCGGCGGATTGCCGTGCGTATGCCGAGAAGAAAGCGTTGAAGCGTGCCCCCAATTACTTTAAATTGTGGATGACAGGTTCGAACGATGAAGAGATAGAAGGAATTAACGAACGTCTTGAAAGTTTGGTAGACGAAATGTCTAACACCAAATCCATTCATCTGCTGAATGCATTGAATAACTATCCTATTATTCCTGTTTCCGCCCATTTGCGCCCTTTCCGCAACTACTGGCTGAATCTGGCCTGTGGATTGTTAGTGCCCATAGGGTTGTTTTTCTACTTCCGCATCTGGGCTTTCCGCATTCGGCTGAATAAGGACATGGAGCGGATTATTAAAACCAATGAAGACGTTCAAAAGATAATAGAAACTAATCTGAAATAACCTAAATAATAAGGAGAATCCAGAATGGAAAAAGTGAAATTAAATACAATAGAAGAGGCGATTGAAGACTTCAAGGCCGGTAACTTTGTGATTGTGGTGGATGATGAAGACCGTGAAAACGAAGGCGACCTGATTATCGCTGCGGAGTTGATAACTCCAGAGAAAGTCAACTTCATGTTGAAGCATGCACGTGGCGTGCTTTGTGCGCCGGTAACCGTATCCCGTTGCAAGGAACTGGACTTGCCTCATCAAGTGAGTGACAACACTTCTGTGCTGGGCACACCTTTCACGGTGACCATTGATAAGCTGGAAGGCTGTTCAACCGGTGTTTCTGCTGCCGACCGTGCCGCTACTATTCAGGCACTTGCCGATCCGGCTTCTACTCCGGCAACCTTTGGACGTCCGGGACACATCAACCCGTTGTATGCCCAGGAAAAAGGCGTTTTGCGTCGTGCCGGACATACGGAAGCTACTATCGACATGGCTCGTATGGCAGGTTTATATCCCGCAGGTGCGCTTATGGAAATCATGAACGAAGACGGCACCATGGCACGTCTGCCCGAGTTGAGAAAGATGGCTGATGAGTTTAATCTGAAACTGATTTCTATCCGCGACATGATTGCTTATCGTTTGAAACAAGAATCTATCGTAGAGAAAGGTGTAGAAGTAGATATGCCTACCGAACACGGGCACTTCCGTTTGATTCCATTCCGTCAGAAGTCTAACGGGCTGGAACATGTGGCTTTGTTCAGAGGAACGTGGGAACAGGATGAACCGATTCTGGTGCGTGTACATTCTTCTTGCGCAACAGGAGATATTTTCGGTTCCAGACGTTGTGATTGTGGCGATCAACTGCATAAGGCAATGGAAATGATTGATAAAGCCGGAAAGGGAGTCGTGGTTTATCTGAATCAGGAAGGTCGCGGAATCGGTTTGATGGAGAAGATGAAAGCATATAAGTTGCAGGAAGACGGACTGGATACAGTAGATGCCAATATCTGCCTGGGACACTTGGCAGACGAACGCGACTATGGTGTGGGCGCTCAGATTCTGCGCGAACTGGGTGTGCACAAGATGAGACTGATGACGAACAATCCCGTGAAGCGTGTCGGTCTGGAAGCCTATGGATTGGAAATTACAGAGATTGTTCCTATTGAAACGACTCCTAATCCATACAATGAACGTTACCTGCGTACAAAGAAAGAACGCATGGGACATACGTTACATTTTAATAAGTAATTTGCTGTTTTGTTTTCTAATATCAAAGAAAATAGCTTAATTTGCAGCCAAATTTATGCAACAACCATAAAATAGATAGAAAAATGAATCAATTATCAGATCGTTTGAACAGTTTGTCGCCGTCAGCGACGCTGGCTATGTCGCAAAAGAGCGCTGAGCTGAAAGCTCAAGGCGTTGACGTAATTAACCTGAGTGTGGGAGAACCCGACTTCAATACTCCCGACCACATCAAAGAGGCTGCGAAAAAAGCGATAGACGATAACTTCTCTCGCTATTCTCCGGTTCCGGGATACCCGGCTTTGCGCAATGCAATCGTGGAGAAATTGAAAAAGGAAAACGGTCTGGAATATACAGCCGCACAAATCTCATGTGCTAACGGTGCCAAGCAATCGGTTTGTAATGCCGTATTGGTATTGGTGAATCCGGGTGATGAAGTTATTGTGCCCGCTCCTTACTGGGTAAGCTATCCGGAAATGGTGAAACTGGCCGAAGGTACTCCGGTAATCGTTACCGCAGGTATTGAACAGGATTTTAAGATTACTCCTGCACAACTGGAAGCTGCCATCACACCGAAGACCAAAGCGCTGATTCTTTGCTCACCTTCCAACCCGACAGGTTCTGTTTATTCGCAGGAAGAGCTGAAAGGTTTGGCTGACGTGTTGGCAAAACATCCGCAGGTAATCGTTATTGCTGATGAGATTTACGAGCATATCAACTATATCGGCAAGCACCAGAGCATTGCTCAGTTCCCCGAAATGAAAGACCGTACGGTAATCGTGAATGGTGTTTCCAAGGCGTATGCTATGACAGGCTGGCGTATTGGTTTCATTGCCGGACCGGAATGGCTTGTGAAAGCTTGCAACAAACTGCAAGGCCAGTATACTTCAGGTCCTTGTTCTGTATCTCAGAAAGCTGCTGAAGCTGCATATACAGGAACACAGGCACCGGTAGAAGAAATGCGTAAGGCTTTTGAACGCCGTCGTGACTTGATTGTGAAGTTAGCGAAAGAAGTTCCGGGCTTTGAAGTGAATGTTCCGCAAGGTGCTTTCTATCTTTTCCCGAAGTGTGATTCTTTCTTTGGCAAGGCTGCCGGTGATCGTAAGATTGAAAACTCTGACGACTTGGCAATGTACTTGTTGGAAGTGGCTCACGTGGCTTGTGTGGGTGGTGCTTCATTCGGTGCGCCTGAGTGCATCCGCATGAGTTATGCAACCAGTGATGAGAATATCGTTGAGTCTATTCGCCGCATCAAGGAAGCATTGGCTGAGCTGAAATAAGAAGCAATATATAAAAAATGAAAAAGCCCGGTTTCAATTACGAAGCCGGGCTTTTCTTTTTCTGAGTGTTGTTATTATTCTGCCGGGTGAATTGCTTCAGACGGACAAACATCAGCACAAGTACCACAATCTGTGCAAGTTTCGGGATCGATAGAATAGATATCGCCTTCAGAGATAGCTCCTACCGGACATTCGTCAATACAAGTGCCACAAGCAACACAACTGTCATTAATTACGTAAGCCATTTTCTTTAAGATTTAAATTATTAGTACTAATTCGTTCGGCAAAAATAGTAGTTTTCTTGATTAGTTGTTATCAATCCTGTTTAAATTCCCTTAATTTGTATCTTGTCTAAATAATAGAAGGGAGAAAACAAGGCATAAATGCAATAAAATGTCACTTTTGCCGTTTTAGAGTTGTGAAGCGCATTACTCTGATAATCCTTACTTTACTCCTTGCTTTCGGCGCCTCGGCACAGAAACGTAAGGTGCAAAACCGCCCGTATATCGACCAGCGGAAATGGCATTATGGTTTTTTGGCAGGCATCCATGTGCAGGACTATAAATTGGTGAATACCGGATATGTGACGGAAGACGGTCAGAGTTGGTTTGCCGATGTGCCTGAATATTCTCCCGGATTTACGGTAGGTGTGTTGGGGGAGCTCTATCTGAACCACTTCTTTTCCTTACGCCTTGTGCCGACACTGCATTTTGGAGATAAGAGGGTGATATTCCGTGAACAAGAGAGTGGTGAAGAACACTCGCAGTCTATGAAGTCGGCTTATCTCTCTGTGCCGATAGATGTGAAGTTTGCTGCCGAGCGTTTCAATAACTACCGTCCCTATATAATGGCAGGTATTGCCCCTACGTATGATTTCAGTGTGAAGAAACAGGGCGCTTTGTTGGTGAAGCCTTTTGACTGTTATGTGGAAGTAGGGTTGGGGTGTGATTTCTATTTGCCTTATTTCAAGTTGATACCCGAGTTGAAATTCTGTTTCGGACTGGTAAACCTGATAAAGAAAGAACGTAACGATCTCACGGACCAGTCTTTATTGAAATTCACACAATCAGTCGACAAGATTACCTCCCGCATGATTGTACTTACCTTTTATTTTGAATAGACTTACCTTTCTTTATAAGAAATTGTGAAGGTGATAGGATAGCCATTTTCAGCACTTTCGCTTATCATGAAACTACCGCCAAAGTGCTCGAACAGCAGTTGGTTGATTTTAAGGCGTATGGAAACCTTTTGAGAAGCGAATGTTGGGTCAGCCAGCGGACTGTTGATGATATGAAATATCAATAGTTCATTTCTTTCATCCCTATTCAGTTTCATCTTTACTTCACGGTCGGTGCTATTGGGTACCGGATAAACCAGCATACTCAGTACGGCTTGATTGAAACGGTTGGCATCCATTCTAATCATCTGATGCTCGATGTCGCTTTCCAGTTCGGCATGAATGTACCCCTCACTATCTCTCCGCGCCATATATATCAGGTCATTGCATATTTCGCGCATCTCGCAATCCAGTATCTGGAATTTCATCATTTTAGCTTCCAGGCGTGAGAGATCGAGTACATCGTTCACCAGTTGGATAAGTTCAGTGGAGTTAGACTGGATGATTTCGGAATATTCCAACTTCTCTTTATCATCCAATTCGGTATCGGTAGAGAGCAGTTGTGAAAAACCTACTACGTTATTCAGAGGGATACGGATATTATAACTCATGTTCGCGAGGAAACGGCTTTTCACTTCATTGGCTTCTTCGGCAATCTTGCTCAGCCGGGCTACTTCCTTTTCATCTTTCTGCAACTTTTTCCGGCTGATATACATACGACCTACAAAGAAAATGAGTGCCATCAGAGCTATTCCGATTACAGCCAGCACAAAATAATGTATCTTTTCCTGTTGTTGCTCTCTTTTCAGCACCAGCTTGTCCATGTTATACAGGCTTTGTATCTGCTCCATCTGTGAGTTTGACAGACCTCTGTATAATGAGTCTTTGTCATGCATCACTTTTTTATAAATGCCGATAGCCATATCCGACCGCCCCATATCTACCAATATATCCGCCTTCATGGCCATATATAATATAGCATCGGGAAAAGACATCTGAAGCGTTAAGGTAATGGCTTCATTCAGGCACTCCAAAGCTTGATCATACTCCTTCTTTGCGCGATAATATTCTGCATAAGCTTGCAGGCGTGACACCTGATAGGGAAGGAACGTGTTAGGAGTATAATGTTCATCTACTTTTAGCAAATGTTCCCAGGCTTTCTGAAGATTCCCCGTGCGAACATAATAAAGGGCATACTGGGTTTCCATTCCCATGTACAAAGCCGAGTATGCATTTTTGAGTGCCGGGGCAGCAGCAATTAATTCCTGTATGGCTGCTTTCATTTGTTCCAGCGAAGCATACATCTTCTCGTTTTTATGCAAGAATGAATAAGCCAGAACAGCTTTCGACAACAAATTGATTTTATCCATCGGGCTATCTTGCGGGCTCATTAACTGGAATGCTTCCTCCAATGCTTGTGCTCCGTCTTCGTAGCGCAGTGTTGCAATGTAGCTGGTCATCAGGCATAGACGTGCCTCCCGCATACCGTTGCGGTTATTTAGTTTCTTTGCTTTCTCGTACATGATGTGCGCTTCGTGGATGGCAAGCTCTATCTGCTGATTGATGGTGTACAATTCAATCTGTAACTTTTTAGCTTTGAAATAATCATTATAGTAATTGTTCTTTTCAGCCAAAGTTTCCATCCTGCCCATCCAATACGTTGCACGTTTCAGATCCAGCTTATTGAAAAAGTAAATGATATGCTCGTAAGTGGCAAGGCTCTGATAGCGTATGTTGTTCTGTGCCGTAGCCTCTTCCAACAATTTGTTTTCATAATAGAGAAACACCGGCGTTTGCTGATCCAGTCGGGCAATGTCATGCAATACATCCAACCGGGATGAATCATGTGGTGCACTAGCATAGATACGTAATAAACTGTCTTTCACAGCACTACTTTGGGCACTGGCTGAGAGGTGACTGAAACTGATAATCAGACATATAGTAAATAAATGTTTCGTCATGACCGTCCCTCCTTCTTTTGCTTGCCTCGTATCTGATTGATGGGATGGGTAAACATAAAACGGGACCCTCCTGTGTAATCCGGGTCAATCCATATTCTGCCACCGATATGCTCTATGATTAGTTGGCAGATAGACAAGCCGAGACCACTTCCTTGTGCATTCTCATCCAGCTTCTCAAAGCGCTGGAAAATACTCGCCTGTTTTTCCTTCGGAATGCCGCAACCGGTATCGGTGACGGAGAACAAAGCCGTTCCGTCCGACTCTTTCTCAAGTTTCAGTGTTATGCTGCCGTCCGGTGTGAACTTGGTTGCATTAATCAGCAGATTTATCAGTACTTGCTGTAGTCGTGAAGCATCAGTCTCCATGTATAGCTCTTCCAGTGACGAATCGAACAATAGTTCCGCTTGCGTTTGTTTCACTTTTCCTACAGTGTCAGTCACATTCTTGCAGATTGCTACGGCATCATGTTCGCCTATGCTGAATTGCATTTTTCCGAACTCCAAACTTGACAAGTCAATTACATCATTAATCAGTTTGAGCAAAAGCTCTGAGTTCTGCTGTATAATCTCAGTACATTGTTTACGGGTTGCGTCATCAAGTCCTTCCTCTGTCAACAAGGATGAAAAGCCGGACAAGGCATTGAGCGGCGTCCGTATTTCGTGGCTCATGTTCGATAGGAAAACGCTCTTGGCTCGTGTAGCACTTTCTGCATTCCATCTCGACTGTTCCAGCGTCTCTGTGGATATGGTTACTATTCGCTTCTGCCTCCTCTGCCAGATAGCAAGTATGGAGATGAAAGCCAACAGGCCAAGACCGATGAAGATGAAATAGACTATCATCTTGTTCTGTTGTGCTCTGTTTTGCAGTTCCAGTTCGTCTATCTGGTATGTGGCTTTCAGCGCATTTATTTGCCGGATATAGCTTTTCGAAGCAAGGGTATCGGTGACGGCGTATAAGTCCTGATAGATTTTGCATGCTTCATCAAAACGTCCCAGCAACTTATACAGGTAAATTTTCTCTGCACAAATCCAGCGATATTCCAGAGAACGTTTGTTGGATACCACTTCCAGCAGTTTGTTGTAAAGCGCGAGGGCTTCGTCTGCTTTCTCCTTATCATTATGATCGGCAGCCAATGCCCTGTAGCAGGCTGCAGTGTAATAGTTGATAGAAAATTCATGGGCAGGCTCATGAGTGTGATTCTTATAGATTGAATCTGCCCGTTGCAGATATTTGAGCGCTGTGTCCTGATCGCCTGATGAAATGTAATAGGTGGCATTCTCTATAAGTATAGGAACGGCAAGAGGGTGTACAGGTTGCTGTTCCAGGAGCGGGTTCAGTTTAGATACATATACCATCGCTTCATTCAGACGGTTCATTTGCTGTAAAAGCGTAGAAATCTTCACCAGCAACCGGTAAGTTTGCGGATTATCTTCGGGTAGATAGCGCAAAGCATCCTGATAAGAACTCAATGCCTTTTCCTGTATGTAAGAAGCACTATAGGCCTGCCCGACAGCTTGATTGGCGAGAGCGATTCCGAAAGTTGAATTTAATTCTTTGGCATGCTCGTACATTAACCGTGCACGATCTATAGCCAGACTGAGGTCACCTCGCATGATGTATGCGCTCACCTGCCATAATAGCATCGTAAAGTATGTTTCTTCTGTTTTATGGGATTTCAGTGCAGGGGCTAATTCGTTACTCCATGAGATGACGCTGTCTACCGTTATATTAGTATCGTAGGCTACCTCCCGGGCTATGAGCGATTGCATGGCAGCCAGATGTCTCTGGTCTGTGTTGTTGGCACATATTCCCATCGCGAAGGAGAAGAGTAAAAGGCCAGTCACTGCCGATATAATAGCAAACTTTCTCAAAAGTAGAAGATATTTTATTAGTTTCTTCGCAAATGTAATGATAAAACTAAAAAAATAAAATTATTTGTTGGATAAATGTTCTATTTTGTTGTCAATAGAGCTCAAGACCGAACTCGTCCTTCAGTTGTAACAGTGCATTATTCTTCTGCGCCATCAACTGGAATTTCTCTACACGGCTGTAGGCACGCACTTTTTCGGTGGGAGCGCTGACGCGGACAGTCATAGTAGCCTTGCTGTTTTTAAGCCGTTTACGCAGGTATTCTTGCAAGGTCGGAATCAGGTCGGTGAACTCCTTGGCTGCAATGTCGTTGTCTACTACAGCTTCGAATGTTGTGGCATCCAGCATTGCCAGGCGGATTACCTGCATACGTTTGGCAAGGGCGGTCTGTTCCTGCGGTAGACGTCCGGCATATTCCTGCCAATAGTAGTTCACGTCTTTTTCGTTGAAGATGAAGTCTTCTTCAGGTTGTGCATTTTGCTGGGAAGTAGTAGTTCCGGCTGTTTGTTTCTTATCTTCTTCAACCTGCGGATGCTTGATGGAGATACCCAGACCGGACATCTTCATGACAGGTATCTTCTTTTCCTCTTTTCCTTGTGCCATTAATACGGCGGTGGGAGTGGGGCGCATGGCAGTCTGCGAACCAAAAGGCTGTTGAGATTGTGGTGATGCAGGGGCAGCCTGGGCTGCAGGAGCTTGCTGTGCCGGCTGCGGTTGAACCGGAGCGGCATGGGTAGTTGCTTGCGGTTGGGGCATAGCAGATGTGCCCTGTGGCTGCTGAGCGGCGGCAGGTTGCGAGAATATGGGTTTTATAGCTTGTTTAGGGCGGCGCCCACCACTCACGTCGTCCCCCTCGGCGGTAAGCTGAGCAACCTGTATCAAGGTCAGTTCCACCAGCAATCGCTTGTTCTTGCTGGCACGGTAATTCAGGTCACAATCATTGCAGAGTTTCATAGCCCGGTAGAGGAAAGGCAGCGGACACTTTTGTGCCTGCGCCTGGTAGCGTTCACGAATGCTGGCACCCACTTCGAGTAATGCCAGTGTGGCAGGGTCTTTGCTTACCAGTAGGTCGCGGAAGTGCGAGGACAAACCTGTCACGAAATGGCTGGCATCGAATCCCTTATTCAGCACATCATTCAGCAACAATAAGGCGTCACTGACCAGGTTTGCCAGAAAATGGTCTGTCAGGCGGAAATAATATTCATAATCCAGTACGTTCAGGTTCTCGATTACACTCTTATAGCTGATGTGTCCGCCGGTGAAGCTGACTACCTGGTCGAAGATGGACAAGGCATCGCGCATACCGCCGTCGGCCTTCAGGGCAATGACGTTCAGAGCTTCCGGTTCCGCGGTAATTCCTTCTTTGGAGGCAACGTATGCCAGATGGGCAACCGTATCGTCCACATTGATACGATTGAAGTCGTATATCTGGCAACGTGACAGGATGGTTGGCAAAATTTTGTGCTTCTCCGTGGTAGCCAGAATAAAGATGGCATGGCGGGGCGGTTCTTCCAGAGTTTTCAGGAAAGCATTGAAAGCCGATGCTGACAACATGTGCACCTCGTCAATGATGTACACTTTATATTTCCCTATCTGGGGTGGAATACGCACTTGCTCCACCAGTTGGCGGATGTCATCCACGGAGTTGTTGGATGCGGCATCCAGTTCATGGATATTGTATGACCGCTGCTCGTTGAAGGCCGTGCATGACTCGCATTGATTACAGGCTTCTCCGTCTGCCGTGGGACTCATACAGTTGATGGTCTTGGCGAAGATGCGGGCACAAGTTGTTTTTCCCACGCCGCGTGGTCCGCAGAATAGGTAGGCATGTGCCAGTTTACCGGTAGCGATGGCATTCTTCAACGTAGTGGTCAGAGCACGCTGTCCCACTACCGACTCAAAGGTGGTAGGGCGGTATTTTCGTGCCGATACGATATAGTTTTCCATGATTCGGGATATTCTTGTCCGTTACAATTTGTGCAAATGTACACAAAAAAAAGGAATTTCTCAGTTATTCCTCTTATCTTTGTAGGCGAAGAAACCTTATTAAATTGTTTATCAATGGATAAATTAGCGACGCTTTGGATATTTGTCCGCAAGCATAAATACTTGATTACGTTTGTGGCGTTTGTGGTGATTGTCGGCTTTCTGGACGAGAACAGCATTGTGCGCCGTATGGGTTATGCGAATGAAATCAGTCGCCTGAACTCAGAAATAGAGAAGTACCGGGCGGAGTATGAAGATAACACGGAACGGCTGAATGAACTGGCTGTTGATTCCGGTGCTATCGAGCGCATTGCGCGCGAGAAGTACCTGATGAAGAAACCGAATGAAGATATTTACGTATTTGAAGAAGACATCGAAGAATGAAATCCCTGATACCCGCTTTGTTTACTGTAGGTGCTGTGATGGCGCTGTTTGGTGCTGCCGTTTATATCACTGGCTGGGAATTTGCACCTTATATATATACCATTGGTGCTACTATGGTGGCGCTAGCCCAGATTAATTCCCCTTCCAAGAGTAATAAACCTAATGTGAAACGTCTCCGCCGTCAGCAGATTTTCGGTGCATTGCTACTGGTACTTACAGGCGCATTCATGTTCTTCACTCATGGCAATGAGTGGATTGTTTGCCTGACGGTAGCTGCCGTGCTGGAATTGTATACGTCGATACGCATTCCGCAGGAAGAAGTGAAGGAAGAATCTTAGAAGGTAAATCCAACCCCGATATAATATCCCAGTTTCTTTGACTGGTTGGAATAATTCAGTTCCGCCTCAATCGGTCCGATGATACTATTGTAGCAGTATCCTATGCTGCCGCCTGCCAGTGCGTGTGTATCGGTTCCACCGAATAGGTTTTCTATTTTATCCGCTGTACGCCCGTAACTGCCGCGGACTACGATGTATTGATTCTTGTAAGTCCTTGCCCTTACTCCCAGCATTCCTGTCAACAAAGCATCCGGGCTCATTTCTATATGGTTGATGCCGGTGAAAGGAATCTGTTGCTCCATATACCGTCCCGGCACATTTCCGCCTACAAAGTTTGATATTGCCAGAGATTGCGTATTCTTTCCGACTACCCTGCCATACACTGACGGCATAATGGTGAAAATCTTGTTTGGAGAGAAATATCCGCTCCAATGTGTCTGGAATACTGATACGGGACTATGCGAATCATAAGTTACCATATTATCCGTATAAAGCCTGTACGTTGCTTTCCATTCCATGCCTCTTGTAGAGAACCGCTGATTGTTCAGGCTGTTGTACGTGATGCTGGCCTGATAACTGAGCAACGCCTTGTCGCTCGACTTTGTCAGAACAACGTCTGGTCCCGATGGCCAGTCATGATAGTTATACTTCTCGAAGTGGATACCTGCATTTATCAGTAGCCGATACCAGCTCTTTGTAAATCCCACCCAGAGAGAATGATGCACATAAGTCAGGTTCATCAGCCGTTTTCCTTTTCCGTAGAGGTTGAAGTCATTATATCCTATCTGATACCCCGTGTTTATATTCCAGTTCTCACGTGGTGAGTACATGTATTCCAACCGTCCGAATGTCCGTTTCCCCAGCCGGGTAGTGGCGCTCAACTGCGATTTCTTCTGCTTTCCGAAATATGCCCTCGCATTCAGTAACAGTACTGCCAATTCTTCATTATCAAATCTGCCTCCTATATTTATAGTATTCACCGGTTTCTCATGTGGAGCAATCTGTGTGACTGACGGTATCGTGTCCAGCATCGCAGGCGCCGGTATCTTGAACGGGCCGGGATATTCCGCCCGATAGTTCTTACTTATGCCTATTTCCTTTTTCAAGGCAATCAGTTTATCCCAATCCTTCATCGCCGCTTCTTTTCCCCGACGCATCAGGGTGTCTATTGCCGCATGGTTGAAACTTGCCGCCGAGTATCCGTCTACATCTACTTGTATATGTATATTGCTGTCCTTTACATTCTTCCGGTAGCTTTCTTCTCCCACCAGATTAATAATCTGTCCCAGCACGCTCGACAGACTTGTCAGTTCATCTGCCTTCATCAGTGGATTTTGTACATCGACCCCGATAATGATTTCCGCTCCCATCTCCCGGGCGATGTCTACAGGATAGTTGTCCGTCAATCCGCCATCCACCAGCACCATGCCATTGAGATAGACAGGGGCGAATACTCCCGGAATGGACATGCTGGCACGCATGGCAGTTGCCAGAATTCCTTTATGGAAAACGACTTTACTGCCATTCACTATGTTATCTGATACGCAAGCGAACGGAATAGGCAGGCGGTTGAAGGAGATGGAGTCATGATACCCCACTGTTAATTCTGAAAGTAATCGCGATATGTTTCTTCCTTTTATAATCCCTGCATCCGATACATGTGCTGATTTTCCTGCAACAGGCACAGACAGCAGATAATGTTCTTCTCTCAGTTTTTCGCTCAGTAATGTGGTTTCCGGGTCGGAAGCATCGGACAACAGATATTTCCAGTCCTGCACATTGACCATGCTATCCAGTTGTTGAGGGGTGTATCCGATGGCATACAACCCGCCCACAATGGCGCCCATACTTGTTCCCACTATATAATCAATCGGAATTCCAGCTTCTTCTATCACTTTCAAAGCTCCGATGTGTGCTACTCCTTTGGCGCCGCCACCACTTAATACGACTCCTACTTTCTTGCGGTTTTGCGCTCCGAGCGTGCAAGTGGAAAGCAGCGCTATTATTAATAAGAATAAAGATTTGAATTTCATAATCGGGGTTTTGTTACTATTCGTTTAGATTAGTAACAAATAAAGAGGCTGATGGATTTGGTGGAATGCAATATTCTTCTTCCCATCACTCCTCTTTGGCATTCCTATAATTTATCGGTGATGTCCCCAGATGCGTCTTTACATATTTCCCGAAGAAAGATTGATTGGGAAAATTGAACTCTTCTGCAATTTCCTTGATGGACTTGTCCGAACGCTTCAACCGGTACTTGATATGTTCTATAGTCGTTTCATTAATTAAATCCAACGGATTCCTGCCGCACGCCTGTTTGATGACTTTCGAGAAATGCTTAGGCGTATAGCACAGCGCATCGGCAAAGTAAGTCACCGAACGGTGCATACCGTTGTCTTTCGATAACAATTCCATGAATTTCCGCAGGATGTAATCAGACTGTTTGATGCCTTCTTTGAGGCGGATTGGTGTGTCGGAGGCGGCGATTTCCTTGTTGAGCTGCCCCAGCATCTCGCAAAAGAGGGCGGCAAAGATATGCTGTATCACTTCCCTGTGATAACAATGCGGCTCATCATTTATTTTTGCTACGATTAAATCACGGTAGAATGTGAAAATGGGCGAATCCTTATCTTCGCCGATAGACTTCACCGGATTGTTGTGGATGTGGATGGCGGTATCCCATATATCCTTTTCCATTTTAATGATGCGTTGCAGGAAGCGGGTGGAGAATCCCGCAAGCCTGATTTTATGTTTGGGGCTCAGCAGCATATGGTTAATAATGGTATTGGGAAGACCGAGCAGTAAATCCCCTGCCTGCAACTTGTACGTCCGGCAGTTGATGTCCAGTTGAATGCACCCTTCTATGCAAACGGCAATGAGGAAGCATCCCAATCTTACCGTATCCTCACTATAAGGAATCCCATCCAAGCTGTTGACTATTGCAAAGTCATCATCTACATAGTCAAGGACATGTTGACTGTCCTTAAAATCTTCTATATCCACCGTTCTAATGTTCTGTTTTTCCATATTCTTTTCTTTTTTACTTTTTGCAAAGTTGGTGAATTATGGGGAAAACAGGATGTTCTATTCTCCTTCATAATTGTTTGATATATCGTTTATTGACAATTAGTTAGCTTTAAAAAATGCAAATGGGGAGAATAGGACACTTATGGAGGGAAATTGGTTACTGTCGCTTTGTTCCTTTCTCCTACTTTTGTCCAGGATTTAACAAAAGATAAAAAGAGTAAGTATGATTACAGTGAACAAAAAATGGATACGGCTGATAGGGATTGTCGGTTGTACAGTGTGGATGGCATCTTGCAAGCAGGCACCGGATGCAGAAGTGAAATCTTCCTCTTATGCAGTAATGCAGGTAGAGGCGGCGGATAAGGAACTTTCTTCTTCCTATTCGGCGAGCATACGCGGGCGGCAGGATATCGATATCTATCCACAGGTATCGGGCACAATCGAGAAACTCTGTGTGGCCGAAGGGCAGAAAGTGCGTCGGGGCCAATTGCTTTTCATCATCGACCAGGTGCCCTACAGGGCTGCACTCAAAACCGCCACCGCCAACGTGGAAGCGGCACGCGCTGCACTGGCAACTGCCGAGCTGACCTACAAGAGCAATCGGGAATTGTATGCACAAAAAGTCGTTTCGGAATTCAGCCTGAAGACAGCCGAGAATTCTTATCTCACTGCCAAGGCCCAACTGGCACAGGCTGAGGCTCAGGAAATAAGCGCCCGTAACAACTTCTCCTATACAGAGGTGAAAAGCCCCAGTGACGGAGTAGTAGGCGCATTGCCCTATCGTGCAGGTGCACTGGTCAGTGCCAACATGCCCTATCCGCTCACTACGGTCAGCGACAACTCGGATATGTATGTCTATTTTTCCATGACTGAGAATCAGTTGCTTGCCCTGACCCGCCAGTACGGCGATATGGATGAGGCATTGAAGAACATGCCGGAAGTGGAATTGCGCCTGAACGATAATTCTGTTTATGATAAGAAAGGTGTCATCGAATCCATCAGTGGTGTCATCGACCGGCAGACGGGTACTGTAGTGGCACGTGTGGTGTTTCCCAACGAATCGCGTTTACTCCATAGCGGAGCATCGGGCACGGTGGTAGTGCCAAGTATCTATAAAGACTGCATTGCCATTCCGCAGACAGCCACCGTGCGGATGCAGGATAAGACTATTGTATATAAGGTAGTGGATGGTAAAGCTGTCTCCACCCTGATTACCGTAGCCGGAATCAACAACGGACGCGAATATGTAGTGCTGGATGGACTGAAGGCCGGTGATGAGATTGTATCGCAAGGCGCCGGGCTGGTGCGCGAGGGTACACAAGTTAAATAAGAAGGAGACTGATTATGAAAGGAAATATATTTATTAAACGGCCGGTGATGGCTATCTCCATCTCCGTACTGATTCTGGTTATAGGGCTTATTTCGCTCTTCACCCTGCCGGTGGAGCAATATCCCGACATTGCACCTCCCACGGTGTATGTGGCCGCTAGCTATACGGGTGCCGATGCTGAGGCAGTGATGAACAGTGTCATCATGCCACTGGAAGAGAGCATCAATGGTGTGGAAGATATGATGTACATCACTTCCAGCGCCTCCAATGCGGGCTTGGCTATTATACAAGTTTACTTCAAGCAGGGCACGGACCCCGACATGGCGGCCGTCAACGTACAGAACCGTGTGGCTAAAGCACAAGGACTGCTTCCGGCAGAAGTTACGAAAGTCGGTGTAAGCACGATGAAGCGTCAGACCAGCTTCTTGCAGATTGGTGCTCTGACCTGTACGGATGGTCGATATGACCAGACTTTCCTTGCCAATTATTTGGATATCAATGTTATTCCCCAGATAAAACGTATCGAGGGAGTGGGAGATGTAATGGAGTTGGGCGATACGTATAGTATGCGTATCTGGCTGAAACCGGAACGGATGGCACAATATGGATTGATACCTTCGGATATAACCGGCGTGTTGGGTGAGCAGAATATTGAAGCTCCCACCGGTTCGCTGGGCGAGAGTTCGAATAATGTCTTCCAGTTCACCATGAAATATCGCGGACGCTTGAAGAGTGTGGAAGAATTCCAGAACACCGTTGTCCGTTCTCACGAAGATGGTTCCATTCTTCGCCTGAAAGATGTGGCAGATGTGGAACTGGGCACTATGACTTATAGTTTCCGTAGTGAAATGGATAGTAAGCCTGCCGTTCTCTACATGATATTCCAAACGGCAGGTTCCAATGCTACTGCTGTCAATAAAGAAATTACCGCCCAGATAGAGCGGATGAAGAAGAACCTCCCGGAAGGAACTGAGTTCGTCACGATGATGAGTTCGAACGACTTCCTCTTTGCTTCCATACACAATGTGGTGGAGACGCTGATTATTGCCATCATTCTGGTAATCTTGGTGGTATACTTCTTCTTGCAGGACTTCAAGAGTACGTTTATCCCGTCCATCTCCATCATCGTGTCGTTGGTAGGTACGTTTGCCTGTTTGGTGGCCGCAGGATTCAGTCTGAACATCCTGACGCTGTTTGCACTGGTACTTGCCATTGGTACGGTGGTAGATGATGCCATTGTGGTGGTGGAAGCAGTGCAATCCAAGTTTGATGCCGGGTATAAATCACCTTATCTCGCCACGAAAGATGCAATGGGTGACGTGACGATGGCTATCGTCTCTTGTACCTGCGTATTTATGGCTGTGTTTATTCCTGTGACGTTCATGGGAGGTACTTCGGGTGTGTTCTATACGCAGTTCGGTATCACAATGGCAACTGCTGTGGGAATCTCCATGATTTCGGCTCTGACGCTATGTCCCGCTTTGTGTGCCATCATGATGCGACCGTCGGACGGAACCAAGAGTGCCAAGAGCATCAACGGACGGGTGCGTGCAGCCTACAACGCCTCGTTCAACGCCGTACTGGGCAAGTATAAGAAAGGTGTGATGTTCTTCATCCGCCACCGCTGGATGGTGTGGACATCACTCGTTGCTACCGTTGCATTGCTGATTTATCTGATGAGCACCACCAAGACGGGGCTTGTGCCGCAGGAAGACCAAGGTGTCATCATGGTGAATGTCAGCATTTCACCGGGAAGCACGCTTGATGAAACCACGAAAGTGATGGACCGGTTGGAAAACATCTTGCAAGATACACCCGAAATTGAACACTATGCCCGCGTAGCCGGATACGGACTTATATCCGGTCAGGGAACTTCTTATGGTACGATTATTATTCGTCTGAAAGATTGGGGTGAGCGAAAGGGTAAAGAACATAGTTCGGATGCTGTGGTTTCCCGCCTCAATGCACAGTTCCAGGACATAAAGGAAGCACAGATATTCAGTTTCCAGCCTGCCATGATTCCGGGTTACGGTATGGGTAACTCTCTTGAACTGAATCTTCAGGATATGACGGGTGGAGATTTAGCGACGTTCTATGATGCAGCCATACAGTTCCTCGGTGCCCTGAACCAGCGTCCGGAAGTGGCCATGGCTTACACTTCTTACGCTATCAACTTCCCGCAAGTGTCGGTAGAAGTAGATGCTGCCAAGTGTAAGCGTGCGGGGATTTCGCCAAGCGCAGTGCTTGATGTAGTAGGTAGTTATTGCGGTGGTGCATATATTTCCAACTACAACCAGTACGGTAAAGTATATCGTGTGATGATGCAGGCCTCGCCTGAATACCGTCTGGACGAACAGGCATTAGACAATATGTTTGTACGCAATGGTGCGGAAATGGCTCCGGTGAGCCAATTCGTGACGCTGACGCAAGTGCTGGGACCTGAAACGGCGAACCGTTTCAATCTTTATAGTACTATCACAGCCAATGTGAATCCGGCAGACGGTTACTCTTCCGGTGAAGTGCAGAAAGTGATTGAAGAAGTAGCGGCTCAATCCTTGCCGGCAGGCTATGGATACGAATATGGCGGTATGGCACGTGAAGAAGCAAGTAGTGGTGGAGCACAGACGGTTTTCATTTACGCCATTTGCATATTCCTTATTTACTTGATTCTGGCATGTCTCTACGAGAGTTTTCTCGTACCGTTTGCCGTTATCTTCTCTGTACCGTTCGGATTGATGGGGTCATTCCTTTTCGCTAAAATACTCGGACTGGAAAACAATATCTATCTGCAAACAGGTGTGATTATGCTGATTGGTTTGCTTGCCAAGACGGCTATTCTGATTACGGAGTATGCCATAGAGCGTCGCCGCAAAGGAATGGGTATTGTGGAATCCGCTTACTCTGCTGCACAAGTCCGCTTGCGTCCCATTCTGATGACGGTGTTGACCATGATTTTCGGTATGCTTCCGTTGATGTTTTCTTCCGGTGCAGGTGCCAATGGTAACAGTTCTCTGGGTACGGGTGTCGTAGGGGGCATGGCTGTAGGTACACTGGCACTGCTCTTTGTTGTTCCGGTCTTCTATATCATTTTTGAATTCTTGCAGGAGAAAATCCGTCCGCCGATGGAGGAAGAACCGGATGTGCAAGTACTGCTGGAGAAAGAAAAGAGCGAGGCTGAACGCGAACGTAAATAAATGAAAGGAGGAATGAATGATGTATCAAGGTGATATATTTTGGTTAGAACAGGTGATAGCTTATTGTATTGCCGGTCTTCTGGTGTACATTGTAGATAAAATCAATTCCAAGAAACATATTAAAGATATTGAAGAATGAAGAAAAATATAATCATGTTAGTTGCTGTTAGTCTGTCACTGAGCGGCTGTGGCATCTATACCAAATACGAACCTGCAGCTTCCGTCCCCGATGGCCTCTACGGTGGGGAAGTGGTGCCCGAAGATACTGCCAGCCTGGGCAATATGGACTGGCAGGAGCTCTTCACCGACCCGCATTTGCAATCTCTCATTGAGCAGGGATTGCAGAACAATACCGACTATCAATCTGCCCAGCTTCGTGTGGAACAGGCTCAGGCAACACTGATGTCTGCCAAACTAGCTTTTCTTCCCGCATTTGCCCTTTCTCCGCAAGGAACGGTGAGCAGTTTCGATACTCACAAGGCTACGCAGATGTATTCGTTGCCTGTCACTGCCAGTTGGGAATTGGACGTTTTCGGGCGTATGCGCAATGCTAAGAAACAGGCAAAGGCACTTTATGCTCAAAGCAAGGACTACCGCCAGGCTGTTCGCACCCAGTTGATAGCAGGTATAGCCAATACTTATTATACGTTGCTGATGCTGGATGAACAACTCGACATTTCCCGGCAGACGGAGGAGGCATGGAAAGAAACCGTGGCTTCCACCCGTGCTTTGATGAATGCCGGAATGGCAAACGAATCGGCTGTATCGCAGATGGAAGCCGCCTATTATCAGGTGCAAAGCTCTGTCCTCGATCTGCAACAACAGATAAACCAAGTGGAGAATAGCCTTGCCCTATTGCTGGCTGAGACGCCCCGCAACTATGAACGTGGCGTGCTGGCAGGGCAACAGTTCCCCGCAGACTTTTCTATAGGGATTCCTGTTCGGATGCTTTCCTGTCGTCCTGATGTCCGCTCAGCCGAGCGGGCACTGGAGACGGCGTTCTATGGCACTAACATGGCGCGCTCTGCTTTCTATCCCTCCATCACGCTGAGTGGGAGTGCCGGCTGGACGAATTCTGCTGGTTCCATGATTGTCAATCCGGGCAAGTTTCTGGCATCCGCGGTGGGTTCGCTGACGCAACCGCTCTTTAACCGGGGGCAGGTTGTTGCCCAGTATCGTATTGCCCGTGCACAGCAGGAAGAAGCAGCTCTTGGTTTTCAACAAACATTGCTCAATGCAGGCAGCGAGGTGAATGATGCTTTGATAGCCTATCAGACCAGTCAAGGGAAAAGCCTTTTGCTGGATAAACAGATAGTTTCTTTGCAAACGGCTATGCGAAGTACTTCTTTGCTGATGGAACATGGCAATACGACCTATCTGGAAGTGCTCACCGCCCGGCAGTCGTTGCTCAGTGCGCAACTGTCGCAGACGGCCAACCGTTTTACTGAGATACAAAGCCTAATTAACCTATACCGTGCTTTGGGGGGAGGTCAGGAATAAACAAAATCATACTCTCTCTGTTATTTTTATTTCAATGAAGAGGGGCTGCCGGGGAAGCGATTCCGTGGCAGCCCGCTTCTGTTTTGCATGTTCTCCGAACGGTACATTTACGGCTTTTCCTGAGTCGCTTTTTGTTTATTTATCGAAGTGTTGTGTTAAGGGGCGACAAATCATCTATTCATAGTAGTTGTGAACATGTTGTTTCTTGTTTTTAGAGTGAGATAAGTAGATGTAAATTAATGCATTATATTGCAGTGCGTTTTTTATTGCCTTGCAGTTAATCCGAATTTCTTTCTGTGTATACTCCATTCCATAGGCATTCACTGTTCGAAACACACATTCTTTCTTCATTTTCTAAAGCTATGTATACTGTAAGATCCTCCTTCTGCCACTCCTCTGGCAAAGGGAGCTCGCAATAGCCATCGCTGCGCTGTGCGTTGTGGAGCTGATAAACAGCTTGCCCTTTCATCCTGTTGTACACCAGTGTTATCACGTTATCTTCCGGCTGTGCGTCACCCCGGCCACTATTGTCCTTCCATGTGAAGATAGCTTTGCTTTTTTCCAATTCTACTTTGGCTTCCGTTGCAGTGGTCAGTGTGCCTTGTGCAATTTTCACCTTTTCGTAATCAATGCTTGCTCCTTTCTCGCCCTGACATATGGCATTGGCCATGACGTATGACATTGCGGCAGTGAAGCCCGAACGTTTTCCGTCACAATTCCGGTATCCGATACGTAACAATGGAGTGAAGTTTTTCAAGAGTTCATTGGCCAGCATGAATTTGCTTCGTTGCTGCACTTGTCCTTTGCTTTTTGCATCTCTGTATTTTTCGGGTCTTGTACGGAGGTAATACCCGTTTTTTCCTTTGCATCCTACCACGTTTCCCAATTTCCCTGAAAAGCCGCTGAAAATATCTTCTTTTATTTTTGCCATAGTTCTTTGTATTTTATTTCTGGCTGCAAAGCTATCATAAATAACTGGGAGAATACTTCTTTTTCTTTTTTTTCTTTTTCACTTTCTGTTTCTTTCTTATTCTCTACCGGCTCTTTTCTTTCATACCTTTTTCTCTATAATTTCTTATTATCTCCGTCGCAAATTCGGTTT
>NZ_CAJLKP010000083.1 GCF_905207245.1 uncultured Bacteroides sp. | reverse complement strand
TCTAACGGTTAGGACACATGCCTCTCACGCATGTAATACGAGTTCGATTCTCGTATCCACTACGGTCAATAAGAATACATGCACTCTTAGCTCAGCTGGTAGAGCAATTGACTCTTAATCAATGGGTCCAGGGTTCGAGTCCCTGAGGGTGTACAAAGCATAAGCGGTTACCAAGAAACGGTGACCGCTTTTTTTGTGCAATTATTTATTGTCTCCGGGAAATACTTCCTATCTTTGCACTCCGAAATCAGTAAAACGTAAATACTTTGGATTGGTTATACAGTTTATTCGTTGAACATTCCGCTCTGCAGGCGGTTGTGGTGCTCTCACTAATATCCGCTATTGGTTTGGGACTGGGGAAGATACATATCTGCGGCATATCGTTGGGGGTGACATTTGTGTTCTTTGCAGGTATCCTTGCCGGGCATTTCGGGTTATCCATCGACCCGCAGATGCTGAATTATGCCGAAAGCTTCGGTCTGGTGATATTTGTGTATGCACTGGGATTGCAGGTCGGTCCGGGCTTTTTCAGTTCGTTCAGGATGGGGGGCGTGCAACTGAATATGCTGGCGCTCGGTGTGGTGCTGATTGGCACGGTGATGACGTTGCTGGGCAGCTATGGGCTGGGAGTCTCCCTGCCGGACATGGTGGGTATCCTTTGCGGTGCCACAACCAATACTCCTGCGCTGGGTGCTGCGCAACAAACCCTGAAACAGATGGGCATTGAAGCGAATACTCCGGCTCTGGGATGTGCGGTGGCATATCCGTTGGGCGTAGTGGGAGTAATCCTCGGCATTCTGCTGATACGCAAAATGCTGGTGCGTAAGGAAGATTTGGAAGTAAAGGAAAAAGATGATGTGAATAAGCCGTATATCGTTGCATTTCAGGTGCACAATCCGGCTATCTTTAATATGAGTGTGAAGGATATTGCGCAACTGAGCTATCCTAAATTCGTAATATCCCGTTTGTGGCGGGATGGCAATGTGAGTATTCCCACTTCCGAGAAGGTGATTAAAGAAGGCGACCGCCTGTTAGTCATCACTTCCGAAAGGAATGTGCCTGCGCTGACAGTGTTGTTCGGCGAACAGGAAAACACAGACTGGAATAAGGAAGATATCGACTGGAATGCCATCGACAGCCAGTTGATTTCGCAACGTATCGTGGTGACACGTCCCGAACTGAACGGAAAGAAGCTCGGCTCCCTTCACCTGCGTAATCATTATGGCATCAATATCAGCCGCGTATACCGTAGCGGAGTGTTGCTGCTGGCCACAGCGGAACTTACCTTGCAGTTGGGCGACCGACTGACGGAAATAGGTGAGGCGGCTGCCGTACAAAATGTGGAAAAAGTACTGGGAAATGCCGTGAAGAGCCTGAAAGAACCCAATCTGGTGGCTGTATTCGTAGGCATCGTCCTCGGTCTTGCATTGGGAGCCATACCTATCGCTATCCCCGGAGTCAGTACACCGGTGAAGCTGGGACTGGCAGGAGGCCCGATTATTGTAGGTATCCTTATCGGCACTTTCGGCCCGAGGATGCACATGGTGACTTATACGACGCGTAGTGCGAACCTGATGCTTCGTGCCTTGGGCTTGTCTCTCTATCTGGCTTGTCTGGGACTGGATGCGGGTGCCCATTTCTTCGACACGGTGTTCCGTCCGGAAGGGTTGTTGTGGATAGGGATAGGTTGTGCGCTGACTGTTCTCCCCGTGCTGATAATGGGAATTATCGCTTTCCGTTGGATGAAGATAGATTTCGGTTCGGTGGCGGGGATGCTGTGCGGAAGTATGGCGAATCCGATGGCGCTGAATTACGTCAATGATACCATTCCGGGTGATAACCCTTCAGTCTCTTATGCCACGGTTTATCCGTTGTGTATGTTCTTGCGGGTGATTATCGCACAGGTATTGCTGATGTTCTTCTTAAGTTGAGAGTGGAGAATTGAGAGTTGAGAGTTTGAGAAGGCAGAGTTGAGGTTTGAAAGTCTAAAGTTGAGGTTTAAGAACTTAAAGTAGAGAGTGGCGCGTTATCTGCGCAGCCAATTATAATTAATAATTCATAGTTAATAATTAATGAGTAATATTACCCCTGAAAGCATCATGAGCGACTTGCGCTATTTGCAGTTGCTGTCACGCAGTTTCCCTACAATTGCGGATGCCAGTACAGAAATCATTAATCTGGAAGCTATCCTGAACCTTCCGAAAGGTACGGAACATTTCCTGACCGACATTCACGGCGAATATGAAGCTTTCCAGCATGTGTTGAAGAACGCTTCGGGTGCAGTGAAGCGGAAAGTGAATGAAATCTTCGGACATACCTTGCGTGAGAGTGAAAAGAAAGAAATATGCACCCTGATATATTATCCCGAAGAAAAGTTGCAGTTGATAAAGGAGCGGGAAACCGACCTGGACGACTGGTATCTGATTACGCTGAATCAACTGGTGAAGGTTTGCCAGAATGTTTCTTCCAAATACACGCGCTCGAAGGTGCGGAAAGCGTTGCCGGAGGAATTTTCATACATCATTCAGGAGTTGCTGCATGAGTCGAGTGTAGAGCCTAATAAACATGCCTACATCAATGTCATCATCAGCACCATTATTTCCACCAAGCGTTCGGACGATTTCATTATCGCTATGTGCAATCTTATCCAACGGCTGACGATTGACTCCCTGCACATCGTAGGCGACATTTACGACCGTGGTCCGGGAGCGCATATCATTATGGATACGCTTTGCGATTATCATAACTTCGACATCCAGTGGGGAAATCATGATATTTTGTGGATGGGGGCGGCATCGGGCAATGACGCCTGTATTGCCAATGTAATCCGCATGTCGATGCGCTATGCCAATCTGGCTACGCTGGAAGACGGATACGGCATCAATCTCTTGCCACTTGCCACGTTTGCTATGGATATGTATGCGGATGATCCTTGTACCATCTTTGCACCGAAGATGAACTTTGCGGATGGAAGTTACAATGAGAAAACTTTGCGACTGATTACGCAGATGCATAAGGCGATTACGGTGATACAGTTGAAGCTGGAAGCGGAGATTATAGACCGCCGTCCGGACTTTGGCATGCAGAATCGGAAATTGCTGGATAAGATTGACTTTGAAAGAGGTGTCTTTGTGTACGAAGGAAAAGAATATCCTTTGCTCGATACAAACTTCCCGACGATAGATCCGGCTGACCCGTATCGTCTGTCGGATGAGGAAAGGGAGTTGATGGATAAGATTCATGCTTCGTTCATGAATAGCGAGAAGTTGAAGAAACACATGCGTTGCCTGTTTACGTATGGGGGAATGTATCTGGTTTGCAACAGTAACTTGCTGTATCATGCTTCCATGCCATTGAATGAAGATGGCAGTTTCAAGCATGTACGCATCGGTAAGAAGGAGTATTGGGGCAAGAAGCTGCTGTGCAAAACGGATCAATTGATACGCACAGCCTATTTTGATGAAGACGGTACGGAAGAGAAGAGCTTTGCGCTGGATTACGTGTGGTACATGTGGTGCGGGCCGGATGCTCCGTCGTTCGATAAGGATAAGATGGCGACATTCGAGCGCTACTTTATAGGAGATAAGGAACTGTCCAAGGAGACGAAAGGATATTATTATTCATTACGTAACCGTGCAGATATTTGCGACCGTATTCTGGCGGAATTTGAAGTGACAGGCCCTCATTCGCATATCATTAACGGGCATGTGCCTGTGAAGATAATCAAAGGCGAGAAGCCTATCAAGGCGGATGGCAAATTGCTGGTGATTGACGGCGGTTTCTCAAAAGCTTATCAACCGGAAACGGGAATTGCCGGATATACATTGGTATATCATTCGCATGGACTACAGTTAGTGCAGCATGACCCGTTCCAAAGCCGTCAGAAGGCAATAGAGGAAGGGCAGGATATCAAGTCCACCACTTTCGTTATCGAGTTCAATTCACAACGCATGATGGTGAAGGATACCGATAAAGGGCAAGTGCTGGTGACGCAGATACAGGATTTGAAGAAGTTGCTGGTGGCGTACAGGACGGGATTTATTAAGGAGAAAAACTGAATACTAATTTAGGTAAATATGTCATCATAATATATTAAGAGTATCTGTCATCCTGAGCGCAGTCGAAGGATCTACTCTCCCCGAATACACAGAGAAGAGATTCTTCGACTGCGCTCAGAATGACAGATAGTATAAGTTTGTTAGGGTGATGTACTTATTAATTAATATTTGAACAACACCACTCCGCCTTCCAGAATCACCCCTTTGTCATAGGTCACTCCTTTATTATAATAGCGGCTACCCCCATACCCACCAGTTACGAATACCCCGAATCTGTCTGTCAGGCGATATTCCAGATTTACACGTGCCTGAAGTGCATAGAGGCGTGCCGGGAAGCCATAATCTTTGTTTTTGAAGTTCTCGATGTGCTGAAATCCCAGGTCACCGCTGATGAACAGTTGTTTGTACAAAGGAAGTTCCAGACCTGCACGGTAAAAGAGGGAGGCCGAGAACTTATCACTGAAATCCAGATAATGCGTGCCACCACCTAAGATGGTATAGAACAACTTATTTTTAAAACGCGCACCTACATTCAGCTTCGTTGTATTTCCTCCGAAAAGCATCAATTGCACTTTCGTATTCGGGTTGGCATTCACCAGACCCAACTGGAAACCGTCGAAATCACTCTTATAATAATTGACTAATCCGATTTGCAACCCTTTTCCGTTCTTTGTTATGTTGAGGGGAGCAAGTTGTGCGCCGGTGAAAGTACCGCCTACTACATTGCCCAGACCGGCAATCTGTAAACCGTGCATCGCCTCTCCTGTAATGTTACCCAACCCGCTGATTTGTACGCCTCGCAGATTTTCACCTACAATGTTCAGCAGTCCGGAAGTAGTAATACCATTGAAGTCTTCACCTGCAATGTTGGCTAACCCCGCCAGATGCACACCCGAAGAGTTTTCTCCGGTAATGTTCAGTAAACCGCCGATGATAACGCCGGTGGTATTGTCTCCCGCGATATTGGTAAGTCCGGAGAATATGACACCTTGCGCATGGTTTCCGGTGATACCTACCAAGCCGGCCAAGGATACACCACTGAGATTATCCCCGTTTACATTGCTGATACCTGCAATCTGGACGCCCCTCATGCTGCCACCTACCAAGTTGGCAAGACCCGTGATCTGTGCACCGTTCATATCCCGGTAGACCACTCCGCCCAGTAGATTAATACCTACACCACTCAAGCGGTTCATGGAGGAAAAAAGACCCAGGTTGAAGCAGGTGGTACCGACGGTATCAGTCTCCTGTGTGGACATATTCTTCCATAAGGACAGGTTGATGCCGACAGGTTCCTTGTCTTTCTTGCTTGTTTGGGTTGACTCGTTATTTGTGGTTTGGGCAGAAAGTGTTCCTGCAATAGTCAATAATGCAATGATGGATGAAAATGAACGTCTCATTCGTTTTTAATCTTTATTTCATCCGGCCAGGGGGCTAATTCGCCTGTTGCATGAAGCGTAGGACGCTGTGCATCTACCGACCGGAGATAGTTACTTAATTTCTTTGCCAATCTCTTTACTATACGTGGGTTTTGCATAGCCACGTCGTTTTTTTCGCTGATGTCAGCCGGGATGTTGAAAAGCTCACGCTTACCGTCTGCAAAATAATACACAAGTTTCCAGTTGCCGGAACGGATGGAACAAGTGGCTCCGATGCCCGGTCCCGAAGGTCCCCAGCTATGAGGATAGTGCCAATAGATATCACGATTCTTCACTTTTCCTTTTCCTGTCAGAAGCGGCATGAAGCTGATGCCATCACGCTGCTGTACGGTGGTATATTTCTGTACGCCCGCTATTTCAAGAATGGTGGGATAGAAATCCTCAATCATAAGGTAATCCCCGCACTTGGTATCCGGAGTCACCACACCGGGCCAGCTAACGATCATCGGTTCGCGGATACCACCCTCGTAGGCGGAACCTTTACCGCTGTTGAGCGGATAATTCTGCGTATGCAGCTCTCCGGCACGTGTGTGGGCAGCCAGTCCGCCGTTGTCGGACATGAAGAGGATGACTGTGTTTTCGGTCAGATGATTGCGTTCCAGATAATCCATGAGGTCGCCTAAACTCTTATCCATACCCTCGACAAGGGTGGCATAGGCAGCTTCTACCGGAGGCAGTCCTTTATCCAGATATTTCTGATAGAAGCGGTAGTCCGGCTGTATGGGCGTATGGACTGCATAGTGGGCCATGTACAAGAAGAACGGTTCATTTTTCTGCTGCGCATGGTCCAGAGCCTTCATGGCTTCCAAGGTGAGCGCTTCACTGAGGAATGTGTCTGTACCGTGATATTGCTCCAGCCCGGGAACTGCCGCCAACGGACTTTTACCGTCCGTTTTGTTTCCGAAGTTATTCTTGCCGTAATAACTGGCAGGCGAACCGGCAGCATGACCCGCTATGTTCACTTCAAATCCCATTGTTAACGGATCAGCTCCCGGAGTATCGTTTGCTCCGAAATGGGCTTTACCGCAATGAATGGTTTGATAACCATTGTCCTTGAGCACTTGGGCCAAAGTAGTAACCTGCGTGGTGCGTTCCACACCCGGTTCCTGACAAATGCCATTTACGTTCCATTCCGGATAGGTCATCACAGAGTCCGGTTGTTCATGGGTGGTGTTCTTGCGCAGCGTCCAACTGGTCACCCGGTGCCGGGCGGCGTTCATTCCTGTGAAAAGGCTGACACGGGTGGGGGAGCTGATACTACAGGCATATGCCTGTGTGAACATCTTTCCCTGCGCTGCCAGACGCTCCATGTTAGGCGTGTGGTAGGTGTCGTTATAATGAGTCCGCTGAGTCCAGAAGGGCAGCGAAGTATCTTGCCAGCCCATATCGTCCACCAGAAACAGAATAATGTTCGGACGTTCTTTTGCTTTCGGCGCATCCTTGTCCGCAGATTGTGCAGTTGCTTCTCCTGCCATTCCCCACACGGGAATCATAACGGCTGATAATAGTAATTCGCTTTTCATTCCGAGACTAATTTAGTTATAAATTGTTGATGCGAATCAAGAGTTGAATTTCATTCTGACGGTGTAATTATGAGGCAAATACTAAAGCAGATACTCTTAATATATAAACTAATTACGATGACATACTTAATAACTGTTTCTACCCTTTCGCTTCCTGGTACAAGAATCGCTTAATGGAGCGTTTCGGTGTTTTTTCAAACTCCTCGGGGTATATCTTCATTTTGAATATCTGGCTGTATGCAGGAAGAGTCGTGTTCAGTGCAACGCGGTTTTCTTCCATGATGCGTTCGATGTCTTCGGTCTTCAGACCATGTGCAAAGGCATCGTCGAAGTCGGGATATACCAGACCCACAAGTTTCTCATTCTGCTGTACGATGATGCTTTCGGCAACGTATGGCATGTTGTTCAACTTGTCTTCTATTTCTTCGGGGTAGATGTTTTGTCCGCTGGCGCCGAGCAGCATGTTCTTGCTGCGTCCCTTAATGGTGACGTTCCCTTCGGCATCCATCAGAGCAAGGTCGCCTGTGTGCAACCAGCCGTCTGCATCAATTGTTTCGCGGGTGGCTTCTTCATTCTTATAATATCCCAACATCACGTTAGGTCCGCGACATACAATTTCTCCCGGGATATTTTCCGGATCAGGCGAGAGGATTTTAACTTCCATGCGCGGAACCGCCTTACCACAGGAACCCGGTTTGAAGCGCGACCAATCTTCATAACAGATAATCGGGCCGCATTCCGTCATTCCGTAGCCTACTGTATAAGGGAAATCTATCATGTGCAGGAACTGTTCTACCTCTTGGTTGAAAGCAGCACCTCCCACGATGACTTCTGCAAAACGTCCACCGAAGGCACTGACTACGCCTTCGCGCACGGTCGCTTTAATTTTATCATTGATGATGGGAACTTTCAGTAGCAGTTTCATAGTCGGAGTTTCCAACTTCGGAAGCACGTTCTTCTTGATAATCTTTTCGATGATGAGCGGCACGGCTATCACCAGGTGAGGTTTCACTTCCGAGAATGCCTGGAAGATAATCTTCGGGCTCGGCATACGGGTGAGGAAGTATATCTGACATCCTGCCGAGAACTCATAAAGGAACTCGAATGCCAGTCCGTACATGTGTGCCATTGGCAGCATGGAGATTATCTTATCACCGGCTTTTAGTGGCAATACTTCGAATGCAAATGCAATGTTGGACCACAAACTGCGGTAGGGCAGCATTACGCCCTTTGAATAACTCGTCGTACCGGAAGTATAGTTGATGACTGCCAGTTCTTCGGGCTGGTCTTTGTGATATTCGATGTGTTCTTTGCGGAAATTCTTGGGATATTTCTTGCCGAACAGTTCGTTCAGATGCTCGCGGGCATAGTCTATCTTTTCGGTGCGGGATACGAGGACGGAAAAATCGGTCATCAGTATGATGCCTTCCAGCAGGGTCATGGCACTTTCGTTGAGATTTTCCCATACTTGGTCACCTACGAAAAGCAACTTTGCTTCGGAATGGTTTACGATGTTATGTACATTGTCCGCTTTGAACTCATGCAAGATAGGAACCACTACAGCACCGTAGGTCAGTGTGGCAAGGAAAGTGACTCCCCAATGCGAGCTGTTGCGTCCGCAGATGGCAATTTTATCGCCTTTCTTGATACCGCTTGCTTCAAAGATTAAGTGTACTTTTTCTATTTTACGGGCTACGTCTTTGTATTGCAGGGTAGCGCCATTATAGTCAGTCAGGGCATCCAGGTCCCAATTTTCTTTTATGCTGTTCTCAATATAGGAGATAAAACTTTGTTCCATGATATTATATTGCACATTTGGTTGAAATTTGTGCAAATATAAGGCTTTATTAAAAGAAAGCAAATTTTTGGTTGAAAAAAGCGGGAAGTATAAGCTATTTTACAAGTTGACAAGGGAAGAAGGAGATGAAGAAGAGTTGACAAGGGAAGAAGTTGACGAGGGGACAAGGCCTTTCGGCGTGTAGGCCGGGCGAATAATCTTTCGTCATCAAACATTGCGCAGCCCCTTGTTTCCTCGTCAACTTCTTCCCTCGTCAACTGTTTCCGAGATACCAGCCGTACATGCGTTGTACGCCTTCTTCAATCTCCACTTGGTGATGCCAACCCAGGGAGTGTAGTTTGGAGGGGTCGGTGAGCTTTCGCATGGTTCCGTCCGGTTTGGTACTGTCAAAGGTGAGTAGTCCCTGATAGCCTACGGTGGCTACAATTAGTTCAGCCAGTTCACGGATGGAGATTTCTTTGCCTGTACCTATGTTGATGTGGCAGTTGCGGATATCCTTGTCACCTTGTTTGTAGGTGTCTTTGAAGTCTACGTGCTCCATGACGAAGACGCTGGCATCGGCCATTTCTTCGCTCCAGAGGAATTCGCGGAGCGGGGTGCCTGTGCCCCATAGTTTCACTTCGGTGTTGCTGATGCCGTATTTGGCAAGGATGGTGAGGATGTCTTCCTGACTGCTGTTTCCGTCGATGCCTTCAACAGGACGCTGATTCAGGTCTTTGCGTATGGCATCCCAGTCGCCTTGTTTCAGGCAGTGGGCAAGGTGAATCTTGCGAATCATGGCGGGGAGGACGTGGCTGCGTTCCAGGTCGAAGTTATCGTTCGGACCATAAAGGTTGGTAGGCATCACGGCAATATAATTGGTGCCGTATTGCAGGTTGAAGCTTTCGCACATTTTCAGTCCGGCAATCTTGGCGATGGCATACGGTTCGTTGGTGTATTCCAACGGGGAGGTGAGGAGTACTTCTTCTTTCATAGGCTGCTCGGCATCACGGGGATAGATGCAGGTGCTGCCCAGGAAGAGGAGTTTCTTCACGTTATGGCGGAAACTTTCGCCGATGACGTTCTGCTGTATTTGCAGGTTTTTATAGATGAAGTCGGCGCGGTAGATGCTGTTGGCCATGATGCCGCCTACGAAGGCAGCAGCGAGGAATACATATTCCGGTTGCTCGTCATCGAAGAATTGGCGGACGGCTACAGCGTCCAGTAAGTCGAGTTCTTTGTGAGTTTTGCCAACGAGGTTGGTATATCCTTTGTCTTGCAGGTTTTTCCAGATGGCTGAACCTACCAGGCCGCGATGTCCGGCCACAAAGATTTTGGCATTCTTGTCTAACATGAGGTTTAATTATTAATTATAAACTATAAATTATTAATTCTTGGTGGAATGGTTTTCAATTCTCAACTCTCAATTCTCAACTTCCCCTCAAGTGCAGCTTCTTCACGAACTTCATATCATGTGCTGCCATAATTTTCACCAATTCCTCAAAACTGGTCTGTCGCGGGTTCCAGCCAAGCAGGGTCCTTGCCTTGGTTGGGTCGCCCAGCAACTGTTCCACTTCGGCAGGACGGAAGTATTTCGGGTCTACTTCTACGATAACTTTTCCGGTCTTCACGTCAATACCTTTTTCGTCCACGCCTTCACCTTCCCAACGCAACTGAATGCCTACTTCCTCGAAAGCAAGTGTGGCAAATTCGCGAACGGTATGCATTTCGCCGGTGGCTATCACGAAATCTTCCGGCGTATCGTGTTGCAGGATGAGCCACATACATTCCACGTAATCCTTGGCATACCCCCAGTCGCGGCGTGCATCCAGATTGCCCAGATACAGTTTGTCCTGAAATCCCTGTGCGATGCGTGCGGCAGCCAGCGTAATCTTGCGGGTTACGAATGTCTCACCTCTACGTTCGCTTTCGTGATTGAAGAGAATACCGTTCACGGCAAACATCCCGTAACTTTCACGGTAGTTTTTGGTTATCCAGAACCCGTATTGTTTGGCTACTCCGTAAGGGCTGCGGGGGTAGAAAGGAGTCGTCTCCTTCTGGGGAACTTCCTGTACTTTTCCGTAAAGCTCGGAAGTGGAGGCCTGGTAAATTTTCGTCTTTTTCTCCATGCCCAGTATGCGGACTGCTTCCAGCATGCGCAGCGTCCCGATGGCGTCAGCTTCGGCAGTGTACTCCGGCACGTCGAAAGAAACCTTCACGTGGCTTTGTGCGGCAAGGTTATATATCTCATCCGGTTGCACTTGCTGGATGATGCGGATGAGCGAACTGCTATCCGTCATGTCGCCATAGTGCAGGTTGATGGTACGTTTCTGTTTCATGTCGCGCACCCATTCATCGAAATACAGATGTTCGATGCGACCCGTATTGAAGGAAGAAGAGCGGCGGAGAATGCCATGTACTTCGTATCCTTTTTGTAATAGAAACTCGGCAAGAAACGAACCGTCCTGACCTGTGATTCCGGAGATTAAAGCTGTTTTCATATAATAGGCTCTTTATTGATTGATTTTTGAGAAAGCAAAATTCGTTGTTTTTTGCGAGAAAACAAAATTTATTAGCTACGAGCTACAGGCTACAAGCTACAAGTTGCTGCGCTATGGTGGCGACCCGGTTATTATAGCGCAGCAACTTGTAGCTTGTAGCCCGTAGCTCGTCACTTATAGATTTTATCCACTACCAGCGCAATCGCCCCGTCTCCCGTCACATTGCAGGCAGTGCCGAAGCTATCCATGGCGATATAGAGTGCAATCATCAATGCCTGTGCCGATTCGTCGAAGCCAAGCATGGACTGCAATATGCCCAAGGACGCCATAATGGCACCACCGGGAACGCCGGGAGCCGCTATCATTGTGATGCCCAGCATGAAGATGAATCCGGCAAACAGTGGGAAATCAAAAGGTATCCCCTGCATCATCATCAAGGCAAGGGCACATGCCACTATCTTCAGCGTACTTCCCGATAAGTGTATCGTGGCGCAAAGCGGGATGACGAAACCTGCAATATCAGCCGATACTCCGTTCTTCTTCGTCTGCTCCAGCGTGACGGGTATGGTAGCGGCAGACGACTGTGTGCCCAAAGCTGTGAAGTAAGCCGGCAACATCCGTCCCAGCAACCTGAAAGGATTTTTACGAACAAATAATGCGGCGATGCAATACTGGAATACCAGCAGGAAGATATGTAGCAGGAAAATCACCCCGATAATCTTTACGAAGACCATCAACACAGAAAATACCTGTCCCGAATGGGTCATATTAAGGAATATACCGAAAATATATATCGGAAGCAACGGCAGAATAACTGCACTAATCATCTTTACAATAATATCCTGAAAATCGCGTGCTGCATTCTTCAATGTATCGTTTTTCAACTGTGCAAGTCCCAGACCTAAAGTGAAAGCCAGCACCAACGCCGTCATTACATTCATCAGCGGCGGAATGGCTACTGAAAAGAAAGGCAATATTCCTTGCGCTTCGCTCACTTCCTCCAACGGCACCCCAGTTTCTATCAGATGTGGAAATACCGTCGCTCCCGTGAAGTAAGAAAGGAAACCGGAAAACAGCGTTGCACCATAAGCGATTAATGCTGTTATCAGCAATAATTTTCCTGCTCCTTTACCAATATCGGCAATGGCTACTGTCACCAGTCCCACAATAATCAGTGGTATGGAGAAGTTGAGGAACTCACTGAAGATGCCGTTGAACGTAACGAACAAACGCACCATTCCTCCGGGGAGGAAGTTACCCAAAAGAATACCTAATGCAATGGCTATAATGATGCGCGGCAGTACCCCGATATGTAGTTTTTTCATAAAAATGAATTTAAGTTTTCCCGATGAAATGGGCTTATGTTTGCAAAAGTACGATTTTTATTCGAAATCCATACGAACAAATGCCCTCGACATATTGTTTCCATTTCAATGAAACAATAACAAAAAAATGCAAGTTATGACAAAAAAAGAACAATTGACAAACATAGGCTTAATCGGACTTGCCGTGATGGGGGAGAATTTAGCCTTGAACATGGCAGATAAGGGGTGGCGCGTATCGGTGTACAACCGCACCGTTCCGGGAGTGGAAGAAGGTGTGGTAGAGCGTTTTATCAATGGTCGTGCCAAGGGGAAGAGTATCGAAGGATACACTGAAATCCCCGACTTCGTAGCGTCCATTTCCGCACCGCGTAAAATCATGATGATGGTGCGTGCGGGTGCTGCCGTGGATGAACTGATGGAACAACTTTTCCCGCATCTTTCTCCGGGAGATATATTAATAGATGGTGGTAATTCAAATTATGAAGATACCAACCGCCGTGTGGCACTGGCGGAATCGAAAGGTTTCCGTTTTGTAGGTGCCGGAGTTTCGGGTGGTGAAGAAGGCGCATTGAATGGTGCTTCCATCATGCCGGGTGGTTCGGTTACTGCCTGGGATGAAGTGAAACCCATCCTGCAAAGCATCGCTGCACGTGCTGCCGACGGCACTCCCTGTTGCGACTGGATTGGTCCGGCGGGTTCGGGACATTTTGTCAAGATGATACACAACGGCATCGAGTATGGCGATATGCAACTGATTGCTGAGGCCTACTGGGTGATGAAGAATTTGCTGAAACTGGATAATGAAGAGATGGCTTCCGTCTTTGCCCACTGGAATGAGGGCAAACTGCGCAGCTACCTGATAGAAATCACTGCCAATATCCTGCGTCATAAGGATAAAACAGGTGGTTACCTTATAGATAAGATATTGGATACCGCCGGACAGAAAGGTACCGGCAAATGGTCCGTCATCAACGCTATGGAACTGGGTATGCCTCTGGGGCTGATTGCTACGGCTGTTTTCGAGCGCAGCCTTTCGGCACAGAAAAACTTGCGTGAAGCGGCTTCCAAACAGTTTGTCTGCCAGCGTTCGCAAGTGGTTTACAATAAACCGGAAATGGTGAGGGATATCTATTCCGCTTTGTACGCTTCTAAATTAGTATCCTATGCACAAGGCTTTGCCGTGTTGCAGAAAGCATCCGAGAGCTTCGGCTGGGAGCTCGATCTGGCTTCCATCGCCCGTATGTGGAGGGGTGGTTGCATCATCCGCAGTATATTCCTCAACGATATAGCTGCTGCTTTCGAGGCGCAGCAGAAACCGAAGCATCTGCTGCTCGCTCCTTATTTCAAGGAAGAGATACAACAACTGCTTTCGGGCTGGAAACACCTCGTGGCGCATGCAATGAAAGAAGAACTCCCCGTTCCTGCTTTCTCTTCCGCACTGAACTATTTCTATTCGCTGGTATCTTCGAAGCTCCCTGCCAATATGATTCAGGCACAGCGTGACTACTTTGGTGCGCATACCTTCGAACGTACGGACGAGCTTCGCGGACAATTTTTCCACGAAAACTGGACCGGACACGGTGGAGATACAAAATCGGGTACATATAATGTGTAAAAACAAGATTTTATGAGTAAATTTGTAATGATTATATTCGGCGCTTCGGGCGACCTGACAAAACGCAAACTGATGCCGGCTCTTTACTCCCTTTACAAGGATAACCGCTTGCCGGAGGGATTCGCCATTCTGGGTATCGGCCGTACTGAATACGCAGACGAAACCTATCGCGACTATATCCTGAACGAACTGGAACATTTTGTCACTCCCGCTGAGGTGGGGATGAAAGAGTTTTGCACCCATTTGCATTATCTCAGCATAGACCCCGCCAAAGAAGAAGGCTATGCAACGCTGAACCAGCGTCTGCAAGATATCACCGGCGAAAAGGAACCGGACAACCTGTTGTTCTATCTTGCCACGCCTCCCTCGCTTTATGGCGTCATCCCCTTGCACCTGAAAACAGCAGGACTGAACCGCGAGCACACCCGCATCATTGTCGAGAAGCCTTTCGGTTACAATCTGGAGTCCGCACAAGAACTAAACAAAATATATGCCTCCGTCTTTGAGGAACGGCAGATATATCGTATCGACCATTTCCTCGGCAAGGAGACGGCACAAAACATCCTTGCCTTCCGTTTTGCCAACGGCATCTTCGAGCCGTTGTGGAACCGTAATTACATTGACTATGTAGAAGTCACAGCCGTCGAGAATCTCGGCATCGAGCAGCGTGGCGGTTTCTATGATGGCACAGGCGCCTTGCGCGACATGGTGCAGAACCACCTTATCCAATTGGTGGCCCTCACCGCCATGGAACCCCCTGCCGTCTTCACAGCCGACAATTTCCGTAACGAAGTGGTGAAAGTCTATGAGTCACTGAAACCTCTGACAGAAGAAGACCTGAACGAACATATAGTCCGCGGACAATACACGTCTTCCGGTTCTAAAAAGGGCTACCGCGAAGAAAAAAACGTCCCCGCCGACTCGCGCACTGAAACTTACATCGCCATGAAGATAGGAATAGACAACTGGCGTTGGAGTGGCGTACCTTTTTATATCCGTACGGGAAAGCAAATGCCTACTAAGGTAACGGAAATCGTAGTGCATTTCCGTGAAACGCCCCACCAGATGTTTCACTGCCATGGCGGACACTGTCCGCGGGCTAATAAATTAATCCTCCGCCTGCAACCCAATGAGGGCATCGTCCTGAAGTTCGGTATGAAAGTGCCCGGACCGGGGTTCGATGTGAAGCAGGTGATGATGGATTTCAGCTACGACCAGTTGGGCGGACAGGTCACGGGCGATGCTTATGCCCGCCTGATAGAAGACTGCATCCAGGGCGACCCTACACTCTTCACTCGCAGTGATGCCGTGGAGGCTTCCTGGCGTTTCTTCGACCCTGTGCTGCGCTATTGGAGCGAGTATCCCGATGCACCCCTCTACGGTTATCCTGTTGGGACATGGGGTCCTCTGGAGAGCGAATCCATGATGCACGAGCATGGTGCCGATTGGACCAATCCTTGTAAGAATTTGACGAATACAGATCAATACTGTGAGTTATGAAAACTTATATATATAGTACAGCTGTTGAAACGGCACGCGCCCTCATCAGGCACCTCATTGGCTTGATGGAGGAAGAGCCGGATAAAATTTTCCACATTGCATTCAGCGGGGGCAGCACGCCTTCGCTCATGTTCGATTTGTGGGCGGAAGAGTTCAAAGATGCCACTCCCTGGGTGCGCATGCGTATTTATTGGGTGGATGAACGTTGTGTGCCTGCCGAAGATTCGGAAAGCAATTATGGTACCATGCGTCGTTTGTTGTTGGATAAGGTTGCGATGCCTGAGGAATATATTTTCCCCATCGACGGCAGCAATCGGCCCGATGACGAGGCAAACAGCTATTCGCGCCTGGTGCGTTGCAACGTTCCGCTTTGGCACGGCTTTCCAGCTTTTGATATTGTTCTGTTGGGAGCAGGAGAGGACGGGCATACTTCGTCCATCTTTCCCGGGCAAGAATACTTGCTTTCGTCTTTCCATCCCTATGAACTGAGTGTGAACCCCTACAATGGTCAGAAGCGTATAGCCATGACCGGCTGTTTGCTGTTCAATGCCAAGAAACTGATTTTCTTTGTTACAGGCAGGAGTAAAGCTAACGTGGTACGGGATATTCTGGATTCAGGCGATACCGGTCCGGCTGCTTATGTGGCACACCATGCCTGGAATGTGGAAGTATTCATGGATGAGCTGGCAAAAACCCAACCCATCCATGCTGTCTATTCATAGAGAATGAGTGATTTCTTAGTTGGACGTTCCGCTTTCGAGGATGCTGACGATGGAAAACAGTGTGAAGCAGATGCCTCCTAACCCGGCCAGTACACGTGCGGGGACGAAGTAGACATCATTCATTGTAGCCATCTCAAAAAGGAAAGCAGAGAGGAAAAGACAAATCAGTGCGGTGAACACCGGGATAAGCGGAATACGGTTTGCCAGCTTGAAGACATTTCTCCAAATGACTGCCAACAAAATGACCTTACTGGAGATGCTATAGCAAACTAAACCGAGTCCTATCATAATATAACCGATGGAGGACTTTTCCGGATTGATGTCAGTCATTATCCAAAGTCCCCAGAGAACACTCAGCGTACCCATTACCAGTACAAGAGCAGGCCACCATTTTCGTTCAGAATATGTATACCCGTTGCGTATCTGGCGAACAATGGTGGCAATCAATGCAACCAGACTTGTACATATGCATGCCAATCCGGCCATGACATGACCTGCTACGAAATAGGCATTATGAATATCACTTTGTCCCAATAACCAGAATGTCCATACCCATACACTGACGGCAAAAATGACGGCAAGGATAATCAGTGCATCCCCTTGTGCCGAAGAAAAAGCCTTTGCAGGTGTTGTGTAGTCAGTCCGCTTCGAATTCTGGGTGATGAGGGTGAAGCGGGTGGAAGCAGTGGCGGTGGTGGCTACGCAGGCTGTGATGAATGCTACCCCGCAGATGACATGCCCCGCGACGAAATGGGCCACGGTGGTGCCGTCATTGATATACGTCATTCCTCCGATGAAGCATAGCACGGCTGCCAGATAGCCAAGGATGGGCAGGGCAAGCTTGGCAGCCGTAGTGTAGGTGTGGATGATTTGCCGGATGATGGTTCCCGCCGTAGCGAATAGTGCTATGCATATCATCCCTAATGAAAACACTACAGGACCTGCAACGAACCGGTTCATGTCCGTTCCCGCGTCAATAACAAAAGCTCCGTAGCCGAAACAAAAAAGGGCCATCAGCAATGGGATAGCCCTGAAAAGGATACTAATACCGTAATTCATAACTGTTACATTTTTAGAGTTTTCCCTTCCAACAGCATTCTTTACGGTTTGTTTTCTTTTTTAAGATTTATTTGTTTCCCATGCTTTTGGCAGTTCGGGGATGGCCTCATTTATCTCAAGTTCTTTCTGAAAACTTTTCCGTGTATGTATTTGTTGTATTTAGTATATGCCAACAACTTAATAACAATCAATTATGAGAAAATCAAATGTATATTTAATTATATTGTCAGTAGCTGTATTCTTCGGAATATCAGTTGATTCTTTAAATGCGTGTACCCGTGTGGTTTATCAGGGTGTGAATGATATGATAATCACAGGCCGCACCATGGACTGGAAAGAAGATACCCGCAGTAACCTCTGGATTTTTCCGCGAGGTATGGAGCGTAACGGTGAAGTAGGGAAGGACCCGATGCGTTGGAAGTCAAAATACGGCAGCGTGATAACTTCGGCTTATGACATATGCAGCACCGACGGTATGAACGAGAAGGGACTCGTTGCCAATTTATTATGGTTGGCAGAATCATCCTATCCGCAATGGAACGGTGAAAGACCGGCTTTGTCGATAGCTGCCTGGGTGCAATATATGCTTGATAATTTCGCAACGGTGGATGAGGCTGTTGCCGCTGTAGAAAAGAACTCGTTTGATGTCGTATCGGACATGATGCCCGACGGAACGCGAATGGCTACCCTCCATCTTTCTATCTCCGACGCTACCGGCGATAATGCAATCTTTGAGTATATCAATGGAAAACTGAATATTCATCATAACCGCTCTTATCAGGTGATGACGAACTCTCCTGTTTTCGACCAGCAACTGGCACTTGATGATTATTGGAAGAATATCGGAGGAACCACTTTCCTTCCGGGAACCAACCGCGCTGCCGACCGTTTTGTGAGAGCTTCTTTCTATATAAATGCGATTCCCAAAACAGAGGACACACGTACAGCACTGGCCAGTGTGTTCAGCGTGATACGCAATACTTCCGTACCATTGGGTATCAGTACTCCTGACCAACCGAATATCTCTTCAACACGATGGAGAACAGTTTCCGACCAAAAGAATAAAATTTACTACTTTGAGTCGACCTTGTACCCTAATGTATTTTGGGTTGACTTCAAAGATGTGAACTTCTCTGAGGGAGCTCCGGTAAAGATGCTGAACCTTGTTTCCGGTAAGACGTATGCGGGAAATACGGCGAAAGAGTTTGTTAACACAAAGCCTTTTCAGTTTTTAGGAATAAAGTAAGCGGGAGCGAATCGAGGATTTACCTACGTCTGGAGAATAACTCATCTATCCAACGAACCAGATAGACGATAATAACTCCGGCAATGACCATTGTAACGATGCGAACTAACATAATCTATAGTTTTTAGTTTTTTCGGTTGGCAAAGATAGGCAATGATATACAAAACGGGAAATAAAAGCAAAATAAAAAGTGCTTCCTTGTCGTTCTCTAACGGGGAAGCACTTTCACACAAAAACTAAACTAGACTTAACTAAACTATTCTATTGGGGGAAGTTTCACAACTTCCTTTATCTGTTCGATGCAAAGATAAAAAAACATTTTTTAATATGCAATAGGAAATTATGTTTTGTCGACAAATTCGAATATTTTATCGACTAATAGATGTTATTTCCTAACTTCTTTTATCTAAGAATGCTTGAAATACCTGTTTATAACTGTCGCTGACGGGTATATACGTTTTATCGAACACTATGCGTCCGCGGTCAATAACTCGTATTTTTTCCTTTTGTATAATGTAGGACCTGTGAACCCGCATGAAACGGGATGCCGGTAATAATTCCTCCATCGACTTCATACTCATTAGTGATAAAATCGGACGGGGATTGTCTTCTGTATAAATCTTGACATAATCCTTTAAGCCTTCCACATAAAGTATCTTTTTAAGCTCTATTTGCACCAGTTTATAGTCACTTTTCACGAAGATGCTTTCAATTTCATCTTTCGGTTGTTGCAATAGCTCAAACCACTGCACGGCTTTATTTGCTGCCTGCAAAAAGTCTACATAGGAGATAGGTTTCAGCAGATAATCCAATGCATTCACCTTGTAGCCATCGATGGCGTATTGCTCAAAAGCAGTGCTGAACACAATGCGTGTATGCGAATCTACCATTTTGGAGAACTCCAGGCCATTGAGTTCCGGCATCTGTATGTCGAGGAAGAGCAAGTCTACCTGCTTTTCCGGCAATTCCTTCATGGCCTGTACGGCACTGGAATACTTTCCCGTTAATGTCAGGAACGGGGTTTTGTTGACGTAGCTTTCCAAAAGACCTAAAGCTAAAGGTTCGTCGTCTACGATGGCACAAGTTAGGTTCATGAAATTTAGGTATTAATTTTTAATTATTAAATATTAATTGGTTGCGCAATGTTACTGCTAATGCACAGCCAATTAATACTTAATATTTGATATTTAGCACAGATTTATACTCTTTCCCGTCATCACTCACTCCCTGTTTCCATTCGTACTGGCCGGGATAGGTCAGCTCGAGTCGTTTCCGCACTTGCTCCAGCCCTATGCCGCTTCCACTTTTATCAGCTTGGTTCTTGGGGTGGTAACTGTTTGTGATTTCACAGCATACCTGACCGGGACTTTCGCTGAAATGGATGCGGATGAAGCTGGGTTCGGTGGGTGAGATACCATGTTTGAAGGCATTCTCTATGAGGGAGATGAAAATGAGTGGGGCAATCTCCGTGCGGCTGTCGGCGTGGACGTCGATTTTTGTTTCTACGGTTACGTTGGAGGCAAGGCGGATGCGCATCAACTCGATGTAGTTGCGGATGAAATCCATCTCTTTGCCCAGGGCAACGTAATTCTGTTGGTTATCGTAGAGGACGTGGCGCAACAAGCGGCTCAGTTCCTGAACGGCAGCTTGTGCTTTGTCGCTGTCGAAGGCGATGAGGGCATAAATATTGTTCAGGGTGTTGAGCAGGAAGTGTGGGTTCAGTTGGTTACGCAAGTTTTTCAGTTCAGCTTCCGTACGGCTTTTTTCAGCCTCCCGGCGGGCGGCTTCCACATTCACCCAACGACCACTCATGCGGATGGCAGCAGCCAGTCCCACAGTGAGAATCATGGAGAATACGTCGCGCAGGATAAATATCCAGCCGGGAGGTCCGGGGCGTCTGGGAGCTTCGACTTTTACAAACGTGTGGAAGATGAAATTCTGCCAGAAATGTACTCCGATGGCGGTGCAGAGGATGAGTAGCAGGTTCACTATTATATATTGCTTGATGCGTCCCTCGAACAGGAAACGGGGGATAAAGAAGCAATAGTTTATATAGAACACGATGAGGAATGAAATCGGAACTGCGCTGCCATGACGCAGATAATCTATCCAGCTTACTGAGAAACCGCTACGGTTCATCAGAAGAAACGGGAAGCCGAAGATGATACCCCATCCGATAATATGAATGAGGACTTCTACAGTCCGACGGGTTTTGGAATCTTGCGTAATCATGTTACAAAAATAATAATTTTAATGAAGAATGAGGAATGAAGAATGAAGAATTGCCATACAAATATGACTGCGCAGCATAATTCTTCATTCTTCATTTTTCGTTCTTCATTCTTCATTTACTCGTATCTTATCGCCTCTATCGGGTCCAGATCAGCCGCCTTCTTGGCGGGATACCAACCGAAGAATACGCCGGTGACGGTGCAGACTGCGAAGGAGAGGAATACGCTCCAGGCTTGGATATAGATGGGCCAGTGGGCTACGTTCTTCACGATAAATGCGGCTCCGCAGCCGATGACGACTCCGATGATGCCCCCCGTGATACTGATGAGGATGGCCTCAATCAGGAATTGTGAAAGAATATCTACACCACGGGCGCCGACGGACATACGCAGACCGATTTCGCGGGTACGTTCCGTTACGCTGACGTACATGATGTTCATGATACCGATGCCACCTACCACCAGTGAGATACCGGCGATGCATGCCAGAAGTGTAGTCATTAGGTCTGTGGTGGAGTTCAGCATGGTGCTGAGTTCCTGTTGGCTACGGATGGTGAAGTCGTCGTTGTCGTTCTCTTTCAGCTTATGGTTACGGCGCAGGAGGGTGGTGACTTCATCCGTTGCATAATCCGTCATATCCTCGGAGAGGGCAGAGGCAAAAATACCTTGCAGATAGGTGACGGCAAGCATACGTTTCATTACGGTGGTGTAGGGAGCCAGCACAATTTCGTCCTGGTCCATGCCCATGGAGTTGTATCCTTTGGCTTTGAGTACACCTACTACGCGCAGAGGTATCTGATTGAAACGGATGGTATGGCCGATAGGGTCTTGTCCGTTAGGGAAAAGGTTGTCCACAATGGTTTTACCGATGATGCAGACTTTGGCGGCACTCTGGATATCAGCTTCGGTAAACATTTCACCGCTCTCCACACTCAGTTGGCGGATTTCGAGATACTCGGTGCCTACACCGTTCACTGAGGCAGGGTAGTTGTTGTTGCCGGCAATGAGTTGTCCACTGGATGACACGTTGGGGCTGACGGCTGCCAGAAAGTTCGTTTCATCTCGCAACGCCTCATAGTCGGTTAGTTTCAGTGTTTGCATGGCCGAGGCGTCTTGCCGGACACCACCACGTGTATCACCACCCGGATGAATCATAATCATATTCGAGCCCATCTCCGATATCTGTGCCTGGATGCTCTTTTTCGAGCCTTGTCCGATGGCAAGCATGGTGATGACGGACGCCACACCGATGATGATACCCAACATGGTGAGGAAAGCGCGCAACTTGTTGTTGGCAAGGGCGCGAAGGGCTATTTTGAAAAGGTTTGTTCCGTTCATAATTTTTTTTAGTTACGAGCTTATAAGCTACAAGTTACGAGCTACAAGCTACGAGTGCTTGGCAGCATGACGGTGCAGCTACTTGTTACTTGTAGCTGGTAGCTTGTAGCTGATTTATCAATCTTCGTCACTCTTTGGCAACGCTGCCAAGGCTGCAGTTGCCGAGAGAATATTCTGATTTACTGTATCTTCCGTCACGCGTCCGTCGCGCAGGCGGATGTTTCGGCTGCTGTATTGCGCTATTTCGGGATTGTGGGTGACGAATATGATGGTGCGTCCTTCGGCATGCAACTTTTGAAAGAGGACCAGGATATCGAAAGAAGTACGTGTATCCAGATTACCCGTTGCTTCGTCGGCGAGGATTACGGCGGGATTGTTCACCAAGGCGCGGGCGATGGCTACGCGTTGCATCTGGCCACCGGACATCTGGTTCGATTTATGTTCCAGACGGTCGCCCAGTCCCACGGCTTGCAGGGCTTCGATGGCACGGCGGCGGCGTTCGGCGGCTGAGACGGAGGCGTTGTACATCAAGGGGAGTTCCACATTCTCTACGGCAGTGGTCTTTGCGAGCAGGTTATAGCTCTGGAAGACAAAGCCGATTTTACGATTTCTCAAAATGGCACGTTGAGGCTTACTCATGGTGCGCACAGATATGCCGTCCAGCAGATATTCGCCACTGGTAGGGGTGTCGAGGCAGCCCAAGGTGTTCAACAGCGTCGATTTGCCGGAGCCGGACGTACCCATGATGGTGACGAACTCCCCTTCGGCGATGGAGAAGGAGACGCCACGCAATGCATGTACCGTTTCTTCACCCACCTGGAAGTCCCGCCGGATATTTTGCAATTCTATGACTGTTTTGCTCATATAGTTTGTTTTTTTGTAATCATTTACCGTTCTTTTTCTTATTTCCTCCCGGAGGGCCAGGCATGAATGGACTTCTTTCACCGTCAGGTTGTCCTTCGGGCATGACAGCTTGTTCGCCAGTGGTACTAATTACTGCATCAGCCACAATCTGTGTACCTTCATTGACGCCACCTGTAATTTCTGTCATTATCCCATTGGAGATGCCGATGCTGACCGGATGTGCAGTGAATGTATTTCCTTCTTTGGTCCACACTTTATGTTCACCTTCGCAATCTTTGATAATAGCATCCTGACCCACCAACGGAATTGCGGGTGCAAAGCGCAGCGCTTTTGCGGGAACGCTCAGCACTCCTTGCTTGTCCAGTGTATAGATGGTGATGTTAGCTGTCAGCCTTGGTTTCAGTTTCAAATCCGGGTTGTGCGCAGAGATGACCACTTCATACGTTATCACCGTGGTGGTCGTGGTGCTGCTTGAACTGCTCGTAGCTCCCAGACGGATTTGCGTCACCTTTCCTTCGAATACATCGTTAGGATAAGCATCTACGGTGAAGCTCACTCGTTGTCCTTCTTCCACATCACCTATATCAGCTTCATCCACGTCGGCCACTACCTGCATCTGTGTCAGGTCGGCAGCAATGGTGAAGAGGGTCGGGGTTTCGAAACCGGAAGCTACGGTCTGTCCTTCTTCCACGTCACGGCTGATGACTACTCCGTCAATAGGAGAGGTGATGGTGGCGTATGACAGGTTACGTTCCGCCTTGGCAAGAGAAGCCTTGCTGCTGTCGAAAGCACTTTTCGCTTTCTGATAGTTGTAAAGACTTTGCTCGTAGTCCGTATCGCTGATGAGTTGCTTCTCATGTAAACCCTTGTTGCGCTCATAGTTCTTCTGCTGATATTCGTATTCGGCTTTGGCACCGTCGTAGGTTGCCTTTTGCGAAGCGAGTTCGCTTTGCAGGGTCACTTTATCCATTTCAGCGATGAGTTGCCCTTTGGTTACTACCGAGTTGTAATCTGCATACAACTTGTCGATGATGCCGCTGACCTGCGTACCTACTTCCACTTCGGTCACCGGTTCGATGGTGCCTGTGGCGGTCACAGAGTTGGAGATGTCGGCACGCCCCACGGTGGTCGTCTCGTACACCACCTTCCGTTTTTTGGCTTGTCCGCCAAATGCCCAGATAGCTATGCCGGCTACAATGATGACTCCGGCTGCTACGATGATAATTTTTTTCTTGCTCATACTTTTATATGATATACTTATTGAATTGATTTTACGTTTGGAAGCGTACTTATAGTACTATTCCTTCTCCTTGGTAGAAACGCAACAACTGTGCATTCAATATCGCCATATACTTGGCTTGCAGCGTTTCCTGCTGTGCATTGAGGAGGTTGTTCTTCTCCGTCAGTAGTTCCACGGTATTCTTCATACCCAGGTTGAACTGTTCCTGAATGAGGTCGTAACTTGTCTGCGTGCTGCGCAGTTTCTGGGCGGCGGCCACGTATTGCTGTTGCGCGCTGTTGGCATCCAGCCATAGGCTTTCGATGGTCTTATACAGAGTCTTCTGCTGGTCCAGAAAGTCCAGTTCGCTGGTCTGCTTTTGCAGGCGGGCCTTCTGCACGGCGCTCTTGGTCTGGCGGTTGTTGAAGATGGGGATGCTTACGGTCAGTCCCAGCGAGTTGTTCCAGTTGTTTTTCACCTGTTCGGAGAAAGAGTAATCGTTGCCGTTGGCATTGGTGGTTCCGATGCCGGCACTGAGGCTCAGGGTAGGGATGTATCCTGCTTTGGCAATGCTGATGTCGAGGTCGGATGCCTGTATGTTCAGTTTGCCCGATTCAATTTCCGGACGAAAGGTGAGGGCGGCGCGATACACATCTGTTTTGGTGGGCAGCGGTATCAATACACTCTCATCGCCCAAGCTGGGGAGGTAGAGGTCCATTTCCTGTTCACCGTCCAGTTCGAGGAGCTGTTTCAGTTGCAGCTTGTAATCCTGTAGGGTGGCTTGCGCGGTCACCAACTGATATTTATCCGTACTCACCTGCGATTCCAGTTGTGCAAGGTCGCTTTTGGCGATGCTTCCGGCTTCCAACAACTGCTGTGCACGGTTGCGTTCGGCCTGGCTCACGGCAAGAGTGTTTTCATTCACTTTCACGGCTTCGGCGGCATAAAGTATCTGCACATATATCTGTGCGATGCTTTCCTCAATGGAATTCTCGCTTTCGGCAACGGTGAGCTCGGCGATGCGGTTGTTCAACGTCTGCTGCTTAATGGTGTTCAGGCGTTTATTGCCATTGTAGAGGGTCCAGTTGGCGTCGATGCCGTAGCTACCGTTGTATGACGTCTTGCTCGTACTGCTGGTGATGTTGTCACCACTGATGATGGTGCCGCTTTCACTGTTGGGGCGGTTTACGATACGCTGGCTGACGCTTGCCGACAGGCTGGGGAAGAGGGCTGCCTTAGCGGTTTTTACGTCCACTTCGGTGCTTTCCGCACTGATGCGGTTACGCTTCAGGGTGATGTTGTGCTGCAAGGCATAGTCGATGCAAGTTTGCAAGTCCCATTGCGAAGGGAGTGCTTCATCTTTTTGCAGAGCAGCGTCCTCTTGCAGGGGGGCATCCTGTGCTGTGCTTTCCGTTTGCATAGCAGAGGCGGGGACCTGTGCATGCAGCGTTGAACTGCCTGCACAAGCACTTGCCACGCATAGTGTTATCACTGTCAATCTTCTTACATTTCTCATATCTCTGTTGTTACTAAATATGTTTTTTACCTACACAAAGGTATGAGGTGCGCCGGAAACCTACAAAACGAATAGACAGTTTACAAGTTTCCGACGGCGGAATGCTTTTTTGTGCCGACAACCAGTTGACGAAATTATTCTTTTCTATACGGATTTGAATCAGTTACGAGCTACA
>NZ_CAJLKP010000082.1 GCF_905207245.1 uncultured Bacteroides sp. | reverse complement strand
CTTCCACCACCGATGACGTGCAACACTTCTACCGGGCGTGGAGAAAGCTCGCGCAAATTCTCTAAAACCTGTCGGTAACGCAGTGCCAGGCTCTCGAAAATGCAACGCACCACTTGTCCACGGGTTTCCGGTATCGGCTGGCTATGATCGGCGCAATAGGCACGGATGGCTTGCTCCATATTTGCCGGATTGGCAAACAAAGCGTCATCCGGATTTATCAGGCTGCGAAATGGTTCGCATGCTTGTGCTTCAGCGATTAGTTCGGGATAAGAGATTTCTTCCCAACTGCAACGGCAGCGTTCCAGCAGCCACATTCCACAAATATTTTTCAATAAGCGGATTGTTCCGTCTACGCCTCCCTCGTTAGTGAAGTTCAACGCTTCGGTTTCCTCATTGATGACAGGTGCATCAGTCTCCACTCCCATCAGCGACCATGTGCCGCTACTCAGATAAGCAAAGTTACGGTCCAAAGCAGGTACAGCGGCAACGGCCGAAGCGGTATCATGTCCGGCAACGGCAATTACAGGTATGGCGCCCAGTCCGGTAATGGTTTGTATTTCTTTTGTCAGTACCCCCACTTTCTCACCCGGATATACGAAACGGCCGAAGTTATCTTCCGTCAGTCCGAGTGCTGCGAGCAAAGCAGGTTCCAAACGGCGCGTTTCGGCATTCACCAGTTGCGCAGTGCTGGCAATGGTATATTCCGTCACCATCTCGCCCGTCAACAGATAACTAAGTGCATCTGGCATAAAAAGCAACTTATCAGCCGCCGCCAGTGCACTGTCATTATTACGACGTAATGTATCCAGTTGAAAAAGTGAATTAAAATTCATGACCTGAATGCCTGTCCATCCATATACCTGTTTACGGGGAACACGGGCAAAGAAAGCCTCGGGTGCTCCCACCGTATGAGGATCGCGGTAGGAATAGGGTTGGCGAAGCAATCCTCCGTCTTTGCCCACACATACAAAATCCACTCCCCAGGTATCGATACCGATAGAAGTTATCTGTACATCCTCCATGCGGGCAGCCAGTTTCAAGCCTTCCACAATATGACGATACAATTCATAAATATCCCAGTAGTAGTGTCCTCCTACTTCAATCAGATGGTTGGGGAAACGGTTCACATCCTGCAATTCCAATCCTTGTGGCGTGAATGTTCCTAAGATTGTACGACCGCTGGTAGCTCCCAAGTCGACCGCAAAAAAGCAATGTTTCATGATATTAAATAGATTTTTGACGATACAAAAATAGGGGATTACTCCCCTATACTCTGTATTAGTTTTGACTGAAAAGATATTGTTTCTGACAGATTTCAAAAGTATTGATTCACCTTACATTCTCACAATAACGAGTCACAACCTTCTCGCCCTCTTCATGGCGGATATTCACATTCTCCATTACAATATTTTTGCTATATACAAATCTGCTCCCAGCTTTGAAGAGATATCCACATTCTTCAATGTAATGCCGTCAATCGGCATTTCCGGAATGCCATTGAAGAACAAGGCACGACGGGCACCGGCACAAACCAAATTCTCGACATGAATATTCCGGAAACAAGGCGTCGTTTCATCCACCGGCATCGGCTCTACCTTAGCAGGCACCACTTCACCGCTTTCCAGCACTTCAACTGCCGACTTACCTCCATAATAAAGATTGAATGTTATCGGTTCTGTCGGAATATCTATCATAGATATATTACGTATCCAGATATTCTCCACCACTCCGCCACGTCCACGTTTACTCTTGAAACGCAAACCTACATCCGTGCCCAGGAACTGACAGTTGCTGACAGAAACATTGCGCACACCACCACTCATCTCACTACCAACCACAAACCCTCCGTGCCCCTTGAACACCGTACAACCATCTACAACCACATTCTCGCAGACACGTCCCCTGCGGCGGCCATCTTCGTCTTTGCCACTCTTCAGGCAAATACCGTCATCACCCACATCAAAGGTAGAGTTTACTATCAGCGTATTCTTACAAGACTCCAAATCCAGCCCATCACCATTTTGTGCATAACTCGGATTTCGTACTTGCACTTCTTCTATCAGTACATTCTCGCACATCAACGGATGCAGATTCCATGCCGGTGAATTCTGAAAGATAACACCTTGCAACCATACATTTTTACACTCTATCAAGCTCACCATCACCGGACGGAGGAAATGGCGGACACTTTGCCATTCCTCTTCACTCTTCAGGTTCTGGGGTACATTCATATTGCTGATGGTATCCCCTTTCAATGTCTGTGGATAAGGGAACCAATAAGTAGGGCGTTTATAAACTCCCCCCCGGGCTGTGGTCTGTTTCCATACGCTCTCTGTCACCTTCTCCCGCTTCAGAGGGCGCCAATAATGTCCGTTACCGTCGATAGCACCTTCACCTGTAATTGCCACATTCTCCAAATTACGCCCGGAGACAGGCGACTGACAACGACGGGTATCCAATCCTTCAAAAACAGTTTCCACCAACGGATATAAATCCACATCAGGCGAGAAGAGAATGACAGCACCTTTTTCCAGATGCAAGTCTATGTTGCTTTTCAACACAATAGGTCCGGTAAACCAGACTCCGGCAGGAACAATCAGGTGTCCGCCTCCTTTTTGCGCCAAAGCATCGATAGCTTTGGCAAATGCCTCGGTACAGAGTTCCTCACCATTACCCACCGCACCGAAATCAACAAGATTCACTTGGCGGTCGGGAAACTTTGGAGACTCCACTCGTGGCATGTCGAAAGGCAAATCACGATAGATAGCTTCATACTTATACGTTGAAGATTGGCAGGCACTGAGCGCCCATAAACAAATGGCTACAGCCATATACAATTGTTTCGTCATTCTTACTCACTTTAAAGCCTCCATAGGCACAAGACTTACAGGCCCCAACAAACCGCTTGGAACAGGATCCCATTTTCCATAATTATCCTTCTTATAATGGATATTCACGATATTGGCATCTTTATAAATACGCCAGGGAACATTGTTGCGATCCATATCGGCAATACGATTGGCAGGAAGATTGGTAACTTCCACTTCAAGCATATTCGCCCCCGCACGAAGGTATTTACCTATCAGGCAACGATAAGGTACAGCAAAAAGCGTAGCCACTTCCTGACCGTTGATACGTACACGGGCACTTTCACGAACATCACCGAGATCCAACATCCACTCTGCAACCTCAGCAGGATTCTTCACAGTAAATGTAGTGGTATAGCATGCGGCCCCCATTGCATTCTTCACACCTTCGGCGGCAAGTTCCGTCCAGGAGCCAAGTGATACACTATCCGGAGTGATACCTACTGCCGGAGTGGATTCAACAAATCGGAAACCCCACTGTTTATCAGAAAGTAGATTCTTCACTTCATTCTCTCCCAACATAGGCGTCCAATACCCATATTCCGGCACGGTAACATCCTGATTGTCGAATGTCTTCAATATCACAGATTCACCGGATGCCAGTTGCAGAAAAACTTCTGTCTTACCATTATCCTGACGCAAACGCGCTTTTCCCGATGTGCCATTCATCGGATTATAAAGCATCGCAGAACGCGCCTGCACAGCCAATGGCACCCAACCTTCCGTATCTTCTGCTTTCAGGGCGGAAATGAAATAATGATGTCCTTCAGGATGCGAGCGACGAATACTGCTCAACCCGAAAGTCGTTTTCATATCTTCGGGAACAGCGGCGGTGGCAGCCAGTGTGCGGGCATAGTCTGTCCCGAAAATCACATTTCCTTTTCCTTCGCGCTCCTTTATCTGTGCAAGAACCTTATTGAACTCCGCACGGCGCCCGGACAAAGAGTTAAGTCCCGGCACATCTTCCGGATATTGTTCCAGAAAAACAATCACAGCACCTTCGTCTGCCAATCGGAGCAGTTTTTCCAACACATCAGCAGGCATCAGGCGGGCACCGGGAACCACCAAAGCTTTATAGGAAACACCACCGGAAGTCAATATCTTGCCATCCTGGCACATAGCATTACGAATGAAGTTATCAGAAATATAATCCATATCATAGCCCGCACCATAGATGCGATGCACCGCTTCAATAAAACGCGGCGCACGTTGTGCCATTTTATGAATGTCAAACAGCAACAAACGCCCATCCTGTTCATCCCACATGTCATACACAGGCAGATATACCAGGAAATCATTGTCCGGCTGTCCCATTTGCAGGAAGCTCTGACAACGGGTGATATAATCGAAAAACGCAGGTGCATCCCGCCAGATATTGTTCGTGGGACTCATATCGATGGAAGCATAAAACTTCCATCCCGGCCATGCAGCCTCAACAGGCGAATAAGTAGTACCGTGGAAATACGTATGGTTTACACCCGAAATAAACATCAAGTCTATATCAGGCTTGCACTGCGAAAGCGACGTGCGGAAATGCTCCGTCAGCCATGTAAATGTTTCTGAAGTTGTGAAGGGCTTTCCGGCTATGTGCGCTGCCGAAGAAGCATACTTCAACATGGAAAGGTCCGAATCATTGGGACGTGTCAGGGAATCTTTACGCAATCCACGGATGCCGAAATCGGATAATCCAAAGCCTTCACATTCCGGTACATCAACCGTTGCATAAAGGTCTATCAGGTTACCGGGTGAGCCATGCGCCTGGTTGCGGGTACGTGAACCATGTTTATGAGCCCAATCCGTCCATTGGCGGGTGAAGTTCTCTTGCAGGAGTTCACCCAAGGTTTCCCGGTAATCGGAAATGATGCGGCGGGTGGTCTCTGTACGCTCTTGTGAGAGAAACTCGGGCAGGAAGTCTTCCAGCCTATAGCCACGACGAAGGGCGAATTGTTCGAACAGGTCTTCTGTCCAATCGGCTCCATATACTTCGTAGGAGTCATTAAAGAAGTTATGAGGATAGTCGGTCGGAGTTTCGGTAAAGGCGCGTTCAAAGCGTCCCAAATAGTTCGAGACGGCTCTTGCAGAGAAATGGTTCATCACATATCCTTCGCCACCGGGGGCGGCGCGCTTCACTTTCTGTAAGGTCTTTCCGGTGAAAACGGCAATCAGGCGCCACTCGCCTTTCGGGGCTTTCCAGTTCAGCTTTCCGTCTTTCACTTTAGATGTCAGATTAAAACAAGGTCTTGCCTTTTGCTCTTTCGGAGTAGAAGAATCGGGAAGTACTCTGAAAGCCATCAGGCGGGAGAGCTTAGCATGCGGCCGTTGCTTTTCGTCCACCACTTCTATTTTTGTTTTCAGGCGTTCTCCGCCCTTCAATGTATACTCCTCAATCAGCAATTTGCAAGCAGCATCTTTGATACTCACTTCCGGACCACCAAAGGGCCATCCGGTACCTGTATTCATGTCTATCTTCATGCCCAGACGTGCAGCTTCGCTTTCCGTATGGCGCAACATCTGCATCCACTGCGGGGAGAGAAACTGAATATCATTCGCATCGTTTCCCTGCACACCATAGATAGGGGTAATTTCCATTGTCCCCATTCCCGCTTCCGAATACGCTTCCAGATTATGAGTCAGATTCGCAGCGTCTACCGCACTTCCCATCCACCACCAGCGGGCAGCCGGTTTAGCATCGGTGGTTACTTCGGGCCACGAAACACTTTGTGCGGAAAGAGTGCCGGCACAAAAAGAAGCAAAGAGTATTACCAATAAATTCTTTTTCATAACAAATTCTTCATTCTTCATTCCTCATTCTTTATTTAAATTACTTTCCCAATTCAAGACACCCCATAATAAACGGTCCCGTCGCCTTCGCGTCGTTATCCCTCATCTTCTCACCTATATAATATTCAAAGCTACCGTCGCGATACGGGTGTCCTCCCAAACCGCCCACCTGGCAGCAGCGTGTCAGCGTCAACGTACCGTCCTGAAGCTCTGCCATCAGCTTGTTCTTCACCCCGTTGAAAGCCTTCTCGGCTACAGCACGATACTTCCCATCGATATATCCCTTATTCACCGCTTTGGCATACGCATTCATAAATTGCGTAGTCACGGAGGCTTCCGGGAAGTTTCCTTTCCGTGTAGGCTGGTCGAGTACCTGATACCACAAACCATTCTTATCCTGATACTTCGGCAATACTTCCGCTAATCCCTGTATCCAACTGATTATCCGGGCGCGTCCTTCGTGATTTTCCGGGATGAAATCCAGTACATCCACCATCGCCATGAACCACCAGCCGATGCTGCGCCCCCAGAAGTTAGGAGAATGTCCTGTTTCCGGATTTGCCCAACGCTGGCTCTTGCTTTCGTCCCAGGCATGATGATAAAGTCCGGTCTTGGCATCGTACGTATGTTTCTGGCAAAGCGTGAATTGTTTCACAGCTTCATCAATCCATTCGGGCTTATTGAACTCCGCACCATATTGCGCCATAAAAGGTGAAGCCATATACAGGCCGTCCAGCCAGATCTGATGCTGATAAATAAGCTTATGCCAATAAGCACCTTCCAATGTACGAGGATGATTTTTGAGTTGTTTAATGAGCGCATCCATCGCTGTCTTATATTTCTCCTTGCCCGTCTCACGATACAAATCGAACAAGACTTTGCCGGAATTGATGTAATCCAGATTATAAGTCTCCACATGATACAAGTGGATTTCTCCTTTATCATTAATCAGCGAGTCCGCCCATTGCTCCACATAGTCGAAGTAACGGCGCTCCCCCGTTTTCTTCCACATTTTCAGCATCGCACAGCAGCCCACTCCCTGCGCATAGCCAAAGAAAAGTCGTTTGCCATGATCCAACTGGTAAGCTTTCGGGAATCGTACCATCTCCGAATCGGCAAACCAACGCGCATACGAATCCGGCTCCCATGTATCCGTACGGAAAGGAGTAGCGGGGAAACCTGCTTTATTATAAAGATTCACGCGAAAGAAATTGCAATATGCATAACGCACAGCCACAGGTTCGGGAACCTGCGGAGCCGAAACTTCCAATATCTTGCCTTTTATCACAGCCGTAGCCGGATAGAAACGGCGGTCCGTACCGGCAACAATGACTCCTTTCACCGGTTCATTATCCGGTGTCATCAGCCCGCCCTCAACATAATCAAAGCTCAGTATGGCTTTATTGCCTTCCACCGTCATTGCCTTGAACAACGGACCCGAATAAACTACATCCTTATTATATTGCTTAGCCAGCGCCCATGCTGCCAAGCGTTCGCCCGTCACTGTCTTATTGCGCGGATGGATGTCGAGCGAGTCACCCGCATCGGTGATTACCGCCATACCTACATTCTTCAACCCGCTTTGCCACGTCTTGAGTTGCGCTTCACGAATCGTTGCCGGCTGTCCATACTGCGGAGCTATCTGCACAAAGTAGAACGGCATATCGGGTTGCTTCCACTCTTTGCGCCAGCTATTTATCATATTCGTAAAAACCTGCTGGTACTTACCGGCACGAATAGAGTTCGATTCCCCCTGATACCAGATATTACCTTTTATAGTGTAACCCAGGATAGGATGTATCATACCATTCCACAAAGTTGCCGGTACCTTATTCTTTTGCTTTGCATCTTTCGAAGCAAAATCCTTCAGCACATCTGCATAAAGCGGATTCTTCTTCATCACATCCATCTTCGTCCACGCCTCCGCATGTGTTCCGCCCCAAGTCGATTGAATCAGTCCCACAGGCATCTTCAACTCCTTATGCAGTTTACGTCCGAAGACAAAGCCCACGGCCGAGAAATCAGCCAGGTTCTCCGGATTGCACACCAGCCACCGCCCTTCACATTCGTCCATTTCGCCATCAGGAGCCAATTGGTGTTCTATATGAAACAAACGAATCTCCGGATAATCAGCATCCTTCATTTCCTCCGCTTCGTTCAGCATACCGGTTTTCCATTTCGCACCGGGCTGGCGCGACACAGGAAATTCCATATTGCTCTGCCCGGTGCAAAGCCATACTTCACCTATTAATACATTACTGATAGTAATCGTATTCTCCCCGTTCACCGTAATAGATTGATTATTCGCAGCATCCGGCGTTTTCAGTCTCACCGCCCATTTGCCATTGGCAGCCGCCTTTGCCGTAATCGCTTTATCCATCCAGGACGCTTTAACCGTCACGCGTTCTCCGGGGGCAGCTTTCCCCCACATGTTTACCTGTGTATTTTGCTGCAATACCATATTATCTGAAAAAATTGCAGGAAGTGTCACCTTTGCTTCTGCCGTGAGAGAAGCAACGAAAACTAAAAGAAGGAAAATAGAAAATCCAAGAAACTTTTTCATGTGCTTTTAATAGTTTATAGATTCACATAGATTACTCTATAGAACATGCCAATACCTAACGGCACAAAAATAGGGGTTTCCTCCGAAATCCCTTCTCTATATTTTGATAGTTTTCTTATTGCTTTTGTCGTTTCAAGAAAGTTACAACCAATTAAATGTCATGTTTTCGCAGATTCTCTTTATTCTTTTTGTCATAAGCCTCTCCTCTGGGAACAAGATACTGAAACTTCAATGTATCATCTTCCACCTCTACATGAAAGATAAAGAATGCCCGATAGCTCCCTATCCGAATCCGATATACAATGAAATACTTAACTAAATACCATGTTTAATTATTTGTTTTTTTAATCACTGCACACTATTATCCTTCGAACCGTATCCTAATCGCATCTGAGATGTACTTGCTCCGTACATTCTTCGTCTGCAGGTACCTCTGAGCGAAGAAACACTGGAGAAGGTACGGAGCAAGTACGATTCAGGTACGTAGAGTTCGCATACCAACGAATTAATACAAGAAACATGCAACAAAAATACAGTTAGCCGTTCGTTTTATGCATAAAGTATAGCATTCACAGTATAAAAAGTACAAAAAACCTCCCATTTATGCATATTCTTTCCAAAATATTCCCTACTTTTGCGCCATTCTTAGAATAATTATACAGAATATGAAGAAAAAAGCCAATCGGTTAGACGCTATCAAGATGATTATCTCAAGCAAGGACGTCAGTTCGCAGGAAGAACTGCTGCAAGCTTTAGGTAAAGAAGGCTTTGAATTGACACAAGCCACTCTCTCTCGTGACCTGAAACAACTGAAAGTTGCCAAGGCAGCGAACATGAACGGGAAATATGTATATGTATTGCCCAACAACATCATGTACAAACGCTCCAATGACCAGAGTGCCAGCGAAATGCTGATGAACAGCGGATTCGTTTCCCTGCATTTTTCAGGTAATATCGCAGTTATCCGTACCCGACCAGGCTATGCCAGCAGTATGGCTTACGATATTGACAACCGCGAATGTCCCGCTATCCTGGGCACCATCGCCGGAGATGACACCATCATGCTGGTAGTGCATGAAGCCGCTTCGCACAGCGAAGTACGCGACTTCCTATCACAAATCATACCTAACATAGAATAAATGAAGAACTAAAAATGAAGAATGAAGAATTTTGCTGAGCTGGGCAAGTATGCCGCATGGTGGTTCTTCATTCTTCATTCTAAAATTATTAATTAAATACGAAATGGATACCAAAAAAGTGGACGTGATGGTGGCTGACGCCTCTCACGAAATTTATGTGGATAAGATTTTGGATACCATCAGAGAAGCGGCCAAAGTACGTGGAACGGGCATCGCAGAACGCACACACGAATATGTGGCGACAAAAATGAAAGAAGGAAAAGCAATCATCGCCTTGTGCGGAGATGTATTTGCAGGATTCAGCTACATCGAAAGCTGGGGAAACAAGCAATACGTCGCCACTTCCGGTTTGATTGTACATCCCGACTTCCGCGGCATAGGACTGGCTAAGCGTATCAAAATGGCCTCTTTCCGACTGGCACGCCTGCGATGGCCCAATGCCAAAGTATTCAGCCTCACCAGCGGAGCTGCCGTCATGAAAATGAATACAGAACTGGGATACGTCCCCGTCACCTTCAATGAGCTGACTGACGATGAATCTTTCTGGAAAGGTTGCGAAGGATGTATCAACCACGATATATTAGTAGCCAAAAACCGTAAGTTCTGCATCTGCACTGCAATGCTCTACGACCCGGAACTGCATGAAGACGATAAAATTTAAAAAATAAGAATATGGAAAAAAAGAAAAAAGTAGTAGTCGCATTCAGCGGCGGTCTTGATACCTCATTTACGGTAATGTACCTTGCCAAAGAAAAAGGATACGAAGTATATGCAGCTTGTGCAAACACCGGCGGCTTCAGTCCCGAACAACTGAAAACAAACGAAGAAAACGCTTACAAACTGGGTGCAAAGGAATATGTAACCATCGACGTGACACAGGAATATTACGAAAAGAGCCTGAAATACATGGTATTCGGCAACGTATTGCGTAATGGTACCTATCCTGTTTCCGTAAGTTCCGAACGTATCTTTCAGGCGCTTGCCATCGCCCGTTACGCCAACGAAATCGGTGCGGATGCCATCGCCCACGGTTCTACCGGTGCAGGTAACGACCAGATTCGTTTCGACATGACGTTCCTTGTATTGGCTCCCGGTGTAGAAATCATCACGCTGACCCGTGACATGGCATTGAGCCGTCAGGAAGAGATAGACTACCTGAACAAGCACGGCTTCTCTGCCGACTTCACCAAACTGAAATATTCCTATAACGTAGGTCTGTGGGGTACTTCCATCTGTGGTGGCGAGATTCTGGACTCTGCACAAGGCTTGCCCGAAACGGCTTATCTGAAACATTGCACCAAAGAAGGCAGCGAGCAACTGCGTCTTACTTTTGAGAAAGGCGAACTGAAAGCCGTAAATGATGAGACTTTCGATGACCCCATCAAGGCTATACAGAAAGTGGAAGAAATCGGTGCCGCTTACGGCATTGGCCGCGATATGCATGTAGGCGATACAATTATCGGTATCAAAGGACGTGTAGGTTTCGAAGCTGCTGCTCCGATGTTGATTATCGGCGCGCACAAATTCCTGGAAAAATACACATTGAGCAAATGGCAGCAATATTGGAAAGACCAGGTTGCCAACTGGTACGGTATGTTCCTGCACGAAAGCCAGTATCTGGAACCGGTAATGCGTGACATCGAAGCCATGTTGGAATCTTCACAACGCAACGTAAACGGTACAGCTATCCTGGAACTCCGCCCATTATCCTTCTCTACGGTAGGTGTAGAATCAGAAGACGATCTTGTGAAAACGAAATTCGGCGAATACGGTGAAATGCAGAAAGGCTGGACGGCAGAAGACGCAAAAGGCTTCATCAAGGTTACTTCTACCCCACTGAGAGTATATTATAACAATCATAAGGACGAAGAAATTTAATGAAATGAAGAACTAAAAATGAAGAATGAAGAATTACCATGCGGCATACTTGCACAGCGCAGCAAAATTCTTCATTCATCATTCTTCATTAAAAAAAGAATTTATGGACAATAATAATAAGAAACTTACCCGCTCACGCAGCGACAGAATGCTCGCCGGCGTTTGCGGAGGGCTGGCAAATTACTTCGGGCTCGACCCGTCTCTCGTACGCATCGGTTATGCACTACTGACATTTTTCACCGTATTTGCCGGTATCCCTGTATACCTTATTATGTGGTTGATTGTCCCTGAAGAGAAAAACTTATATAACAGATAAAGAACATACAATGATTAAAGTAGGAATCATCGGCGGAGCAGGATATACGGCAGGTGAATTGATACGCTTGCTGATTAACCATCCGGAAGCGGAAATCGTATTCATCAACAGCTCAAGTAACGCCGGAAACAAAATTACCGACGTACACGAAGGATTGTACGGCGAAACGGACCTTGTCTTCACCGACGAGTTACCTTTGAATGAAATTGATGTATTATTCTTCTGCACTGCCCACGGCGACACGAAGAAGTTCATGGAAAGCCATAACCTCCCTGAGGAACTGAAAGTTATCGACCTTTCTATGGATTACCGCATTGCTTCTCCGGAACATGAATTCATCTACGGTCTGCCGGAACTGAATCGCCGGGCTACCTGCAAAGCGAAATATGTAGCTAATCCCGGCTGCTTTGCCACTTGCATCCAACTGGGATTGTTGCCTCTCGCCAAGCATCTGATGCTGAATGATGACATTATGGTAAACGCCATTACCGGCAGCACCGGTGCAGGCGTAAAACCGGGTGCAACGAGCCACTTCAGTTGGCGCAACAACAATATGAGCGTCTATAAGGCTTTCAACCATCAGCATGTACCCGAAATCAAGCAATCGCTCAAACAACTGCAGAACAGTTTCGACTCGGAGATTGATTTTATTCCTTACCGTGGAGATTTCCCCCGCGGCATCTTCACTACCATTGTAGTAAAGACCAAGGTTGCGCTGGACGAAATCACCCGTATGTACGAAGAATATTACGCAAAAGATTCCTTTGTACATATCGTAGATAAGAACATCGACCTGAAACAAGTGGTAAACACCAACAAGTGCCTCCTGCATCTGGAAAAGCACGGCGATAAGTTGCTCATCATCTCCTGCATCGACAACCTGCTGAAAGGTGCCAGCGGACAGGCGGTACATAACATGAACCTGATGTTCAATTTAGAAGAAACCGTCGGCTTGCGATTGAAGCCAAGTGCATTTTAATGAAGAACGAAGAATGAAGAATGAAGAATTCACGTAATAGAACGGATTCATTGCTGCATACTAAGAGTTATGCTTTCGCATTGCGAATAATAAGTATGACAAGATTTCTCAGAGAAAAAAAACATGAAACGATTCTTAGCAAGCAGGTTCTTCGTTCAGGAACTGCAGTAGGGGCACTAATTCGGGAATCAGAATTTGCCCAAAGCCCTGCAGACTTCATTAATAAATTAAGCATTGCCTTGAAAGAAGCTAACGAAACAGATTATTGGTTGAATCTTCTAAAAGATTCTGAATATATTGATGATAAATCTTTCGCAAGCATAGAAACCGAATGTGGAGAACTGATAGCTCTCCTTATTGCTTCTATAAGAACAGTAAAAAACAATCAGAATAAAGATGAAGACACCCACTAATTCTTCATTCTTAATTCTTAATTCTTAATTTATATTATGAACTTATTCGACGTATATCCCCTTTTTGACATCAACATCGTCAAAGGAAAAGGCTGCCACGTGTGGGACGAGAACGGTACGGAGTACCTCGACCTTTATGGCGGTCATGCAGTCATCTCTATCGGTCATGCACATCCGCATTATGTGGAGATGATAAGCAAACAAGTTGCTACGTTGGGATTCTATTCCAACTCTGTTATTAACAAGCTACAGGAACAGGTTGCCGAGCGCCTGGGAAAAGCATGTGGTTATGATGATTATTCCTTATTCCTTATCAATAGTGGTGCCGAAGCTAACGAGAACGCTTTGAAACTGGCATCATTCCATAACGGACGTACGCGCGTTATTTCCTTCAACAAAGCATTCCACGGACGTACTTCACTGGCAGTGGAAGTGACCAATAACCCGAAAATCATTGCTCCTATCAACGATTGCGGACACGTAACGTATCTGCCTTTGAACGATATAGAAGCCATGAAAACCGAACTGGCTAAAGATGACGTTTGTGCAGTAATCATCGAAGGTATTCAAGGCGTAGGCGGTATCCAATTGCCGACAGATGAATTTATACACGCACTGCGTGAAGCCTGTACGGCACACAACACGGTGCTGGTTCTCGATGAAATCCAAAGCGGTTACGGACGTAGCGGCAAGTTCTTTGCCCACCAGCATAACGGCATAAAAGCCGACATCATCACCGTAGCCAAAGGTATCGGCAACGGTTTCCCGATGGCAGGCGTACTTATCAGCCCGATGTTCACCCCCATTTACGGACAGCTTGGCACTACTTTCGGTGGTAATCACCTGGCATGTAGTGCAGCACTCGCCGTACTGGACGTGATAGAGCAGGAAAACCTGATAGAGAATACAGCACGGGTGGGCAACTACCTGATGACGGAACTGAAAAAGTTCCCGCAAATCAAAGAAGTTCGCGGACGCGGTCTGATGATTGGCCTTGAATTTGAAGAACCAATCAAGGAATTACGTTTGAAACTATTGAAAGAACAGCATGTATTTACCGGTGTCAGCGGAACCAATGTACTCCGTCTGTTGCCGCCTCTCTGCCTCAGCATGGAAGAAGCCGAAATGTTCCTCGAACGCTTCAAGAAAGTACTTTAATATTTGATATAATCAGCCATAAAGCAGCTTCCGGACCTTTCTAAGTTTCGAGAAGCTGCTTTTTGTTTAATATGTAGTGATAGTTTTTACTTTTATTAGAGTATAAAAGTAGAAAAAATATCTACCTTTGCCCATCGTCAACCCTTTTAATAACAGAATGATATGAAAACAGCAATTATTGGAGCTGGAAATATGGGTGGTTCCATCGCCCGCGGATTGGCAAAGGGGAGCATTATTCCCGCCAGCAATATCATCGTTTCTAACCCTTCGCAAGGCAAACTGGATGTGCTGAAAGCAGAATTCCCCGTTTTGCAGACTACTCACGATAATCAGGAAGCCGTCACCGGCGCCGAATTCATCATACTTGCCGTGAAGCCCTGGCTCATCAAGCCCGTGCTGCGCGAGCTGAAGCTGAAAAGCAAACAAATACTTATATCCGTTGCCGCCGGCATCTCCTTCGAAGAACTGGCACAAAATGTTGCCGACAAGGAAATGACCATGTTCCGCATCATCCCCAACACCGCCGTCAGCGAAATGGAGAGCATGACGCTCATCGCCAGCCGCAACGCCACCAAAGAGCAGGAACAACTGATGCTGGACATCTTCAACCAGATGGGCCTTGCCATGCTCATCCCCGAAGAAAAGTTCTCCGCCGCCACTTCCATGACTTCCTGCGGCATCGCTTACGTATTGAAATACATCCAGGCAGCCATGCAAGCCGGCATCGAAATGGGCATCTACCCCCAGGACGGTATGCGCATGGTGGCGCAAACCGTGAAAGGAGCAGCCGAGCTGATACTGAACAATGACACGCACCCCAGCGTAGAAATTGATAAAGTATGCACCCCCGGCGGCATTACTATCAAAGGCATTAACGAACTGGAACATGGGGGCTACACCTCAACCATCATCAACGCCATAAAGAAAAGCGTGTAATTATTAATTAATTCATTAAATAACAACCACATGGACGAACAAATTAAGCAAATTGCCGAACGCCTTCGCGGACTCCGTGATGTACTGGAACTGACAGCCGAAGACATCGCTCGCGAATGCGATATCTCTCCTTACGACTACCGCCTTGCCGAAACAGGAGACTTTGATATCTCCGTAAGCATGTTGCAAAAGATTGCACGCAGATACGGTGTGTCACTGGATGCACTGATGTTTGGCGAAGAACCCAAAATGAGCAGCTATTTCCTGACCCGTGCCGGAAAGGGCGTCAGCATCGAACGTACCAAAGCCTACAAATACCAAGCCCTCGCTTCCGGTTTTATGAACCGCAGCGTAGACCCGTTCATCGTAACCGTTGAACCCAAACCGGACGATGAACCGATACACTACAACAGTCACGCCGGACAAGAATTCAGTCTCGTACTCGAAGGACGTATGCTGGTCAACATCGACGGCAAAGAACTTATACTAAACGAAGGAGACAGCCTTTACTTCAACTCCAAGCTGCCACATGGAATGAAAGCGCTGGATGGAAAAACGGTACGCTTCCTGGCAATAATAATGTAATCATTAAATGAAGAATGAAAAATAAAGAATGAAGAATTGCCATGCGGCATACTTGCACGGCGCAGCAAAATTCTTCATTCTTAATTCCTCATTCTTAATTCCTAAAATCATGGTAGAAAGATTTTTATCGCAAACCTCTTTCACTTCGCAAGAGGACTTTATCAAAAACCTGAAAATAAACGTACCGGAGAACTTTAACTTCGGCTACGACGTGGTAGACGCCTGGGCTGAAGAACAGCCCGATAAACGCGCTTTGTTATGGACCAATGACAAAGGAGAATTCCGACAATACACATTTGCCGATATGAAGTACTACACCGATAAGACGGCTTCCTACTTTCAAAGCCTCGGCATCGGACATGGCGACATGGTGATGCTGGTGCTGAAACGCCGTTTTGAATTTTGGTTCAGTATCATAGCGTTGCATAAGCTCGGTGCAGTCGTTATTCCCGCTACACACCTGCTGACAAAGAAAGACATCGTATATCGTTGCAATGCTGCGGACATCAAAATGATTGTCTGTGCGGGTGAACCGGTTATCACCGACCACATCACCGCCGCCATGCCGGATTCTCCCAGCGTGAAGAAACTCGTCAGCGTAGGTCCCGAGATTGCCGAAGGTTTCGACGACTTCCATAAAGGTATCGAGAACGCCGCTCCTTTCGTGAAACCGGAACACCCGAATACAAATGAAGACATCTCACTGATGTACTTCACCAGCGGAACCACCGGTCAGCCGAAAATGGTTGCCCACGACTTCACCTATCCGTTGGGGCACATCGTCACCGGCAGCTTCTGGCACAACCTGACCGAAGACAGCCTGCACCTCACCATTGCCGATACCGGCTGGGGAAAGGCAGTATGGGGAAAACTCTATGGACAATGGATTGCCGGTGCCAACATCTTTGTGTATGACCATGAAAAGTTTACCCCCGCCGCCATTCTGGAGAAGATACAGGATTATCATGTGACTTCTCTCTGTGCACCTCCCACCATCTTCCGTTTCCTCATTCACGAAGACCTGACGAAGTACAACCTCTCGTCACTGAAATACTGCACCATCGCCGGAGAGGCTCTGAACCCCGCCGTATTTGAAACCTTCAAGAAACTGACAGGCATCAAACTGATGGAAGGCTTCGGACAAACAGAAACCACTCTGACCATTGCCACCATGCCCTGGATGGAACCGAAACCGGGCAGCATGGGATTGCCCAATCCGCAATACAATGTAGACCTGATAGACAACGACGGCCGTTCAGTAGAAGCCGGTGAGCAGGGACAAATCGTAATCCGTACGGACAAAGGCAAGCCGTTGGGACTGTTCAAAGAGTATTATCGTGACGCAGAGCGTACACATGAGGCCTGGAACAACGGTATCTATTACACCGGAGACGTTGCCTGGAAAGATGAAGACGGTTACCTTTGGTTCGTAGGCCGTGCCGACGATGTAATCAAGAGTTCCGGCTACCGCATCGGCCCGTTCGAAGTGGAAAGTGCATTGATGACTCACCCTGCCGTAATAGAATGTGCCATCACCGGCGTGCCCGATGATATACGTGGTCAGGTAGTGAAAGCTACCATCGTGCTGGCTAAGGAATATAAAGGCAAAGAAGGTGAAGAACTCATCAAAGAGTTGCAGAACCACGTGAAGAAAGTGACTGCTCCCTACAAGTATCCGCGCGTCATCGAATTCGTAGACGAACTGCCGAAAACCATCAGTGGAAAAATCCGCCGCGTGGAAATCCGGGAGAATGATACTAAATAAAGGAGAAATAATGCCAAATAAGCTACTTCTAAATCGTTTGCACCTTTTGTGTTGCTTTTTGACCGATTTGAGTTATTAAATTTCGTGCAAAGCACTTACATTTGCGACCGGAAAGTACAACTAATAAGTTTTAAAGCACATGATTACAAGTAGAAAGATTTCTCAGATTAACGTTTTCGCAGGTAGTCCTTGGGAAGTGGAAAGTGTGAAGCAACTGTTAAAGTCAGCTTACATCAACGCTTCTACAGAAGACAAAGGTAACGGCATTCATGTGTCTGTTCCCTGTCAACAGTACACCGTTGCTGTACGGGTTATCAGTAACCGAAAGGCTTTATAAGACTAAAGAGAAGACGAAGTGAAAAAAGACTGCCCGTCGGAAGAGAATTCCGAACGGGCAGTTTTTCTATTAATAAATTCCTCCGTCGCCTTCGGATTCATCGCTATACCTGATATCAAAGCGCCCCTCTCTTATATTTCCGCCACTGAATGTGCCACTGATAATAGTTCCGTTCATACGGGTGATATAGGCCTCGCCATCTTCCAGCTTTTCACCGTCAAAACTTGCATTGATATAAGTGCAGGCAGCTCCTTGCCGCGGATTCACTAGCGTAAAATGCAAAGCACTGAAAACACCTACTTCCGCAGCAATCCTGACATAGTGGCTACCCTCTTCATCGTAAGTACTGACATCCGGCTTTCCAAACCGTCCGGAAGTATACACCCAGCCGTCTATCAAACAACCTAACGTATTTTGTCCCGATGTCGTAGCTTCGGGCATCAGTGTCGGGTCCACCGACTTATCTTCCTCGCAGGCACAACAGAGAACCAGCAGGAACAGAAATAATAACTTTTTCATAGCACTCAAAAATGATAGTTTAAACCGAAGACTAAAGATAACTGACCGAAATAACCGGTACCGGTTTTCGGATTTTCCACATTCCACTTCTCATCGTGATACTTCACCGAGTAAGTTTCCGAACTGGATGCCAGCCAGTTCAAGCGGGCAGAAGCCCCCCAATGGCTCGCAAAGAAATACTCGCCCGAAAGGGCCAGGTTACCGGCAAGTTTGTCCATCGACACGTTCCGCGGCTTGCCATACACCTTACTCTTATCCTTATAAAACTGATAGCCTACTCCACCGGACAATTGAAGCTGGTAATGCGTCTTCACCATCGACAAAGATATCTGCGGAGCCATGTAGTGCATCAGAACCTTGTCCGAACCGGTTTCATGCGTATTCTTATAGGAACTTCCCTGATACAAAGCCCCCACTCCGAACTTCAACTTCCGGCCGGCAAGCTGTGCCAGATAACTGACATCCCAAGCCACTCCTTTTCGTAAATCACTGCGATAGGCATCCGTTCTGTCGGTGATTCCCATCAATTGCCCCAGATACCATGACGGTCCGGCATGAACAGAAAAAGAGGACCTTTTATCACCTGCACTCTGGGCGTACAAAGAGGTAGTTAATAATACCCCTGCAAGGAAACTAAGCAAGTACTTCATAATGATTTGTATAGCGTTTTTTCTATTAAATGCAAAAAAATGAAAAGTACTGCAACACCGACAGCTTTTTCTGTTATCTTTTTCGTTCCACGTCTTGTGTACGGAAGAATGCTTCGGAATAGCGCGCGCCCCAAAGTTCATAACGCTCATACTGCGTCTCTACTTTACGGGCGAAGTTTCCCCAGTTCTTCTTCTCCAAAGGCGACCAGACATTCTCTGCCAGTGCCGACATACGTGGGAAAACGGCAAACTCCGCTTTCCAGGTAGTAGGAATGTATTCAGTCCATAAGCACCCCTGCGCTCCCCAAACAAGTTTCTGTTGTTGCGCAGTCAGCGAATCGGGCACAATCTGAAAAGCATATACTTTCTCTAAAGCCAACGGACCACGCGGGCCGATTTCCGGTTGGGTACGGCTCTCTTTCAGATTGAAGTACGACCAGGCAGAACAGGTGAATATTGTGCGGTGGTTTGTCTTCAGTGCCTTCTTTCCGAATTCCGGACGGCGCCAGTTCATCACGATGCAATCTTCCGAAATGCCTCCTTCGAGGATTTCATCCCAGCCGATAAGCGTCTTTCCTTTACCGTTCACCACATCCTGCACATAATGGACAAAGTAACTTTGCAACGCCTTCTCATCTTTCAGTCCATGTTCACGCATGAATTGCTGCGTTTCTTCCGACTCCTGCCACCAGCGCTTGGCACATTCGTCACCTCCGACGTGGATATATTGACCGGGGAACAAGTCACACAATTCAGAAAACACATCTTTCAGAAAGTCGAAAACTTCCGGTTTGGGTGCCAGCACGTTATTGAATTTATTGAAGATACCCCACGTCAGAGCCGCCTTCTTCGGCTCATCCGGCGTAGTACTGAATTGCGGATAAGTGGCAAGTACTGCCATACAATGGCCGGGAATATCTATTTCAGGTATCACAGTGATGTGACGTTCAGCAGCATAGCGCACTATCTCGCGCACATCTTCATGGGTATAATATCCGCCATAAGGCAACGGTTGGTATTTTCCCGGATAAAGTCCGAGGATTTCCCCTTCACGGACGGAACCTTTCTCTATCAGCTCCGGTCGGCATTTCATTTCAACACGCCAAGCCTGGTCGTCCGTCAGATGCCAGTGGAAATAGTTGAGTTTATGCAGTGCAAGATAATCGATATACTTCTTAATGAATGATACCGGAAAGAAATGGCGCACCACATCGAGATGCATGCCCCGATAGGCAAAGCGGGGATAGTCATTCACCTTCACAGCCGGAAGAGCAGGCAACACTCCGGCACGGGTAGGCAGCAATTGTATCAGTGTCTGCACACCATAGAAAACGCCTGCTTCGTCATTTCCTTCAATGCGTATGCCCTCCGCCGGAATAATCTCCAACTGATAGCCACCGGAAACCTCTCCATTCTTCCGATTAATCAGAATAATACAAGCTGGTTCACCAGGTTTCAGAGTGATTGCTTCTACCGTAGGATTCCCTTTCCTCCGGGATTTACCCGCCTTGGGAATTTCCGTTTGTAGCGGTATGCCGAGATAACGGTCCATATAATCCGCCAGATACGTAGCCGAGGATGCCAATGCAGGCTCCGACACACGAATCGTCGTATTACGTTGGATTTGAAACTCTCCCTGTCCGGTCACGGTAGTCTCCACCGGTTCGGGAATGATGTTGAAAGGTTTCTCCTGTGCCTGCCCGGCAAGCGCAGTAAGGGCAAGGGTTGCAGCCATAATTTTCTTTAAGTACATAGATGATGATGATTTATACTGCAAATATAAGGCTTTTACGGAAAGCAGCTTAATCATTCGCCCGGAATAAAGGGAAAAATGAAGTAATGCACAAGGCAAAACATGCTTTTGCCTGATGCATTTTCCTATTGTGGTACCGACAAATCTTCGTCTTTCAATTGCAGGCCCGACAGTTTCCATATGGAGGCCCGGTAGCCCGCAGTTGGAAAACAGACAGCCCGCAATTGGAAAACGAAGTTTTGAACCAGGCATCCGGGCATTTTCCTTTAAGCAAATCAACAAAAAGAATAGGGTAAATGCACATTTATCTGCCTTCTACTTCCTACGCTGCTGCCTATAACACCCGGAGCACCTATCAATAAAGAGTTTAAAGAGTAGCGGTGTGGGATGTAGAGAATGGAGAAGCAAGAAGATATCTAAAAGAATAAAGCTCCATAAACAGATAGTTCACAGAGCTTTAAGATTGATGTTTTTTTATTTATTCTTCCACTATATTTTTAAAATACCTCCATCCATCTGCAATACTATAAGCATATTTACAGCCTCTGGGTACATATAGAACACATACACTTGTATCTACATTTTCAAAAACAGATGGATTCATACCAGATACAGATTTATATCCAATATGAATTTCTCTTATACGTGCACATCCCCAAAATGCATAATCTCCAATACTAGTCACACTATTAGGGATTGTAATAGAAGTAAGACTGAAACAAGCCGAAAATGCTCCCCCTCCAATGCTCGTCACACTGTTAGGAATAATAATAGAAGTAAGACTTGAACACCCCCAAAATGCATGATCCCCGATTCTTGTCACACCGTTGGAAATAGTAATAGAAGTAAGACCTGGACACCAACTGAATGCTTCCATGCCAATACTAGTAACACTGCTAGGGATAGTAATTGAAGTAAGGCTTCTACAACCCGAGAATGCCTCTACCCCAATGCTTGTCACACTGTTAGGAATCGTAATAGAAGTTAGGTCTGAACAACTAGCAAATGTCTCATTTCCAATAGTCGTTACACTATTAGGGAGCGTAATTGAGGTAAGGTATGAACAGTTATCGAATGCTCCATTTCCAAGACTTGTCACACTATTAGGGATTGTAATAGAAGTAAAATTTGAACTAGATAATGCCCTATCTCCAATATTAATCACACTATTAGGAATTGTAATAGAAGTAAGATTTAAACGGGATAATGACTCCTCGCCAATACTTGTCACACTGTTGGGAATCGTAATTGATGGAATGTTTTCAGGACATTTTATTAATGTCGATGCATTTATATCATATAAGACTCCATCTATAGATAAATATTTGGCATTGTTTTCATCCACATTAATAGAAGTAAGACGTGAGCACAGATAGAAAGCTATATCACCAATATTTGTCATACTGCCAGGAATAGTAATTGACATTTTGCCTTCAGGACATTTAAGTAGTGTCGACGCATTTTTATTATATAAAGCCCCATCTATAGATGAGTATTCAGTATTACCTTCACCCACATTGATAGAAGTAAGCTTCGTACAAAATTGGAATGCATTACTTGAAAGGGTTGTTACCTTGTCAGGAATAATAATAGAGGTAAGCCTTGAACATCCTCCGAATGCATAGTCTCCAATACTAGTCACACCGTCAGGGATAACAACAGAGGTAAGCCTTGAACATCCCCAAAACACACCATCTTCAATAATTGTCACGCTATTAGGAATAATAATAGAAGTCAGACTTTGACACACTTGTAATGAGTAATACCCAAGTTTTGTCATATTCACCTCGGACAAATCCAAAACCTGTATTTCCTTCATTTTACGCAAGAATTCCATATCAGTAGAGTTTAACTTTCCTGTAATCTTTAGTTTTGTGATTTCATCTTTTACAGAACTGTCAATCAATCCTGATAATGTACCTGCTGTTTCTACATGTATAACAGGAAGTGCTCCCTGCTGAATAATTTTAATATTCTGGCTAACTCCATTACCAGAAGCAAAAGTAATATGGCTTGTTCTGCTATCATCAGAAGTATTCTCTGCAATATTGAACTTAATTTTCTTGGTAGTTAAGGCTCTCGTATTCTCCACACGTGAAATCCAATCTTTCCCATCATCAGCAATAGAAATCGTATAATCAATGTTAGAACTTAACTCTACTTCTATCGTTTTTCCCTTTGCATCAATTGTATATTCATTATTTGCAATAACGATAGCATCTTTTTGTACTTGTATGATGGTTAATGTATCGGCACTTGCAGTGTTATTCTTATCGAAATAGATAATTTGCGCAGAACGGCTGTCATAAGTCTCATTAGGATTGATAACATATTTCAGGGTATGGCTGGAAGCACCACGCACGGAAGCCTCATCATAAATCCAATCGACCTGTGGCATTTTTATTCCGTACTCTACATTGCTTTTTATTTCTACGGTAATGGTTTCTCCTTTATCGCTTACTTCATATTTTTCTTTTGTCAATACTATGACTGCACCACCTGCCTGATAAACCCTTACGGTTTCTACATGCTCTCCCTTTTTGAAGTAAATCTCACCTTCACGTTTCTCATATTCTTCATTTGCTGCAACGGAGAAAGTGTGGTTATGAGTAGTTAGAGCACGTGTGTTAGTTTCAGTAATCCAACTTTTTGCCGATTCTGAAATTTCCATTTGATAATCAATATTTGACTTTACTTCTACATTGATGGAACCACCTTCTTGGATGATTTCAAATTTATCTGCGGTCACAAGTATCGCTTCTTTGCATTTTTGTGTAATAGTGAAAGTTTGGCTTGCTGTTCCTGCCTTAATGGTTACAGACACACTCCGGTCGTCATAATCCGAATTATCAAGAGTAGTAAACTCAACTGACGCCTCACCTTTTTTACCGCTCGTAACCGATGCCGTGCACCATGTTGAACCGCTCGTAGTGGAGGCTATACTCAGTGTCCAATCAGTATTAGTGGTGAAGCTAACAGATTTTATACTTCCTTCTGCTGCAAAAGCCAAGCCATTTGTGATAATACTTGAATCAATAGTAATTGTAGGATTTTTATCAGGACTAAGATCGTCCTGTTCATTACCATCACTGCAAGCTGCAAAATTTATACTAACAAGCATAGTGATTAAAACCAGTCCCAATAACCTAAATGTTCTCATAGTATTCTAACTTTAAATGTATAGTAGCGAGGGGTATCTGATTCGGACTTCTATCTAGTGTAGAAAACAAAGGAGATGCCTAAAAGAAAAAAGCTCCATAAATCAATGACTCATGGAGCTTAATCAAGTACTCGAAGCGGGACTTGAACCCGCACAGCCGCAATGGCCAAAGGATTTTAAGTCCTTCGTGTCTACCATTCCACCATTCGAGCATCCTGTGGAGAGCGGAAAACGAGACTCGAACTCGCGACCCTAACCTTGGCAAGGTTATGCTCTACCAACTGAGCTATTTCCGCGTTTTTTCAACGGGTGCAAAGATAAGTAGTTTCCTGCTTTCTGCCAAACTTTTTCCAAAGAAAAAAATCTCAAAGAAACGGAAAACTATTTTTATCATAAAAGCTATGTAAAGATAGAAGTTATCTTCACATAGCAATAATCTATCAAACACGCCCTAACAAGGTCTTTTCAGCCTGTTCCATGCTGTAGAAATTAAAGCCTTCCACTACATTTTGCATCAAAGCGGATATCTCATCATTACAAAGATTACCAATACTCCCTTCATGAGTATGATGCACCTTCTTATTATGCGAGAAGTTACCAGCTTCAATATCCAAGCCTACTTTTTTATAAGCATCCCGAAAAGGCATACCTTCACGTGCAAGACGATTCACTTCTTCTACACTAAAGATAAAAAGATATTTATCATCATCAAGAATATGTTCATTCACCTTAATTTCATTCATGATGTATGTAGTCATCCGCAAGCAATCTTTCAGTTCTTGAAAAGCCGGCAAGAAAACCTCCTTGATAATTTGCAGATCACGAAAATATCCGGAAGGCAGGTTATTGGCAATCATCATAATTTGCTGTGGGAGAGATTGCAACTTATTACATTTAGCTCGTGTTAATTCAAACACATCCGGATTCTTCTTATGCGGCATGATACTGGAACCGGTAGTACATTCATCCGGCAGTTTCACAAAACCAAAATTCTGGCTATTGAACATACAGGCATCGAAAGCCAATTTTGAAATGGTTCCTGCAATTGTTGCCAGTGCAAAAGCGACGTTACGCTCCATCTTGCCACGTCCCATTTGAGCATAAACTACATTATAGTTCAAAGAGTCAAAACCAAGCAACTGGGTAGTCATCGTACGATTCAAAGGAAATGAAGAACCATATCCCGCAGCCGATCCCAAAGGATTACGGTTACACATCCTAAATGCAGCTTGCAAAAAGAGCATATCGTCCACCAAACTTTCGGCATATGCCCCGAACCAAAGGCCAAATGACGAGGGCATCGCAATCTGCAAATGAGTATACCCGGGCATTAATACATCTTTATATTGTTCACTCTGACGAATTAAAACATGAAAGAGTTGCTCCACCGCCTCTGCCACTTCTTTTATCTGTGTGCGGGTAAAAAGCTTTAAGTCAAGTAATACTTGGTCATTACGTGAACGGCCACTATGAATTTTCTTACCCACATCTCCCAACCGACGAGTCAACATCAACTCCACCTGAGAGTGAACGTCCTCAACTCCTTCTTCTATTACAAACTCTCCTTTCTCGGCAGAAACATAAATATCTTTCAATTCGGCTAACAATAAAGATAATTCATCTTTTGTCAATAAACCTATGCTCTCAAGCATAGTGATATGTGCCATTGAACCAAGTACATCATGTTTAGCAAGATAAAGATCCATCTCACGGTCACGACCAACGGTAAAGCGTTCTATATCCTTGTTTACCTCAACAGATTTCTCCCAAAGTTTCTGTGCCATATTCTTTAATATTGTATCATGGATAACATATCAGCCATCTTCTCCAGTCCTTCCTGTAAAGGCTTCTGTACCATTGCTTTCATAAATGGATTAATATCCAACCCAATAGTTATTTTAAGTTTACATTCTTCATCGGCTGAAGATACAATCTGAATCCACATATTAAAAGGCAGAGGAGAATTAATCGTCTCAAATTTAATACACTTACAGGGCTCACGTTCAATAATCTTAAGGGTTAGCTGTCCCACCGGATCTACATTGAAACTAAGTGTATCCGTATCAAAACTCATATCTTTCACTTTGTCTTGTGGTAAACGGTCCTTTATGGATTCCAGGTTACTAAGGTCCGCAAGTTTATCGTACACACGTTCCTGGCTATAAGGTATTACCTTGACACTACTCTCAAATTTAGTCATCTTATTCTATCTTACTTATAAAGAAAAAAGAAGAACAATCCGAACAAACTCTGTCCGAATGGCCCTTCTTTCTATATTTTAATCATCAAAAAAATCAGTCTTATTTTCCGGTTTCCCAATGAGCTGGATCCTTGCGCCATTCGTTTAACGTTGCAATATCTTCTTCTTCAATGTAACCGGTACGCAATGCAACATCCAACACTGCTTCATAATTAGTCAACGTTACCAAAGGTACTTTAGCATCTTTAAAAGCCTGTTCGGCAACCGGGAATCCGTAAGTATAGGCAGCTACCATACCAATTACTTCACAACCATCCCGACGGATAGCCTCTACGGCTTTCAAACTGCTTCCACCGGTAGAGATTAAATCTTCTACTACAACGACTTTCATACCCGGACGAAGTTCGCCTTCGATAAGATTCTCCAAGCCATGGTCTTTAGGGGTAGAACGGACATACACGAACGGAAGATTCAATGCATCAGCCACCAAAGCACCTTGAGGAATAGCACCTGTTGCAACTCCGGCAATGGCATCTACCTGTCCGAAACGTTCCAGAATCAGAC
>NZ_CAJLKP010000081.1 GCF_905207245.1 uncultured Bacteroides sp. | reverse complement strand
TGTGAAGCTGCCGCAGCCGCAGCAAATCTGGGTTCAAAAACCTGTCTTATCACCATGGACATGAATAAGATAGGACAGATGAGTTGCAATCCTGCCGTAGGTGGCATTGCCAAAGGACAAATTGTACGAGAGATAGACGCTTTAGGTGGATACATGGGGTTGGTGACCGACCAGACCGCCATCCAGTTTCGCATATTGAACCGTTCCAAAGGCCCTGCCATGTGGAGTCCGCGTGCACAATGCGACCGCAACAAATTTATCTGGGCATGGCGCGAAATCCTGGAAAACATCCCCAATCTGCATATCTGGCAAGATACTGTACGCGAAATCCTCATTGAGAACGGAGAGGCTGTAGGCTTGACTACTTTACTGGATGTGACTTTCCGTGCCAAGTGCATAGTATTAACTGCCGGAACTTTCCTGAACGGATTAATGCACGTCGGGCGTACCCAACTTGCCGGCGGGCGCATGGCAGAACCTGCGTCTTACGAATTAACCGAATCCATCGCAAGACATGGCATTGACTATGGACGCATGAAAACCGGTACCCCTGTCCGCATTGACGGGCGGAGCGTACACTATGAATACATGGAGACACAAGATGGCGAATCGGACTTCCACAAGTTTTCATTCATGGACACCAGCATCCGTCACCTGAAACAACTTCCATGCTGGACTTGCTTCACAAACGAAGAAGTGCATCGTGTGCTGCGCGAAGGATTACCGGATTCTCCCCTTTTCAACGGACAAATTCAAAGTATCGGCCCCCGCTATTGTCCCAGCATCGAAACTAAGATAGTAACATTCCCCGATAAGGGACAACATCAACTTTTCCTTGAACCGGAAGGGGAAACTACCCAGGAACTTTATTTAAATGGTTTCTCTTCATCGCTCCCTATGAATATACAAATCGAAGCATTGAAGAAAGTACCGGCATTCAAGGATTTGGTTATTTACCGCCCGGGCTATGCCATCGAATATGATTTCTTTGACCCTACGCAACTGAAACACACGTTGGAATCGAAGAAAATTAAAAATCTGTTCTTTGCCGGACAAGTGAACGGAACCACCGGATATGAAGAAGCTGCCGGACAAGGTATCATTGCCGGTATCAATGCACACATCAATTGCCATGGGGGCGAACCGTTTACTTTGGCACGCGACGAAGCATATATCGGCGTATTAATCGACGACCTGGTGACAAAAGGAGTGGATGAACCTTATCGCATGTTCACTTCACGCGCGGAGTACCGCATCTTATTACGCATGGACGATGCCGACATGCGTCTTACAGAAAAGGCATGGAAACTTGGGCTTGTCAAAAGCGACCGTTACGAGTTGCTGAAACGGAAACGTGAAGCTATCAATAATATTGTGGAGTTCACCCGCAACTACTCGATGAAACCGGCACTAATAAATCCGGCATTAGAGAAGCTTGGTACCACTCCCCTACGACAAGGATGCAAATTAATAGATTTGATAAACCGTCCGCAAGTTACCATTCAGAACATGGCGGAACATGTTGACGCCTTCCGCCGGGAACTGGATAAGATTACTGAAAGAAAAGAGGAAATCATGGAGGCTGCCGAAATACTTATCAAGTATGAAGGGTACATCGGACGTGAGCGAATCATCGCCGATAAATTGGCCCGGCTGGAAAGCATCAAGATAAAGGGAAAGTTCGATTACAATTCTATTCAATCCCTTTCCACCGAAGCCAGACAGAAATTGGAAAAGATAGATCCGGAAACAATCGCTCAGGCGAGCCGTATTCCGGGAGTGTCTCCAAGCGATATAAACGTTCTGCTGGTACTTTCGGGCAGATAACGTGGAACGTTCCACGTGAAACAAAAGGATTCAATAAATGCATTAAAAATACTGATTATGAGCAAAGAAACTCTTGCAAAAAGCATTCGGGAAATCCCCGACTTCCCTATTCCGGGAATCCTGTTCTACGACGTAACAACCTTGTTCAAAGATCCGGCCAGGCTACAGGAACTTTCTGATACAATGTATGAGATGTATAAGGATAAGGGCATCACTAAAGTTGTAGGCATTGAATCAAGAGGGTTCATCATGGGGCCTATCCTCGCAACCCGATTGAATGCGGGCTTCATCCCTATCCGCAAACCCGGAAAACTTCCAGCAGAAACAATAGAAGAAAGCTACGACAAGGAATACGGAAAGGACACCATTCAGATACACAAGGATGCTCTGGACGAAAACGACGTCGTTCTGCTTCATGATGATTTGCTTGCAACGGGTGGAACAATGGAAGCAGCCTGCAAGTTAGTACAGAAGATGAATCCGAAGAAGATTTATGTAAACTTCATCATTGAACTGAAGGATTTGCATGGAAAGGAACTATTCAATAAAGATGTAGATGTGCAGTCGGTGCTTTCTTTATAACTGATTTTATTACCTAAACAGACAGCAAGAACCTCATGGAGAATAACCCGGAACTAAAAACCAGCGAATATCTGAAAGGGATTGTATTGAACCTTCCCGAAAGCCCCGGTATTTATCAATATCTGAATACCGAAGGAGTTATCATATACGTAGGCAAAGCTAAAAACTTAAAGCGAAGGGTTTCCTCCTATTTCAATAAAGACCACGAGCCGGGAAAGACAAGGGTGCTTGTCAGCAAGATTGCTGATATACGCTACATCGTCGTTAATTCAGAAGAAGATGCGTTGCTGCTGGAAAACAATCTCATCAAGAAGTATAAGCCACGGTACAATGTTCTTCTGAAAGACGACAAGACTTACCCATCTATCTGCGTACAAAACGAGTATTTTCCCCGAATATTCAAGACCCGCAAGATTATACGCAACGGCTCTTCATACTATGGACCCTACAGCCATGCACCTTCCATGAATGCATTGCTCGACCTTATCAAACATTTATATCCACTACGCACCTGCAACCTCAACCTTTCACCCGAAAATATCAATGCAGGCAAGTTCAACGTCTGTCTGGAATACCACATTAAGAACTGCGCAGGCCCCTGCATTGGCAAGCAATCACTGGATGATTACATGAAAAACATCGGTGAAATCAAGGAAATTCTCAAAGGGAACACACAGGAAATAGAACGGATGCTCTATCAGCAGATGCAGAAACTGGCAGCCGATATGAAGTTTGAAGAGGCACAAGGAATCAAAGAGAAGTATATGCTGATTGAGAGCTACCGTGCCAAATCAGAAGTAGTAAGCAACGTGTTGCACAATATCGATGTATTTAGCATAGAGGAAGACAGCGACGGGAAATCAGCCTTTATCAACTACCTGCATATCACGAATGGAGCCATCAACCAAGCATTTACGTTTGAGTATAAAAAGCGTTTGAACGAAACCAAAGAGGAACTCCTTCCACTGGGCATCATTGAAATGCGGGAGCGCTATAAGAGCCTTTCACGCGAAATCATCGTACCTTTCGAGGTGGATATGGAGTTGAAAGATGTCGTTTTCACCATTCCTCAACGGGGAGACAAGAAGAAACTACTGGAACTTTCCATTCTGAATGTGAAGCAATACAAGGCCGACCGTCTGAAACAGGCTGAAAAGCTGAATCCGGAACAACGCAACGTCCGGCTAATGAAAGAAATACAGGACGAGCTGCATCTGGAACACCTGCCTATGCAGATAGAATGTTTCGATAACTCAAATATTCAGGGTTCCGACCCTGTGGCTGCCTGCGTGGTGTTCAAGAAGGCAAAACCTTCGAAACAGGACTATCGGAAATATAATATAAAGACCGTAGTGGGCGCGGATGACTATGCCTCCATGAAAGAAGTCGTCAGACGCCGTTACCAGCGCGCTGTTGAAGAGAAGTTACCCCTACCCGACCTCCTTATCACCGACGGTGGAAAGGGACAAATGAGCGCCGTAAAAGAAGTTCTGGATGAACTGAATCTGAATATTCCCATCGCCGGACTTGCCAAGGACGGCAAGCACCGCACATCAGAATTACTTTACGGCTTCCCACCGCAAACCATCGGATTAAAACAAAACACTCCCCTGTTCCGCCTTTTGACGCAGATACAAGACGAGGTTCACCGCTTTGCCATTTCTTTCCATCGCGACAAACGCAGCAAACGGCAGATAGCCTCGGAACTCGATGAAATAAAGGGGATTGGCGAGAAGACGAAATCCGCTCTGCTCAAGGAGTTTAAGAGCGTAAAACGCATCAAGGAGGCATCGTTGGAAGCCATTGCAGCAGTGGCAGGAGAAGCGAAGGCGAGAGTTATAAAAGAGCACTTCGGAGCAGAAAAGCTCCCGTAATTCGCAGAGTATACATATTCTAATCATTGATACTAGTTTGCCAATGTCTTGCCATAGGCTTGGCAAACTTTTGCCATCGCAGTGGCAAGACTTTGCCAAGCCTATGGCACAACTGTGCCAATACGGTGGCAAAAACAAAAGAATCATACGTTCAAATTACAGGCAATCACGAATTTATTCGTAACTTTGCAGCCCGGAAAAGATTAAAAGATTAGGATAAAAGAACATGAGAATAGTCATACAACGTACCGGACACGCATCCGTTACAATCAATGGAACTTGCAAATCTGCTATAGGGAAAGGGCTTCTGATATTGGTAGGCATTGAGGAAACAGACGGTCAGGAAGATATTGACTGGCTCTGCAAAAAGATTGTCAACCTGCGCGTCTTCGATGACGAGAACGGAGTGATGAATAAATCCATCCTCGATATTGACGGTGAGATACTGGTAATCAGCCAGTTCACTCTGCACGCTTCCACCAGGAAAGGCAACCGCCCCTCCTACATCCGAGCAGCTAAACCCGAAATATCCATCCCGTTGTATGAACAGTTTTGCCGTGAATTGAGTTCTTCATTAGGTAAAGAAATAGGCACCGGCGAATTTGGCGCCGATATGAAGGTAGAATTATTGAACGATGGTCCCGTGACCATCTGTATGGATACAAAAAACAAGGAATGATGACATTAGAAGAAGCTCAGCAACAAGTAGATTGCTGGATTAAGAAGTACGGAGTGCGCTACTTCAGCGAACTCACCAACATGGCTGTTCTCACCGAGGAGGTAGGCGAACTGGCAAGAGTTATGTCCCGCAAATACGGCGACCAATCCTTTAAGGAAGGAGAAAAAGACAATATCGATGACGAAATAGCGGATGTCCTCTGGGTACTCCTCTGCATTGCCAATCAAACGGGCGTAAACGTCACTGAAGCGTTTGCCCGCAACCTTGAGAAGAAAACCCAACGGGACAACACCCGACATATCAATAATCCAAAATTGCATGACCATGGAGAAGAATGAACCCACTCAGAACAAGTATGATGCCGCATTGGCGAAGTACAACACCCAGCTGGACGATGCGGAAGTTGCTGCAAAAGTAGCCAAACTCATCGCGGAGAAAGTGCCCGGAAACCATACAGAAGCAGTCAAGAAGCTCTTGTTCCACTGCATCGACCTGACCACGCTGAACACCACCGACAGCGATGAAAGCGTGATGAAATTCACGGAAAAGGTGAATCAGTTTGACGATGAATTCCCCGATTTGGAGAACGTGGCAGCCATCTGTGTCTATCCTAATTTCGCAGAAATCGTAAAGAATACGCTGGAAGTGGAAGATGTAAAGATAGCCTGTGTTTCGGCCGGATTCCCTTCTTCACAGACCTTCACGGAAGTGAAAGTAGCAGAGACGGCTATGGCGCTGATGGAAGGTGCAGATGAGATAGATATCGTTATCCCTGTAGGCAAATTCCTAAGCGGAGACTACGAAAGCATGTGCGAAGAGATACAGGAACTGAAAGACGTGTGCAAGGAACACCACATGAAGGTCATTCTGGAAACAGGTGCCCTGAAGACAGCTTCCAACATCATGAAAGCCTCTATCCTATCCATGTATTCGGGTGCGGATTTCATCAAAACCTCTACCGGAAAGCAACAACCTGCCGCAACGCCCGAAGCTGCTTATGTGATGTGCCGGGCCATCAAGGAATATTACGATGAAACCGGCAATAAAGTGGGATTCAAGCCTGCCGGAGGTATCAATACCGTGAACGATGCGGTTATTTACTACACCATCGTCAAAGAAGTGCTGGGTGAAGAATGGCTTAACAATGAATGGTTCCGACTGGGTACCAGCAGATTAGCAAACCTTTTGCTTTCTGAGATTAAAGGAGAAGAAATGAAGTTCTTCTAATAAAGAACCACATTCATTCAAAATAAAAGCGAAGGACTCATTCTCTTCTTATTGGAGAATGAGTCCTTCGCTTTATTTTTGAGGTAATATATTATAGTTACTTATCCCTGTCCACCACATAATCCAGATAAGCGGTAAGCGCTGTTTTTACATCCGTATCAGGCAGACCCGCCAGTAAGGACAAGGCTTTCTCCTTATATGCATGCATAGTTTCTACAGCATACCCAATACCGCCTTGCTGCTTGGTAAACTCAATTAAACGGGCGATTTCATCGGACGTGGCAGTACCATCTTTCACTTTCATGGCTATTTCTTCGGCCGCCTTGTCGTGGGTTGCATTCAAAGCATAAAGCACGGGAAGCGTCAACTTGCCTTCAAGCATATCATTCCCCGTAGGTTTGCCTATCTCCTTGCTATCGTAATAGTCGAAAATATCATCTTTAATCTGGAAACAAAGACCGATATATTCACCAAACAAGCGTGCAAATTCAGCCTGTTCATCGGTCACTCCCACCGAAAGAGCACCCGCTTTGGTGCAAGCTGCAAAGAGTACAGCCGTCTTCTTGCGGATTACATCGAAATAGATTTCTTCGGAGAACTGGAGATTACTTACATTGGAGAGTTGCAGAAGCTCCCCCTCCGACAAATTCTGTCCGAGTCGGGAAACAACGTCAATAATAGCATAATTATGTGTTTTGCCCACCTGAACAAGCGAGGTTGCCAACAGATAATCTCCTACCAGCACCGCCACCTTATTATTATAGATAGCGTTCACCGATAACTGCCCCCGACGTTCGGTGCTTTCATCCACCACATCATCATGAACCAGACTGGCCGTATGCAACAATTCAAGGGAAACAGCCGCATGGAGAGTCTCCGGGCAAACCGTACCATACAGTTTTGCCATCAGCAAGAGCAACATCGGACGCATCATTTTCCCGTTCCTTTGCCGAATGTGTGAAATTACTTCATTCAGTAAAAAGTTGGAACTGGTAAGTGAAGTGTCGAACAGCTTCTTAAAGTCATCCAGCTCTGCCGCTATCGGGGATTTTATAAGTGATGAGTTGTCCATGCATCGCTATTTTCCCACAAAAATAGTAATAAAACAGTTAATACGGTATTTTTTTGTACTTTTACCATGAAAAAAAGGATAAATATATGAATTCTGACGATAAACTGTTTCTTCTCGATGCCTATGCATTGATATATCGCGCCTATTACGCGTTCATCAAGAATCCGCGGATTAACTCCAAGGGGTTCAATACTTCGGCCATTCTGGGCTTTGTAAATACACTTGAAGAAGTGCTCAAAAAAGAGAACCCAAGCCATATCGGTGTCGCTTTCGACCCCTCCGGCCCTACCTTCCGCCATGAAGCATACGAACAATATAAGGCACAACGGGAAGAAACTCCGGAGGCCATCCGCCTCTCCGTACCTATTATAAAGGATATTATACGCGCATACCGCATCCCCATCCTGGAAGTGCCGGGCTATGAAGCCGACGATGTGATTGGCACACTTGCCACGGAGGCAGGGAAACAGGGCATCACCACCTATATGATGACGCCTGATAAAGACTACGGGCAGTTGGTTTCCGAAAACGTATTCATGTACCGTCCCAAGCACACAGGCGGCTTTGAGGTCATGGGCATAGAGCAGGTGAAAGCTAAGTTCGACATCCAGTCCACCCAGCAAGTCATCGACATGCTCGGATTGATGGGCGATGCTTCCGATAACATTCCCGGTTGCCCGGGCGTCGGAGAGAAAACCGCACAGAAGTTAATCAGCGAATTCGGGAGCATCGAAAATCTGCTGGAGCATACCGACCAACTGAAAGGCGCCCTGAAGACCAAAGTGGAAAACAACCGAGAAATGATTACTTTCTCCAAATTCCTCGCAACTATCAAAATTGATGTTCCCATCAAACTTGATATGAAAGCACTCGTTCGCGAAGAACCCAATGAGGAAGAACTCCGGAAAATTTTCGAAGAGATGGAATTTCGTACGCTCATCGACCGTGTACTCAAAAAAAGCAGCTCCCCCTCCCCTTCTTCCGAAACTCCCGACCTTTTCTCGGCTGGTCCTCTTTTTACCCAAAATAGCGGTCCCGTCCAAGGCAATTTGTTTGAAGAATTTGCGCCCAACGGGACGGAAGAGCCGAAAAAATCAAATCTCGCGCGTTTAGAAACGCTTAATCCGGACTACCAACTCATTGATACAGAAGAGAAAAGAGCGGAATTTATTAAAAAGTTGCTTACAACGAAAATTCTCTCAATAGATACCGAAACTACTTCGGCCGAGCCAATGGAAGCAGAATTGGTAGGAATGAGTTTCAGTGACACCGAAAATCAGGCTTACTATGTTCCGGTCCCGCCCGAACGGGAAGAAGCGTTAAAAATAGTAAATGAGTTCCGTCCGCTCTACGAAAATGAAAATTCCATGAAGGTGGGACAAAATATCAAGTACGACATTCTTGTTCTCCAAAATTATGGAATAGAAGTGAAAGGCGAACTTTTCGACACGATGCTCGCACATTACGTGCTGCAACCCGAGCTTCGTCACAACATGGATTATCTGGCGGAGATTTATCTGCATTATCAAACCATCCACATCGACGAACTTATCGGTCCGAAAGGAAAGAACCAGAAAAACATGCGCGACCTTCCACCGGAGGAAGTTTATAAATATGCCTGCGAAGATGCGGACATAACCCTAAAATTGAAGAACGTACTCGAAAAGGAGTTGAAAGAACAAGGCGTGGAACATCTCTTCTATGAAATAGAAATGCCATTGGTGCGCGTGCTTGCCAATATGGAAAGCAATGGAGTCCGCATAGACACCGAGGCACTGAAACAAACGTCCGAACACTTCACCGCCCGCCTGCAAGAGATTGAAAAAGAAATCTACGAGTTGGCAGGAGAGACATTCAATATCGCTTCGCCCAAGCAAGTGGGTGAAGTCCTGTTCGACAAACTGAAAATCATTGATAAGGCGAAAAAGACCAAGACCGGTCAGTACGTCACCTCAGAAGAAGTGTTGGAAAGCTTGCGCAATAAGCATGATATTATCGGAAAAATACTGGAATACCGTGGACTAAAGAAATTATTAGGAACATATGTAGACGCTCTTCCCCTGCTGATTAATCCACGCACAGGGCGCATCCATACTTCTTTCAACCAGGCAGTCACGGCTACCGGACGACTTAGTTCCAGCAATCCGAATTTACAGAACATCCCCATCCGCGATGAAGATGGCAAGGAAATCCGTAAGGCTTTCATCCCGGACGATGGCTGCGAGTTCTTCTCTGCCGACTACTCACAGATAGAACTGCGCATCATGGCGCATCTGAGCGAAGACAAAAATATGATAGACGCCTTCCTCAGCGGATATGATATCCATGCCGCCACCGCCGCCAAAATATATAAGATAGATATCAAAGACGTCACCTCCGATATGCGCCGCAAAGCCAAGACAGCCAACTTCGGCATTATCTACGGCATCTCCATCTTCGGATTGGCAGAGCGCATGAACGTGGACCGTAAAGAGGCCAAGGAACTGATTGACGGATATTTTGAAACCTATCCGCAGGTACGTGAATATATGGACAAGAGCATACAGGTGGCCCGCGAACAAGGCTATGTGGAAACCATCTTCCACCGCAAACGTTTCTTGCCCGACATCAACTCAAGAAATGCAACGGTACGGGGATATGCAGAACGCAATGCCATCAATGCTCCCATCCAGGGAAGTGCCGCCGACATCATCAAAGTTGCCATGGCACACATCTATAAACGCTTTCAAACTTACAATCTGAAAGCAAAGATGATTTTACAGGTTCATGACGAACTAAATTTCAGCGTTCCAGAGGCTGAAAAAGAGTTTGTGCAACAAATTGTAATCGAAGAGATGGAACGCGCATATCGCATGCACGTACCATTGAGAGCCGATTGCGGGTGGGGAAAGAACTGGTTACAGGCTCACTAAACCGCCTTATAACTTTATTTAACTTACAATCAGAAAGCAACTGAAGCATTCCATTCAAAATACAGTTTGCTCACCAGAATATCCGGCAACATCACTGCCGGATATTTTTTTGTCATCAATATTGGCAAAAAGAAAGAGTAGCAAAGCATACACTGCTGACATTTTGACTATATTTAATCTATTATTTGCATTTATGTCAATTTAATCCGTACCTTTGCGCCGAAATCAATGACATATTGATAGAATATAGTAAGAGATAACTTAAAAACATATAGAACCATGAAAACAAAAGTATTTTTAAAAACAGTTGCTTTGTCAGCAGTAATTCTGTTTGGTAGCATTGCAGCTTCTGCAGCTAACAAAAACAACCTTATTTACAATTCGGAAGAAAGAGATGGAGTGATGGTAGGACAGACCGTTTACAAGATGGACGGTGGTGCTTTAGCAAACTATATGAAGTACAGCTACAAGTACGACGACCAGAAACGCATGACGGAAAGTGAAACTATGAAGTGGAACAGCACAAAGAATGCTTGGGAAAACGACCTTCGCATTTGCTATGCTTACCAGGGAAAGAGCCTCACTACTACTTACTACAAGTGGAACAGCAAACAAAAAGCATATGTCCTTGTTCCTGACATGACAGTTACAATGGACAACCCCAATCTGTAAAAGACGACAGATTCTCTCTTAAAAATCTAACAAATCGAACAAACCGAAACCTTTATAAGTTTTGTACACTAAGTGAAAGCCGGAATACGTGATGTATCCCGGCTTTTTTCATAACTTTGCCCACCAAAACAATACTTATTCTATGATACCCGCCACCCTCGTCCATTACATTGAAACGGAGATTATCCCGCGTTACGAGCATTTTGATAAAGCTCATAACCTTTCACATGTGCAGACAGTTATTGAAGAGAGTCTTTCACTTGCCGCAAAATATAATATAAACGAAAACATGGCATATACCATTGCTGCATACCACGATACAGGGCTTTGCCGGGACAGAACTACGCACCATCTTCTTTCGGGTGAGATTCTGAAACAAGATGAAACGCTCCGCCAATGGTTCAGCGAAGAAGAGATAGAAACCATGAAGGAGGCGGTAGAAGACCATCGCGCATCTACCGACCACGAACCACGAAGCATTTACGGTAAAATAGTGGCAGAGGCAGACCGCGTGATTGACCCCGTCATCACCCTGCGCCGCACCGTGCAATACGGATTAAAACAGAAACCGGAAGCGGATAAAGAATGGCACTACCAACGTTTCCGCCAACATCTGATGGAGAAGTATGCACCGGGCGGATATCTGAAACTTTGGCTTCCGGAATCAAAGAATGCAGAAAGACTGAAAGAACTGCAAAAGATTATTGCAGACGAAGCACAGTTAAAGAGCATCTTTCAACAGTTGTTTGCCGAGGAAAAAGAATAAGGAATAAAGCCACATATAAAGCAAAGAATATATCTCAGAACTTACGTAATCCTGCTCTTTTCTAAAAAAAAGAAGATGTGTCGAGAATCTGATAAAGCGTATTATTCTGTCATTCTGAACGCAGTGAAGAATCTCTTCTCCTGAACACATAAAAAGTAGATTCTTCACTGCGTTCAGAATGACAGAGCTATATGATAGCGGATTTTAGTTTCGACACATCCTCTTCTATCTGTTAAGCAATCATTTTAATCCTGCTTCTGAATATATTTTCCATTGCTATAAGCATAAACATTGTCATTAATAGTAATGTCCATACTTGTAGCATCGCAATCTCCAAATAGTGGAGCGCAGACAAAACTACTATAATTACTATCATTTGCCTTACCGGCATCGCTTATAGTAAAACTACCCAGATTGACCGCACTACCATCATAGGTATAGGTTCCGCTGACCGTATTATTCTTGAATATGGCTGAAGACGCCTGCTGACTTGCCGTAACCCCGAAACAACCAAGGAATGGCGAGCTATAGTTTACCTTATTGGCATATTTAGTATCAGATACCTTCATTGTTATATTGCTTGTCTGGCAATTTTCTATGATGAATGATTTGGCTTCAATAATATACCCCGCCAATCCGGCAATGTTATAACTTCCACCGTTAATTGTAAAATCAGATACAGAACATCCTTTCAAATGAATGTCTTCAGTATTGTTTCCATTCATATAAGATACAATACCTGCCAGCTTTACAGCACCATCCGTATCACTTCCCATGTTTATCTCAGAATTGCTGACCTTTACGTTTTCTACTGTCAGACTTCCATTGGAGAAACCTATTATAACAGCTGTCCATTTGGAGCTTCCATTAATAGTGGCATTAGTGACATTCAGATTCTTAACGACTGCATTTTGTACATTGCCCAATAGACCGGCTCCAGGATATTTGTGATTGACCGTAAGATTGCTGATGGTCTTATTGTTACCGTCGAAAGTCCCCTTGAAGTATTTCACGGTTTTCACGTACTCAACCTCATGCTTACTCATGTTGATCGTTTTATGCGCTGAATTATCACCTATCGGTTTCCAACTTTTATTACCCATATCCAGATCATTGGACAATTGAATGGTTTTCCCTTCAAATGTATTGTTCTTTTCCACTTGTTTGGCTATCCATGCCAACTCGCTGGGAGCAGTGATAGTATAAACATTGTCTTTGCATTTCGGTTCAAAGGCGCAACTACCATCCCACGGAATATTATTGACTATATTAAAGTCCGTACCGGCAACTAACGTTTTTTCTGTTCCGCTATTCTCCGTTACTTTGATCGTAAAATTAGGAACTGATTCCAGCTCTACAATACCGCACCATTTACAGCCGCCCATCGGAACTTTCAAAGCAGTTTCATTAGTCAAAGCATCTGTAGTACAGTTCTTAATGATGACAGTTCGCGCCTTGGTACCGCTATTGGCAATGTCACCGATAAAGCCGGACACATATCCGTAAGTGTTATCACATTCACCGTTCAGGCTCAGAGTGATATCCTTTGTGGAACAATCCTCAAACGTCACACTGTCATACATAGAACCTACCAAGCCTCCATACCCGAAGGATGCCGCTATAGAGGCTTTCTCTACTTTACAACCTTTCAGTGTGGCCGTTGCAGTATTGGCTGCCGCTCCATCCGCTTCGATATAGCCAATCAGACCACCTACACGGTAAGAGGTTGCACCATGGGTAAAGATCTCCACATTTTTGGCAACGCAATTCTCATACTTGGTAACATTGCCTCTTGAATAACCCACCAGTGCGCCTACCCATTTGGGAGAGACTGAGGCATCGGGACGAATGGTTACTTTGTCCAGTGTGATATCCTTGATGGTGGCAGCACCATATACAACAGCAAACAGACCGATACAAGCCTGTGGGGTATACTTGGTTTCCTGCTGGTTCATGATATACTGGCTCATATTCAAGTTTTTAATAGTATGACTCTTTCCGTCGAATATTTTTCCATTGATAACCATACCCAACCATGGCTTATCGGCAAGGTCAACATCAGCATACAGAGTCGTTGTTTCAGCAGTCAATGTCACCGGAAGTGACTTGTAATTGACGTTGCTGGGAGCTGTTTTCGACTGATAAAATGCCAGTTGTGCAGCCGTATAGATATTACCGTTTGTAGCTTCCACCTGAGAGATTCCATCCCAAGTAGAAGTGAGTTTAAAGTTTTCAGGATTGGTTACCGCTTTGATGTTTGCGGCTCCAAAAGAAGCGACATCCACAGTTGCGCTGTTACTGCCATCACGCACCAATTCTTCTACTGTTCCATAGATTTCTACGTTACCGCCCTTGATGGTCAGTTTCTTAACCGTTACTCCGGCATTTACCACTAATGTTTGTTTGGCGGTGGTAACGGTCACTTCATTGTAGGTAGCCGTTGCACCCACCGCACTCAGGGTAACGGTTGTTCGTGGCATATCAATAGCGACAGAAGGGGCGCTGGTTCCACCGCCGCTTACCTCCGGAATTGCCAGTGAGACTTTGTTAGTGGCTGTTTCTGCGGGGGCCGTCTGGCCTTCCTTATTCTTGTCCGTCAGTTGTAATGCCCCCTTGCTTGTGCCGGGGACTGAATTAAAAGCCAGATTAATATCGGAATTCTCCACTACAGGTATCTCGATTCCGGAACTTTGTTCTGCTGTGGCAAACTCTCCGGTTATGGCAATGTCTGTAGTAGTTTTTTTCTCCGGTGCTGTCTGCGGAAGGTTACTACTGTTTGCTAAAGCTTCGTTAAGTGCACTTGGTGTGGTTGCCTCTACCGTAACACAGTCCAAAGCCGGAACTTCCAGCAAGTCTCTGCGGTTAAGCGTCTTGTCATTCAAAGTCTTGGTAAAGTACACTTTGTCGCTTCCATTGGTCAGTTCGGCTGTAATGAATTGATAAGTACCTATGGGTAATGGAATGTAGAAACTCCGTGAAGTAGTGCTTGATGAAGCATCGAAAGTAGCAGTGATAGTCTTGCTGGCGCTTTCATTCTTTATTGTCAATACAGGGTATTCCGCACTTAAGTCCGCCGTGCAAGTTCCCGCGATATTATTGGATGCGGTAATCTTGAAAGTCGTAGCATCTGCCGGTATTTTGTTTACCGTCAGCTTAATCAAGGCTGCCATATGCTTGAAGGAAAGAGCACTTAAATTACCAGCATCCGTTACTTTTGCATACATCGGGCCGTTGCTCGAACCGGCATATTTTTCAAGGGTGGCGGACAAGGTCATAGTCAACGTATTGTCGCTTACACTCATAGCCGATTGGTCAGGATAGATGGAGAAAGATGCGGTCTTGCCACTTTCTACACTTCCGGTGAAAGTCGCAGAGGTTGTTCCCGCACCGCTTTGATAACTAAGCGTCGTTTTAGAATTGTCCGCACAGAACAATGCCAATGCATCGGTCTCTTGCCATACAATCTGATATTGATCATTTACCGTGGTACGGGTATTACCGCCCGCACCTTCAAAAGTAGCCGTAATGGTGGTGTTTCCTTTCTCATTGGTCATTTCAAATTCGTCCTGACTGCAACTGAATACGGTCAAAGCAACAGTTGCTGTGCAGGCAACTTGCATGAGTTTTCGTAGTCTTAACATAATAGAGTTCCTCCTTAGTTTTCTATGGTTAGAATGTCATTGATTAAATCTTCCAAATCACTGCTTGATGCAGAACCATAGTTGCGTGTAGAAGTTCTGTTAGAGTAAGATTTCGTTTGAACGGGGTTGTAACCTTCGCTGCTTGCCGCGATTACACCTTCATTCTCCATTTTGATTACTTCCATGGAAGGGGCTTCGTAGGTCTCTTTCTGGGTTTGCTTGTCTGTTGTCATACACTTAATTGTTTAAAGTTTAACATAAAAAAAACGTGAGTCGCTGTATCTGTTTATCCATACATCAGGCCTTCGCAATGCCCTATTCCCGGATAAACAACAGCTACTCACGTCAATTATGTATATAGACACACCATTCCCCTTTTGAAGGAAGATGCAGGTATATAACAAAGACGTGAGCGTTGTTGTTACTATCTCCGGGAATAATCAAAGTTGCGAAGTTTGATGTATGAAGATAATTTCAATAACGCTTTTGTTAAATATAACAAGCTCACTACGCTATAGTGAACATGGGGCAAATATAGTTATAAATTATTTACCTTGATACATTTTGCCATATTTTTATTTTAAATCACTCATCACCAGCCGTCTGATTCATTACGGAAAAATAATGAACTAAATGCTGCTAATAATTTAGGCGCGGATTACGCGGATTACACGGATTCTTTTTCTGTAATATAGTGTGATAGCGCAGCCATTAATCCGTGTAATCCGCGTAATCCGCGCCTAAAATTATATTCATAACCGAGAAGAAATGAACTAAATGCAATAGCTAACTCCTTTCTTAGGCATTCCCTTCGTAGAAATTCTGTTCACCCCAAATGATAACTTTGTACCCCCCACACGGTAACTCCATTTACATGCCGAGGTAAAGGTCGTTACATACCGAGGTAAAGAGCGTTACAATAAGGGGTAAAAGCCGTTACATGCAGCGGTAAATGCTTTTACATCTTGCAGTAAACAGTTGGTAAATACTATCCGCTGATTATCAGCAAACTAATAAAAAAGTCCATCAGCAGTCTTTAATTCATTTCTACACGGATTATGAATATATTTTAGATATGGATTTCACTGATTAAGTTCTATTCCCGTTCCCTCAAAAACAAACCTACCTGCATTTATCACTAACTCCCGGAGGAAAACAAATATCTCCCAATGGTAAAAATGTACAATCTATAAGGCAATAAACAGAAGAATACCTATCTTTGCAGGCAGAAAACAAAGTAATAACGAAATAGATAATGGCTTTACAATGTGGTATTGTCGGCCTGCCGAACGTAGGCAAGTCGACGCTTTTCAACTGTTTGTCCAACGCAAAAGCGCAGGCGGCAAACTTCCCTTTTTGTACAATAGAACCGAATGTAGGTGTAATCACCGTGCCCGATGAGCGCCTGACGAAGCTCGCCGAACTGGTACATCCGGGACGCATCGTGCCCACTACGGTGGAAATCGTAGACATTGCCGGACTCGTAAAGGGCGCCAGCAAAGGCGAAGGACTGGGTAACAAATTCCTCGCAAACATTCGTGAAACGGATGCTATCATCCATGTGCTGCGTTGTTTCGACGATGAAAACGTGACACACGTAGACGGAAGCATCAACCCGGTGCGCGACAAGGAAATCATCGACTACGAGTTGCAACTGAAAGACTTGGAAACCATTGAAAGCCGCATCCAGAAAGTGCAGAAACAAGCACAGACAGGTGGCGACAAAGCTGCCAAGCTGGCTTACGATGTACTGGTGCAGTATAAAGAGGCACTGGAACAAGGCAAAAGCGCACGCACCGTGCAGTTTGAGACCAAAGACGAACAGAAGATTGCCAAAGAGCTTTTCCTCCTGACCAGCAAACCGGTAATGTACGTCTGCAACGTGGACGAGGCAAGCGCAGTGAATGGCAATAAATACGTGGAAATGGTGCGCGAAGCAGTGAAGGACGAAAATGCCGAAATCCTGATTGTAGCCGCCAAGACCGAAGCCGACATCGCCGAGCTGGAAACGTACGAAGACCGCCAGATGTTCCTCGAAGAAGTAGGATTAAAAGAATCCGGCGTAAGCCGCCTGATTAAATCAGCCTACCAATTGCTGAATCTGGAAACCTTCATCACCGCCGGAGAAATGGAAGTGAGAGCATGGACCTACCAGAAAGGCTGGAAAGCTCCGCAATGCGCCGGAGTTATCCATACCGACTTTGAAAAAGGATTCATCCGTGCCGAAGTTATCAAGTACGAAGACTTCATCCAGTATGGCAGCGAGGCCGCCGTACGCGAAGCCGGAAAGCTGGGCGTGGAAGGCAAAGAATACGTAGTGCAGGATGGAGACATCATGCACTTCCGGTTCAACGTCTGATTTACGGAACTCATTATAAATCGTCCGCCAAGTGGCGGGCGATTTAATCACAGAATAATACTGCAAACCAATCATGAAGCAACTTTTCTCCACTCTACTCGTCATGCTTCTGTGCAGTGTCGCTTATGCACAGCAACAAGACTCAGTGACCATCTCCGGTCGCGTGACGGACTATGACGGACAACCGATAGACAGTGCCAGTGTTTGGTGGCAAAACCCGCAGTTCGACATTGTCATAGAAGCCATCACCGACAAAGACGGGCACTACACTGCCCGCGTACCTAAAGGCAAATATCAGAGTGTATCCGCTATCTATCTCCCCTCTTATGCACATATCGCCATGAAAAGCGGTCTGCCCGAAGCAGAACACCGCCTGGAGTTCTGGGCTTGGGACTTCATCGCCGACCACGACACTACGCTCAACATCCGCTACAACCGTATGGAAGCTTACGGCCTACGCGTCTTCCGCATTCCCGGTGCCATGCCCACCTATCAGATATACGTCCGCCCCATGAGCCTGACGCGCTTCTACCAATGGATGGAAAAGGCAAAGCCCGAATCCATACTGCACGGTGAGACTCTTGGCGACATCAAGCAAGAGTCCCAAAGCAAGGATGCCAAAGAATCACAGTGGGCGCCCCGACCCGAGCAACTGAAAGTCACAGTCTGGATAGACGGCGAAGAAGTCCCCGTATTGATGAAGCAGGAAATAAAAGAGTACTTTGACGCCAACGAATATGCCAATGCCTATCTGCTGACCGTGGACTTCCCCAAGCATCCGAAAACAGGACTCCCTTACCGTGTTTTCAAGGTAGAATTGGAAGACCTGGAGAACGGCGACCGGGGCGAAGGGCTTTACTATATGGAAAAAGAAATCTACGTAAAATAGAGTACATTGCAACAATATGGAGAACAATAATATGAAATACCTTATAGCCGGCACAGGTGGCGTGGGAGGCAGTATCGCCGCCTTTCTTTCCCTTGCCGGGAAAGATGTGACCTGCATTGCCCGTGGTGAACATCTGGCTGCCATACGCGAACACGGGTTGCGTCTGCATTCCGACTTGAAAGGCACACATACACTACCCATAAAGGCCTATACTGCTGAAGAATATACAGGTAAAGCCGACGTCATCTTTGTATGTGTCAAAGGTTATTCCGTAGACTCGATAACGGAGTTGATAAAACGCTCCGCCCACAAGGACACGGTCGTAATCCCTATTCTCAATGTCTACGGCACAGGTCCCCGCATCCAGCGCCTGGTGCCCGGAGTGACGGTCCTGGACGGCTGCATCTACATTGTCGGCTTCGTGTCCGGCAAAGGGGAAATCACGCAAATGGGCAAGATATTCCGTCTGGTTTATGGTGCACACAAAGGCACGGTTGTTCCCCGTGGAACGTTGGAAACGATACAACAAGATTTGCAGGAAAGCGGCATCAAAGCCGAGATATCTCCCGACATCAACCAGGACACTTTCGTGAAGTGGTCTTTCATCTCTGCTATGGCTGTCACCGGAGCTTATTACGATGTGCCTATGGGCGAAGTACAGAAGCCCGGAGAGGTGCGCAATACGTTTATCGGACTGTCTCAGGAAAGTGCCGCACTGGGCGCTAAACTCGGCATTGAACTCAAGGAAGACATTGTAGAATATAATCTTAAAGTTATCGACAAGCTGGACCCGGAAAGCACCGCTTCCATGCAGAAGGATATGGCTAAGGGACACGAAAGTGAGGTGCAAGGGTTGCTTTTTGATATGATTGCTGCCGCAGAAGAACAGGGGATTGATATTCCGACGTACAGGATGGTGGCGGAGAAGTTCAAACAATAAACCATATAATCAGATACATTTATGCTATCACCGCTGACTATCAATTGGAATCCCGACCCCGAACTGTTCAACCTCTTCGGAATCTTCCCCCTCCGCTACTACGGGCTACTGTGGGGCATCGGCATCGTACTTGCCTGCATCATAGTCCAGCGCCAATACCGCGACCGAAAAATCAGCGAAGACAAGTTCACCCCGCTCTTTTTTTATTGCGTAATCGGCATCACCCTCGGAGCAAGGTTAGGGCACTGCATCTTCTACGATTGGAGCTATTATCAGAATCATCTCATAGAAATGATACTTCCCATCAAGCAATTTCCGAACGAAGGCTGGAAGTGGATAGGCTATCGAGGACTTGCCAGTCATGGCGGCACCCTGGGACTAATCATCGCCTTGTGGCTGTATTGCCGCAGAACCAAGATGCACTATATGGACGTGCTGGACATGATAGCCGTAGCCACCCCCATCTGCGCCTGCTGCATCCGCCTTGCCAACCTGATGAACTCTGAAATCATTGGCAAGCCAACCGATGTGCCCTGGGCTTTTGTTTTCGAACAGGTAGATATGCTACCCCGCCATCCGGCACAGCTTTACGAAGCAATCGCCTACTTCATCTTCTTCCTGGGAATGATTTACTTATATAAGAAGTCAGACCACGGCAAAAAGCTACACCGCGGCTTCTTCTTCGGTCTTTGCCTGACAGAGATATTCGTCTTCCGCTTCTTTGTGGAGTTCCTCAAAGAAAACCAAGTGGATTTCGAGAATACAATGACTCTCAACATGGGGCAATGGCTCAGCGTTCCGTTCGTTATCATTGGAATATACTTCATGCTCTTTTATGGAAAGAAACAAGCGATAAAAAGTAAATAAACTTATCTATAACCAATATAATTGAAAATATGCTCTCATTACTAACCATCAACTGGAACCCCAATCCCGAACTGTTCAATTTGTTCGGTCATGTACCCGTCCGTTACTACGGTCTGTTGTGGGTCATTGGTATCGCATGCTCCTATTTTGTAGTCCGCTACCAGTATAGAGACAAGAAAATCAGCGACGCGAAGTTCGAACCGCTGTTCTTCTATTGCTTCTTCGGTATCCTCATCGGCGCCCGGCTGGGACACTGCCTGTTCTATCAGCCGGAATATTATCTGCATCACTTCTGGGAAATGATATTGCCTATACAATTCCCACCCGAAGGCGGCTGGAAGTGGACAGGCTACGCAGGACTTGCCAGTCACGGTGGTACCCTTGGATTGATTATCGCCCTCTGGATGTACTGCCGCAAAATGAAGATGCACTACATGGACGTGCTGGACATGATAGCCGTATCCACCCCTATCTGCGCCTGCTTCATCCGTCTTGCCAACCTGATGAACTCCGAAATCATCGGCAAAGCAACCGATGTGCCCTGGGCATTCGTATTTGAAAGAGTGGATATGCTGCCCCGCCATCCGGCACAGCTTTACGAGGCCATCGCCTATTTCATCTTCTTCCTGATTATGATTTTCCTGTATAAGAACTATGGCAAAAAGCTGCATCGTGGCTTCTTCTTCGGCCTCTGCCTGACGGAAATCTTTGTATTCCGCTTCTTCGTAGAGTTTCTGAAAGAGAACCAGGTAGACTTTGAAAACAGCATGTCGCTGAATATGGGACAATGGCTGAGTGTTCCGTTTGTGATTATAGGGGTATATTTTATGTTCTTCTACGGAAAGAAGAAGGCATAGAAGAATGAAGAAAACAACATAAGTAAATGGCTGAAGAATATTCTTATACAGGATTCTTCAGCCATCGGTTTGCTATTTACGCTGCCATTTACTCTTTGAAGCATGTTCCCGTTTCAGTATATCACTTAATGGCACTTCAAATATCTTAGCCTCAACCCACGCCACAAAGTCGAATTTACGCAATATCTGAGTTTCATACTTATCAGTATACAAGGCACGGACTTCTTCCGCCATACTCTCCCATATCTCCGCCCTCTTTTTCCGGTCCTTATCCACAAAAGAATAGTTCAGAAACTTGAGCAAAAACGATTCCACCTTCAGATTATGCCCTTTATTCTTGGACATTTCACGCTTGATAGACCGGAGTTCCGACTGAATATAGTCAATATCCCCCAGTTCATAGTGAATCATCACATTCACAATCCGAATGGTACGAAACAGTGGAAGAGAATACAGGTGCCCCCTCCCGATAGTTGCACTCAAGCGTTTTCTTGCCTTTCTATACTCCCCATTCCCGAGATAAACAAGAGCAATGTACAATGACATTTCCGCCTGTTGCTGCTCTTTTAATAATGCCATTTTATCAATCAGCGAAGCCTGATGTTCAGCAATCCACAAACCAGCCTGTTCAAACTCTCCCCTATCGATATAGGAGAATAACCTGTATATGAATATCACATAAGTTACATTCAACTGAAAACTCGATGACGGCGAAGACAGTTTCTCCAACTTCTCAATAAAGTAATCCATACCCTCATAGTTGTGCATAATGCGAAGACTCTCTAACATTCCTTCTACCGTCATCAGATAATATACCGGAGGATTATTCCAAAGATGGGCATTCTCTTCAAACAACTTGTTCAGTTCCACAAACGAATTGAACGCAGCTCTGTAATCTCCCACCGTCACAAAGTAATTGGCCTGGAAAAGTTGGTGATTCTTCTTTATCTCAAAGTTCTCGACGCCTGCACTGGCCACGATACTTATCTCACTGGTCACCAGGTCATCCAGCTTCTGAGTCTCCTCCAACGAACGTGAAGCTCCCCTGTTCAGCATCCTATGCTTCAATAACTCATACAATGAAGACTGCTCATTCAGTTGACTGATACTTTTCAGTGTACTTTTCATTTTATATTGTTTATTCAGCAGCTTCTTTTCGTCCACTTCCTCAAAATCCAGCGTCAGAAGATAATTCAGTTCCAGCCTCTGCGCCACAAGTAACGCAAAATGGTTTTCATAATAAACGGCCTTCTCCTTCACCTTTTTCAATACCTGAAAGCATTCCTGATACATGGACTTCTCATACAATACTCTGGCATGAAGCAGCTCATTGAATAGCAGATAATAACTATCCTGTTCTGTCCGCAACTCCGTCAATATCTCTATCAGCAAGTCGAACAGATAAATAACCACCGTATTGAAAGAAGAAGTGGGTTTTGCCTTCAGGAAACACTGTTTCAGTTCTTCAGGATCACTGATCTTCTTATCATCAATCAATCTGAAAAGGAAAATATAGTCTTTCTCCGGCTTATTGGATATATAGATAGAAAATTCTTTCTTCTCTTGCTTCGTGAGACTATTTATCAATTGGATAAGCGATTCGGACTTTAACATAGCATTAGTAGATTTTGAAATAACGAAAGCAAGGTAGAGAAAAAAACAAAAGGAAACAATCTTTTCACGGAATAATATAGGCTTTGGCTATATTACAAATATTAAAGAACCACACATACATACACACAAAAAGCGTTACGTATCAACCATTTAACACTTAACTTAACGATATTATATAAATTTACCAGTATTATATTTGTGCACTTTTTGTTTGCTTATGAATTATCTATCGCATACATTTGGCATAGAAAAAGAAAGCACAGTTCCGAATTACTTAATCTTAAACTAATTAATAGCCATGAGCAAAAATATCATTGTAATAGGTAGTTGTAATACAGATATGGTCATCAAAGCCGACCGTCTCCCCGTTCCCGGAGAAACAGTAATGGGTGGCAGTTTCATGATGAACCCCGGAGGTAAAGGGGCTAACCAGGCTGTAGCGGCTGCCCGATTAAAAGGAAATGTGTACTTCATAGCCAAGACCGGTAACGATCTATTCGGCAAACGTTCCATAGAGCAGTACGAAGACGAAGGAATTCACGTTGAAAATATCTATTCAGACCCTACCCTCCCTTCCGGAGTAGCACTGATTATGGTAGACGTGAACGGAGAAAACAGTATCGCTGTTGCCTCCGGAGCCAATGGTTCACTGAGTCCCGAAGATATCCGGAAAGCACAGCCCGTCATCGAAAAAGGAGATATCTTGCTGATGCAATTGGAAATTCCCATAGAAACAGTGGAATACGCAGCCCAGATAGCAAGCGAACAGGGTATCAAGGTTATCCTGAACCCGGCACCCGCCCGCGCGCTTTCCAACAAGCTGCTGCAAAACCTGTATATGATTATCCCCAACGAAACGGAAGCCGAAATCCTTTCGGGAGTCAAAGTGACCGACTGGGAAAGTGCCCGGAAAGCTGCGGACATCATCAGCGCCAAAGGAGTGGACATTGTCGTTATCACAATGGGGTCCAAAGGAGCCCTGATTAAGGAAAACAACGAATACCATGAGGTTTCCGTCCCCAAAGTGAAAGCGGTAGATACCACGGCTGCCGGAGACACCTTCTGCGGCTCCCTATGCGTAGCCCTATCCGAAGACATGAACGTGCTGGATGCCGTGAAGTTTGCCAATAAGTGCGCTTCCATCACAGTGACCCGCATGGGAGCACAGTCCGCCCTGCCCTATCGCAAAGAAATAGATGTTTTATAAATAATAACTTTAAATTCTAATACCATGTTTATTGTAGACAGTTACTCATTAGCCGTTATTTTCTGCGTTATCACGATGCTCTGCTGGGGTTCGTGGGGTAATACACAGAAACTTGCCGGGAAGACCTGGCGTTACGAATTGTTCTACTGGGATTACGTTATCGGTATCCTGGTCTTCTCCCTCCTTTTAGGATTCACGCTGGGCAGTACGGGAGATGCCGGACGTGGTTTCGTTGAAGATCTGAAACAGATCAGTATGGAGAACTATGCAAGCGCTTTTGCAGGAGGGGTTATATTCAACCTATCCAATATCCTGCTGTCAGCTTCCGTCTCGATGGCCGGGCTTACAGTAGCATTCCCTCTGGGAGTTGGCATAGCACTGGTATTAGGGGTTTTCGTCAACTACTTTGGCGAGCCCAAAGGTGATGCGGTAATCCTTTTCAGTGGTGTGGCGCTAGTGGTACTGGCCATTATTTTCAATGCCATAGCTGCCGGAAAGATGAATAAGAAAGGAAGCAGTACGAATAAGAAAGGAATTTTTATCGCCATCATAGCAGGTGTACTGATGTCCTTCTTCTACCGGTTCGTTGCCGCTGCCATGGACTTAAATAACTTTGAGTCGCCTACTCCCGCAATGGCTACTCCGTATTCGGCATTCTTTATATTCGCAATAGGTATCTTCATAAGCAATTTCATTATCAACACCATCGTGATGAAGAAGCCGTTTGTAGGTACTCCGGTAAGCTATAAAGAGTACTTCCAAGGCAAATTCAGCACACACATGGTCGGAGTGTTGGGAGGAGCCATCTGGGGATTAGGTACGGCTCTGAGTTACATTGCAGCAGGGAAAGCCGGCGCGGCTATCTCGTATGCTTTGGGACAGGGAGCGCCTATGATTGCAGCTTTGTGGGGCATATTTATCTGGAAAGAGTTCAAAGGCTCTTCACGGACGGTAAATATCCTTCTGGCTTGCATGTTCGTTCTGTTTATATCCGGTTTAGGAGCAATTATCATCTCCGGAGCCAATTAATCCGGCTCTCACTCGATCTCATAAATTAATGCTTTCTTTTTCTAACTTCATCGAGTGAAAGAGGAAATTGCCTGAACTAAATATACATTTTCGTTCAACCTAAAATTTTTAATACATGAGACTAATTAAAGCAATATTATTCTGTCTATGCATGTGTTCGTTCGACTTGTACGCACAAGTCAATGTCACAGGAATTGTAAATGATAACACCGGGGAGACACTTCCCGGGGTATCTATCCTGGCAAAAGATGGCGACCGTACCTACGGAACCACCACCGATATGAATGGTAAATACCAGATTAAAGTCAATCAAGGTGCTACCCTTGAGTTCAGCTTCATCGGCTTTGCCACACAAAAGGTGAAAGTGGGCACCGGCAACGTCATCAACATCACTCTGGAGCCCGAAAACAAACTACTGGACGAAGTAGTGGTCATCGGTTACGGTACTGTAAAGAAGAAAGATTTGCTGGGTTCCATATCTACCGTCAAGGAAGATGCTCTGGCCGAACGCGTTTCGGGCAATGTAGTGGAATCTATGCGAGGTCTGACTTCCGGTGTAAAGATTACGAGCAGCGGTCAGCCCGGCTCCAATGCCAACATCACAATCCGCGGTTTAGGCAGTCTGACGAACAATAACCCGCTGTTCATCATCGACGGTGCCTATGGCGGCAGTGACTTGGGTGTCAATGTGGAAGATATTGAATCCATCCAGGTATTGAAAGATGCCTCATCAGCGGCCATCTACGGATCGCGTGCAGCCAACGGTGTTGTAATCATCACCACCAAACAGGGTAAAGAAGGTGACTTGAAAGTAAAGTTCGACTCCCAACTGACACTAAGCTGGCTACCCCGTTACGACCTGATGGATGCCGAGACTTATAAAATCTACAACGACCGCGCCTACGACGAAGCTATACTGGCAGGTGTCTCAGGCATTACCAAACGCCAAAACCACTACGACGGGAATACCGACTGGCAGGATGAAATGCTGAGCACCGGTGTTTTACAGAACTACAACGTCTCTCTGTCCGGCGGTTCCAAAACGGTAAAGTACTACGCCTCACTGAACCGCATGGTCGACGACGGCGCCCTATTGAATACCAAGTATGACAAATACGGTTTTCGCATCAACACAAGCGGACAGAAGGGCATCTTCTCCTATGGAGAGAACTTCTACTACACCAAGTCGGACCGGAAAAACCTGAATGGCAATCCCTGGAGTGACTTTATCGGTATAGCACCAACAATTCCGGTATATGATGAATCACATCCCGGAGGATACGGATATGGTGACGTAGACCGCGCAAACACATACGGTCTGAACCCCGTAGCCATGCAAAACCTGTATGTGCAGAACAACGAAGAAGAGTACCTGACAGGAAACATCTACGGACAGATATCACTCTTCGGGATGTTCGATGCCAAACTGAATGTAGCCTACAAGAGTTATATGGGTATCACCAACTCATTGCGCAAGAAAGGTAACTGGACGATGGGGCAGGGAGACGATGCCGCGAGCTTAGGTTACGACAGCGCCAAGAATCATGACATATTGATTGAGCAAACCTATAACTTCAAGCATAAATTCGGTAAGCACGATGTGAATGCTCTGTTCGGTATCACCTACAACAAGTTCCACGAAGAAAAGCGCTGGATAACGAAATTAGACCCGCTGATGATAGGCGACAAATACATCACTTCACTCGATGCCGCTACCGGCAACACCACCGCAGGCGGTAATTATGGTGAATCTGCCCTGATTTCCTACCTCGGACGAATCAACTATTCGTATGCCGACAAATATCTGGCACAGGTGACTGCCCGCCGCGACGGCACTTCCCGTCTGCCCAAAAACGACCGTTGGGGAAACTTCCTCTCCGTTTCACTGGGTTGGCGCATCAGTGGAGAAAAGTTCTTTCAAGTGCCTTGGATTGACGATTTGAAGATACGTGCCAACTACGGTACACTCGGCAACAGCAGTATCGGCTACTGGGACT
>NZ_CAJLKP010000080.1 GCF_905207245.1 uncultured Bacteroides sp. | reverse complement strand
CGCCCTCCACGGGAACCGGAATGCCCCAGTCGAGGTCGCGGCTCACGGCACGCGGCTGGAGACCTCCGTCGAGCCAGCTCTTACACTGCCCGTAGACGTTCGTTTTCCACTCCTTGTGCCCCTCCAGAATCCATTCGCGCAGAAATTCTTCGTACCTATCCAACGGAAGATACCAGTGTTTCGTCTCGCGCATCACGGGCTCACTTCCGCTGATGGCGCTCTTCGGATTAATCAGGTCCGTGGGGCTGAGGCTGGTGCCGCACTTCTCGCACTGGTCGCCATAAGCGCCCTCTGCATGGCAGTGGGGGCATTCGCCTGTGATATAACGGTCGGCAAGGAACGTCTTGGCTTCCTCGTCGTAGTATTGCATGCTGTTTTTTTCGATGAATTCACCTTTCTCGTACAGCTTGCGGAAGAACTCGGAAGCTGTATCATGATGCGTCTTCGAAGTGGTACGGCTATACACATCAAATGACACGCCGAACTCCTTGAATGAGTCTTTGATAAGTGTATGGTAACGGTCTACGATATCCTGCGGCGTCACGCCCTCTTTCTTGGCACGGATAGTGATGGGTACTCCGTGCTCGTCCGAACCACCGATAAAGATTACATCTTCCTTTTTCAGTCTCAGGTAGCGGACGTAGATATCGGCAGGTACATAAACTCCTGCCAGATGTCCGATATGAACCGGTCCGTTAGCGTAGGGCAATGCCGACGTAACGGTAGTGCGTTTGAATTTCTTTTCCATTGTGATATATCTATGTCTTTTGTTATGAGCGCATTTTGGTGTGCAAAGATAGCGGTTTTCAGCTAAAATCGACGAATAAAGTTTGTATTATATATATCACAGTTATATTTTACCTCCGACTGTACCCTCACTGTATCCGGAATGCACTGACTCCGCATAAAAGGCGTTAAAAGTTCATGTCCATTTGTTTTATACGAAATATATTCCGTATTTTGCGTTGCATAAAATATGTAACGTAAAATATGTAATGTTGCTTATGAAACTACAGGAGATGCACCCTAAGAATCCTTTTTTAGTTTATGGCTATGCGGGGCCCCGTTTCTTTTGCGATCGTGAGGTAGAAACGCAAAAGATACTATCCGCCTTGAATAATGAAAGGAATATGACCTTGATTGCCCCTCGGCGCATGGGGAAGACCGGATTAATAAAAAATGTATTCCATGCTTTACAGGAGCAGAGCCCGGAAGTGGCTTGCTTTTATATGGATATTTTTGCTACACGTGATTTGTCTGCATTTGTTCGTCTGCTGGCGAAGACTGTATTGGGGCAACTTGATTCCCTCAGTGAAAGCGTATTGCATAAGTTGACTTCTTTCTTTCGTTTCTGTCGTCCGGTGATAAGTACGGATGAACTGACGGGAATTCCTTCGGTGACACTGGATTTTGTTTCGAATAAGTCCGAACAGACCTAAGGAAATCTTTGACTATATGGCGGCTTCGGGCAGGCATTGCTATATTGCTATTGATGAATTCCAGCAAATAGCTTCTTATCCGGAAGAAGGAACGGAAGCATTGCTTCGTTCTTATATTCAGTTTCTTCCAAATGTACGTTTTATTTTTGCCGGTAGTAGCCAGCATTTGATGACGGAAATGTTTATGTCTGCTAAACGTCCCTTTTACCAAAGTACTCAATTGATGGTGCTGGCTGAAATAGATGAAGAGTTATATTATCAATTTGCAAAGAACTTTTTTAAGCAAAAAGGGCATCGGTTGAATAAATCCGTGTTTAATAGTATATATATGCGCTTCGAAGGGCATACCTGGTATGTACAGGCTTTGTTGAATCGTCTGTATGAACAGGATGAATCTATTGTAGATATCAGTCAGGCGGAACAGGCTTTGAGGGGAATTCTCGAAGAAAACACTCCTGTTTATCAGAATTTGATACTTTTGCTGACGGATAATCAGTTCGCATTGATGCAAGCCATTGCCCGTGAAATAAAAGTGCAGGCTCCTAATAGTGGGGAGTTTATTTTGGGACATGGCTTGAAAACTCCCAGTAGTGTCAATGTAGCTTTGAAATCATTGGTGGAAAAAGAACTCGTTTATAAATCTGCGGATGGATATATGGTGTACGACCGTTTTATGGGAATGTGGTTACTTCAAAATTAATTGTTATTTTTAAGATATAAAAGATGAGACATGATATTAAAGTCATCGCTTTCGATGCCGATGATACTCTCTGGAGCAATGAGCCTTTCTTTCAGGAAGTGGAACGGAAATATACGGAGTTGCTGAGCGATTACGGCAGTGCAAAGGAGATTTCGGCAGAACTGTTTAGAACAGAGATGAGTAACCTGGAATGTCTGGGTTATGGTGCCAAAGCATTTACCATTTCGATGGTTGAGACGGCTTTGCAGATTAGCAATCAGACGATTGCAGCAGATAAGATACAGCAAATTGTTCTTCTGGGTAAATCTTTGCTTGAAATGCCGATTGAATTGCTGTCCGGTGTGGAAGATACGCTGAAAGCATTGAAAGAACAAGGCTGCTATCGACTGGTAGTGGCAACAAAAGGCGACCTGTTGGATCAGGAACGTAAACTGAAACGCTCTGGACTGATCTCTTATTTCGACCATATTGAAATCATGTCCGATAAGACGGAGAAAGAATATAACCGCTTGTTGCAAGTACTGCAGGTGGCTCCTGAGGAATTCCTGATGATTGGCAACTCGTTGAAATCTGATATTCAGCCAGTGTTGGCGATAGGCGGATATGGCGTGCATATTCCTTTTGAGGTGATGTGGCAGCATGAGGTAGTGGAGACATTTACACATTCCAGACTGAGACAAATGAAAAGTCCGGTGGAATTGTTGGACTGGCTTTGATTGGTTGGATATAAAGAAGTTGTTAGTTACGCCGCGAAATCTGGTATTCCACCTTATACATGTGATCGAAGTATTCCACCCAATCGTTGGGGGCTATACCTATTTGCAGACCGTAGAAGAAAGTTCCTTTCTCCCGGTTTGCTTGCATTTGCTTTATTAATTCCGGTTTACACTTCGGTATGCGGAAATCACTGATTAATAGAACGTCTGCATTCATATAACGGTTCTGGTCGAGCATTCTGAATGTATCTTTCAGCATCCGGGTGGCATCCGTATCACCGGTGAACGGGTGGCTGAAAAATTCCATCAGTTTCTGCCGTTCACACCGTACGTCGATGGTCCGGGTAGCTACGGAGAAAGTAATCAGAAAACATTCCCTGTCCTGCAACTCCGCTATTTCGATGAGTTTTATCAGCAGAGAATTGGCCATTTTTTCCGGTTTGCCCGTCATGCTGCCCGACGTGTCGAGGCACACAATCATCGGGCCTTTCAGGATGGCGGGCTTTGCTTCCAGGCGTCGGGAAGGTTGCATGATTTCTGATTTGTAGCGAAAGGTTTGCAACTTCTGCGTGAAGTATTTTAGCATGAAGACGTCTTGCAATTCGCTGTCAGAGTAGTAAAGCAATTCTGAGGGGAGCAGGGCGTTCAAGTCGTTGCCGGTGGTGACACCCAGGATGTCGCTTTTCTGTGAGTGTGATAACTTATAGATGCTACCTTCCGTCACGTATACCTGTTTGCTACCTTCATCGTCGGCAATCCGGCCCATACGGTTGGCTACTTTCAGGAGCTCGGGATATTCTTTTTGCAGTTTTACGATCTTGCGGATACTCTCGAAGTCGATAGTATTCCAAAGGCCGTTCATCATGCTCCATGCCTGAAAGAATTCTTCTTGTTCCACCTGGTGCTCTTTCAGGTATTCCGGTATCTTGCTCAGGCTGGTCTTCAGTTTCTTTTCCAGAAAGTCTTTCCGGTCGTTCAGGTTTTTCTCTTTCTGTTCCTGTAGTTTCTGCTGGAAGGAGTCTTCCCAGTCACTTAACATTTTCTCCCAGACAGAAGGGTCGTGTTGTTGCTCTTTGTCACCGAACATGTGTTCGTAGAATGGCTCGTCGAAAGCATTCTCTTTGTAGTCTTCTTTGATTTTTCTCAGAAGCGCCTGCCAGCCGTCGCGCTTCTCCTTTATCCAGTTGAGGGCACTTTCCATTTCTCCGAGTTCGGACTGTGCTCTTTGCATCTGGAACTTTTCCTGTTCGAGGAATTGCCAGACGAATTGTGTGGTGATGTCATAGAATATACGTGCATGAACTTCATTTTCCAGAACTTGCAGTTTGATGGAAGGGTTGTTCATGATAGACAGCAGATAAAGATACAGAGGGTCTTCCGTTTCGCCATATGCGTTTTCGGCACACTCTCCGGTCTGTACGAATTTCTCGACTACCTTTGCGTAGAAGTTTATATCATACTTCTTTTTGGTCAGTCCCGCCATATTGCTGCAAGTTGAATTGTAGTTTTTCCTCTTCAATCTCTACGTTCCGCAGTTTTTTCCGTACTTCGTCCGAGAAGCGGCTGACCAGGTCTTTGTCCGCTTGGGGCACAAAGATATTATCTGTGCATAAGGTGTCGGTGAGACTGAGCAGACGTTGTGAGAGTTGGTTCAGTTCGTTCCGGTAGTCGCGGGTGGTTATGCGGGGCGTATTGTCGAATATTTGAGGCTCTTTATTGGCGGCAGAAATACTTTTCGTCTCTTTTTTCTTTTGTGTCATGGGGTAGCGCACACCGTCTATGAGCAGAAACTCCGTGCCTTCCCTGTATAAGTTCACCCGTTGTTGTGGAGCGGAAGACGGACCTGTGCCCGGATAACACCGGATGATGGAACGTCCCGGGTTTAGCGGATCGGGATAGATGAGGGCTTGCCGGGGCGAGTTTTCCCTTTTCTGTTCTTTCAGTGCGAGGTAATCCACGGCAAAGATGTAGGTATGACCTGTGCCATGCTCTTCTATATGATAGTAGAAATAGTCCGTAATCTCCAGATCATTCTTTGGAGAAGTATTGTTTTTGAAGTCTTCCAAAGCTTGTCGTACCCGGCTTATCCGGATGTCAGCTTTTATGGACTCTGTAATTTCTTCCATCTCTTCCAGGCAAGAGGTGAATAACTCCCGAAGCACCAACTGGTGGATGGGTGCGCATTCGTCTGCTTCGTTCCAGAGGCAATGATAGAGAGGAAGCAAGTCTGCGGCGTTAACTTCCATCCGTCCGTTGATGAAGGCTGAGGCTTTCAGTAGTTGCACGATGTTTTTCCAGCGGCGGTCGCTTACGTATATGCTGCGTGCTGTGTCTTCATCGTCCAGTGGAAGTCGTTTCAATTGTCGGCGGACGTTGGTGATGTACTGCAATATATCGCTGGGTACGGCTACCTGTCCTATTTGTTTGCGCCATTCCACATATTCTTCTTCGCCGATTTGAAGGTCTGCGGGGACGGTTATTTCTTTGTCATTGTCGTCGAGCAACATACTGTGGAAAGTCTTTTCATCTTGCACGCAGGTGCAGATGATACGCAACAGGAATCTGTCCCACAAGGCTTCCAGACCTTCGCCGTGTGCAGGCAGTTCGTTGCTGGCGGCAATCAGGAGTTTGAGTGGCAGTTTGATTTCACTGTCTCCATTGCGGTAAATTTTCTCATTGATGGCGGTGAGTAATGAATTCTGTATGGCAGGCCCGGCTTTCCATATTTCATCCAGAAACACGACGCTTGCTGTGGGCAGATACCCTTCGACGGCACGCTCGTATTTATCAAACTCTTTCAGGCGGTTGATGCTGATGGGGCCAAATATCTCGTCGGGGGTGGAGAAGCGGGACATCAGATACTCAAAAGCTTTCGCTTCCTTGAATGCAGCTTTCAGGCGGCGTGCTACCATAGATTTGGCTACACCCGGAGGTCCTAATAAGAGAACACTTTCACCAGCCAGCGCAGCCAACAGCGATAAGCCTAGTTCCGTATCTTTTTCATAAACTCCCTGGTTGATGGCAGTCAATAGTTGCTGCATTCTGTTTCTTATGTCCATAATTCTTTTTATATACTTCATTTTTTTTGTAAGCGGCTTCAAATATATGAAATCTTTATACGGAATGCAGACAAAATTTTCGATTTATTCTTAATAAAAGAGTATCTTTGGTGCAGTATTTTCTAAAGGGGCGCATTTTACTAAATGATGGTACATTTTTATGATAAACATGAGAAATGCTATGAAGAAGGAAAAGAAACATTGGTTACATCTTTACAACCGGATATTGTCCGGCGGATTAGTCTTACTTGGCTTTAGTGCATGTGATAGTATGGGAGAGGCTCCTTGCGAATACGGGCAGCCTCATTGTGACTTTGGACTGAAAGGTAAAGTATTGGATGAACAACAGCAGCCTATTGATGGTGCAAGAATTATAGTGAAGGAGTTGGATTATGACGGCAAACCTGTCGGCTATGATCGCCCCGATACTTTGTACACTAAGGACGGGGAATATGATTTTCAGGATAAGGGAGTGACCAATTACGGCAGATACCGCGTGGTGTGCGAAGATCCGTCTGGTGTTTACAAAGCGGACTCTACTGATGTGAAGATGACTCCGACAGGCGGTAAGGGCTGGTATGAAGGCAGCGATACTAAAGAGGTGAATTTTAATTTGAAGAAAAAAGAATGAGTGACCTTTCGATACAAAGAAAGCTTGCCCTGGAAATAGCCCGAAAGATACGGAATAACCTGAAAGAGTTGCACCCCCTGAAACAACTCTTCTGGGAATGTACTTTGCGCTGTAATTTGCACTGCAAACATTGTGGAAGTGACTGCAAACGGATGGCGGCAGTGAAAGATATGCCTGCCGAAGACTTTCTGCGTACCATTGACTCTATTACCCCTCATGTAAATCCCAATAAAGTAAGCATTATCATCACTGGCGGTGAACCCTTGATGCGGGAGGATCTGGAAGAAATTGGTCTGGCTCTTTATCGCCGCGGTTATCCGTGGGGCATGGTTTCTAACGGACTTTATCTGACGAAAGAGCGCTTGCAACACCTCATGGCTGCCGGACTCCATTCTGTCACCATCAGTCTGGATGGTTTTGCCGAAGACCATAATTGGCTGCGCGGACATCCCGGAAGCCACACCCGCGCTCTGGAAGCCATAAAGATGCTGGTGCACGAGCCTGAACTGACTTGGGATGTGGTGACTTGTGTTAACCGCCGTAATTATCCTTATCTGAATGAGTTAAAGACTTCTTTATATAAAATAGGCGTCCGCCATTGGCGGATGTTTACCATCTTTCCCGTAGGACGTGCTGCTTTGTATCCTGATTTTCAGTTGACAGATGAAGAATTTACCGGAGTGATGGAATTCATAAAGGATACCCGTAGAGAGGGGAAGATGCATCTGAGCTATGGTTGCGAGGGCTTTCTCGGTAATTATGAAGGGGAAGTGCGGGACAACTTCTTTGCCTGCAATGCCGGGATCACTGTCGGTTCTATACTGATAGGCGGTTCCATATCCGCTTGTCCCAGCATCCGCAGCGATTTCCATCAGGGAAATATATATCAGGACGATTTCATGCAGGTCTGGGAAGAGCGTTTCCAGCCTTTCCGCAATCGTGACTGGATGAAGAAGGATGCTTGTGGCGACTGTTCTTTTTTCCGCTATTGCGAAGGGAACGGGATGCACCTGCGCGACGGAAACGGTGATTTGTTGTTCTGCCATTCAAAGAGGCTGCTACATTAATTCTGTGAATCAGGAGTTGAAATTCGTTCATAACCGTACAGTAATGAGTTTTCACCACAGAGTATCACAGAGTTCTATTCTTTTCTTTCCCTTTCCCGTTGCAGGATTGCATAAAAAGCGTATATTTGTCTCATTGTATCATGAATTTAAAGTTAACGAACTATGATAACAAACCAATTGCTTCGTCCTGCCAGCATTGTAGTGGTGGGAGCATCCAATAATGTGCACAAACCGGGAGGTGCTATCCTGCGTAATCTTATCAACGGTGGTTATACTGGAGAACTGCGTGCCGTAAATCCGAAAGAAACTGAAGTACAAGGCGTGACGGCGTATGCTGACGTGAAGGACATTCCTGAAACAGAACTTGCCATACTCGCCATTCCTGCCCAGATGTGTCCCGATGCTGTAGAAGTGCTTGCTGCGGAGAAGGAAGTGCGGGCATTCATCATTCTCTCCGCCGGATTTGGCGAAGAAACGCACGAGGGTGCTCTGTTGGAAGACCGTATTCTGGAAACTGTGAATAAGTACGGCGCTTCCCTGATTGGTCCCAACTGCATCGGCCTGATGAATACTTGGCATCATAGTGTGTTTAGCCAACCTATCCCCCAACTGCACCCGCAGGGCGTAGACCTTATCTCTAGTTCCGGTGCGACGGCCGTTTTCATTCTGGAAAGTGCCGTTACCAAAGGTTTGCAGTTCAACTCCGTCTGGTCTGTGGGAAATGCAAAGCAGATAGGCGTGGAAGACGTGTTGCAATATATGGACGAGAATTTCCGGCCGGGAGAAGACTCTAAAATCAAACTACTTTATATTGAAAGCATTGGCGATCCCGACCGCTTACTGTTTCATGCATCCTCTTTGATAAAGAAAGGTTGCAAGATTGCCGCCATTAAGGCGGGCAGTAGCGAGAGTGGCAGCCGTGCGGCTTCTTCGCACACCGGTGCCATTGCCAGCAGTGACTCTGCTGTAGAAGCGCTGTTCCGTAAGGCAGGCATTGTTCGTTGCTATTCGCGCGAGGAACTGACGACTGTAGGTTGCATCTTTACCTTGCCCGAACTGAGAGGAAAGAACTTCGCTATCATCACCCATGCCGGAGGCCCGGGCGTGATGCTGACCGATGCGCTGAGTAAGGGCGGACTGAACGTACCCAAACTGGAAGGTCCTGTTGCCGATGAGCTGAAAAGCAAACTCTTCCCCGGTGCCGCTGTAGGTAATCCGATTGATATCCTTGCCACGGGAACTCCTGACCATCTACGCCTCTGCCTGGAATATTGCGAAGAGAAGTTTGAGAATATAGACGCTGTGCTGGCCATCTTCGGAACGCCGGGGTTGGTCACCATGTTCGAGATGTACGATGTGCTGCATGAGAAGATGCAAACGTGCAGTAAACCGATATTCCCTATTCTGCCTTCCATCAACACTGCCGGAGCGGAAGTGGCCGCTTTCCTTGCCAAAGGCCATGTGAACTTTGCCGATGAAGTAACCTTGGGTACAGCACTTTCCCGCATTATGAATGCCCCCCGACCTGCTGCCAACGAAATAGAACTTTTCGGTGTGGACGTACCGCGCATCCGCCGCATTATTGACTCAATCCCCGAAGACGGATACATCCAGCCGCATTATGTGCAAGCATTGCTTCATGCCGCAGGTATCCCTATAGTAGAAGAATTCGTGTCAGCCAATAAGGATGAAGTACTTGCATTTGCCCGCCGCACAGGTTTCCCCGTCGTGGCAAAGGTGGTAGGCCCTGTTCATAAGTCCGATGTCGGTGGCGTGGTGCTTAATATAAAAGGAGAACAACATCTGGCATTCGAGTTTGAGCGTATGATGCAGATTCCTGAAGTAACCGGTATCCTGGTGCAGCCCATGCTGCAAGGGACGGAACTGTTTGTCGGTGCCAAGTATGAAGCGAAGTTCGGACACGTAGTACTCTGTGGTCTGGGCGGTATTTTTGTGGAAGTGCTTAAAGATGTTTCTTCCGGTCTGGCGCCCCTTTCCTACGAGGAGGCTTACTCTATGATTCATTCTCTCCGGGCTTATAAGATTATCAAGGGAACGCGCGGGCAGAAGGGAGTGAATGAGGATAAGTTTGCGGAAATTATTGTGCGTCTCTCCACCTTGCTGCGCTTTGCAACGGAGATTAAGGAAATGGACATCAATCCGCTGCTGGCTACGGAAAAACATGTGATTGCAGTGGATGCACGTATCCGGATCGAAAAAAAATAATAATGGGAGAGAGAAAGAGAGAGTTGACAAGGAGACAAGGGGACGAGGTAATAAGGGGCTGCGCGAAGTTTGTATGCCGCATATTCCTTTGGCCCCCTCATCCCTTCTTCCCTCGTCCCCTTGTCTCTTTGTCAACTTCTTCCCTTGTCAACTTTCTCCTTCGTCCCCTGCTGTTCCTTGTCTTTGTGATGCAGGCTCTGTTGCTTTTTTCTCAAGGCACAGAGCGCTTTTTCAGTCAGTATAACTTTAAGTTTATTACGGAAAGCGCAGGACTGCCCTATAGCTTTGTCAGTGATATATTTAAGGACTCCGGAGGATATGTCTGGGTTGCCACGCACTATGGGATAGGGCGCTACGACGGTTATCAATTCTTGAATTATGGCACACAGACCGAACCGATACGGTTGAAGAACGACTTCGTTCATAAGATTTGTGAAGATAACTTCCGGCGGTTGTGGATTGCATCCGAAGGGGGAGTTGATATTCTTGACCTGAATACTTACTCCCTGGTTAAACTATCCTTTCCTGCGGATAGCCCGTTGCGGCAACTGATGGATGAATATGTCAGTACTATTTACAAGGACCAACAAGGCGATTTATGGATTTCCGGTAACAAGGATTTGTGGTGCATAGAACTGGATGATAAAGGCGGGGTTAAGGACTATTATTGTCTGAAGAATGCTTCTACATCGCCTGTGCATGCCATCCTTGATATTGGTTGGGCGGTTTGTGCAGGCATGGATAATCAGGTGTGCCGCGTTGAGAAACATTCCGGCAACCTTCTGAAAGCAGACATCCTTTCCGACAGTCTGGTGTCTTTCAGTGAAGACTGGCGCATTTCATGTATGCAGGCGGATGGTGATGTGTTGTGGATTGGTTCCAATCGTGGACTCTTCAAATACAATCATCCCGAGCGCAGCCTGAAACGATACCGTTACTCTACCCATCGTCCCGGAATGTTGAGTCAGGCTTACATAACGGACATCAAACTCACGGAACGCGGACATCTGATTGTCTCCACCCTTAACGGTCTGAACGTTTACCACAAAGACACGGATACCTTCTCCTTTATCCGCCAGACCAGCGACCGGAGTAGTGTCACCATCAACTGCAATGCCATCAATTGCCTGTTTACTGATGGAGAAACCATCTGGCTTGGTACAGAGACCGGAGGCATTAACCTTCTTTCTCCGAAGCGTTTGCAAACCGAACTGTGGACATGCGGAGATGCTTCCGTAACTACTGATACCCCTACACCAGTGAATGCCGTAGACGAAGATAAGGATGGCAACCTCTGGATTGCACTTGTGGAGCGCGGTTTGATGAAGTGGAACCAGGAAAAAAAATCCTGCGTCCACCATCTTTTCTCTCCTAACGACATTACTTCTATTAGCAACAATACCCTGATGGGGGTCCTGATAGACTCGGATAACCGCCTGTGGGCATACACTTGGGGCGTAGGTATCAACGAACTGGACCTGAACATCCCCAATAACCGTACCTTCAAACGCTACACTTGTGATAATATCCCCGAACTGGAAGGTGACTTCGTCAACAGCGCCTGCGAAGATATGATTAACCACGGGATATGGTTCGGCTCTACGCGTGGGATACACTTCTATGATAAGCGGAAAGACACTTTTACCAGAGTATTGTTCGACCAGTCTGATAATGAGTTTGAGGCTGTCCATGCCCTTTTGATAGACAAGAAGAAACGCTTGTGGATAGGTACCACGCAAGGCGTATTTATTATAGACCTGCCCTCTTTCTCCAAATCGAACAAGCGTTTTGATTATAAATACCTGCGGTATAAACTGGACAGCCCGGAGTCTACACAACTGGAAAAGATAAACAGCATCTTCGAAGACCGGAACGGCACCATCTGGTTGGGTGGCAACGGAAGCGGGCTCTATCAGTTGACGAGCGACAAGAATAACCATTTTGTCTTTAAGTGCTACACCACCCGTCACGGATTGTCCAATAACACCATTATCGGTATGGCGGAGGATGGACAGGGCAACCTGTGGCTGACAACGAATGATGGTCTCTCACGCCTGAACCTTCAGTCGATGACGTTCAGTAACTATACGCAGGCCGACGGTTTGCCTGCTACTCAATTCTACTGGAACGGTATCCATTATTCGGCAAGGCATGATTTTATTTATCTGGCTACGATAGATGGACTGGTCATCGTTTACTCCGACAATGAAACCTCATTGCCTTCCGCTTCACAAGTGAAGCTCTCTTCGCTGGCAATCGGCGGGAATACCATTTACCCTTCCAGTGGCGATTATTTTAAAAAGACGATAACCCTGTCGCCCCGGATTTCCCTGCACGAAAAGGAGAATCGTTTCTCCATTGGTTTCACTACGCAGAATTATGGTAACAGCAGCCGTATCCGCTTTGCCTATCGCCTGGAAGGGTATGAGGACGAATGGAACGAAACTCAGCCGGGCGACTGCATGGCACGCTATGCTTCCGTGCCTCCTGGAAACTATACGTTGCAGGTGCGTGCCACGGATGAACTGGGTCAATGGTCGGACCGGACGACGGAGATAGAAGTGGATATCGCTCCTTATTTCTATAAATCCGGTTGGTTCTATTTGCTTTTGGTGGTGCTCACCTGCCTTGCCATTTATTTGTTCTATAAAAGAAAAACCCGGAGCTACCGGGAACAGAAAGCGCGACTGGAACAGGAAGTGGAATTACGTACACAGGAGTTGGCCGTTCAAAACAAGCAACTGGAAGCAATGGCACAGCACGTCAGGGAGATAACAGAGGAGAAGATTGCTTTCTTTACGAACATCACCCATGAGTTCCGGACACCTGTCACACTTATTCACGGTCCTATTGAGCATGCCCTAAAAGAAACGCAAGACGAGGGCGTAAAGGCGCAGTTGCAGATTGCCGAACGAAACTCCCGCTATCTGCTTTCACTGGTGAATGAGCTGATGGACTTCCGGAAACTGGATATGGATAAGGTGGTACTGGAATGCCATTCTACGAATTTCATCGAGTTCCTGTCCGAGTTACTCATACCTTTCAGGGTCTTTGCAAAAGAACGGCAGATTGAAATCTCCACTTTTTTCCGTATGGACACGCCCTTTCTGGTGGTCGACACCGGATATATGCGCAAGGTGATGGTAAACCTCGTTTCCAATGCCATCAAGTTTACGCCGGACAGTGGTTGCATCCATATCTTTGTGGCCTCCGTCAGAGGAGAAGATGCGGAAAGAATGCTCTATATCAGTGTATGCGACACGGGCCATGGACTGGTAACGGAGGATATGGAGAAGATATTCGACCGTTTCTATCAATCCAAGAAGAGTACGAAATATCCCGTTTACGGGCAGAGTGGCACGGGCATCGGCCTGTTCCTTTGCCGGAAGATTGTAGAATTGCATGGAGGGGAAATCTGTGCCCGCAACAACCGTGGCCTGGGAGCCTCGTTTCGCATACTGATGCCATTGGTTCCCGGTGAAAGCGTGGAATCGGTCGGGGAAGTGGTGGAACTGCCCGATGATGGGTATATGCCTGATAGGACGCAGTTCGATGATGGACAGAAGAAAGAAACTATTTTGATTGTAGAAGATAACCGGGATATGCGTTCGTATATCCGCACGTTGCTGGTGGGAGATTACCGTCTGTTTGAGGCGGGAGACGGGCAGGAGGCATTGGAAATTGTTCAGAAGCATACGGTTGATTTAATAGTGAGCGACCTGATGATGCCTGTGATGGACGGTATGGAGTTGTCACGTCGCATCAAGGATAATCTGGCTACTTCCCACATCCCGTTCCTGATGCTCACGGCGCTCCGCTCGGATGTGCAGGAAAAGAGGAGTTTTGAGATAGGTGTGGACGAGTATCTCTGCAAGCCTTTTGATGAGGAGGTGCTTCGGCTCCGTATCCGCAATATCCTGAATCTGCGAGGGAAATATAAGAAAATGTTCTCGGCAAGCAGCAACGTGGAGGAACTGCACGTGAAAGAGGAGTCGAGGGACAAGACGTTTATTACGAATGCCGTCAATCTGATGAAGGAGAACTATGCCGATTCGGAATATAACCTGGAGCGGTTTGTGCGCGATATGGGGTATAGCAAGACATTAGTCAACAAGAAGATGCAGGACCTGACGGGGCAGCCCATCGGCCAGTTTATGAAGAACTACCGCCTGAACGTAGCGCAACGGATGATACAGGAAGGTCCGGGCGATGTGAATGTTTCTGAGATAGCTTATGCCGTTGGCTTCAACGACCCCAAATATTTTACGAAGTGTTTCAAGGAGTTCTTCGGGTATCTGCCAAGTTCAAAGCTGGGGAAGAAATGAGAGGGCTACAAGTAACGAGCTACAAGTGGCTGCTCTATACTTGTAGCTCGTAGCTTGTTACTCGTAGCTTGTTACGTGTAATATTGTCTCGTTCTTTACTATATTCGTCCCAAACTTTCTTATTTTCCCCTTTTCTAAGAGAAAAAACGCCTACTTTTGCATATCATCCTGAACAATAAATACCATGAAAATCAAACTCTATTTATTTATTCTGTTTGCAACCGTCCTGTCGGTTCACTTATCTGCCAATCCTATTAACGGTCTGCTCGAAAGAATAGACCGGGGCGCATCGAAGAAATTCATCATTGAACTTAATAAAGATGCGAATGACTTTTTTGAATTGGACCAGAAAGGTAATAAAGTTGTCGTACGTGGTAATAACTACGTGAATATAGCAACCGGCATCAACTGGTATCTGAAATACTACGCCGGCGTTCACCTCTCCTGGAATGGTATGCAGGCACAACTTCCTCCGGTATTGCCACCTGTTTCCCAAAAAGAGCGTCACGAAACTTCTCTTTCGCTACGCTACGATTTCAATTATTGCACCTACTCCTACACCATGGCTTTCTGGAACTGGGAGCGTTGGGAACGTGAACTCGACTGGATGGCCCTGCATGGCATTAACATGCCTTTGGCGGCTGTGGGACAAGAGTGTATCTGGTTTAATATGCTTCAAAAACTGGGTTATGCTAAAGAAGAAATAAACCGTTTCATTGCCGGCCCCGCTTTCTTGGCCTGGTGGGCCATGAATAATCTGGAGGGATGGGGTGGCCCCAATCCCGACTCTTGGTATGCACAGCAGGAAGCTTTGCAGAAGAAAATCCTGAAGCGTATGCGTGAATATGGCATAAAACCTGTTTTCCCCGGATATTCGGGTATGGTTCCCCATGATGCTGACGAGAAGTTGGGGCTGAACCTGACGAAATCCGATTTGTGGAACGGCTTCACGCGTCCCGCTTTCCTGCAACCCACCGATACCCGTTTTGCCGAGATAGCCGACTTATACTATCGTGAACAGGAAAAGCTCTTCGGCAAGGCTGATTACTATTCCATGGACCCTTTCCATGAAGCTGAGAATGCCGCTTCGGTAGATTTCGATGCGGCAGGCAAATCCATCATGGCAGCCATGAAGCGCGTTAACCCGAAAGCCACTTGGGTGGTGCAGGGCTGGACGGAAAATCCGCGTCCGGAAATGATAAAGAATATGCAGAACGGAGATTTGCTGATACTGGATTTGTTCAGCGAGTGCCGTCCCATGTGGGGAATTCCTTCCATCTGGAAGCGTGATAAAGGTTACGAGCAGCATGACTGGCTGTTTTGTATGTTGCTGAATTTTGGTGGCAATGTAGGTCTGCACGGCCGCATGGACCAGTTGCTCGATAACTTCTACCAGACTAAAGATAATCCGTTGGCTGCCCATCTGAAAGGCATCGGCCTGACAATGGAAGGCTCGGAGAATAATCCGGTTATGTTTGAACTGATGTGCGAACTTCCCTGGCGTCCTGAGAAATTCACCAAGGAGGAATGGTTGAAGGATTATCTCTTTGCCCGCTACGGTGTGAGAGACGGGAAGATAGAAAAGGCATGGACGTTGCTTGCCAACTCCATTTATAATTGTCCTTTCGGAAACAACCAGCAGGGGCCTCACGAGTCCATCTTTTGCGGGCGTCCTTCGATGAATAACTTCCAGGCATCGAGCTGGTCGAAGATGAAGAACTATTACGACCCTACTGTTACGGAAGAGGCCGCGCGGCTCATGCTCGAAGTGGCTGATAAATATCGTGGCAACAATAACTTTGAATATGACTTGGTAGACATCGTGCGCCAGTCTCTTTCTGATAAAGGGCGCATTGTTTATAACCGGACTATCGCTGATTTCAAGAGCTTTGATAAGCGTAGCTTTGCCCGCGACTCTCAGAAGTTCCTGGATATATTGCTGTTGCAAGACCGCCTTTTGGGTACCCGTAGCGAGTTTCGTGTAGGCCGTTGGATTGAACAGGCGCGTAATCTGGGCACTACTCCCGAAGAAAAAGACTTGTACGAGTGGAATGCCCGCGTGCAGATAACTACCTGGGGCAATCGTGTATGTGCCGACAATGGTGGTCTGCGCGACTATGCGCATAAGGAGTGGAATGGCATCTTACGCGACTTTTACTATAAACGCTGGGCAGCCTACTGGCAAACTCTTCAAGACCAATTGGACGGTAAACCCGAAGTCGAGCTGGACTATTATGCAATGGAAGAGCCCTGGACATTGGCGAAGAATCCGTATGGTTCAGCTTCCGAAGGAAACAGCGTTGATGTGGCGAAAGAGGTGTTTGAGAAGGCGATGGTGAGTGATTAGTGATAATTAATTAACCCCTGTTGAACATGAAAAACTCTCAGCCCTCAACTCTCAATCCTCAGCCCAAAAAGCGTTTGCTTTCGCTTGACGTGCTGCGAGGGATTACTGTCGTCGGAATGATTCTCGTCAATAATTCCGGTGGAAAGTTATCCTACGAATCCCTGAAACATTCCGCATGGAACGGACTGACGCTTTGTGACCTGGTGTTTCCGTTCTTCCTGTTCATCATGGGAATTTCCACTTATATTGCCTTGAGCAAGTTCCATTTCCAGGCATCAGGCTCAGTAGTCCGTAAGATATTGAAACGCACTTTCGTTATTTTATGCATTGGTTGGGCTATTCACTGGTTCGATTTTATCTGCGACGGCGATTTCTTCCCTTTTGCCCATCTCCGGCTTACGGGGGTGTTGCCACGTATAGCCTTGTGCTATTGCATCGCTTCCTTTGTTGCCTTGTATGTCAATCATAAATATATAGGTTGGCTCATTGGCATCCTGCTGGCAGGCTATACTGTTTTGCTCTGTATAGGCAACGGATATGCACCGGATGATGTGAATCTGCTGGCAATTATAGACCGGAGTGTGTTAGGCGCCGACCACCTTTATCATAAAAGTCCGGTAGACCCGGAAGGACTTACCAGTACTTTGTCCGCTATTGCCCATACATTGATAGGCTTCTGCTGCGGAAAGCTCATTCTGGCTAAGGAAACCTTGGAGCAGAAAACGCTGAAACTGTTTGTAGTCGGCTTCATCCTGATGGCATGCGGTTTTGTGTTGACGGAGGCTTTGCCGCTGAACAAACGTATCTGGTCGCCCACCTTTGTACTGGTCACCTGCGGATTGGCTGCCATGCTGCAAGCCCTGTTAATTTACTTCATCGACATGAAAGAGAAGAAAAACTGGTGCCGCTTCTTCGAGATATTCGGGGTGAATCCGTTGTTTCTCTACGTGCTCAGCGAAGTGGTAGCGATTGTTATCGGAGCCACCGGAAGCAAGCCTGCCATTTACGAAGGAATACACTCATTGATAACCAACCCTTATCTGGCGTCTGCGGTCTATGCCATTGCTTTTACGCTGATAATGGGGGCATGTGGTTATCCGCTCTATAAAAAGAAAATCTATATAAAAATATAAATGAAACGAACTGCTTATATATATTGCTCTATGCTATTGGCGGCTGCATCGCTGTCCTGTATTGCGTCTTGTTCTCTCCCGAATAACGGGCGGGGACAGAAGTCGCTGTTAGATTATGTCGATACCCGTGTCGGCACCTCTCCCAGCATCACCCACACCGCCGGAACCTTTGGCAAGAGTACCGAAGAATACGGACAAACGCTTCCTGCAGTACTCGAACCCAACGGCATGAACTTCTGGACTCCCCAAACGCGGGATACGGAACAGAAGTGCATAGCTCCTTATTACTACGCGGACACTTTGCTGCAAGGTTTCCGCAACTCTCACTGGATTGTGGGCGGCTGTACACAAGATTACGGCTCGATGACGCTTATGCCCCTTTTCGCTACCCTGCGCCCGCAGCCGGAAGCCCGTGCCACCCGTTTTTCCCATCAGGAAGAAAAGGCTACTCCGGCATATTATTCCGTTTCCTTGCCGGATGAAGGCATTCAGGCGGAAATGACCGCCCGTTCCCGTTCCGCTATCTTCCGTTTTACGTATGATAAGGCAGGAAAAGGGTATTTGGTAGTCAATCCCAACAGTGACGAAGGAGAGGGATACATTGCAGTAGACACGATTAACAATCAGATTTACGGATACAATCCCGTTCACCGCATTTATCAGGGCTGGGGAAAATCTGCCGGATACAGTGGGCATTTCATAGTCCGTTTCCAAAAGAAGATAATGGACTTCGGGACATTTAAAGGAGATTCCCTGTTTCCCCGTACCATCCGGATGGAGAAAGGAGCACAGATTGGCGCCTATATCGAATTTGATGTAGAAGCGGGCGAAGAGGTGTTGGTAAAAGCCGCTTCTTCCTTTACCGGTCAGGAAGGTGCTATGCAGAATCTGGTTGCTGAAATCTCCCATTGGGACTTTGAGAAGACGCATCGGGAACTGAATGGCATTTGGGAACGGCATCTGTCCTCCATACAGGTGGAGACGGAGAATCTTGAGGACAAAGAGAAGTTCTACAGCGCTTTCTATCGTGCCTCCTTCCTGCCGCGTGCGTTCAATGATGTGGACGGAAGTTATCCTTCTTTTGCCAAAGGCACCCCGGTACAGCGATTGCCCGTAGGAGAAACTTATTATGAAGATTACAGTATGTGGGATACCTATCGTGCCCTGCACCCACTCGTCAATTTGCTTTTCCCCACCAAAGGGGGAGACATGATGCAATCTCTGGTGCATAAATATGAACAGGGTGGTTGGTTGCCCATCTTTCCCTGCTGGAACAGTTATACTGCTGCCATGATAGGCGACCATTGCATAGCTGCCATAGGTGATGCTTACATCAAAGGCGTCCGCAACTTCGATGTTGCAAAGGCTTACGAGGGCATGAGGAAGAATGCTTTTGAAACTCCCTCCAACCCTGCTGATTATAAAGACGGAATGGGGCGGCGTGCGTTGACGTCTTATCTGGAATATGGTTATATTCCTCTTGAAGACGGTGTGTCCGATGCATTCCATACGAAGGAACAGGTTTCGCGTACTCTGGAGTATGCTTATGATGACTTCGTGCTGGCACAAGTGGCAAAAGCCCTTGATAAACCGGAAGATTACCGGGTTTTGATGCAGCGTGCCGCCAATTACCGCAATGTCATCGACCCCCGCACCGGATATGCACAGGGTCGTCATGCCGATGGCACGTTCCTGAATGCCGATAATGCGTTCAACTTTGCCCGCTTCATTACCGAGGGTGCTCCCTGTCACTACACATGGTATGTGCCGCAAGACCCTTACGGACTTATGGAGTGTATGGGCGGAAAGGATAATTATATTTCCAAACTGGACTCCATGTTCAGCGAAGGGCGCTACTGGCACGGGAATGAACCTTGCCATCAGGTTGCCTTCATGTTCAACTATGCAGGGCAGCCCTGGAAAACCCAGCGTGCCGTCCGCCACGTCATGGAAACTGAATACCTGAATGCTTCGGGCGGGCTTTCGGGCAATGATGATGCAGGGCAGATGTCGGCTTGGTATATGTTTGCTGCTATGGGATTTTATCCCGTCTGTCCCGGTACGCCGTATTATATGCTTGCCAGTCCTTCCTTCCCCAGCCTCACGCTGAACCTTGAGAATGGGAATGTATTTACCGTGAAAGCCGGGAATGCATCGGAAAAGAATATCTATATCCAGTCGGCAACGCTGAACGGGAAACCCTATACACGTAATTATATTACCCATCAGGATATTCTGGATGGTGGAGTGATGGAGTTTGTGATGGGGCCTGAGCCCAATAAGGAGTGGGGCGCACGCCCGGAAGACTGTCCACCGGATGTGGTTGAGTGACAAACTCATAGCTTATAACTTTAAAAAGATATACTTATGAAAGCAAAAGTATTTTTGTTTGCCCTATGCAGCCTTTTTCTGTTAGGAGCTTGCAGCGCCCCGAAGACCGGGGGAAACATTTATAACATTATGGACTACGGAGCCAAAGGCGACGGCAAGACCGATGACGCTGCGGCCATACAAACTGCCATTGAGGTATGCTCCAAGTCGGGTGGCGGAACAGTTCTCGTTCCGGCAGGATACACTTTCATGTGCAGCCCTTTTGCGCTGGCTTCTTTTGTGAATCTCCATCTGGAACCTAATTCCTGTCTGATTGCCAACCCCGATGAGGCGGCGTATACACTGAGTGTTTTCCGCGACAATCGCGGCGAGGGCATGATGTGGATTTACGGAAAAGACCTGAAACAAGTCTCCATCACCGGAACAGGTGTGATTGACGGGAACGGCGTCGCCTTTATGGGCAAAGAACTGGAAGACTCCTACGAACTGAAACCGGTGACCGACTTCGACCCCCGTCCGCACGTGCTGACGCTTATCAACATAGAGAAGACAGTGATTCGTGATGTAACCATCCGCAACAGTGCCTACTGGACTGTGCACCTCATCGGCTGCAACGACGCTTCCATCGACGGCATTTCCATCCTGAACAACCTGAAAATACGCAATGGCGACGGTATCGACGTGGACCATTCAAAGAACGTCCGCATAGCCAATTGCCATATCGAGTCGGGCGACGATTGCATCTGCCTGAAAAACCGCCGTGAGTTTGAGGAATACGGTTCGTGCGAGGATGTTGTGGTGACGAATTGTACCATGGTTTCCCGCTCCTGTGCCATCAAGATAGGGTCGGAGAATATGGATAAGATTAATAACGTATTATTCAATAACTGTATCATTAAGAACAGTAATCGGGGTATCGGTATTCAGAATCGTGATGAGGGGACGGTGACCAATGTGATTTTCTCCAATATGATAGTGGACTGCATGTTCTTCTCCGATGTATGGTGGGGAAAGGCGGAACCTATTTACGTGACTTCCTATCCGCGTGCTGTAGGCAATCATAAGGATGCCGGCTGGCGTTTCCCGAAGGGAGCCACCGAGGGACGTTGCGGAGAGGTGAGCCGCATCTACTTCACGAACATCAAGTGTATCAGCGAGAACGGCATCTTTGTAGGCGGCGATACGCCCGATAAAGTGAACCATATCTATTTTGAAGATGTGAACCTGCTGTTGCAGAAGCGCACGGCGTATGAAGGTGGCATTTATGACAAGCGTCCCTGTGTGGGCGAAGGCTTCGTACATGATAAGACGTACGGGTTCTATATTGATACGGCATCCGACATTCTGATAGATGATTGTGAAGTTACCTGGGGAGATATCCGACCGGACCTCGCAGCCGAAGGTATCGGGCAGAAGAATGTGACTAATCTGAAAGTTAAGTAGATGCTCATAATTAATTCGTATATTGAGTATCCGTCATCCTGAGCGTAGTCGAAGGATCTTATCCCTATAGAAACATAAGGAGAGTAGATGCTTCGACTACGCTCAGCATGACAGATACTCTCGTGAAAGAAAGTATGAATTAATTATGCTCATTTACTTAATGATAAAGTGATAAGATGATGAATGATAATTTAATGAAGAATTAAAAACAATCAAATCTGTAATTATGAGACAATATATTATAACTATCCTGTGTTTATTATGCGGTCTCTTCGCCCGTTCCCAATCCGCATTAACCCCCGAACAAGCAGGAAGCATATATTATGCCTATCCCGCTCCGCCGGAAGTATCCACTCCCGTTCCGGCAGGATATGAGCCTTTCTATATCAGTCACTACGGTCGTCATGGCTCCCGTTGGATGACGGCGGATGAACGTTATACGGAAGTTGTCTCCGTCTTCGACTCCCTTTATCAATCTTCCGGGCTCACTCCCCTCGGTATAGATGTCCGTGAGCGTCTGCACAAAGTCTGGGAAGACGCTCGCGGATGTAGTGGCAGCATCACCCCGCTTGGCGAGCGCCAGCACCGTGAGATAGCCGAACGAATGTTCCGCAACTTCCCGCAGGTATTTCGTGGCGATGTGCAAATTGATGCCCGCTCGTCCACTTCCGTGCGCTGCGTTCTGAGCATGAGCTACTTTACTGAACGCCTGAAAGAACTGAATCCCGCCCTGCGCGTAGACCGCAGAGCGTATCAACGCTATATGGATTATATCGCCTACACTTCCCCCGAAGGCGAGAAGTTCGCTTCCGAGGAATCTTCGTGGCGGAGTAGTTTCAGGGAGTTTGAGAAGAGAAACGTCCGTCCGGAACGTCTGATGGCCTCCCTGTTTATAAACCCTGCTGCAATCACCGACCCCGACGCCATGATGCGCAGCCTCTACTGGATTGCAGCCGATATGCAGAACGTAGAGTTGGATTTATCCTTCTATGACATCTTTGAGTATGAAGAACTGATAGGTGTCTGGAAGACGGTGAACGCCCGTATGTACGTCTGCAATGCTGCCGCTCCGCTGAATGGTGGCTTGATGCCTCGCTGCGCTGTGCCTTTGCTGCGCAATATTCTGGAGAGTGCGGATGCCGCCATCAGGAAGGGAACTCCTGCGGCGGACCTTCGTTTCGGGCATGATACCCATCTCATCCGGCTACTTGCTTTGATGCAAGTGGAAGGATGCAGCAATCAGGAGACGGATATGGAGAAGTTCCACTTGGCATGGCAGGATTATCGCGTTTCTCCGATGGGGGCCAACCTGCAACTTGTCTTTTATCGTAACAAGAAAAATGATGTATTGGTGAAGTTCCTGTTGAATGAGAATGAGGTGACTTTGCCGATAAAGAGTGAAAAGGCTCCCTATTACTCATGGGAAGAAGTGAAGACGTTCTTTGGGAAGCAGATGGAATAGTTATTCCTGCTTCATCACTTTCCCATAAACCACTTGTTTGCCTGTCCCGTAGCGCATCAGTAGCCCGCGGTTGATGAAGCTATTCAGCTCTTTCAGGGCACGTTGTTTATCGCATCCTGTTAGGTAGCAGTAGTTGGCACGGGTGAGGCAGGGGTACTTTGCCAAATGGTTGTTGATTATTTCCAGGCATTTATTCATGTCACGTTCTTGTTTTTGAGGACGGGTAAGAGATTCGCCACGTCGTGGTTCCATTTTCCAATACACTTCTTTCTTGAACTGGCTGCCCGGACGGTAATTGATGTTTTTTAATTTGATAGACTGTGCATGCACATCTTTTTTCTTCATTACAGGAGGCCCTTGTAGGGATACGGAGAAGTAACCCATGTCGCCCATTTCCACAATCCATCCGTCGGCAAGTAAATCTCTCAATTCATCCTGAAAAGACTGCATGGCGCCTGCAAGCAGGCTGCGGCTCAAACCTGTGAATTTGTGCACACGGTCCAGAAATTCGTCCTGACCAATGGTTCCTTTGAAAACCACACGGGGGTGAAGCGGTTGTTGTTCGCCTGTCTGCTGTATGTCGGGCGTTTCATAAAGGTCGTACTCTAAGCTCATAACTGTAATTGTTTTATATAGGTATTCCGATGCATCCCGTTGCCTGTTGGGATGTAGCTCATCCGCTACTTTTGTTTCGTTACACTATAGTATACTTTGCGTTTGACTATAGTTATCCGCAAGGTGTACTATAGTGTTCCTTGCGGATAACTATAGTTAAACGAACTCGCATTAGGCAACAAAGGTAATTAGATTAGGCAGAAAAAGAAATAAAAGTAGGGGGATTATTACATTTCAGTGTATCTTCACAATTACTTCATACTTTTCTCTCTGTCATCCTGAACGTAGTGAAGGATCTACTCGCCTGAATGCACAGAGAGGAGATCCTTCGACTTCGCTCAGGATGACAAAATGATACGCTTATCAGAACTTTTGACACACCTTCATGTTCCCTTGGATTTGCAGATGGTAGAAGCTAACAGGATGGCATACTTACCATTATTGAGGAACGTTATTTGCTTTAAATAGACGGTTGGATGGCGACTTCCCAATTAATCCCTAACGGATTGTTCTGCATTCTCCATACCAATGGAAGTTTAGGGTTGTCCAGTATCCACATCTCACATCCTTCCACTGCATCTTTCACATGAATGAGCGGACAGCCTAAAGCTTGTTCATTCCCTTCCAGGACAGAATACGTCGTCTGGTTGTAAACGAATGAGTTCTGTTCTTTCAGTTGCTTGTAGGCCGAACGGGAGAGGAAGTAAGCGGTTTCTGCCGGGGAGAGCTTTACGTGCTTGCCGTTTTCGGGTTGCAGGAAACTGAGGCGGATGCCCTGATTGACGGATTCGGAACTCATGGCATAGCTGCCCGATTGCCACTTCAGATAACGCTCTATTCCCCAATGCAGGTAGATAGAGTCTTGTTTCTCACGGAAGGACATTTCATACTTCCGCGTCTGTCCATGCAGCTTGAATACAAACAGGAGCGTATCGGGAACAATGTTTTGTGCCAATAGGTTTCCTGCGAATCCCAGGCATAGCACGGCGGATAGAATTATATGTTTCTTCATCATTCTTTGTTTTCTTTGTTCAACAATAGATGCTTACCCCATTCACCCGGTTTCTTCCCCATCTTCAGTATCAGTTCGCCACCGGCTATGATGTCTTTATGGCGTATGGCTGAGTAAGGATAATCTTTTCCGTTCAGTGATGCGGACTGTATGTACTTGTTTTTCTCCGAAAGTCCTTGGGTGGAAATCCGGAATGTCCTTCCGTTATCCAGCCGGAAAGTGGTTTCTTCCAGCAAAGGGGTGTTGATGAGGTAATAATCCTGCCCTGCATTCGGGTAGAGTCCTGTCATGTGGAAGGCGAGCCAGGAGGACATCGCTCCCGAATCATCGTTGCCGGGTAAGCCGACAGGGCCGTCGTTATAGTTCTTACCGATGATTTCGTGGATGCGGTCGCTGCTCCGATGTGGTTTTCCTATCCAGTGATAAAGGCACGGGGAGAGGAAAGACGGTTCGTTGTTCACATTGAAGAAGCCCTGGTCGAAGAAGATGTCCAGACGTTCTTCAAACTTCTCTGCACCGCCACATGCCTCTATCAGTCCGGCTACGTCGTGCGGAATACTTAATGAATATTCCCAGGAAGAAGCCTCGTAGAAAAACATATCCCACCAGGGAGTGTACCACGGGCCTTCGAAGGTGACGGGGGTATAGGTGAAGGTCGGTTTTTGTATATTGGATTTTCCGAAGGTAATCTCATCCAGCCAGTTTCCTTTTTCATCGCGGGGCAGGATAAAGCCTTTGGCTCCGGCATGCTCATAATCTGCGCGCCACAGATTCTTCCAGTTTCCGGATTGTTTCAGATAATGGCGGTACAGGTCTTCCTTGCCTAAGCCTTTGGCTACGAGAGCGATGGCGTAGTCGCAGTAGGAATACTCAACGGTACGGTTTCCGGCACGCGGGATGCCGTAGGGGATATAGCCGAGTTGCAGGTAGGGGGTAAGCCCGCCACGGCCTTCCGCTTCGTGGCGGTCGCCGGGGTCTACGGTTGCATCTTTCAGCATGGCTTGCAGGCCGAGTTCGTAATCGATGCCTTCCAGACCCTTTACGAAAGCATCGGCTATTACGATTTCAGCGTTCGAACCGCCTTGCGTACGTCCGTTGCAGTTGCCGCTACGGGCGTCGGGCATGTAGCCGTCGCGTTTGTAGATGTTGATGAGGCTGCGGACAATGTCTGCTTCGCGCTTCGGGTCTATCAGGGTAATCAGTGGAGACGAAGTGCGGTAGGTGTCCCAAATGGCGTAGAAGTCATCGTAATAAGGTTCGTCATCTGCCCAGAGCGGGTTTTCTCCACTGCGGTCTACGGGCATAATCATGGTGTGGTAGAGGCCGGTGTAGAACATGCGTTTCTGTGCTTCGGGGGTGCGGGGAGATATTTCTATTCGGCGCAAGAGGTCTTCCCATTGGCTTAATAACTGTTGGTGCACTGTCTTGAACGACCAATGGGGAATGTCGGAATGTGCATTCCGGCGTGCCTTTTGGGAGCTGAGGAAGGAAATGCCTACTTTCAGTTGCACTACGTCGGCGGAAGAATCGAAGCGCAATAAGGCGCCGGTCTTCTGGTGTGAATCGTATTGCGATTTTTCATCTGTAATCTTATCCGCTTTCCAGGTGGCGGTACGGGTGAAAGGCTGGTCTGTTTCGGCGTAGAAGTATACGGTATAGGCGCGTCCGTTGTTCCATCCGCCGCGGATGCGGGTATAACCGATAACCTCATGGTCGGAGATGATTTGCACTTCGGAACCGACGAACTGTTGGGCTTCGCGTGTATCGGGCACGGGACTTTCTCCCAAGAAAAATCCGGCATCGATAGCCAGTGATTTCAGGGAGTCTGCGGGATAAGTAAATCGGTAAAATGATGCTTTAGGTGCGGTGGTAATCTCGGTTCGGATGCCGGAGGATTGAAACTGGGTGGAGTAGTATCCTAATTTGATGGTTTCGTCCTTGCGGTGGTCGATATGTTTTATTCGCTCCATGCCATCCCCGAAAGGCATTACCAAGATGTTACCGTATTTGGGTCCGCCTCCTGTTCCGCTGACGTGTACCTGAGAGAAGCCGTCTACTTGTTCGGGCATGGGTAGCCAGCCGCTATTGGGCCGTGGGGTGCAGTCAGGTGAAGGCTTCACCATTCCGTAGGGGCAGGAAGGGCCGATGAACACGCGTCCCAGTCCTTCGGAACCGATGCGGGGATCGACGTAATCTGTAAGTCCGGTGTCCTGTGCAAAGGTATTTGCAGAAAATAGTAACAGGATGGATAGTGTGAACAATTTGCTTTTCATTGGCAGTTGTTTTTGTTTAATGGTAAAAGCCGGGCACCGCAACCGACTGATTTGGGTGTGTCGGTTGCAATGCGGGGCTTTGGGTTTTAGAAACTCTAAAAGAAAACAATTATTTAGTAATTGAAGTTTCGCATGCCGCTCAACTTCTTAGTTGACAAGGCATCAGTTGACGAGTTTACGAGGGGGAAAGTATCAAAAACGATTCCCGGATATCGTATTCTAATAAACAGGCTGACATTCTTTCTTTGTCACTTTGTACCTTGTCAACTGCGAAAGTTGAGCTTGCGAAACTTGAGTTAGTACCCGTTATTTTGATTCCAGTTGGTATTAGTATCCAGTATGCTTTGTGGCAACGGGAAAATACGGTTGGTCAGTTTGGTTTTGGCTGCCGGATTGACAATGTTCTTGAAACCCCAATCGCGCTCATATTCTCCGAAACGAATCAAGTCGTTGCGGCGCCAGTTCTCATCGAAGAATTCACGGCCACGTTCGTCCAACAACTCGTCTAAAGTAGGATTGGCGCTAATCAGAGGTGCGTGTACATAAGTGCGGATTTGATTGAACAGGCTCTGCGGAGTGTCACCATTGGTGGCAGAACCACCGCGCAGGATGGCTTCGCACTTGGTCAGTAGGATATCGGCATAGCGGAAGATGGGCACATCGTTGCTTTGACTACGGCCGGGGT
>NZ_CAJLKP010000079.1 GCF_905207245.1 uncultured Bacteroides sp. | reverse complement strand
TGTAGGGAATCAGACGGAAGTTGTTTATGCCCGTGGCTATGTGGGTGATGCAACAGGCGAATATAATGGTGTGGTAACGGGACAGAATCTAAAGGACGACCGTACACCCGAAGAACTGATAGCCGAAGCCGTTAAAGTGGCCACAGATGCCGATTATGTTATCTTCATTGGCGGACTGAATAAGAGCAACAATCAAGATTGCGAAGATTCCGACCGTAAAGGACTTGCCTTGCCTTATGCACAGGACGATGTCATCTCTGCTCTGGCAAAAGCCAATAAGAACCTGATTGTAGTGAATGTTTCCGGTAATGCTGTGGCAATGCCCTGGATTGCAGAAGTTCCTTCCGTATTGCAAGCTTGGTTCCTGGGTTCCGAAGCCGGAAACTCCCTTGCCGCCGTATTGATGGGGGATGTCAATCCTTCCGGAAAACTGCCTTTCACTTTCCCTGCCCGCTTGGAAGATGTTCCGGCTCATAGTGTGGGCGAATACTTTGCTGACCGAAGTAAAAAAGTGGTGGATATGAAATACAACGAAGGTATCTTCGTGGGTTATCGCTGGGCAGACAAACAGAAGAAAGTGAAACCGTTGTTCCCTTTCGGACACGGATTATCTTATACGACCTTTACGTATGGCAAACCTGCCGCTGACAAGAAAGTGATGTCTGCTGCTGATCAGATAACCTTTACCGTAACTATAAAGAATACAGGTGACCGCGAGGGTCAGGAAGTTGTACAGTTGTATATCAGCGATAAGAAATCTTCTTTGCCTCGTCCTGTCAAAGAACTGAAAGGTTTCAAGAAAGTGAAACTTGCTCCGGGCGAAGAGAAGGAAGTTACGTTTACCATAGATAAAGAGGCTTTGAGTTACTTTGACGATTCTCAGCATGCTTGGATAGCTGAACCGGGCAAGTTCGAAGCGATTATTGCCGCTTCGGCGGCGGATATAAAAGGTGTAGTACCTTTTGAATTAAAATAGACGTGCTGAAAGAAGATTCTTCTTTTCATTAGTTATTAATGCGAATCAGGAGTTGAAACAGATTTATAACTGTATAAAAAAGGAGTAAAAGTGATTAGCGTTTAGTGATTAGCAGTACTATCCGTCATCCTGAGCGTAGTCGAAGGATCTACTCTCTTGGCATAAGGCTGCGCTATACAGTAGGGGAAGAGATTCTTCGACTACGCTCAGAATGACAGATACTCAGTATATCATTTCATTCAAATCTGCGTAAGAAGGAGTTAATTTCAACTACTGATTCGCATTATTATCGAGGATAGAGTAGAACGATAGGGTGGTGACCATAAGGTTAGCGCCCTATCTTCTTTTTATAATAAAGGTAAGAATACAAAGTATATAATGTAGTAATTAGTACAAAATTGTTTCTTCTAAAGTTTTGCGTTTATTCCTTTTAATCCCTATCAGAAGTATGTGTAGGGCATATTTGAATAGTAAACTTGTATATTGTAATTTATATAACTTGTATATAATGTTAATCTATTATCTTTTCATATATTAAATAATTTGATTTTATTTCTCTCGAAAGTTTCGAATATTGAAACAATAGTCTTTTTAATATTCGTATATTGAAAATGCTATTTCTAAAAACCTTCTTTTTCTTGTTTTGGCAACTATGCTGCTGAACAATCACTTAAATAGTAGTCTCCTGACTTTTTTAGTGCCTATAACAGAAATAGATACAATTTACTGTCTCCCTTATTACTCCGATATTTGCATACTGAGATTTTAGGCTATTTTCGGTTCGTTCCGGGCTGGAACACGGGCTTGGCCGATGGAGTGATTTTAAAATAAAAATGAGAATTGAATGAAGAAAATACTAGTATGCATATTATTCATATTGGGATTATTGTCAGCCGAAAGTAAGGCTCAGAAGATTGCTGTAAAAAGTAATCTTCTTTATGATGCCACTACTACTATGAATCTTGGCTTGGAAGTAGCTTTGGCACGTAAGTGGACGCTGGATATTCCGGTCAATTATAATCCATGGAAATTTGATGAGACTCGGCTGAAGCACTGGGGCATACAACCGGAACTTCGTTACTGGTTTTGCGAAAGTTTCAACCGTACGTTCATTGGCTTGCATGCTCACTATGCTGACTTCAATGTGGGTGGGTTGCCCGACTGGCCGCTTATCAGTGAGAATATGCAGAATATGCGTTATCAGGGACACCTGTATGGAGGTGGCATTTCGATAGGGTACTCATGGATATTACGAAAGCGCTGGAGCATTGAGGCTTCCCTTGGGCTGGGGTATGCACGCATCGTATATGAGAAGTATCCTTGTGCAACGTGTGGCACCAAACTGAAAGATACCAATAAGAATTATGTGGGACCTACCAAAGCGAGTGTATCACTTATTTACGTAATTAAATAGAAATGAGAATGATGAAAAGAAATATGTCATTTATCGTGTTGGTGCTGGTTGTCTTGTGCCTGAATACGAACAGAGCCATAGCTCAGGATCGTTCTTATGAAGGAGCCATCACTATAGTACCTGTGCGATTGGAGCAATTGGGAGAAACTGTCCATATAGATTTCGATATCCTGATGAAAGATGTGAAGGTGAAACCGGCGCATGGGATAGACCTTATCCCGCAGTTAGTTTCTCCTACCACTACTTACGAGCTTCCACGGGTTTCCATCAAAGGAAAGAACGAGTATCTGGTTTATGAACGCAGACTGGCAGTGATGAGTGCTAAAGCGAAGAAAAACTATAAGGCACCTTATCTGATAGAGAAAAATCAGAAGAAGAAAAGTGGGGTTATCCATTACAGATATACATTGCCGTATGAGCCTTGGATGGCAGATGCCGGATTGAATGTGCAGCGCGATGAGTGTGGTTGTGGCGAAAGCGCGCTGATGAATGTGGAGCATACTTTTGATAAGGTTACGCTCGAACGTATGCTGGTGCCGTATGTGGTGACTCCTCATCTTTCGTATGTGGAGCCTAAAGTAGAGGAGATAAAGAGTCGTGATATACAGGCGGAATGTTTTCTGGACTTTGAGGTGAACAAGGTGGATATTCGTCCTGAATACATGAACAATCCTCAGGAATTGGCAAAAATCCGTGCGATGATTGATGACCTGAAGTCTGATGCTAATATAAATGTGAAGCGTCTGGATATCATAGGTTATGCTTCTCCCGAAGGAACGTTGGCTGCAAACAAACGTTTATCCGAAGGGCGTGCTATGGCATTGCGCAACTATCTGGCTGCCCGGTATGATTTCCCGCGTAATCAATACTATATCATATTCGGTGGTGAAAACTGGGATGGATTGGTGAAGGCACTGGATACGTTTGAGATGGATTATAAAGAAGAGGTTTTGGATATCATCACGAATGTTCCTATTGAAAAAGGAAGGGAAACGAAGTTGATGCAGCTTCGTGGTGGTGTGCCCTATCGGCTTATGTTGAAGGAATTATTTCCAAGTCTGCGCGTAGCTATCTGTAAGGTGAGCTATGATGTCAGAAACTTCAATTTGGAAGAGGCGAAGGAAGTGATAAAGAAACGTCCGCAAAATCTGAGTTTGAACGAGATGTTTATGGTGGCTAATACCTATCCGAAGGGTTCACAGGAGTTTATCGATATTTTTGAGACAGCAGTCCGCCTTTATCCGGAAAGTGAAATAGCTAATATGAATGCGGCTACCGCAGCTCTTTCACGCAATGACCTGATTTCTGCGGAACGCTATTTGGAAAGGGTGAAGTCGGATGACTGTCTACCTGAATATAACAATGCAATGGGAGTATTATCATTAATGAAAGGAGATTATGAATCGTCGGAGAAGTATTTGAAGGCTGCAGTGCAGTCAGGGCTGGGTGCAGCCAAGGAAAATCTGGAAGAATTAGCTAAAAAGAAGGTTAATGCTGCCGAAATTGAGAAGAAGAATAAATAAAATCAGTAATAAATAAAGCAGCACTAACTGAGCTGTAACAAAGAGAATAAATATATCTATTAATTTCTAATAAAATGTTTGTATTATGCTAAAGATTAAATCAATTTTAGTGTCGTTGCTGGCCATTGCGGCATTGGCAAGTTGTTCAAATGATCTCGATGATGATTCTGATGGCGGGGTGACAAAAGGTTATGATGTAGCTTATGTGTCAATCAGTCTGACTAATCCTAAAACACCGGGAACACGTGCCTCTGGCGAGCAACCGTCTTTGCCGGAAGAAAGTGCAATTAAAGAACTGTATGTGATTACGTTTAACGCAAGTAAAGTAGTAGTCAAAGACGCAGATGCACTTAAGTATGCTACTGTGCTGGGAACAACTGAATTTGGAACAAATGCTGGAATTACTACTCCGAACACTCCGGTTAAGGTAAGTACGGATACCCAGTATTTACTTGTGGTTGCCAATCCGGGAACTGTGCTGCAGGCACGTCTGGATAACATTGCGGATGGTGCAACGTTTAATGATATCAACGCTCTGATAACAGTAACTACAAAGAGCGGTGAAGCTAATAATTCTTATCTTGTAGATGAGGTGGTGCACGCCAATGGTTGCGCAATGATTAATGCCGGTTTCTATGATGATAGCGATTTAGATCCTAATAACCATGCATGGAAGGCAGACTGCTTACTCGATGTATCGGGCAACATCTTTAAAGCCAGTGACTATAAAACCGAACAGGAAGCCTTAAATGCGGCAAAAAGTAAACCGGCTCAATTGGATATAGAGCGTCTTGCATCTAAAATGGAGGTTATGCTCAATGTGTTGGAAATCGGACCTTTTGAAGAAGGTACTGGTAATTCTCTTGGTCAGTTTGAGTTCGGAAACTGGACTATTGATTATTACAACTCTTTGTTATTTCCTTTTGCACAGAAGACAAAGACAAGATCATCCCATACTACCGGGTTCTACAAGAGTAACTTCTACACGGTTGACCCGAACTTTACAAAAAACAGCGGCACCGAATACCTGACAGGCATTATAAAGAATGTACTTGATGCAAGTCGTGAACCTAAAGTAGATTGGGTTAGTGAAAGTTCGGTTGCGGGTGAGAATTACAGATATTGTATCGAAAATACAATGGCTAAAGACTATCAGAAATTTGGTGCCGCCACGCGTTTGGTGATTAAAGGCAAGTATGCACCTTGGAAGGATGATGCCGATTTTACTTTAGGTGATGACTGGTATCGCCTTTCCAATGGTACTAACTCTATAAACTTTAAGAACTTTACTAAATTGAAGGATGCTTACGCACCTGCTGCTGCCAAAAATGAAGATGCTAGAACCGCTTTGGAGAAACTCCTGGTGAATGCATGCGATAAGTTCTATACACAGGTAAAAACTGCACTTGGTGTTGCTGATCCGGGTAGCTTTGCAGCTCTTACTCAAGATATTCTTGACAATATTAGTGCAAACGGTGGTGAATTGACTAAAGAAGATGGCTGTATCTACTGGTACCAAAATAGTCTCAACTATTACTACTATGAGATTCGTCATGATAACGCAGCTAACGATCATATGGAGTATGGAAAATATGGTGTAGTGCGTAATAACTACTACACGTTGACATTGACGAAAGTAAATGGAAACGGTACACCGTGGTATCCTGGTGATGGTCCTGAAGATCCGGAGGAGGAAGAAGACATCGACAAGCTGGGGGCTTATCTCCACTTCGAGATTAAAGTTGCTCCGTGGGTATATTGGCAAACCAATTTTGAAATTTAATATACTTTTTTTATAAAAAGAACAGGGTAGTGCGGACTGCCTACCCTGTCTTTTTCTTTATAGAACATTTTGCGCGGTACTGGCCGCCGATAAGAGTAAAAAACGAGCCGGTGACAGGCTTCCCAAAAACAGCACTGAACCCCCTTGCGCACTCTAAATAGTATGAATAGAGAAGCGCCCCTAAAAGTGAAAGTAACCGGAGGTCATTAAACATCTCCTCTGACAATATAAACGGCAGTTAAACAATGCTGCCCCCTAAAAAGAGAAAAGATATGTTCGGAAAAACTAAGCTGTTCCTTATCATCGCCTCGATGCTGTGTATGGCCTCGTGTGACACTATACGCGAAGACTTGCCCCGGTGTGAACTTTGGCTGGAATTTGCATTCGACTATAATATGGAATATGCGGACGCATTCAACCCACAGGTGAAATCGGTGGACGTATTCGTGTTCGGCAGCGATGACAAACTGCTCTTTTCCAAAAGAGCCGAGGCTACCGCACTGATTGGCGGCAACCGTATGTCGTTGACCAATGAACTCGATTTCGGAAACTACAAAGTGTTGACCGTTGGTAGTTTGTCCGACAACTTCCATGCTTTGGACAATGCAGGGCGTGAATTGGTTCCGGGAACAACAACCCTCCGACAACTAACTGTAGCCCTGAAGCGTGCATCGGATATTGTAGACTTCGAGTTCCAGCATCTCTATTTTAGCGGTGTGGTGGAGGTGGACCATTTGCCATCCAATACCGACCACAAGGTCTACCGGGTGAATCTGATACGCAACACCAATCGGTTCAATATCGCATTGATGAAGTATGGAGAAGGCCAAAAGAACGGAACACAATATACATTTGAAATTCAGGCACCGGAAAGTGCAACCTATTCTTGGGAGAACGAACCTACACACCAAGGACCGGTTCATTACGTGCCTCATTATACAGGTCAGGGAGAAATTTCCGACGTGTTTGTATCCGCACGTCTCAACACCATGCGCTTGTTCAACAGGGACGGATGGGATTACCAGTTCATTATAAAGAATGCGGATACCGGAGCCAAAATATGGAGCTACGACCTGATGAAGTTGCTGAGTATTGCCCGACCGACTTCCCGTCATGACGGAACAGAACTTCCTTTTCAGGAATACCTTGACCGCCAGAGCGAATGGAACCTGATGTTCACTGTCACCGAGAAGCCCGGAGGAGGAGAATTTATCCAGATCGGACTTGTTGTGGGCACTTGGATTTACTGGCTTCATGGGATTGAAATTTAAGAATGAGAAAAAGACTATTACATATTATTTGTCTGGTATCCACAATCCTTTTGTTCTCATGCAGCAGAGATGCGACTGACGAGTTGCCTGCCCTTACCCGGGCACAACTTAGCATCAACTTGGTGAACAACGGTGAGGTGGATCAACAGGAGGAGATAAACTCCATGCGGTTTATCGTATTCGGCAGCACGCCCGGTGGTGTGAGGCTGGATGTGAATAAGCACATCCTGTTGAGTACTCCGGGAACAGCTACCGATATAGATGCGCAGCTTCTCGAAGTGACTTCCAGCAATGATATTCTGGTCGTAGTTATTGCCAACGAACCACAGAGTCTCACGAGCAAACTCAATGGTATTGCCAGTCTTTGGACGTTGCAAGATATGGTCTATGATATTGCTGATATACTGAACAATGACGGGCAGATAATTTCTACGACTGGTATGCCCATGACAGGAGTGATTCGGGATATATCTATAGCACCTGATGAAACCCAAAAAGTAGAAATGGTTATCGAACGTGCCGTGGCCCGGGTAGATATATTTCTCGAAGCCATAGATGGTGGAGCGATGACCGGATATACTGCCGGTAGCACCAGTGTCACTTTGCATAACCTCTCGCATGACAGTTATTTTGTGATGGGAAACGAGGCAAATGGTACGCGCGATAATACTGAGCCTTCGAAAAATTATGGAAAAGTGAAGGATAACGTATCACAAAGCGATTTATTAACGGAAACCTGGACGGCGGCAACCTCGGAAATGTGGGCATATTCGTCTGCCACCGGAGCTAAGAACCGGAAACTGCTCAGTTCGTTCTATGTTGCCGAGCGCACGTTCAGACCGGACTATTCCGACCGGTTGGCCGTCAGCATGACCAACATCCTGAAGGGACCTCCGGATGTTACCGGAGTAACAGGGAAGGTGATAGAGACAATAACAAAGGTTGATGATAAAGGAACCCCGGTAGCACAACCTTTTACGGAAATACGGAGGAATAATGTGTATCAGATAACGGCCCGGGTAGGGAAAATCGGTATTCAGATATTGACGATAACGGTGGAAGACTGGGGTGATGTAAAAAACATCGATTTGAATATGGATTTATAATACATTTCACTGGATGTTTTGTTTATGTCGGAAAAGAAATTACGATGATAAAGTTTAGAAATACTATCAAGATGACTGTAATGGCGGCTATCCTTCCGTTCATTCTCTTTTCGTGTATCGGCGAAGAGATGATGCCGTGTGGGAAGTTGATTGTCGTGCAACGTATCGGAGAAGGTGGAAATGCCGGAACTCGTGGTATGGTTATCTCTTCAAATACCGATCTGAAAGGGGAGACATTCGGCTTTTTTGCCTCTTTGACGCCTGCCTCATCCACTCCGGAACAATACTTCAATGCAAGTGCCGTGGTGAATCCCGACCTCACGGCAACCATATCGCCCGAACAATACTGGCCGGCACTACTGGGTGCCAGTATGAAGTTCTTCTCGTGGTATCCCTACAGTGGACCCGATGCACTCACTGCGAACTTCTCCAATCCAGGGCAAATGGTGCTGAATTATACGGCAAACACCGATGCCGCCAACCATGTTGATGTGCTGGCTGCTATATCGGAACCTGCATGGAGCGAAGGGGTGAGCATACATTTCTACCACACGCTGACCAAGGTTACCTTCACGTTTAAAAAGGTAGACCCGGTGCCCGATGTGGTAACCATCGAAAAGATAGAGTTCCAAAATGTGGGGAAAAGCGGGAAACTTACTATTCCCAATATACCGGCTACCACTACCGAACATAACAAGCCTGATTTCGTGTGGAACGGTATCACGACGGGGAACATTTCTTCTACTCTCGCCGACAACAACACGGTGACCGAAGAAGCCGTTCTGATGGGGGACACGTTTCTTATGTTACCCACTGATGCCGATGACTTTCCTGCTACGGCCAAGATTGTTATTACTACCAATTTTGGTGAACGGGAATTCCTGCTCAAGGATATTCTCGATGCTAATCCACACTCGTGGGAGTCAGGAGAGTATATCAACTATAACCTTACGATATCAAACGAGACCTATCAACTGTCAGCCACTCCCCTTGAGTGGGACGAGAGTCCGGTAAATGTGATTTTCGACAAACAGTACTATCTTAAGTTGTCGCAGACCAAGGTGCAGACAGCCCGTAATGCTGCTACTGTTGATATAGAGGTGAAAACAAATTATGATGCAAATCCGGATACAGGCTATCCGGCGGGTGCATTGCTGGATAAGAATGGTATGGAATCGTGGGTAACGGTCAACATGACTCAAACGTCCTTTTCAGAAGGAGTGTATACTTATAATGTTAGTGTTGTGATGCCTGAGTTTGATTCGGGAGTAGGAACCGAACGGTGGACAAGATGCTATATTAATGCAGGTAATCTGCATCATCAGGTGGCTCTTCAGCAATGGGGCGGAGACGGAATATGGATGAATTATGATGTACAACTGGATAGCAGTGATGCAGGGACCGGAATCATGCAACGTCGCAAGATCGTTTTTACTTCAGGTAGTCCTGGCTGGTGGGAGTGGGAAATAACCGGTGTGAATGATCCGGATGATATCTTGCTTAACCGTGAGACCATGATAGAAGCACACGGTTCGAGCGGTGGTACGGTTTTTTTCTACTTCAAGGCTAACGCAATATCCGATAAGACGGCCACGCTGACATTAAACAATACGAATGGTGATAATCCCCCTATGACAGTAACATTGACTGTACCCTAATGGAGGATATAGAAATAGATTAAGAAAGGAAATAAAAATATGCAATATAGGACTTCAATATTCAGAACGATTTTGCTTTTATTGGCTTTGTTGGCATTGATGGGGTTTACCGGATGTGTACAAGAAGACTTTGAACCAATGCCTCCCCAAACAGGGAATGGGGTACAATTCACCTTGACGGTTCCTGATGTGGATATTCCGTCGGTGACTTCGCGCACAATGGCCGGAGCGGAGGCAGCCAAGAAAGAAGACGAAATAAAGACTGTAGATGTCCTTGTATTTGATGCGTCAAAAACACCTGCGGTATTTTTGGAATGGGTCCGTGGCACGGGAGTTACACAGGATTTGGCAAATAATAACTCTACTGTGAATTTCTCTGCCGTACTTTATCCTACTACTGAATCGACATGCATCGTGGTTGTGGCAAATAGGGAACTTGACGGTATTGCGTCGGAATTCAAGAAGGGGGAAACCACTAAAGTTGAGGCGATGGAAGCACTGCTCCATACCCACACCGGCAAATGGACGGCAAACGGTTCGACGACTGGTGGTTACACACGGATTCCTATGTACGGTGAAAAGGAAATAGCGAAAATAGCTCCTTCGATGAACCCGATAACCGGCATCAATATGAAACGTATGCTGGCGCGTATTGATATCCGTAATTCTGCATCTAACTTCACAGTAGAAGAAGTTTATCTGGCCAATTACAATACCATAGGATATATTGCCCCAGCATGGGATGCAGCCGGAAAGGTTATCGACCTGGCTCCGGATGCTACGAACCTTCCGGCTGACGGTGGCAAGAAGATGGGGGAAGGGGAGGCAATCCTTTATTCCGTGGATGGAAACACACCCTACAACGGGGAGATTTATACATTCGAAGCACCTGCTGCAGTGGATGCCGACGGTGTGGGGCAAGACGGAGCTTCGAGCCGCAAGGATGCTGTTTGCCTGATTGTGAAGGGAAAGATTGGTAATGGTAAATCCACTTTTTACCGCGTGGATTTCACAAAAACCGGAAAGATAGGAGAGGAAGTTGAATATCTGTCTTTGAAGCGAAACTATAAATACATCATCACCGTAACGGAAGCTTCGGGCATTGGCTATGAAAGTTTCAGGGAGGCATTGGCATCTTATACAGTCATGTCCAATCTTAAGTTCCGGTTGATACATTATGACCGGGATATGGTCAAGGATGTGGTTTACAATGGGCAGTATATGCTTGGTGTGGGTGAATCGGAGGTCAGTGTGACGCAACATCAGAATAATGGTTACGCTATCAATGTTTTTACTGACAATCCCGGCGGCTGGAAGGCTACTGTTACGGAAGGTAATGATTGGCTTGGTTTCACAGGTGGAATGGCCGAGGCCTCAGGGGCTGCGAATGCAGACACGCAACTTCTATTGAGGATTCCTTATTTTAATAACGGAATTACGGGAATGACCCGTACGGCAACGGTTACGCTGACAGCGGGTCGGTTAACTTACGATATTCAAGTGACGCAGGGAGTGATAGACCCGGGAATCATCAAATTTGTAGATGCATATGGGAATGTGTTGGAAAATGGCCTTTTCTTCCCTATCAGAAATCCTGATGGAGATGAATTGCCTATCGAGCCACAGACGGTGTATGTGATGTTTTCTGTGGATAAAATCAATGTCCAGCTTTTTGGATCTGAGGATCTGTCCACGATTCAGTATCCTGCAGATGGTCTTATTCCACAATTGTACAGAGACAGCAGGAAGTCATTCACTGAAAAGGTGCAAGCGTTTACAGTGCATCCCAATCCGAGGCTTGCGGGCGATGGCACCAGTGCAAGTACCTCTGGCTGGTGGTGGCGTTGGGATATATTCAATTTCTATCTCTATGATAAGGATGGCAGTTATATTGGTTCTACTACTTTGCCAATCAATCAGGGCGAACTGCAGTTCTCATTCCGGTATTACCCCACTGTTGACAATAGCCGCACCTATAAAGTTCATTTAGGGGCGGAGCAATATTTGCAGTTGTTTGTCAATAATAACTGGGAAATTGAGAGTATTGAAGAATTGAATGTTGTCGGTGATGACGGAAGCGGATTAATCCGAACCGATGCGGATAATGATATAATTGCGGGCAGAACGAATGCGGAGTCGAAGATGTATCAGGGGTCTGTAGTAGATAATGATGATGATGGTAAGGCTAACGATGTGGTAAACCGTGGATATGACTTCAGACTGAAGCTCCATCCCGGAAAATGGAAGGAAGGAAAAAGCGGAACGATAAGAATAACATTTAAGAATGTGATGCATACTGTAGCGAATGAATATTTTCCATTTTATCGCACGATTGACCTTCAGATGGTATCTGAAACAAAATCTTATACAACTGCCGGAAGCCCTCTTTTTTACCTTTACCCTATCAGGCATGACAATCGGCTCCTGGTTACGAGTGGTCAAAACAAGGGACGTGTGGCGAGTATTTCTGATGCGGAAACTATATGTAATAATATAGGTGATGGCTGGCGTCTGCCTACTGCAAGTGAATTGTTGCTGTCATTTGCCTATGTAGATGCGTTGGGTGGTAATGCGTTGGGAAGCAGTGAAGCATATGGGCAGAATATATACGGATGGTATCAGAATTGGACAGGTAATTATTGGTCGTCCTCGTATTATTCCGAAGGAAGTACAGGTGCATATTTTGAGCTCGACTTTGGAGCGGGATACCCGAAATCAGGGTCTGCCACTAATTATTTTCGTTGTGTGAGAGATAATAAAAATAGCGGGAAAAAGTATCCCTATCTCTCGGTAGCTTCTTCAGGAGTTACTATCGTCTCCCGCGATGCGGATGGAGGAGTAGATCCTACGCTACTGTTTGCTTCGGGTGATACTCCTGATACGAGTAATGGAATGAATAAGATTGCTCCGAAACTTCTGATAGGAAACACCAGTCTCAACGGTAAGAGTTGGGCAGAAGCAAAGGCGGCATGTGAGAGCATAGGGGCCGGATGGCGTCTGCCTACCCAGCGCGAAATGTATATGATTGGTAGTTTGGGAGGAACTAAACTTAGTCTCGATAATCAAGGATTTGGTGCTTCGGCAGACTGGGGAACTGATTTTCAAAAAATTGCTGCCATGCACTGGGCATTGACTGCACGAGACAATACTTATTGGTTAGTAGGATATAATTGGGAGTCAGCCCGTAGTCGTAATGAATTTAGTGCATGGACCGATCCGGGAACAGCGACCTGGCCCAGCTATCGCTGTGTGCGGTCTGTTGTAGATTAAAACCTGAATGAGTTGTATCAGATACTTTTCAAAAGCATCCTGATACAACTTATTTTTATACTACTTCGGTGTTCCTTTTTTCTATAACGTCTCAATAATACTTCTTTGTTTCTCGATAAACGCAATCCTTTGCGCCTCCCCGCTACCTGAAATCAGCGTAGAATGTCTTCTCAACGACTGTATCCAGTTCTTCTGTATTTCACAGATTTGCGGGCTTTGCGAATCCATGGAATTGATGGAATATACCCTGAAAAGGCTAATTTGGTAATCCTTATTGGCAACATAGGTATAAGTCGCTTCAAAATCAATGTTCGACAGGTAAATGTACAATTCATGTCCATTGCTATACTCTCCTTTCACTGATAAATGTTCCAGGTCGATAAGTAGCTGTTGCAGTTCGTTCTTCAGATACATGACGTCTGGCGTAGATATCAGATTCAATCCGGCAAAATACTTAATCTCTTTTACAAAAGAACTGAATACGTTGCTGTCCCATATAAAGTAGGTTTTTCCGGCTCTCTTTAATCCTTCGCTCAATTTCTTGTGAGAAGCGACTATTTTGTCGGGCACATGCATGTCGCTCAGAGAATTGGGAGTCTTCACTTTCCCATTCTGGTAAATCCACCGGCACAGGCGGAACTTGGACAGATACTCATAGGCCGAGTAAAAGGTAAAAGGAATTGTATTGGTTGCAGAATACACTTCAGTGACGCTGTCTCCTTTCATGGAATTGAAGATTCGCAGGTAACGCTCTACTATTTCATGATAACTTTCATATAAATTGGGTGAATGCAGAAGATTCACATCGAAAGTGACCCGGTTGGATAGATGGTTTCCGATAATCTGGTCGATGGAAATACCCAGATTATGGGAAATTACGGCTATTTCATCAAAGGTGAATGCGACTTCCCCCCGCAATCTGCGGTAGACGGCCTCTTTCCCCATATATAATGTATCTGTCAGATAATTGGCTAAGTTCTGCCCTGGGGGAATTCTTTCTTTCATTTCGTTAATCAACTCTTTTACAATGTAATTTTTGGTCATAGCCTTTTCTTTTTTGTTAATAATCAAATGTCATAGGACGAATTTGTGACATATACAAATATAGAGCTTGTTAACGGAACTTTTGTGATTGAAATCATGTGGTGAAAACGAGAGTCTTTTCTGATTGAAAAGAATGCGAAGGTAAATAGTTGGAGGATGAAAAAAAACAGATAGGAGTTCTATCTGTTTTCGAAATAAGGCACTTATCCTTTGAAAAATTTCAGAATTCGGAAAAAAGGAGCTATAGTGCATCGATAATTTCTCGCTGTTGCTTGAAGAACTGGATGCGCTGCATCTCGCCACTTTCCGATATCAGCGTGGAGAATTTCTTCAATGACTGAATCCATTCCTTCAGCCCCCGGAACATTTCGCTATCTTGCGTGGTGATGGAGTTGATGGAATATATCCGGATCAGACTGAGCTGTATTGTGTCGGTTTCCAGATAACTGTAGGTAGCCTCGAAGTTGATATTCGAAATGTAGATATTAATGTCGTTGCCCGTTTTGCTTTTTCCCCGGGCAGCCAACTCTTCCAGGTCGTCTACTACCAAGAGTAGTTCCTCCTTCAGGAGGTTCTTGTCTTCATCGGATATGAGGTGTACGTCGCAGAAGTACTGGATGTCATTCACCAGATGGCTGAAGATCATATTATCCCAGATGTAATCTACGGAACGGATATGGGCTACCGCACTGGCATATTCTTTTTGTTTATCTACTATCTTCTGCGGAATTTCCATTTCTTTAAAATGCCTGCATTTTATGTTTTCATTCTGATACATCCATTTGAATAGCCGGAATTTGGAAAGCATATTATAGTTCAATGAGAGGGTTAGCGGAATAATGTTGGATGAAGTCCCGATTTCCGAGTTCTCTTCTTCTTTCACTTTCCGGAATAGCTCCACCTGCTTTTCCAAGATGGAGTAGTAGGTTTCGAGCGGCTGGCTGCTATCCACTATGTTCATGTCGAAAACGGCATTGTCGCGGAAGCTCACGCCTATCATCTTATCCAGCGATATACCCAGTTTACGGGATATAACGGCTGCTTCGGCCAGTGTGAAGGGTACTTCGCCCCGTAGCCGGCGGTAAATAGCTTCTTTGCCTATATAAAGAATGTCCATTAAAGTATTGGCAAGATTTTCTTTGGATGGGAGTTTCTCTCTGACGGCATTAACTAATCCTGTGTTTAACTCGTTTGTTATCATAATCTTTTGTCTGAGTTAGAGGTTTGTCTATTATCCATTTAACAGTTTTGGGAGGCTACTTGTTTCGATAATCGTAACATTTCTTTTTTGAATGGGGGGTATTTTCGAAAATTGTGTTTGATAAACCTTGCACAGCCATATATAGAAAGACGGATTGGCCGATATTTCTTATTACTGGCACGGAAGTGTATGCGTTGTGATGTAATTTTGTGAAGCAGTTTGATAGACTGTTATTACTAACTAATTGATGGATATTATATGATGAAAGATAAGAAAAAAATAGTGGCTGAGTTGCATCACAGGAAGCAGGAAAAGAATGAATTTCCGATGCTTTTCGGAAAGAACGTACCTGTTATCAATGATGTGTACGATCCGCTGACAGGCATGCGTGACGGAACCATTACTCCGAATGCTCCTGTCGTAATCACAGGTGAGAATCTGTGCTTATCTTCACTTGGAACCATATACCTGGGTCTTTCTCCCGTCTCCGATAAGGGCACATTGATACATGTTAAAAGAGTGTTTAAGTATACCGACACAGAGGTGTTGGTAATCCTGCCTAATTTGGAGCCGGGAGAATATTCCCCGGTTATGATGATTCATACAGGAGGGAAGGTGGATTTCACCTATACCTTGCCGGTGTCATGGAGAGTGCTCGACGAAAGATATACAGCCCTCCTTGCAAGGAGGAGTTGTAGCGAGTTAATTTGATGTTTTTTTAAGCCGGAAGTAAAAAACATAAAGGCATTTTGTTATTGAATATGAAAAAAACGTATCTTTGCAGGTGAACAAGTGACATATAGTATTGCGTATACATATATGTCCTCTTCCGGTGTAAGTAAAATGTGGGAGTTTTATCTAGAAATCGGACGAGCGTAGCCTGTATCAGTTCTTGGTACGGGCTTACTCTTCCTTTTCTAGGGGTACCCACATACCTTCTTACAGGGAAGATGTAATGCCCCGTACCTCTTGTAATACACCAGTTATAGCCGTATAGGGTTGATTTGAAACTTATTAATCAAACACTCTATATGGCTAATTGGCTTTCTGTAAGTTTGGCCGCTGAGAAATACGGCATATCCGAAGAGCAAATCCGCGAATGGATAAGGCTCGGTTATCTGAGATGTTCATCTCTGGATAAAGACCCTTACGAGGACCCCGACCCGATGGTGGATGCGGAGGACCTTGAAAAATCCCTTGAGTTTAATTCAACGAAGTCGTACCCGGAAGATGATGCAACCATCGAACGGGTTCCGAGAGAGCATTTAGAATGGCTTTATAAGGAAAATGCACGTTTAACAAAAGACTATGATGACTTGCTGGAGATAAACTATAGGCGTTCTCAACGGGAGGAAAAGCTACAGGCCGAGTTTGAGAAGATGGCGGACCTTACTCATAGAATCCTTTCATTAAACGAAAAGATACTGAATAATGATAGAGCGATAGGAGGCAAGAAAACCTCTGTCTGGTCGTTTCTGTGCCGGTTGTTCAGGTAGAATCAATAGATAATTTCTCATCTAACCAATATATAAGTAGATGCTCATTATTCATTCGTATATTGAGTATCTGTCATCCTGAGCGTAGTCGAAGGATCTTATCTCTATAGAAATACAAAGAGAGTAGATGCTTCGACAAGCTCAGCATGACAGATACTCTTTTTTAGCTCTTAATTCGTACTGAAGTGAAAGTCATCACGTTTTATTCCGGACAAAAAGTAACCGGAACCGTTCTTTTAACGACAGAGCCTTTTCCGAAAACATCCGGAATAGGCTCCGATTGCATAATCTATTGAATATAAATCCACGATTTTTGCATATAACAAGCAGTATATGCAATATGTATGCAAGGAACTATGGTTCTTACATCAAGGAACTATATATCCGAGGTGAACAATCTATAGATGGGACGCGTACAATCTATAGATCTGACGCGAACAGTCTATATATCTGAGACGAACGGTCTATATATGGTAGACGCACGGTCTATATGTGGTAGACAGACGGTCTATATATGGTAGACAGACCATCTGTTTTTCTTTTATTAGAGTTGTATGTATTTATGTATCGCGCTGTCAATAAGTAAGATACTGATTTTCGTTCGTTTCTTTTCATTCTTCCTTGTAACGGGACGGAAATATCGCATTCTCGTTATGCATAAAAGACAAAATGTCAAAATGGAACGGTTGAATGGGTAAAATAACATCCTGCTGTTAGGTATAAACAGGAAAGTTGGAGAAATAAGCCTAAGTTGAATTGGAATTACATGATATATTTTTATCTTTGTAATTGGATATTAGTAAAGAAGATACGATGTATTCTAAAACAAAAATATTGCAGCAAATCAAGGATACCTTGCAGAATGTGCTTCCCACAGGAGGGAGGGTGCTTTTGTTCGGCTCTCAGGCACGCGGAGATGCGCGTGAAGATTCTGATTGGGATATTCTTATTCTGATTGATAAGGAGCGGATTAATAATGATGACTTTGATAATGTTGCTTACCCTTTGATGGAATTGGGCTGGAAGATAGGGGCTATGATAAATCCTTTGCTTTACACTTATAGCGATTGGCAAAAGAGGAATTTTACTCCTTTTTATAAGAATGTAGAACAAGAAAGCATTGAGATATGTCGTTAACGATTGATGAGAAAAAAGCAATAATTTCATATCGGATACAGAAATCCGAGACTGCAATGATTGAAGCGAGGGATAATGCATCGTTCAATCATTGGAGTTTAGTAGCGAATCGCCTGTATTATGCAGTATTTCACATGGCTTCAGCCCTAATGGTGGATAAGGGGTTTGCCTCAAAAACTCATAGTGGATTGATTTGTATGTTGGGACAGGAATTTGTAACGAGAGGTTTGCTGAGCAGGGAAGATGCTCGTTTAGCTTCCCGATTGCTTAATATGCGTCAGGCAGGTGATTATGATGATATGTTTGATTGGGCAGAAATAGATGTTGCCCCATTGTTTCCACAGACAGAAATATTGCTTGAAAAAATGAAAGAACTGATTTCTATTAAGCAGGATTGATATGCTTTGAGTCGGTAAATTCACCGATAAAATGGTTTATAATTAGTTACGGGCTACAGGCACGAATGATAAGTGCCTTGTAGCCCGTAATTAATTGTATGGATGCATCAGATGGACTGATGCTGCCTACAGAGATTACTTAAAGATAGACTTTGCGATACCCATTTCCAGTCCGCGTAGTTCTGCCAGTCCGCGCAGGCGGCCGATGCAGGAATATCCAGGATTGGTTTTCTTCTTCAGGTCGTCCACCATCTGATGTCCGTGGTCGGGACGCATGGGGATGGATACCTGACGCTTTTGTTGCAGTTCGAGGAAGGCTTTCATGACGTGATACATATCTACGTCGCCTTCCAGGTGGTTGGCTTCGTAGAAGTTACCTTCTGCGTCGCGCTGCGTGCTGCGCAGGTGAACGAAGTTGATGCGGTCCGCAAATTGCTGCATGATGGCGGCACAGTCGTTGGCACTGCTTACGCCGAGTGAACCGGTGCAGAGACAAAGACCGTTGCTCTTATTGGGAACAGCGTCAATCAAAGCCTGGAAATCGGCAGCACTACTCATGATACGCGGCAGGCCGAGGATGGAGCAGGGAGGGTCGTCCGGGTGGATAACCAACTCTACGCCGGCTTCGTCAGCCACCGGGGCGATTTCCTGCAGGAAGTAAATCAGGTTGGCGCGCAGTTTCTCCGGGGTGATGTCTTTGTAACGGTCCAGTTCTTGCTGGAATTGTTCCAGTGTGAAGCTCTCTTCGGAGCCGGGAAGTCCGGCAATCATGTTGCGAACCAGCAATTGCTTGTCTGCATCCGTCATTTGTTCGAAGCGGGCTTTTGCCTTGGCTTTCTCTTCGTCGGTGTAGTCGTTCTCGGCACCGGGACGGCGTAGCAGGAAGAGGTCGAAAGCAACGAAAGCGGCACGCTCAAAGCGCAGGGCACGGCTTCCGTCGGGCAGTTCGTAGGCAAGGTCGGTACGTGTCCAGTCCAGTACGGGCATGAAGTTGTACGTCACGATGTTCACACCGCACTGGCCGAGGTTGCGCAGGCTTTCTTTATAGTTATCGATGTATTTCTGGAAATCTCCCGTCTGAGTCTTGATATGTTCGTGCACAGGCACGCTTTCCACTACCGACCAGCGCAGGCCTACGGCTTCAATCATTTCCTTGCGTTTCATGATTTCTTCCACTGTCCACACTTCACCGTTGGGGATGTGGTGCAGGGCGTTCACGATGCCGGTTGCTCCGGCTTGTTTGATGTCCCACAGGCTGACCGGGTCGTTAGGACCATACCAGCGCCAGGTTTGTTCACATAATACCATAGTTTCTTCGTTTTTTAGTTTCTTATTTTTCTTTAGTTGACAAGGGAAGAAGTTGACGAGGGGACAAGGGGGATACTCAATGTCTCATGACCTTGTCAACTTGTTCCCTCGTTCCCTTGTCAACTCATTTCTTTGTCAACTCGTTCCTTAGATTGAGAAAGCGTCAAAACCGCCGTCTACTACCGACAGGGCACCTGTCACGAAGCTGGAAGCATCGCTGATGAGGTAGTGGATGGTTCCGAACAGTTCTTCCGGTTCGGCGAAACGTCCGCACGGAGTGTGGGCGATGATGGTTCTTGCACGGTCGGTGTAGGAGCCGTCCGGGTTGGTCAGCAGTGCACGGTTCTGGTTGGTCAGCAGGAAGCCCGGCACGATGGCGTTTACACGGAGTTCGGGGCTGAATTTGCTTGCCAGTTCCGTAGCCATATAGCGGGTATAGTTGGCAATGGCAGCTTTGGCTGAACCATAGCCTACTACGCGGGTCAGCGGGCGCAGGGCAGATTCGGAGCAGAAGTTGACGATAACGCCTTTCTTGTTCTTAGCCATTACGTCTACAAAGGCCATTGTGGGCAACACCGTGCCGAAGAGGTTCAGGTCCACTACCTTTCTGAAAGCATCTACTTCCAGGTCGAGGATGGTCTTATCAGGGGCGATGGTGGCACCGGGCATATTTCCACCGGCAGCGTTCAGCAACACATCGATGGTGCCGAAGCGTTCCAGAATGGCTTTCTTGTTTTCTTCCAGCACTTCTTTGTTCAGCACGTCCGTCACCAGGAACATGGCTTCCGTCTTCTGGTTGAGTTCGGCTTCCAGTTCTTTGCCGATTTCTTCCACGCGGTCCAGGATAACGATTTTGGCACCTTGTTCGGCTAGGTAGTTGGCGATACTCTTTCCTAAGATACCGCAACCGCCGGTCACGATAATCACTTTGTCTTTAATGTCGAATAAGTTTTTCATGTCTTTTTCTTTTATAAAATGATTCTAATTCTCTGTGCTACAAAAATAGCGTAAAAGTAGCTTACTTACCATATGAAACGTCTCAAAAAGATGAATTACTGTCTCAAAAAGTATTAATTACTGCTTAAGAGCAGCTTTTCTTGCCAATGCTTCCAGATAATAATAGTCGGCATAGTTCAGTGGTACATCAATTTCGTCACCTCCCGGATGGTGTCCGGTGGAGTGGAGCAACAGGAAGCCGTAGTGGGTTTCCGGCTCGGCGCGATAGTGCTTGTTGAGGCTGTCCACCATCTTGTCGGCAATGTCCTGATAGCGCTTGCCGTCTTCTGCCGGAACGTAATTGCGAAGCTCATACAGAGCCGAAGCCATGATGGCGGCAGCCGAGGCGTCGCGGGGAACGTTGGGAATGCCGGGGGCTTTCATGTCCCAGTAGGGGATTAAATCTTCGGGCAGGTTGGGCAGGCTGAGGAAGAAGTCTGCGATGTGGCGTGCCTGTTGCAGGTAGGCGGGGTTTTTGGTGAAACGGTAGCATACGGTGTATCCGTACAATCCCCATGCCTGGCCACGGCTCCAGAAGGAATCGTCGGCATAGCCCTGTGCGGTCTGTTTGGCGCGTACTTCGCCTGTTTCGGGGTCATAGTCCACTACGTGGTAAGAGGAGTAGTCCGGGCGGAAGTGGTTCTTCAACGTTGTATTGGCATGGTTCACGGCAACTTTCCAGTAAATGGAATCGCCGGTTTCCTGTGTGGCCCAGAACAGCATTTCCAGGTTCATCAGGTTGTCGATGATGACGGGAAACTTCCACTTATCGCGGTTGTGGTCCCACGAACGGATGCTCTTTACTTTATCACTGTAGCGCGTTATCAGGGTTTTGGCACTTTGCAGCACTACATCTTTGTAAGAGCGTTCGCCGGTCAACAGGTAGGCTTTGCCGAAGCTGTTGTTCATCATGAAGCCCAGGTCGTGGGTGCCTTTGTGCCATTTGGCTTCTTCTATCATCCAGGTGTTGCTGATGGCTTGCTGACGCCAGAAGTCATCCTTTGTGTAGGCATATGCCTGCCACAATGAACCGGGGAAGAAACCTGAGCACCAGTCGTGAGGGTGTATCATCCTCAGTGAACCGTCTTTGTTGATGCTACGCGGAACGACCCGGTGCTTACACTGGTTATCCGCTTCTTTTCTGGCTTTGCCTGCACACGTCAGGGCAAACCGGAGTTGCCCGCAGGCGAAAGCATAGGCATTGTCCACGTCGTCAGCCTCTACCCATAGCAGGTTGAAACGGTCTTTCCAATTGATGATGCGATGGGCTTTGGCGATTCTCATGTAATCTGTCCGCGCCGGATTCAGCAAGCCGGTACGGTATAAATCTTTGCAGAATTCCTGTTGCTTGTAGTCCCATTCACTGATTTGCTGGTAGGGCCAGTCTTCCACTTGTTTTCCAACGTATGGAACCAGAAAGTCCATGGCTTTGTAGAAGTTGCGCCCGTCCGGCGAAGTGGCGTTATCAATGGAGATACCCATCTTCCGGCCCATCACGAAGATGTCGATGAGGTGGGACAGGTTGAATTGTGAGTAGCCGAAGGCGAGGGTGCGGCGCAGTTCGTGCGGCTGCTTGCCATCGGGTTCTATCTGGGTGAAGATACGCTTCTGCGGAATGGCGTTGATGACTTCCTGCGCTACTTTCATATTCCCTGCGTACAAGGCAAAAGCGATGACTTGTGCATCGTGTGCCGTACTGTGGTTATTGGCTTGTTTGGCTTCCTCCTGTCCCTGTGGACTGTTCAGTATCCAGGTCAGCAGTTTGCCGAACCATGCTTTCAGTTGTTTGTCATCTTTCGTAGTGAAGGCTTTTGAACCCTCCAGCAATTGTACAGCATCCAGCATCTCGACAAAAGAATAAGTGTCGATGACGCCGTAGCAACGTCCTTTATTGTTGTTGTGCCCCGGAATCATCTGGGCATATTCCAGATTGGGGTTCATACGCGTATCTTTATTAAAAAACCACACGCGGATAAGTTCTGTTGCCTTCTGGGCGTATTTCTCATCACCACTGAAATACCAGGCAAGTGCGAGGGTGGTGACGCGTTGGGCGGTTGCCCCGAGGCGGTTACGGTCCAGTTTGTTCAGTTCCGGGTTCGATTCACCGTCACGGCTGATGTAGGGCAGGCCATCCGGTTTGGTGGGGTCGGGCCAGTAGTAGCGTGCCTGACTCATGTAGTCGTGTTTGTCTCCGCTGCCGGGTGTCTTTTCTTTCATCATGACGGACAAAGGTTGAACGTCCAATGTCTTGTCTGCGTCCGCTATTAGTTCTTGATAAGCAGCCGAAAAGAAAGGCTGGTGTAATGATTGTTTTACTTTTTCCAGATGTGCTCTGTCCCAGATGGACTGTGCATTTATACTACTTGCTACGAGCAACAGACTGGTGATGACTAGGCAAATTTTAGCTCTCATGGCGTTTTTATTTTGAAGTTAATAAAGTTTTCTGAGTTTGATACCATTCAGAAGGCTTTTTCCACTCCGAACAGGGAAGCGTATTTCAATTTTATTCCGAAAGTTTGTAATATTGTATCTTTTCCGTAAAGCATGGAAGTAATCACTTTCGCGGTAGGGAGAAAAGTCTTCTTCAACAACCACATCATTGATGATTATGCTGAAACGGTTTTCACGGCTTTCTGCATCGGAGTTCCGGTCCAGCAGATAGACTGCCGCCGCGTTCTCACGGAAGATGTCTGTAAAAAGAAATTCTATTTCATAGTCGCCGTTGGGAACATCGAAACGATAACCTTCAATGCCATTGCGAAGAGTCTGGAACAGAGGTCCGTCGTTGGTATTCTGAACCTGTCCCTGACTACTTTTGCTTTCTCCGCCGATGTATCCCCAACTACCTTCGGTGTAAGGTTGGTCGGGCAGCCAGGTGAGTTGGCTCTCATCGGAAGTATAGAAACAATGGCTGCCTACATTGACGGCAAGTTCCAGTCCCCGTAAGTTTGTTTCATCCGGCATCATAGGGGTAGGGGTGAAGTTCAGGCGGATGCCGTCTTCTATGATGCGGATGTCTGTAGCAGCTTCTTTGTTTTCGGCTTTGGCGGAAACGAAGTGTTCTTTCCGGCTGAACGGTACTTCGAAGGTGGCTGTATAATTCGTGACCTTCTGCTTACCCAAAGATTTTCCGTCGATGAAGAGTTCTACTTCCGGGAGATTGGTATATACTTTGACTGGTAGCATTACAGGGGCCTCTCCTTGCTGTACTCCGGCACGGTGAACCCAGTCGTGGCTGGCAATGTGCAACACAGGAATATCCTGCCGCCAGGCTGCCTTATAGTAATAGTAGACGTCTTTGGGGGTACGGTCGGAATATACCAGACCTTTGTTATTGATGCGCGGCATGGATTCATCGCGCAGTGCGGAAGAGAAATCAATGAAGTTCCAGTGGGTTCCGCCGCAGATGTAAGGTGTCTCTTCCAGCACGGGCAGGTAGTGTTCCAAGTACTTCTGTTGATACTCGATACTGAAATCGAAAGCATGTGGTTGCAGCGAATGTAAACGCTTGTCGGAACCTGCACCATATTCGCTGACAATCATCGGGTGCGAAGGATACTTTTGGTGTTGTTCTGCCAGGAAGCGTTCGAAACCTGTGAGGTCACCGCCATACCAGCCTTGGTAAAGATTCCAGCCGACAATATCGGTGATGCTGCCTAATCCCACTTCATTGTAGCTGTTGCTGCCATGAAACGCCATTGTGCTGACGCGGGTGGCATCTTCTTCTTTCAGCACATCCTCCAAGCGCTTGGCAAGTGCCAGTGTCCGTTCCAGTACAGGTTTCAGTTCTTCTTCTTTTTTGTAGCGGCGTTGGGTGACGAGTAATATTTCGTTCATATATCCCCAGGTGATGATGGAAGGATGATTATAATGCTGGCGTATCATTTCCCGCAGATTGCGTTCGCAGTTTTCGGCATATCCCGGAGTATCGGGTACAATGTCGATGATGGGTATTTCTTCCCATGCCAGCATGCCGAGCTTATCGCACATTTCCAATAAAGCGTCGTCCTGCGGGTAGTGGGAGATGCGGATGAAGTTGGCGCCCATTTCTTTCATCAGCTTCATGTCACGGCGGTGCATCTCGTCTGTCAGTGCAACTCCGATGGGCTTCTGGTCTTGGTGACGGCAGATGCCGCGCAGTTTATAGGGCTTTCCGTTGAGGTGGAAGCCTTGTTCGCCGTCGAAACTGAACCAACGGAAACCGGTATGGTGATTGCTGTGGTCGAGGATGGCCTTTGTCTTTTTGTCGCGCAGAACGCTTTCCACCCTGTAGAGGTGGGGTGTTTCCGGAGTCCATAATCGGGGGGATGGGATGGGGGAGGTTTCGGTGCTGAAAGAGTAGAGCTCTCCGGCTTTTATCTGGATAGACTGTTTCTTGGTTTGGGCAATGCTTCCGTCCGGGTTGTATACGGTGTGTTCCAGTTCGAGTGATGCTTTTTGGCCGGCATCATTCTTAACTTCTCCACGGATAAGTATCGTTCCTCTTTCTTGGGATACCTGGGGAGTGCTGATGAAAATTCCGTCCGAAGCGTGGTTTGTCAGGTGAAAGTGTTGCTTGGGAACGGCCGTCAGCCATACATCCCGGTAGATGCCACCGAAGAATGTGAAGTCGCCGGAGATGGGGGGAATATCCTGACGGGCATTGTCTACACGGATGGCGAGAGAGTTTTGGGTGCCGAATGTACAGAATGGGGTGATGTCGAATGAACTGGCGGTATATCCTCCGGCATGTTCGCCTACATTCTTTCCGTTGATATAAATGGTGGCTGCTTTGCTGGCGGCATCCAGTTTCAGGAATATCTGTTTTCCTTTCCAGTTTTGTGGTATTGATATTTGCCGGCGATACCAGCCGGTACCGTGGTAATAGTCTTTTTCAATGTAAGCATCCGTATTCCAGGTATGCGGCAGGTGGACGGATGTCCATGCAACGTCATTGAATGCACTATCTGCTGCAGTGGCGCATTCCCCTTTCAGGAATTTCCAACCATCATTGATGGTGCAGCTTTCCCGCTGTGCCTGTAAGGGCGACAGGAATAATAAAGACAGAGTGGTAGCAGCTATCCAGCGGAAAGCTTTCTGTCGGGGTATGTGTTCTTTCTTTTTCATGGTATATATATGATATAATCTTCTTCACTAATCAAACCTATCGAAATCTCAGTCATCTTATTGTTTATCTAAATTCTGCTTATTATTGTATTCTTACCTGATAAAGCGAGGATACGGCTGTGATGTACAGTCTGTCTCCTGCAATCAGTAAGGATGTAGGGCGTTCGGGCACTTCTATCGTTCCTATCGGCTTACCCGTGGAGTCGAATATGGAAACATCTCCATTTGTCACATATACATTGCCCGCCTGGTCTGTTACCACGCTACGGTCGCCTCCGTCGGCAAACAGATGGCTGTTTTGCAGGAAGCCCCGATTATCTACTTCCGAGCGGATAACCCTCTGATGATATTCATCTAACGTATAGATTGCTTCTCCCGGAGCCGCTTCTATTATGGATGAACAACGGAAAAGGTCTTCATAATACGGAATAATGGTTACTCCATCCGGTGCGACAAAACATTGCGCAGGTTTTCTGCCACCATAATATTCGTTTTGGGTAATGGTCCGGTTGGCCAGATAACACACTTTCTTTGGTGCCTGTATCTGCTCCATACTTACTAAAGGAAGCACCCGGAAACTTTCGTCTGCATTGTCCGGACGGATGGAGTAGAGTCTGGGGACATAGGTAAATCCCCACAAGCCACCTGAACCACGCCATCCGAATAAAGGTTGCCTGTCGTTGCGTGTATCATCATTGTTATAACCGGGTTGGGATATATATTTAGTAACCACAATCAGGTTGTCTTCCGTGTCACAAACCAGTGCTACGGCGTTCCAGGGGAAATCGGCAATGGAAGTTACCTGCCCGTTTACGGCATCCAGTTTATAAATGCGGCGCATACGCGATTCGCAGAAATATATATTTCCCCGGCTATCTTTTGCCAGTCCGTCAATAAATTCAAAGCCGCTGACGATAACTTCTGCTTTTCCTTTCTCATTACTTAATGGATATTTGCGGTTTTCTTCACCCGTCAGTTTCAGCCGCGCGAATTCCCAACGGCGTGCCTCATGCCGGGTATTCACATCATACAGGCTGGCATTGGAAGTAAACTTCACACGGGCATGGGCATAGTTATGCAGATTGAGAAATTCAATGTCTTTGCAATTCCAGGTCCGTATGGCTGACGGGTAGGACTTCAACATGCGCGACACGCGGTAGGAATAGAAATTGGCAAAAGTCATATTCCGGCAATCAATCAAATCCAATGGTTGTGTGTCGATGCCCTCGGCCTCCACTTCAAACTGAAAATCGTAGATTTTCCAGTTGGCTACATTGCGGAAGATAGCTTCGTTGCGAAGATGGTGTTCCAAAGACATGCCATAGATGCGTCCGGGTGTTTCGGTATGGCTAACGTAAAGCCCTGCGGAACTGTATTCATTGGCTGTCCATAAATCCCGGAAAGTGCCTCCGCCTCCGTTGGTAATCCACAGGCTCCAATGTTGGTTGTCCCAGGCGCGGAGTATTAAGTCGTGTGTTTCCGGGGTTATCGGCATAGGCTTCTCCAGAGGATTGGCTGCACTCTGTCCGTTGTGGAAGAAGCGGTTCTTATCATGACCACTGAACTTTACGTCATATAGATAGGAACCTTCACCCGCCATCCATTTGCAGTTTACTGCCCGATAGTTGTAGGCATCGGCATTGAGGAAGATGCCACACACTATGTTTGTGCCTTTTTCGGGCGTGGTCAGTTGTGCCTGGGGAGCACCGAAACCACTGAATGCTGGGTTTCCACCCAGTGTCAGCATGATGGTGGTTCCGGGATGTAATCCGATTAAATTTGTATTTTGTTTCAGTACTAATGGTTCTTTCACTACATACCATCCTTGCGGAAGGTAGATGTTAGTGTATTTCTCTACGGCTTCGCGGAAGATTTGAGTGTCGTCGCTGAAACCATCTCCTTTGGCGCCCAGGTCGCGAATGTTTACCCATTGGTCCGTTGCAGGAAGCATCGGGGTGTCACTGGCATCCAGAGGGATAATGTTTTTGATTGTTTCAGTTTCTGCCTCACGCACTATTTGCGGAGTGTCTTCGAGACTGTCGGCATTGAAACCGAAAGTGAAACGGGTGATCCGGTAGGTCTTTCCCTTACCGGACACCTGTTCATTGTTAGAACGTTCCAGAGAAAATACCGGGACGTTTTTGCATTGTATATTCCGAAGATTGATTTGCGTAGCAGCGTTGCCGGCATCCGTAAGAATGACTCCCGTACGGCGCACATTCTCGAAGATACAGTCTTCCATGAACAAACGGTCGGGAGCGTCCTCCTTAATTTCTACGGCTACGGGTACATCTTTGACTTTCATGCGTACAATGGTTAACCCACCTTCATTCGTCAGGATGGCGCTTTTGCGTTGTCCTTCAAAGTAGGTATTGAGCAGCATGATAGGCCATCCCGGGGCTGACTTATCCGTATCGATTCCATATTCTCCTCCAAAGACAGATACGTTTTCCAGATGGTTGCCTGCATCTACAATCCCGGCACGCCCTTTTCCTACGTGAATCGTCACGTTGGAGATAGAACAGTGTTGGGCAAAGTGAGCGCGGATAGCCGAGGCATTCGGATTACCGTCTTCAATGCGAATATCCGCATTCATCAGCGAACTGTAGAATGTTCCGGCATTGGCGTCGGTCACCGGACGTCCCGGACGGTAGTTTCCGCTGATAAACCAAAAGAGATACTTTCCTTTGTTTGTTTCACTCGTCTTTTCGCGGAAACCGGGTGCATTCCTGGTAAGAACGAATACCGGACGTTTCGCCCCATAACCGATGAGACGTACCCCTGCGGGGACGTAAATCGTCTTGCTGAGTTTATAAACTCCCTCGGGTACGAAAAGAATGCCGCAACCCGATTCTTTATGTTTGGCGGCATTCACTGCTTCTTGCAGAGCGTCGGAGACGTCCGCATTTCCATCGGCTTTTATAGAGAAATACTCCGGAGTGAAGTATACGGCC
>NZ_CAJLKP010000078.1 GCF_905207245.1 uncultured Bacteroides sp. | reverse complement strand
TGCAGTGAGCGTTTATGCTCAAAACTTCAATGGACTTGACATGAATATGGGTAATTTGTATCGTTTGTCCGATGCAAAAACCCGCTCCATCAGTCCTGAAAACTTTACCGGCGAAAAAGGTAAGGGTGGTATGGCTGATCCGGTGAGGGATAAAGATAAACCTAATCAAGCTAATGCACATCACGCAGCAAAGACCTTGGGACAAGGCTGGAAGGTGAATCCTTATGTGAATATCGGTCCTAATGAGACTTTTACATTGGCTGAAATAGAAGGTCCCGGCGCTATCCAGCAAATCTGGATGACTCCCACAGGTGAGTGGCGGAAAACAATTATCCGATTTTATTGGGATGATGAGAAAGAGCCTTCTGTAGAATGTCCCATTGGTGATTTCTTCTGTAGTGGCTGGGGAGTGTATTCTCCATTATCTTCACTGGCCGTATGCGTGAATCCGGGCAGCGCATTCAACTGTTACTGGCAAATGCCTTTCCGCAAAAAGTGTAGAATCACTATGGAAAACATTGATCCGAACAATGAAATGCGGGTTTACTATCAGATAAATTATACATTGACTGAAGTTCCTGAGGATGCCGCTTACTTCCATGCACAATTCCGTCGTTCAAACCCCAATATGACTTCTGACCATGTATTGGTTGATGGCATCAAGGGTAAGGGTCAATATGTGGGTACTTACATGGCATGGCAGGTCAATAACAGTGGCTGGTGGGGTGAAGGAGAAATTAAATTCTTCATGGATGGTGACAAGAAGTTCCCGACCATCTGCGGTACCGGTACAGAAGATTATTTCTGTGGTTCCTACAATTTTGAGAATAAAACAACCCGCCAATATGAGGAATTTTCTACCCCTTATGCAGGACTTCACCAGATTATACGCCCCGATGGAGTATACCGTTCGCAACAACGTTTCGGTATGTATCGCTGGCATATTCTTGACCCTGTTCGCTTTGACAAGGACTTGAAAGTTACTATTCAGGATCTTGGATGGCGCAATGATGGTCGTTATCTTGACCAGAAATCAGATATCTCTTCTGTTGTATTCTGGTATCAGAGCGAGCCTCATGCCAAGTTCCCGGCATTACCTTCGGCTGATGATCTGGAAGTCGTCAGACCTTTTTAAAAAGAAAATCACGAGAGACAAATAACAACTTAAATTTATCAACCTTATTACTTTAAGTCTATGCCTAAGTTTAATCAAGAACGGATTATTTCCGGAACAATGCGGCTGATGGCATTGGTATGTATGTTATGCGCATGCCAGTTTATCGCTGCACAGACAAAGAATTTCCAGGGTGTTGTGAAGGATTCAAAAGGTAACACTCTGCCGGGTGTTACGATTTTGGAGACGGGTACTGCGAACGGTGTTTCGACGGATGTCGATGGACGTTTTGAAATTAAGATGACTCCGGGTAACACACTAACGGTGAGTTATGTCGGTTATGTAACGCGTACTATTCAGACGAATGCAAATACCTCTTCCCTTAATATAACTCTTGAAGAGGACGTTTTCTTGTTGGATGATGTAGTGGTGGTGGGCTACGGCTCAATGAAGAAGGGAGAAGTGACAAGTGCCATTACTTCGGTGAAAAAGGATAACTTCCTTGCCGGTATGGTGAAGAGCCCCGAACAGTTGCTTCAAGGTAAAGTAGCCGGCTTACAGCTTTCTAATTATACCGGTGACCCGGTGTTGGGACTTGAAATGACTATTCGTGGTGTAAATTCATTATCAGGCAATACCAGCCCGCTGATAGTCATTGATGGTATTCCCGGTGGTAGCATGACGGCTATTTCAAGTGAGGATATTGAGTCTATTGACGTGTTGAAAGATGGTTCGGCTGCTGCAATTTACGGTACACGTGGTACGAATGGTGTGATTGTTATTACTACCAATCGTGCCAAAGCCACGAAGATGTCGTTGGAATACAATGCATCCGTATCATTTGAAACTATTTCCAAACATGCAGATATGTTGACTGCGGATGATTATCGTAACTTGAAAGATAATTCTGATTTTCCAGGTATTCAGGATGAAGGAACTACCACTGATTGGGTAGATGCAATCAGCCGTACAGCTATCAGCCAGAATCACTTTCTTTCTTTGAAGGGTGGCAATGCCCAGTCCAATTATGTGGCTTCTATCGATTACCGGAAGCGTGAGGGTGTCATCAATAAGACAGACCGTGAATCCATCACTGCAAAAATCGGATTGAATCACAATATGTTTAATGATAAACTGCGTTTCCAGTTGAATATCAATGATAGCTATGTCACTCAGCAACGTGCATGGTATTCTGCCTATCTGAATGCTTTGTTGGAAAATCCAACGCGTCCCATTTATGATGAGAACGGAAACTATACTGAATATAAAGTCAATCTGAAACCTTATAACCCTGTTGCCATGATTAATGAAGAATATGACAAAGAGGGATATAATCAACTGATGATGAGCGGTAAGATGACAGTTACCCCGATTGAAGGGCTTAATTTGAGCGTCATGGGAGCTCTTCAACGCTTTGACCGTATGGAAAACAAGAGTAACTCTTTCAAGCATATGTCTACGGTTGTCAATGGTGATTATGGCAATGTGTGGAACTGGGCTGACAACAGTCTGCAGAAAACGTTGGAATTGGTAGGTGATTACACCAAATCCTTAGGACTGCATAATCTGGGTGCTATGGCGGGCTATAGTTATCAGGATGATGATGCTAAAGGATTATATCAATGGGCGAAAGATTTTCCGACGGACATGTTCGGTCCATGGAACATTGGTTCCATGAATGATATGAAAGATAACAAAGCGGCTATGACCAGCTATAGAAATACACATAAGCTTATTTCTTTCTTTGGCCGTGTGACTTACAATTATGATGAGAAGTACATGTTCATGGCAAGTTTGCGCCGTGAAGGTTCTTCCCGCTTTGGCGATAACCACAAGTGGGGATGGTTCCCTGCCGTATCAGCCGGTTGGCGCCTTAGCAAAGAGAATTTCCTGAAAGAGGTGAAATGGCTGGATGATTTAAAATTCCGTGTCGGTTATGGTGTTACGGGTAACGAAGTGAATGCAAACTTGCTGTCAATGTATCTGCTGGGTTATGGTGGCTATGCTTACATTAATGGTAAATGGACACAGGGAGCTGCACCTTATCAGAATCCAAATCCCGATTTGAAGTGGGAAACGAAAAGCGAGCTGAACTTCGGTCTTGATTTCTCTTTCCTGAAGAACAGACTTTCGGGTTCGGTTGACGTTTATCATCGTGAGACTTCGGATTTGCTTTCTACTTACGAAGTTCCTACTCCGCCCTATATTGTATCGAGCATGATGGCAAACGTAGGAAAAATCAGAAATCAGGGTATTGAATTGTTATTGAGTGGTACAGCTATACAAACCAGGGATTTACGTTTTGACATAACAGGAACTTTTTCCTATAACAAGAACAAGATTGTATCTCTTTCTAACGGACTTTACCAGAAAGATTACTGGTATGCAGGTGCTACAGGTTCACCGATACAGACGCATACACACATTGTAAGAGAAGGTGACCCGGTAGGTAATTTCCATGGTTTCCAAACACATAGCCTTACATCTGATGGTCTGTGGATGGTTTATGGAGCCGATGGTGAACCGAAATTGCTGACGGATGCCAATGACGGTGACAAGCGGGTAATAGGTAACGGTATCCCTACAACTTATGGTAGTCTTAACCTGGCATTGAATTATAAGGGCTTTGATGTTTCTGTAATGTTCCGTGGTGCATTCAACTTCCAGGTGCTTAACCGTCAACGCATGCATTGGGAAACAACAGCACGTATCGGCGAAGGCAATCTGCCACGCTCCGTACTCGAGAAACCATTTGGTAGTAATTCCTATGTAAAGGGTGCTCCTGCCATGCAGAGTTACTATGTGGAAGATGGTGATTATGTGAAACTGGATAATGTAAATATCGGTTATACGTTCAAACTAAAGAACCAGAATGTCATTCAGCGCCTTCGTCTGTACGTAGCGGGTAACAATCTGCTTACTATGACGGGCTACAAAGGACTGGATCCTGAAGTCAGCATTAAAGGGCTTGCGCCCGGTGTTGAAGGTTCCGGTGCCGGTGAACTTTATCCGACAACACGCCAGTTTACTGTTGGTTTAAATCTTTTGTTTTAACCTTTAAATTTTATAGCAATGTTTAGAAAACAATATATTATCACTGCATTCCTTGCCCTTACTGTGGTATTCAGTGGTTGCACTAATCTTGATGAGGAAGTTTTCAGTAGCATTCCGGAAAAAGATTTCTATAAGACCGAGTCTGAGTTTTTGGCAGCTATGGTTCCGGTTTACTCAAGTATGCGTGCTATGACCGATTGGCAAAACTGGTGGGATCTGGAAGAAACGACCGATGTATGTGTCACTCCTGTCAAGAATCACGGTTTGTGGTATGATGGCGGCATTTATATTCGTCTGCACCAACATTCATGGACGGAAGAAGACCCGCATCTGAATGCTATCTGGAATGTGTTGTATGCAGGTGTGTCGAGTGCCAATCGTGTACTCTATCAGTTTGAAAACTCTTCCATAGAAATGGCTGGAAAGCAAAATTACATTTCGGAGTTGAAAGTGGCACGTGCATTCTATTATTATCTGTTGCTTGAGGCTTTTGGAAATGTACCTATCATCGACCGTTTTGATGTGCCCGACGGCTATCTTCCTGCTACGGAGCCACGTGCAAAAGTCTTTCAATTTGTGGAAACGGAATTGAAAAACAATATCGATAACCTGAGCGAAGACAGATTGAGTACTTACGGGCGCTTCAATAAGTGGAATGCCAAAATGCTGCTTGCGCGTATGTATCTGAATGCTGAGGCTTGGATAGGTACGCCTATGTATAGCGAATGTGAAGCTCTGTGTGATGAAATCATACTTGCCAATAAGTATAGGCTCGATGGCGATTACTCATTGCCATTCTCTACAAACAATGAGTTGAGTAATGAAACAATGTTTGTCATCCCGTTTGATGAAACGAAATCCGGCGGGCAGATATATATGTGGGCACGCAAGACGTTGCACTATTCGCAGATGCAAACCTTTAGTCTTCAGGCTACCTGGCTGGATGGAGGTTGCTTAGGTGTTCCTACTTTCTTTGACAATTATGTGGAAGGTGATGAACGTTTGGAAAAGACATGGCGGATGGGGCAGCAATATGCTCTTGACGGAACTCCTCTATGGACAAACGGTTGGTGCGGTGACCCGCAAATGTTACTCAGTTATACCAGGGAGGTTACTAATATTAGTGGTGACGCCACGATGTATCAGGGTTATCGTTTTGGCAAATATGAAATCAAGGTAGGTGCTACCGGAACCCCAGACAATGATTATGTCATCATGCGTTATGCCGAAGTGCTTATGACAAAGGCGGAATGTATTCTTCGTACCGGTGGAAATTCACAGGATGCGGCGGACTTGGTGAACGAAGTGCGCAGGAGAAACTTTGATACTGCAAATGAGTTGACTGGTGCTGAACTCGAAGCTACCATATCCTGCAATGGAGTACCGGTGAAGTATGGCCGTTTGCTTCAGGAACTGGGTGTCGAATTTGCCCTTGAAGGTTTACGTCGTAGTCAGTTGATTCGCTTTGATGATAACTATACGAAAGGTACCTGGTGGGAACATACACCTACAAATGACACCAAGCGTAATTTAATGTTGATTCCGTTCGACCAATTGCAGCGTAACTCTAATTTGGTACAGAACCCGAAATAATCATGTTACTATCCGGTCAGTATGGTCTATAAAGTGTTCTGGCCGGATACTTTAATTTACATATCCATACTAAATATGACAATAAAGAAATTCTATATCCTATGTGCCGCCTTATTCTGTTTCATGGCTGTCTCGGCCCAACAGAACATATCCGTATCATCGCCCGACGGGAAACTCAAGTTTCTGTTGAAGATAACTCCGGAAACCGTTTCTTACGAGGTTAATTACAAAAAACAGTTGTTGGTGGAGAACTCCCTGCTGGGATTCAGTTTCGACAACGGTGAATTTGGCAGTAATCTGAAAAGCGGTAAGGTTCGTCGGAAATCTATTGATGAAACCTATGAATTGGTGGTTGGTAAGGTGAGTAGTGCCCGTAATCATTGCAATGAGATGATAGTTCCTTTGCAGGAAAAAGAAGCTCCGGGAAGGTTAATCAATCTGGTAGTGCGGGCTTTCAATGACGGAGTGGCTTTCCGCTATGAGTTTCCTGAACAGGAAGGATGGAACTCCTATGTGATGTATGATGAGAAGACCCAGTTCAGGCTGAATGGCAATCCGATGGCGCTATTGATGTACCTGCCGGGATATATCAACACGCATGAAGGGGTGTACACGCATACGGAATATGATAAGATAGCCAAGAAGCGTCTTATTGAAATGCCTGTAACCCTGGAATTTGATAACGGCATATACATGTCGATTACAGAAGCGGCTGTCCGCGATTATGCAGGCATGTATCTGGTGAAGGAGAAGAATGGCTTTGCAGGTAAACTGTCTCCTCGCCTGGGACAGGAGAAGATAAAAGTGGAAATCAGTGAATTTCCGCACCGTACCCCTTGGCGTGTACTCTCTGTAGCCGACCGTGTGGGCGGACTTCTTGAAACAAACATCCTTACCAGTCTGAATGAACCCTGCAAGATTGAGGATACTTCATGGATAAAGCCTTGCCGGACTACATTCACCTGGTGGAACGGCAATGTGGTGCCTGATAGTACTTTCTCTCCCGGAAACAACTTTGAGACAAACAAGTATTACATTGATTTTGCAGCCCGTAACGGTCTGGATGCCCATGGTATCTATGGTTATGCCGAAACTCCCTGGTATTATGACGATAACTTCAACTTCGGTTGGGCAGGTCCGAATGCCGATATCACTCGTCCGATACCTTGCCTGAATATGCAGCGTGTTGTAGAGTATGCCAAGAGCAAAGGAGTGGGAATACATTTGTGGGTACATTGGCGACCGCTCTATGATAAGCTGGAAGAGGCTTTTGCACTTTATGAAAAGTGGGGCGTAAAGGGCTTGATGGTCGATTTTCTGGATCGTGACGACCAAGAGATGATACGTATTCAGGAAGAAATTCTCCAGGCGGCTGCCAGACATCGTCTGTTTATCCAGTTTCACGGCTCCAGTAAGCCCTCGGGACTTACCCGCACTTACCCTAATGAATTCACCCGTGAGGGAACGCTCAATTATGAAGTTTGCAAGTGGGATACATTGGTGAATGCCGACCATGATATTTCCGTTCCATTCACCCGTTTGCTGGCCGGACCCACCGATTACCATTTGGGAGGCTTCCGTGCGCTTCCACGTTCTGAGTTCAAGATTCAGTATGTCAATCCCTATGTGATGAGTACTCGTTGCCACATGATGGCGATGTATGTGGTTCTGGAAAACCATCTTACTTCCTTATGTGATACGCCTATGGCTTATGAAGGACAACCAGGCTTTGAGGTATTACGTACAGTTCCCGGTACGTGGGATGAAATGCGCGTGCCATTGGCCGAATTTAATAAGTATGTCACCGTAGCCCGCCGCAATGGTACGGACTGGTGGGTAGGTACTTTAAACGATGGTACAGCACGCACATTAAACCTGAAGCTGGATTTTCTGGATGAGGGAGAATATCGGGCGGAGATATATACGGATGCTCCGGATGCTGAGAGGAATCCTAACCATTTGAGTAAGGAAATACGTACAGTGACCTGTAAGGATAAGATAGAACTGCCTTTGGCTGTTGACGGAGGGGCTGTGTTGCGTATCTCTAAATTGTGATATGAGAAGGAAATATATACTGTTACTTGCAAGTCTTCTGATGACGTGGGGACTTGCAAGCTGTGAGAAATCAGATTCGGATGATGAAACTCCAACTCTGAATGTGCGGCTTTCCAAAAGTGAGGTTACGGCTGACAATGGAAAGGCGTCTGTTGAAGTGACGGTTGATGGCTTTGCACAATTAGCTTATCTGGAAATCACGAAAACCGATGATACGAAAGGCATGACTGAGAAATATATGAAGGCCAGCCTTTCGGCAAAGTATATCTATGAATATACTGTGAAGGAAAATGATGATGCCCGGTTTACTCTTGAATTTGTGGCAGTAGGCAGTGACAATAAATCATCAGAAGCCGTTCAACTGATGGTGAATAGAGGCACTGTCAATGTGTCGAAAGCATTAGCTTTTACCAACCTGAAATGTGTGTCCCGGATTACCGGTGCAGAAGTAAATGGAGTGAACGGACTGCCTGCTGTGGAGTTTGAGGTGAATAACCGTACCAATGAGCTGTATAATGTGGGTGGCACCGATTTGGGAATTGTCTGGGAGCTTCAACCGGGACGTTATGGCCTTTTCTTTGGTGATACGTTTGGCAGTGATTTCTATCCTAATTTTGTTAATCCGGGACCCAATGGTGGCAGTTGGAGAAGCAATGTGCTGCTCTTTTCCGAGGACACCAATCTTTCTGACGGGCTCGCCATCAATGGTGCGGCTATGGATGAAAGTGGTAAGAGTGCCCGTGAAATCTGTTATGGAGGTAAGGATGGCAGTGGCAATGGAGATTGGACTTCCATTCCTACAGCCGCTATTCGTGCCAATGGTGCCGATTATGTCCATTATATGAATATCCGTAATTGGGCGGGATGGGTGACCAATTATTCAAGCCTTTATAAATCTATGGATAATGGGGCAACCTGGAAGCGTTGTCAGGATGTAAAGTTCGGTTCAATGAGCAACTTCGGTCAAGTGGGCTATTTTAAAAAAGACGGTTATGTCTATATGGTAGGTACTATCACAGGACGTGATAATAAACCCCACCTTGCCCGCTTCCGTGAAGAAGATATTGAAAATCAGGCAGAATATGAGTTCTGGAACGGTGGCGGCTGGGTGAAAGATAATGAGGCGGCTGCTGTCCCGCTTTTCGATGATATAGCCGGGGAACTTTCCGTGGCTTATCATCCGGAGTTCAACAAGTGGATATTGCTTTATTTCAATGGCCTTCGCTATGAGATTTCTTTCCGTGCAGCCGATCATATAACAGGTCCGTGGAGTGAACCCGCAAAGATAGTGGATGGCTGGCAATATGCCCAGCTCTATGGGTCGTATATTCATCCGCTATCACTTAAAGGCGATACACTCTATTTTATCATGTCTATGTGGCTACCCTATAATTCATATTTGATGTCTGTGGAGCTATTTAGTAAATGAGAATTTAATAAAAAGGGTATTAATCAAAAATAAAGCGTCAGAAATCATTCTGGCGCTTTATTATAGCATCTTTGAGCTGGCAGACTACTTTTCGGCAAACAGCATAATTTCTTCCGGTTGCGTGCTGTGTTCTGCCGTCAGGTTCCAGGAATTGTCTTTCTTATTCCATTTATAACTTTGATAATTCGCACCCATTGCGTTTATCTGGTAAACAGCTTTTGCTTTTACATCGGCGTAAGCGTTCGTTTGGTTGTTCCATGCTACGTATTCCACGTTTATATCAGTTCCGTCATAAGAGAAGTTCAGGCAATATTGTTTCTCAAAACTTTGGTTTTCCTTGTTCCATTTCAATACCTCTTTGGCTGATACACGTCCTTCGGCATTGTACGCATAGTTATACTGCAAATGATGATGCAGATACTTCTTGTTTTCTACTTTGAATACGGTTTCCGTCTTTACGCGGCCCTCGTTCATTTCCGTGTTGTAGGCGAAGCCTTCCAGATTGTTTCCGCTTACTGCGTTTACTACTGATGTCAATGCAAATACTACTGATAATACTAAAGCTTTCATAATCGTTTTATTTTTTAAGTTATACATTTTTGTTTCTTTCGATGTTGCAAAGATAGGGCAGAGGCACGAGGATGAATGTTATTGCAATGTTATCATTAGGTTAACACAGAAATACCGATGATTTTATCAACTACAATTGCAGCTTTGTATCTTATCAAATCCGTACCCGGGATGCACTTGCTCCGTACCAACTCCAGTGTTTCTTCGCTTAGAGGTACTTCTGACCGAAGAATGTACGGAGCAAGTACGTCCCGGATACATCCAGGGTAGGGTGGTGAAGTGATGGGATAGTAGATGTTTTTTCAGAATTTACCAGATGTTTCTTTTTCAAAAAGAAAGTTTTTTGTATTTTTGTCTTTTCAAGAAGGAAAGAAATTAAATAAACTGTCTTTATGAAGAAGAAGGAATTACTAAAACAGTTGATTGCAGGTTTCCAGGCAGGATTACCTGTGGAAGTATATCCCCGTGAATTGGCGTTGCCCGTAGATAGTAACAAGATAATTACGGTTCCGGGTGTAAGGCGTTGTGGCAAATCTTCTTTATTCTTGTTGGCAATTAATCAATTGATTTCGGAGAAAGGTATCCGGAAGGAGCAGATACTTTTTCTGAATTTCGATGATGAACGTTTGCAATTCAATGCTGAAAATTTGGATGAGATTCTGCAGGCTTACCGGGAGCTATATCCTGATATTTCACTGAAAGATGTTTATATGTTCTTCGATGAAATACAAATGGCAGAAGATTGGCAACCATTTGTGCGCAGGGTGTATGAACAGGAGTGTAAGCACATCTTTATTACGGGCAGTAACTCGAATATGCTTTCGTCGGAACTTGCCACTTCTTTGCGGGGCCGAACATTGCAGTACGAAGAGTTTCCTCTTTCATTCCGGGAATATTGTTCATTCGTAGGCGTAGATACCAATTATTATGTACCTGAATATCGGGCACGTATTGTAAATGCTTTTAAAGAATACCTGCATCAAGGTGGTTTTCCCGAAGTCAGTCTTGCCATTTCTATGTTGAAGGACCGTATTTTGCAGGAATATTTCTTTGTAATGCTCTATAAGGATTTGTTGGAAAGATATGAAATAAAGAATCCGGAGCCTGTCCGTTACTTTATCAAGAGAGTGATGAGTAATTTGACGAAACCGACCTCTATCAATCGTATTTATAACGAATTAAAATCGCAAGGGGTCAGCATCGGAAAGAATACCTTGTATGACGTAATTGTACAGACTGAATCTATCTATCTGTTTTTCCCGTTAACGAAGTATGAACCCTCACTTGTGAAAGAGAGTAGTGGAGATAAGAAATATTATTGCATTGATAATGGCTTACGTTCTGTGTTGCTTAATCCTCAAAGTGAAGATAATGGTAAGTTACTTGAGAATGCTGTTTATCTTCATTTACGCCGGAATTTGCCGGTACAGGGAGGTTTACATTACTATAAGGGTAAAAAAGAATGTGATTTTGTAATTACTAATCATGAAGAAGTGATCCACTTGATTCAAGTGACCTATACTTTGCACGATGAAGATACCCGTCAGCGGGAAATAGATGGCCTTTTGGAAGCGGCTCAAGCTACGGGATGCCGTGAATTACTCATTCTGACTCTTGAAGAAGAGGAAGATATAAATGCCGGTGAATATACGATTCATGTCCTTCCTGTATGGAAGTGGATGTTGAAAACAGTATCTTTGTCCCCAAAATAATAACAAAATGAAGCTCCGTTCGCTTTACATCCTTTCTATTGTAGGACTGTTTCTCGTTGTGGTGATACAATTGGGAGGGATGATGTATGCCTATGACAACTATAAGAAAGAAGCCCGGCGTACACTGAACGAATGTTTCCGGCAGGCTTTTATAGAGACGGTGGATAATCAAATCAACAACCTGCCTTTCCCCGACTATACCATTCCCTTTTATTCATACATACCCAGAGATGCAAAAAGACCTTATGATGAACGGGTATTTTGGGAATATCAGCAAGCCGCCTCTTTTCTGCAAGATGTTTATCAGGTGACTATACCTCTGGATGAGATGGAAAGGACATTGGAAAAGAAACTGAAATGGAAGAACATAGACCGAACCGTATGGATTGATGCGGCAGAAGACCATAGCCAGTATTCTGCCTATCGGCTTTTCAAAACAGTAATCTCCGATACTGCCTGGCTGAATGAAAAGAAAGGGGAAGCCATAGAAGCAGCTATTATCACCCCTTTCCTTCCGCTTGTAAAGGACATATTCTTTCTGTTTCTTCCTACTCTGTTGCTGACTGCTTTCCTGATTTATAGCTGGGCGCAGCAGATGAAGTATATCATCAGTCAACGCCGTGGCATTGGAGAACAACGTTCCGCTTTCTATACTTTGGCAGAGAAAATGAGGTTGCCGATAGGCGAAGTGCGCAGTCGGATTCCCGAACAGCGGTGGGAGGAGATAGAAACATTGAGCAAGCATATTCTGGACATGACAGAAGAAACACTCTCCGTTGCTAAAGAAGAAGAACGGAAAAGGCGGGCACGTAAGCAGCACTCTTTCAAGGTATTCTTTATGATAAGTCTGCTGGCAAGCTGTTTACTGATGGTGGCCTGGTTTGTTTATTTGTATCGCACGGCTGCCCGTGAGACGGTTTATCAGGTGAACGACTGTTTTGAGGCTGCCTTTTATGATGAAGTGATGTATAACCGCTACGCATTATTCCTTTCGCAACCCAAAGAAGAAAAAGAACCTGAAGAACAGAGAAAAATAAGCGAGACACCTTTTGCCAAAGAACAAAAAGAATTTCTGAAGGGAAAAGATTCGGTGTATCATATAAATAACATGTATGTGGTACATATTCACAATACGATTGATCAAAATTACCGTCTTCGTGCAGCTTTGATTATGCAGAAACACTTGGAAGGAGTAGAGATGAATTCCCAGTATCTGGATTCTGCCTTTGCCGGACATCTCAGCCGGTTGGGAATGAAATCGCGTAGTGGAGTCCGTCAGTTCCGTTATCCTTCGGACAGTACGGTTGCACAGTCAGGGTATACTTCTGTGAAGTATAGTGACTATACATCCCGGTTTATACCGTTGAGGGAAGACAGCACGCTTTGTGTGCAGGGGATAGTGAAGAACCCATATCGCTATGTGGTGTCTTCCATCTGGTATTTGTTGATTCCTCTCTGGATTATGTTTCTGGTGATGCTGGATTGCATCTTCGGACAGATAAAGGTGCTCCGTATGCAACGCCGCCTGGAACAGTTCCAGAAAGACTTCACGTATGCCATGATTCATGATATGAAGTCTCCGTTGAATTCCATATTGATGGCGGCGCATGTGCTGGCGGGCGGGAAGTTGGCGGATAAGCCTGAAAAAGAAGAAAAATACCGCCGGGTAATGACGGAAGAGAGTGAGCATTTGTCGGCTTTATCAAACAGGGTATTGATGCTGACACAATTGGACGAAGGACATCTGGAATTGCATAAGGAAGAAGTCGCCCTGCGCCCTTTGCTCGATGATTTGATAGCGAAGATTTCTTTGAAAGTCAATAAAAAAGTGGAATTCAATACGGTTTATCACCGTTGCGAGACTGTTTATGCGGATGCTTTCTGTCTGCGCGAAGTATTGGGCAATCTGATAGACAACGCTATCAAGTATTCTCGTGAAGAGGTGAAAATAGATATTGTCAGTGTGTCGGAGAAAGGTTTCTGCAAGATAAAGGTGTGTGACGACGGGTTGGGTATTTCTTTGAAAGACCAGTCGCGCATCTTCAACCGCTTTGAGCGCTCTGCGGCAGCCGGACGTAGTGATAAGGGTGGAGCTTCGGGCTTCGGTTTAGGACTGAACTATGTGCAGCAGGTGATGCTGGCCCATGAGGGCAGGGTAGAAGTAGAGAGTGAAGAAGGCCGTTTTAGTGAGTTTACGCTTTATTTTCCGGTAAAATGATTGTGTCTGCAAAGAGCGTTTGCAGGCAATCACCAGATATGAAACCGTAACTCTTGTGAGCAGTCATTGATGAATGCATCTTTTCCGAAGGAACGCAATTTCCAGAGGATACAGACGTCATCGATACTGCCGATAATCAGAAATGTCCCGAATAAAGCACTGTAATAATGTCCCGCTATCATGCCGTAAGAGAGTGGGATGATTCCTAATAACAGAATAGGCAGAAAGCAGGCAGTGCGATATTGCCACATTCTTATGGGTTCATTGCAATGGCAGAAACGTATGCCCCCCTTATGTTTCACGAAGGATATGGACCGGAAACCTTTGGGTGAGAATATTCCGAAGAAGAGGGCGTGGAGCAATAAGTTTACTACAAAACCGGGCAGGGCGCATGACCAGAATATCAGATAGGATATGTGAGTCATTTCTTCTCCATGAATCAACCGGAACAGCACCAGTATGGGCAGAGCAAGCAGAATGGCGGCTATGATTCCGTTGCGGTTGATTTTGTTTCCCGAAACTACTATTTCGGTACCTTTTCTGCTTTGTATGATTGAAATGTCCGCTTTCATCATCTAATCCTTATTTGTTAATTGAAAAACAGGTATGCAATAATGTGTTTTTTTAATTGAGAATTCTATTCCTATTTTCTGATACTTCTTCATGGCTTCTTTATGTTCTGAGTAATACAATTTGTTTCCTTTCGGTGTTGCAAAGGTAGGGCGGGAAAGGGAGGAAGAATGTTATCGCAATGTTATCTTTACGTTAACGAAGGGTTATAGGTCTGTCTGCTTGTAACCTTTTGAGGTAATTCTGTTTACCTCAAATGGTAACTCCATTTACACGCCGATGTAAAAGCCGTTACATACTGATGTAAAGAGCGTTACAATAGGTGGTAAAGGTCGTTACATGCCGCGGTAAATGCTTTTACATTATGGGGTAAATGGAATGTAAATGTTATCTGTTGATAATTAGATAACTAACTAAATGACTGGGTAAGGTTAATGCATTTCTGTATGGTTATGAATCAGTTGACGAGGTAACTAGTTGACGAGGGGACAAGGTTCCTGCGGCATAGAAGCATTGCGCAGCCCCTTGTCCCCTTGTTAACTCGTTACCTTGTTTCCTTCTCTTCTGAGCAGATATGAGTTAACTGATGATTTACTGAGTATCTTTAAGCGATAAACACGACGAATGTGCCGGAAGTGCTGTGCTATGTGCAGGTGAATGATTATTCACCCCGCAAGCACCGCCACTTCTGGCACATTGTTTTTAAAAGAGAGTATTTATTGTTAGAGTAAAGTTACTTGTTAGCCAGCAAATCTCCGTTCCAGTGGATGGCGTTGTGTTCTGTCACCAGATTCCAGGAGTTTTCTTTTTCGTTCCAGTTGTAGCTCATGTAGTTCATGCCCTGTTCGTTCACCTGGTAGATGGCTTTGGATTTCACATTCGTGTAGTCACCGTCTTTGCTGTTCCATGCTACATATTCCACGCCTACTTCATTGTCGGTGTAGCTGAAGTTGAGGCAATACTGTTTTTCAAAGCGGCTGTTGTCTTGGTTCCACTTCAGTATTTCCTTGGCGGAAACACGTCCTTTTTCATCATACGTGTAGTTATATTGCAGGTGGCGTTCCAGGTACTTTCCTTTTTTTACCTTATACACCATTTGGGTTTCCACTCCGTTTTCCTGTTTCTCCGTGTTATAGGCGAAATCCTTTACATTGTTACCGCTTACTGCGTTTACTACTGATGTCAATGCGAATACTACTGATAATACTAAAGCTTTCATAATCGTTTTATTTTTTAAGTTATACATTTCGTTACTTTTGATGTTGCAAAGATAGGGCAGGGACACGAGGATGAATGTTATCGTAATGTTATCGTTAGGTTAACGAGATAATTTGTTACCTTTGCAGGCAAAATAAACATATAATGAAAAGTAAGTTCCACGTTTCTCTTTCAATTTTTGCTTTGCTGCTTATTATTTCTTTACAAGGTGTAGGTATGTATTATGCCCACCGTAATTTGATGCAAGCCACACAACAGACTTTAGATAAATGTTTTGAGAAAGCTTTTATAGAAGTTGTAGATCATCAATTGAATCGGATGCCCCTGCCTGCTGGTACAGTTACTCATCTTATGTACGCTCCTGCGCGTATGAGGCTTAATGACGATGCTTTCTATTTTTACGGTTATCAGCAAACCTCAGCTATTTTACAAAAAATATATCGTTTGCCCGAGATATCTTTAGATTCCTTGAGTATCGCATTGAATAGCAGACTTCAAAAAAGAGAGATAGAAGCTGATGTGGTAATTCGTAAGTTCGATATAAATACGGGCGAAACATTAGCGTTGACTGCTACTACCATTCCTACAGGTTTTAGAGCATTGACCTCAAAGCATGCCTTTTTGTATAAAGAGAAAGGTATAGCTGTAGAAGCTATATTGGATATTCCTTCTTTGTGGAAACTGCGTGAAGTACTGTCACTCTTTGTGGGTACACTCTTACTATTGGTATGTATTGCTTTTACATTTTCAATTCAATTACGTTCTGTTTTTCATCAAGGACAGAGCATAGCAGAACAACGAAAGGCCTTTTATCTTTTAGCAGAGCAGATGAAGCAACCCGTCAAGGAGATGCTTACAAGTATCAAGCGGCAATTATGGGGAGAGATTGAAGTGCAAAGCAACCATTTGTTGGGCAACACGGAGCAGACTTTAATGAAAGCGAAGAAAGAAGAGCAGGAGCGTCGTCGGTCTATTTCCTTTTCCATTATTTCTTGGGGTAGTTTGGCAGGTACTTTCTTTCTGTTATTTATCTGGGCAGGTTATTTATATCAACAAAAATGGAAAGAAGTGAAGTATGAGGTTAATACTTGTTTTGAATATGCTTTCTATACTGAGGCTGATATGCGGTTTGATGTTTTCTTATACGCCAATAAAATGAAAGGTACGCGTAGGGAGTATCTGACTGGGTTTACGCGCTATGCAGAATTGCAAATGAAGGCATTAGACGAATTTATGTGGAATAATAAGGTGTACCTGAATGTCAGGCCTCTTATTGTGTTTCCCGGGCAAATGGATGTTGAAGAAGGTTTCCATTTATGGAATGCTTATGGTCTACAGGATAGAATGAATGATGGCAAAATACCTGTTCCTTTCCAAATTCAACGTATGGATTCACTCTTCACTATGAGACTGAAAGAAAAAGAGATACCTTCTGGAAGTATTAGGATGTTCCGTTATCCATCGCATGAATTGATGTTGTACACTGGAGATCCTTTCCCCAGTAAACTGAATATGCGTACGCGGATGCTATATTTGAAGAAGGATAGTACTGTTTGTATAGAGGGTGTTGTACACTCAACTCCAAAATATATCTTTTCTTCTATTTGGTATATACTTTTTCCATTAGGCATTATTTTCTTGTTTGTTTGTTATAATGTCTTTTTTCAGATACATCTGTTTCGTATGCAGCGCCGTTTGAAGCAGTTCCAGAAGGATTTTACGTATGCTATGGTTCACGATATGAAGTCTCCACTAAACTCTATATTGATGGGAGCGCATAGTCTGGCAAGTGGTAAACTGGCTAACAAACCGGAGAAAGAACAGAAATATAAGCAAGTCATGACGGAAGAGTGTGAACATTTGTTGGCCTTATCCGGTAGGGTATTGCTTTTGACACAACTGGATAAGGGACATTTGCAACTGAATATTGAAGAGGTTCCCTTATGCCCGTTGATTGACGATTTAACAGCTAAAATATTACTGAAAGCAAGTAAGAAAATAGAGTTTAATACCCTCTATCATCGTTGTGAGACTGTTTATGCGGATGCTTTCTGCCTGCGTGAAGTGCTGGGTAATCTTCTGGATAATGCAATAAAATACTCTCGTGACGAGGTAAAGATCGATATCATCTGCGAGTCGGAGAAAGGTTTCAGCAAGATTAAAATCTGTGATAATGGCTTGGGTATTCCTGTGAAAGACCTTTCACGTATCTTCAACCGTTTTGAACGTTCGGTCGCTGCTGCCCGCAGCAGTAAGGGAGGAGCTACGGGCTTTGGTCTGGGGCTGAACTATGTGCAGCAAGTGATGTTAGCACATGAGGGCCGAGTGGAGGTAGAGAGCGAAGAAGGGCGTTTCAGTGAGTTTACCCTTTACTTTCCGATTAGAGAGTAAAACGGTTATCTTGTCCTACGGTTAGGTTCCAGGTGTTTTCCTTTTTATTCCAGTTGTAGGCGGTGTAGTTTACTCCCTGTTCATTCGTTTGATAAACGGCTTTGGCTTTCACATTTGTATAATCACCGGCTTTGCTGTTCCATGCTACATATTCCACGTTTACTTCGTTGTTGGTGTAGTTGAAGTTGAGGCAATACTGCTTTTCAAAGCGGCTGTTGTCCTGGTTCCATTTCAGGATTTCCTTGGCTGATACACGTCCTTTTTCATCATACGTGTAGTTATATTGCAGGTGGCGTTCCAGGTACTTTCCTTTTTTTACCTTATACACCATTTGGGTTTCCACTCCGTTTTCCTGTTTCTCCGTGTTATAGGCGAAATCCTTTACATTGTTACCGCTTACTGCGTTTACTACTGATGTCAATGCGAATACTACTGATAATACTAAAGCTTTCATAATCGTTTTATTTTTTAAGTTATACATTTCGTTACTTTTGATGTTGCAAAGATAGGGCAGGAGCATGAGGATGAATGTTATCGTAATGTTATCGTTAGGTTAACGAGATTTTTGCGACTCTGGAAAGCTCCCTTGTTTTTTAGAGTTGTATGTATTTTTATATTCCTCTGGCTGGAAAGAACACATTCTCGTACGATATAAAAAGTCGTGCATTACTTCGTGATCCATAGTTATTTGCTATTTTTGCAGGCGAATATAAACGGATAAGATGAAATTACGTACTGTCATCTCTCTTTCACTGGTGAGTCTGATTGCTGTTGTGTTGATACAGTTGGGCGGAATGCTTTATGCTTTTCATGCGCAGATGCAGGAAGCGGAGAAATCACTGAACAAGTGCTTCTGGATGTCTTTCACGGAGACAGTTGATAATTTGGTGAACAACCTTCCTTATCCTGATAATTCAGTAGCTATCATAGCGTATGCTCCTAATCCTAAATACAAGCGGATGGATGGGGACGAAAGGAATAAGTGTACTTCCCAGCAGGCGGCACAGGCTTTGCAACGGGTGTATGGGATAAAAGAAATCCCGTTAGTCACCATAGACAGCGTCTTGCACAATAAGTTGCGGAAGTTAGACATGGATGGAACACTGACCGTGGAGCGCATTAATGTAAACACAAATGAGGTGCTGGCAAGTACCAATCCTCAGGTAAGTATCCATAATTTTGCCGCTGTTACTTCCGAAACTGCGTTCACCTTTAAATCCCGTGGGGAGGCTGTTCGTGCTATTCTTTCTTTTCCTGCCAAGGAGATGGAGAAGAAACTCCTGTTACTATCATTCATTACATGGCTATTGTTGGGTACGGCTGTCTATGCCTTGATTGTACAGATGAAGTCGGTGTTCCGTCAGCGGCATAACTTGCAGAAACAACAACAGGACTTCTATACGTTGGCTGAAGAGATGAAACATCCCGTCAGCCGGATGAAGAATTTAATAACCACAGAAAACTGGCAAGAGGTGGAGACACAAAGCAACGTACTCTTTGAGAAAACCAATGCTACTCTGACACACGCCAAAGCAGAAATCCGGCAAGAAAGTACAGGCAGGCCTATTTCTCTTAAAGCAATTTCTATGGTCAGCTCGCTGGGAGCATTCCTGTTGCTGGCTGTCTGGTCGGGATATTTGTATTATACGACTTCTCAAAAGATACGGTATCAGGCGGAAGAGCAATTGGAAGAGGCTTTCTACCGGGAGGCAGACTTACATAGGTATCCGCTTTTCACTAAGGCTAACCCTGATTTTAATTGGGATAGTTCACCGGGAGAATTTCTCCCTTATCCACGGCGTATGATGGACGAGCTTTATAAGGTATATCTGGAGAAAGGTTATCGCTACCGGATACAATTGCTTACCATTCGGCATCTTTACAATAAGTTTGATGAAGGCTTCCGTATGAAGATGGTTTATGATATACAGGATACAATCAGTCTGCGTAGTCGTGTGCCTATTCCGTTTTCCTTGCAGTTTGCTGACAGTGTGTTCAGAAAACAGCTTTTGGAAACAAGTTTTCCGGATAGGGCGGATATCCATTGGATCAGGTATCCATCCCGGGAGTTGATACTTTATACAGGTAGTCCGGCTATTGACTGCGGGGATATCACTACCCGGTTGTTTCCGTTGGATAAGGACAGTACGAGTTGCATCTTTGCTGTGGTTCGTTCACCGCAACGTACTATTATGAGTGCCACATGGTATATGCAGGTGCCGTTGTTTATTGCTTTCCTTTTCGTATCTCTCTGTGTTTTCTTTCAAATACGTATGTTGCGGGCACAGCGTCGGTTGGAACAGTTTCAGAAGGACTTTACTTACTCCATGATACATGATATGAAGTCACCGTTGCAGTCTGTCATGATGGGAGCGCATATCCTGGCAGGTGGTAAGTTGGCGGATAAGCCGGAGAAACTGCTCCGTTACAGGCAAGTGATGGGGGATGAGTGCGAACATCTGCTGACACTTTCCAATCGCGTAGTAATGCTGACAGAGATAGATCGTGGAGAATTGGAACTACATAAAGAAGAAGTTGCTCTAAGACCGTTGCTACGGGATATAGCGGAAAAATATCAGTTGAAAGCGGCGAAGACGATTCATTTCGATATTGATTGTGAAGAAGGATGTAGTGTTTATGCGGATGCTTTCTGTTTGCGCGAGGTACTTTCCAATTTGGTGGATAATGCCATCAAATACTCTAAAGAAGAAGTTACGATAACTCTTTCGGGCGAGAGGACAAAAGATAGGAGTATTATTACGGTACGCGATAATGGCATCGGCATTCCCCTTCGCGAACAGCACAAGATATTTGGGAAGTTTGAAAGAGTGGCTTCCGGCAGCCAAAAGACAGGAGCATCCGGTTTTGGTTTAGGGCTGAATTATGTGTTGCAAGTGGTGGATGCACACGATGGCATGATAAAAGTGGAAAGTGTGGAGGGAAGTTACAGTGAATTTACGATGCACTTTTGAGTTAAAAAAGCTTGTTGTCAAAGCAAAATATTGCCAACTGCTTGTTATTCAGCTTGCCTTTTGTTATTTTTGTGTATACTATTTATAAAAGTAAAGGAGGGTATATGCGTATGAAACAAAAAGTTAACATATCGTTGCTTCCAATCCGCTTGGGATTATTCTTACTGCTGATATCTGCTCCGCAGTTGCTTTTTGCACAAGAAGGAGATAGCATAGGTGTTATCCGTGACTATATGCAGATAAAGCCCAAAGATATTTGGCAACCTCTTCCGCTAAAGCCCCTTCTGGAGCAAGTTCCCGCTTCTGCCACTTCTCTTTTGCCTTTTCAGGAACTGTCAGAACGTTTTTCCGATTTTTCCTTGAAAGATGAAATCCGCCTGCCTTATCAGGTCAATCCTTCTTTACTTTTCCGGGGTGATTTTAGTACAGGTGGCGTCATGCAGCAATTTTCTCATGGAGAACTGTTCGGCTCCGGAGCACAGACAAGTGTGCCGGGAATTGGGCGTTTCAATAATGCTTCGTTAGGATACCGGCATGTTTTCAATGACAGGTGGGCGTTGCAGCTTCGTGCTGATGCTATGAAGATAAACATGTCTCGTATCACCGGACAAGCATTCAGCACCTCAGGCAGACTGACTTATCGTGCTTCCGACCGGATTGCCTTCAATGTCTTCGGTTCTTATGATATTGGAAATTCTTATGGGATGAGTACCAATCGTTATGGTGCAACCATGTCTCTCGATATGTCCGACCGCTTCGGGATGGAGGTGGGAGTACAACGGTACTATGATGCCATGAGGGGACGTTGGGAGACGGTGCCGGTTGCGATTCCTTATTACCGCTTCGAGAAGTTTAAACTGGGGCTGGATGTAGGCGGAATCTTGTACGAATTACTCCGTAACGTCGTCTTCGATAGTCGGGGAGGAGATTTTGGCGGTGGACCAACGCCCCGTTTCTCGTTGCCAATCCGATAGAGTGGATTAGATGTCAATGCAAATCTACTGATAATACTAAAGCTTTCATAATCCTTTTATTTTTTAAGTTATACATTTTGTTACTTTTGATGTTGTAAAGGTAGGGCAGAGGAAAGAATACGAATGTTATCGCAATGTTATCTTTAGGTTAACGAATAATTTATTACTTTTGTAGCGTATAATGTGAATAATTGAAAGCATATGGATACAATAAAGTTATTATTAGTCGAAGATGACAACAGCCTGCGTTACATTGTGCAGAGCAGTCTGGAGGATATCATAGAGGGGTATGAAGTATTGGCGGCTGCCAATGGTGAAGAGGGCTTGAAGATGTGGCGGGAACATCAGCCTGACGTTATCCTCTCAGATATAGAGATGCCCGTCATGGACGGTTACGAGATGGTGAAACGCATCCGTGAGGTAGATAAGGAGACTCCTATCATCTTTTCTTCCGGACTGGTATCTCCCAAGAGCGTGCTGAAAGGCTATGAACTAGGAGCTAACAACTATATCAAGAAACCTTATATTCCCGATGAACTGGATGCACATATTCGTGCTTTGTTGAAACTATCAAAAGGTGAAAAGAGTAAGGACGAAAGCGAATGTTACAAGATTGGAAAGGAATATGTACTTGATTCTACGCACGCCATATTGAAACATTCATCCGGTGAAAACAAGACATTGACTGCTCGTGAAGCAGGACTGTTGCAAATGCTTTGTGAGAACAGAGGCGATGTAGTACGGCGTGAAGCCATTCTTGATAAGTTCTGGGATACGGAAGATGATTATTTTGCTTCCCGCAGCCTGGATGTATTTGTCACGAAACTCCGTAAGTTGATAGCTGAAGATTCATCAGTCAGCATTAAAACGGTGAAAGGTGTAGGGCTGATGCTGGAAGAATGAAACATTAGTAATTAAGAATGTAAATACCGGGATGATGAGATATAGATTTCATCATCCCGTTTTTTTTGGAATACAAATTATAAAGGAAGTTGCTCTTCTTGCAGATGAATCGGAGAAAACATCTGATTCCTGAAAAAGACATTATCCGGTTCGGGTAAGTGAATCAGGTAGTAGCAATTATAAAAATATAGAGACAAGGAAGAAAGCATATATCTGATAACAGATAATATTGCTCCTCCACTGGTACTTCATGAAAAGCTATTGGTGGAATCGGTTTCTTTATGCAAATGTCCCCTTGTCTGTCTATCCTTTCTATTGAGTTATTATTTGAAAAACAGTTGTTTAGTTTGTGGATTATACCCTTCATTTATCCCCCACGGTTGTTTCATTATTTACAAGTTACTTTTTACTTTTGTTCTCATACGATAACTAGGAAAGATAGAACTATTATTAATCATTATAAAAAGTAATATTTATGGAAAATCAAACAAAACTCTATCCAAGCTATATAGGTGAATTCTATGCAGCAAATCCGGTGAAATTTGAAAAAAGAAAGAACAATGTTAAGCCGATACTTTATTATGGATTGGCTGTAGTGGCTGTTATTATTGTTATTTTTCCTGGTTTTATCCCTATAGCGGGTTGGTTGGTCCGGACGGTCGGAGTAATTGCTGTATTAATATGTCTGCTTGCAGCGTATTTGAGTAATTTTGATTATTATAATAGCGAGAGTGGGGGTAAGATAGAAGAGGTGGGTTTGAAGAAGTTCAAGCGTGATGAAACCGATATAAATAGAATCCTGGAAGCCTTTCTCAGAAAAGATTTTGAGTATCTGGCAGAGTTGCCCGGGGCATACAGTGCACCGGTTCAGATTCATGTGGAAGAGGATAAATTAGGGCAGGAGATGTATTGCTTACTGACTTCTTATGATTCTGACAGCAATATTATTGGTCTGACCGATGTCCTAACTTTATCAGGCAATGATTATCTCGATCATGCAGATGTAATTAGACAGATGCTTAAAGATGCGGAAAACGATTGATTCTTAAATTGTAGGACCTGATGAAGAAGCTGATTTTATTTATTGGCCTTTTGCTTTTTGCCTTTCTGAATGTCCGCGCGCTTTTCCGTATTTATGAGCAGAAAGAAATTTAGACCCAAACAGCAACCGGTTCAGGGCGAAGATGCCTCCCAACGGCAGCCGAAGAAAAGAATGGCACTATGGAAAATCCTGGTGCCTGTCTTTATCTTTCTTTTCCTGTTGCATTGCAGGATGTGGTATATAGAAGAGGAAATGTTGATGCACACTGCATTTTCTTCCGGCAGCTATTTAGGATTGAATCGGAAAATCGTTATTCTCCTTATGGCAATAACGATGTGTAGCTGGATGGTTTATATCTATAAGAAAAGCACAGGGAAGTGGTATCACTGGAGAAACTTTGTCTATGCCTTTATGTGTGGAGGTGTTGTAGTGGGATTATGTACCAATGTACTGCTCGTCTTTCTGTTCTGGCTGAACAGTTGTTTTACTTCCGAGGTACAGACCCGTGAGTATATTATTGTCAATATCGCTCCCCATGACAGGACGCGTAAGAGTCACAATCCCCGTTCTGCTGCATGGTTACTGAATACATTTTTTTACGGGGAGATATTTATACAAGGTGACCGTTATACTCGCATCTACTTGCCCATTGACCAGACATATCGGCTCAGTGGTGAACGGGGTGTCTATCTCAAAATAGAGTTGGAAGACGGCTGGCTGGGCTGGGGCATAATACGGAAGATTAACTTGGTGACTGCAACCAAAGTCTCGGAAAAAGTAGAAGTTCGTTTTCTTGAAGATGAACAGGCACAGGCGTCTGACTCTTGTTTGCACGAAAAAAGTGAAAAAGCTTTTAAGTATACATGGAGAGATATTTATATCTTTGCCCGACTCCGGAATATTAATTTATCAGATACCACCCACGTCAGTGTAAATCAGTATATAGACGGACAAAAAGACATTCCGGTGTGGGAGATTGATATACGCGATTCCATTCAGCAGGATATGGTCAGAGTGATATTGATTCACGGAGAGACTGGAGAAGTGATGATGGATTCGTACGAATAACACGATATTGAAGATGAGATTGAAGAGTTTGATAGGAATAATTCTGTGGGGCGGTATGTTGGCTTCTTGTGGCCCTGATAATCGCGTGGCCTTGGCGGAGAAGCTGATGGCAGAAAAGGAGACAGACAGTGCCATAGTAGTGATGAATGAGATTAAAGAACCGTTGCATAACTTATCGAAGCGCGATTATGCACTTTATGCCTTGCTGATGTCCGAGGCTGTTCACAGGAAGCAACAGTTGAATGCGGCTACAGATACCCTGCTGCTACCTGCAATTAAATATTTCAGCCAATCGGGCGATTCTCTTTATGCCGAACGGGCCCTTTACTGCAAAGCACATCTGGACAGACGGCTTAACCGGATGAGCGATGCCATGCAGTCTTTTCTGAAGGCTCTGCTTTTCCTGCAAAATAGTGGTAATCATGAGCAGCTCTACCGGGTGAATACTTGGTTGGGAGTTGTCTGCCTGAATCAGGAAGAATATTCCGGCAAGGTACGTTATTCCAAAGAAGCCTTGAAGGCGGCTTTGGATCTGGGAAATATATTCTATAAGAATATGGCCTTGTGCGATATTTCTACCGGATATTTGTTTCTGAATCAATTGGATAGCGCCCTTTATTATGCTCAGGCGGCCTATGAGGCGGCTTTAGCCGATTCTGTTCCTCAGCAGCTTCCTTTCATCTATACAAATTTGGGTAGTATCTATTCCCAGCGAGGAGAGCCTGCCAAAGCACTGGATTATATAAATAAATCAATAGCTCTTCGTTCGGCTAAGGATACTGTGAGAATTCTTTCGCTCTATGGGGTAAAGTTGGAGTTGTTTGGGAAACTGGGACAATATGATTCGGCATATCACTATTTTCAGAAAGTTATCTCCAGTCCAAATCCTTCTTCGGTGGCCGATGCCTATAATAATATGGCGAGAATATATCATAAGATGGGCCGTGCTTCGGATGCCTATCCTATGCTACAACGCTTCATTGAGTTGTCCGATACCATACGCAAGTATCGTCATACTGAGGAAGCCATTGCATTGCAAGAGCTTTACAAACACGAACAGCTCTCGGTGGAAAACCTGTATTGGCGCACCCGGGCTGCGGAAAGGCAGCGTAATGTGTATTGGATGACCACAATCTCTCTGTTGCTGGTTTGGGTGGCAAGTGCGGTATATCTCATCTATCGCCGTAACCGTAACCGTCTGATGGCGCAGCAGCATCAGCTTGTAAAAAAGGAAAAAGAATTGGCGCAGCAACGTGAAATTACTTCCGAAAATCTCCGGCGTATGGTGGAGCTGGAGCAGAAGGAAGCTAAGCTGAAAGAAACTTTTTTCAGGAGACTCAGCCAGAAGGTGGTGCAGGAAATTGAAAGAGGGGGAAATGTGATTCTTTCCGATGAAGACTGGGACGATATTGTGCAGAATGCCGACATCATCTTCAATAACTTCACGAAACGCCTGCAACAGACCTATCCGAGTCTGAATAAAGATGATTTGCGTTATTGTTGTATGGTGAAAATGCAATTATCCCAGTCGGGCATGGCGCAGGTGATGCATTTGGAGCGGGATTCTGTGAAGAAACGTCTGAAACGTATCCGTATGGAGAAGATGGGGGCGGATAGTGGTGTTACGTTGGAAGAACTGCTGTATAACTTTTAAAGTAAAAAGACAGCCTCGTTCCCTTGTTAACTCGTCTCCTCGTCAACTAATTCAAATCCGTGCAAATAGATACCAAGTTCTTCATACTTATATAGTTTGTTTGGTTTGTTGCAAATATATGGGGATTTGAATTGCAGTATTGTATACAGATTTGTTATACCAATTTTGCGGAGATGTTTTATTTGTCCTGGGACTCAGAAGAAGGAGGATGTGTCTGTAAAAACACATCCTCCCGTCTACCTTGCTTGCAGGTATACCAGAGCTGAAGTTTTCAGGTCTAATTTAAATAGTCAAAGGTGAGTAGCAATGCAATTGCGTTGCGTTTGCGACTTTTCGGCCGTCCGGCTTCCACATGGCCCGATTTGACTCACCTTTGAGTATTTTATTTTTTATATATTGATGCTAATTTGCTGCCAAAAGGATACAAAAAAAGCGTGGAACGTCACACTTTCAAATGTTCTAGAAGGAACTACCAATCCCAACAACACAAATGAAAGGAACGCCCACGCCTATAGAGACGCAGGCGTTCAGTCATTTTTCACGTGTTGTATGTTATGCCAAAGGCACAACGAAAATTGGTAGTTTTCTAGAACGCAAAAAAGCTGAACGCTTCGATATTTTATTTCAAAGAACAGAAGGGATACCTCTTGCCGATTAACAGCAGCACAAATATAGTAAATTCTTGAATTAAAAAGCTTCTTACTCTTTTATTTTTCCTATAAAGCTTTCTTTTTTTACTTTCAAGAGGATGTCAAAAGTCTCCGTAACCCCAGTGTACAACAGTTTCCTTTCAGGTATTCTATTGATTTATCCAAAAGAAAAACTGGCTCTTGAGGCTGATGCCATTACATCCATTTGATAGGATGCCCCAATGCCCGTTTTATCGCTTCCATCTCGGCACTGTGCCACATTTCATGCTTGAAGCACCAGGCAAGGGCTTCATACTTATTATTGGCAACCGGATGTTTGAAGGGAATAGGCTCTAAATCTTCTGATAAAATACGGTCGTCCAGGCGGGACAGGTTACTGATACATATCTCATGAACAGCGTCCAGTTGTTTTTTTAGCTCTGCCACAGGAATTAAATCCTTTTCGGCGGAGCGGTGCAATGTACCCATTCCATTGAAAACCTTTACGTAATCGACCATCGGAATAAGTTTGCTGACGGCTTCATTCCTCCCGGTGATGCAGGTAATGGCATGAAAGTTCTGACTGATAATCAGATGTCCGATTTGCCATGCGAAGTTGGAGTCAGTGCCTTCGGGGATGGTGTACCACTGGTTTTCCGGAAGTTCCGATACTAAACGATTCACAAAATTCCGCGATTCAATAATCTGTTCTTTTAAAAAATCAATCTTGCTCATAATTAGTTTATTTAAGTTATACATAGTAGTTAGTGAGCAAGCTTTCCATTCTGTGACAGCTCAGGGAATAAATTTTTCCCAGTAGTTCTTTCTTGGAAGTTCCTTTTCGAGCCGTTGGTAAACGTCGACGAGGCGGATAATTTTCTTGATGGCGGTATATTCTTTCTCCAGATTGAGCGAGGTGACTTGCTTGCATATCCGGCATTTGCAGGTCCCCTGCGGGTTGTATAGCGGACAGGTGTCATTCATGAAGTGAGTAATCTTGCGGATGGAACGGGAGGAAATCTGACGGACGCTCTCTTCCGTTATGCCCATGATTTCACTGATTTGCTTGTACGGCAGGTTGAGGTTTATTTTGAATATGAATATCAGCCGGGCATCGTTCGTCAGGCAATGGTTCTGGGCTGTCAGACACCAGTCGCAGCATGCTTTTATCCATTCCTGTTCGTCCCGGTCCTGCCCGTTATAATCAATGGCAGGAAGTTCGCGAAATTCTCTCAACTCATTCATTGTGGCTATTCTTTCGTTCCGGGCATATCGCAGTATGGTGCGTTTGCATAGGGTGTATATCCATGTCGATAACCCGGATTCCCCGTTGAACGAGTCTATGCTTTTGATGATTTCGTACCAGACTTCCTGAGCCGCTTCTTTAGCGATTTCCTTGTTTTGTATCATGCGGTGTGCTATGGAAGATACCATGACGCCATATTGTTCTACGATTTCCTTTAAGTCCGGTTGCATATTCTAAGGTATTGAGTTTGCAAATGTAACTAATTTGTTTTATCCTGCTCTTCTTGCGCTTTTTATTCTTGTTCTGTTCGCTTTTGTGCGGACACTTGTCCGTTTATGAACACTCTCTGAAATTGAATATGCGGTGATAATCAATGCTTTATTATTTTGGCACGGCAATTGACTATATATTGTCGAAGGCGGTTGACGAAGATTTCCCTTCAAAAACCAAGAAGTAATAACAATAAAAAAATAACGATTATGAAAACGAACTTAATTTCTAA
>NZ_CAJLKP010000077.1 GCF_905207245.1 uncultured Bacteroides sp. | reverse complement strand
AGTAGGTAGTCGCCGTTTTAGAGAGAAGCCTCCATATCAATTGATGTGGGGGCTTTTTGTATTTACAGCCATAATATTTTCTTGTATTTTCCGTTTATATACAGTAAGTTTACACCTTATTTATATATAATGCATTTCACAAAACAAATCCGTCCGATAAAATTCTGGTTGGTACTGGCTGCCATCGTGATAGCTATTGCCTCTCTTTACGTTTCCCATTCTTTGATTAGCGATTTATCTGCTGAAGAACGGGTGCGTATGGAAGTATGGGCGGAAGCGATGAAGAATTTGCAAACTGCTGATGGGAATACTGACCTGACGATGGTGCTGAAAGTTTTGAATGCCAATCATACTATTCCGGTGATTGTAGCCGATCAGAATGGAGATGTACAAACATACAGGAATATAGAATTATCCTCGTCTGATACGATAGACGCTCTGAAAGAGAAGCTGAATCATTTTAATCGTGAAGGACATTGTATCCGTATCAACCTGAACGGTGATGGTGATTATTTGCGTGTATATTATGGCCCTTCCTTGATGCTTACCCGTCTGGCCGTCTATCCTTATGTGCAATTGACAGTGGTGCTTATCTTTGTGCTAATTGCCATCTTCGCTTTATTGAGTTCCAAGAAAGCGGAGCAAAATAAAGTATGGGTAGGACTTTCAAAAGAAACTGCCCACCAACTGGGGACACCTATTTCCTCACTCATGGCATGGACGGAATTATTGAGGACGCAATATCCGCAGGATGACTTGATTCCTGCCATGGCGGAAGATGTGGAACGCTTGCAAATGATTGCCAACCGCTTTTCTAAAATAGGTTCTATACCTGAATTGGAAGAGGCAGACCTGAAAGCACTATTGGATCGTGTAACGGACTACATCGCCCATCGCACTTCGGATAAAGTGAAGATTACAACCCATCTGCCTGATATGCTTCCGCTCTTACGACTGAATGTAGCTTTGTTTGAATGGGTGATAGAGAATCTCTGTAAGAATGCTATTGATGCAATGGATGGAGTGGGTATACTGGTCATTTCAGTACAGGAAACGTCAAGATATTGGTATATAGATGTGGCAGATACGGGAAAGGGAATTGACAAACGAAATTTTGAAACAGTGTTTGCTCCCGGATATACTACTAAAAAAAGAGGATGGGGATTGGGACTCTCATTGGCACGCCGGATTGTGGTGGAGTATCATTCGGGACGCATTTTTGTGAAGCAATCGGAGATTAATAAGGGGACGATATTCAGAATAGAGCTTAAAAAATGAATATTTCGTCGCTAATTTCTACATTATGAGGATAATTATTTGTATCTTTGTCGCCCGAATAAATAAAAGAAGCTTTGGGAAAGTTTGATAAATACAAAATTGATTTGAAAGGCATGCAGACAGACTCTTGTAAGTATGAGTTTGTGCTGGATAACCTTTTCTTTGCTAACATTGATGGTCCGGAAGTACAGAAGGGCAAAGTAAATGTTACACTGGTTGTAAAGAAAACATCTCGTGCTTTCGAATTGAATTTCCAGACGGATGGTATGGTATGGGTACCTTGTGACCGTTGTCTGGACGATATGGAACAACCGGTCAGTTCTACTGATAAGCTGATGGTGAAGTTTGGCCATGAGTATGCTGAAGAAGGTGACAACCTCATTGTGATTCCTGAGGAAGAAGGGGAAATCAATGTCGCATGGTTCATGTATGAGTTTATTGCGTTGGCTATTCCGATGAAGCATGTGCATGCTCCCGGAATGTGTAACAAGGCAGTGAGCAGCAAGTTGCACAAACATCTGCGGACGAAAGCGGACGAAGAAGATGCGGAAGACGATATCTTCATCGAAGGTGAAGATGTACTGCCGGATGGTGGTGATGCGGAAGAAACGCAGATTGATCCGCGTTGGAATGAATTGAAGAAAATATTAGATAACAATTAAAGATTAAAAAAAATGGCACATCCTAAGAGAAGACAGTCTAAAACAAGAACTGCAAAGAGAAGAACTCATGATAAGGCAGTAGCTCCTACATTGGCTATTTGCCCGAACTGTGGCGAATGGCATGTATATCACACTGTGTGTGGTGCTTGCGGATACTACAGAGGCAAGCTTGCTATTGAGAAAGAAGCTGCTGTTTAATTTGCAGCCTGATAAAGAATATACTTGAATACCGGGTGTCTAAAAAGATTTGTAAGCACAAACCTTTTTAGACTACCGTTGTTTAGGTATTTATTAACTTAAGCAGGATTAATGGAAAAAATAAATGCAGTAATTACAGGAGTCGGTGGATATGTACCCGATTATATCTTGACGAATGACGAGATATCAAGAATGGTAGATACCAATGATGAATGGATTATGACCCGTATCGGAGTAAAGGAAAGACATATCCTGAACGAAGAGGGACTGGGTACTTCGTACATGGCTCGCAAAGCCGTCAAGCAGTTAATGCAGCGTACAGGTTCCAATCCTGATGATATCGATCTGATAGTTGTCGCTACCACTACTCCTGATTATCATTTCCCTTCAACAGCTTCCATCTTGTGTGATAAGCTCGGATTAAAACATGCTTTTGCTTTTGACTTACAGGCCGCTTGTAGTGGCTTTTTGTATCTGTTGGAAACAGGAGCTAACTTTATCCGCTCGGGGAGATATAAGAAGATTATCTTAGTGGGCGCTGATAAAATGTCGTCTATGGTAGATTATACTGAACGTGCCACTTGTCCGATTTTTGGTGATGGTGCGGCTGCGGTTATGATGGAACCCACTACGGAAGACTTTGGCGTGATGGATGCTATTCTGAGAACGGATGGTAAGGGATTGCCTTTCTTGCACATGAAAGCGGGTGGTTCTGTATGTCCTCCTTCCTATTTTACGGTGGATAACCATATGCACTTTCTTTATCAGGAAGGTCGGACGGTATTTAAATATGCTGTATCGAACATGTCGGATGCTTGCGTTGCCATTGCAGAAAGAAATCACTTGGATAAAGATAATATCGACTGGATTATTCCTCATCAGGCAAACTTGCGTATCATTGATGCAGTAGCTCACCGCCTGGAAGTTCCCCGTGAAAAAGTAATGGTTAACATCGAGCATTATGGTAATACGAGTGCCGGTACACTTCCGCTTTGTCTGTGGGATTTTGAGGATAAACTGAAGAAAGGCGATAACCTGATCTTTACGGCATTCGGTGCAGGGTTTACCTGGGGAGCCGTTTACGTGAAGTGGGGATATGATGGAAAAAAACAGTAACGAACGTTACGCTGACAAATAAGAAAAAAACGCATCCTATTTTCGATGCGTTTTTTTGTCTCAACTAAAATACAGGAATGTAATGCATAAAGCTGGTTTTGTAAACATCGTGGGAAATCCGAACGTAGGTAAATCTACATTGATGAACACCTTAGTGGGTGAACGGATTTCAATTGCTACTTTTAAGGCGCAAACAACCCGTCATCGTATTATGGGTATCTATAACACGGATGATATGCAGATTGTGTTTTCGGATACTCCGGGAGTACTGAAGCCGCAGTATAAGTTGCAGGAGTCTATGCTGAATTTTTCTACTTCGGCACTGACGGATGCGGATGTTTTGTTATATGTGACAGATGTGGTTGAGACGCCCGATAAGCATAATGAGTTTGTAGAGAAGGTAGCAGCCATGGAAATTCCTGTTTTGCTGCTTATTAATAAAATTGACCTGTCAAATCAAGAGAAACTGGTGGAGCTCGTGGAAGCGTGGAAAGAGTTGTTGCCTAATGCGGAGATCATTCCGATTTCTGCAACTACTAAGTTTAATGTGGATTACGTGATGAAGCGGGTGAAGGAATTGCTGCCCGACTCACCGCCTTACTTTGGCAAAGACCAGTGGACGGACAAACCGGCACGTTTCTTCGTGAACGAGATTATCCGGGAGAAAATCTTGTTGTATTATGACAAGGAGATACCCTACTCGGTAGAGGTAGTGGTAGAACAATTTAAGGAAGATGCGAAAAAAATACATATCAACGCTGTGATTTATGTGGAGCGTGATTCGCAGAAAGGAATAATTATCGGCAAGCAGGGGAAAGCACTGAAGAAGGTGGCTACTGAGGCACGCCGGGAATTAGAAAGATTCTTTGGGAAAACGATTTTCCTGGAGACGTTTGTGAAAGTGGATAAGGACTGGCGCAGTTCGGACAAGGAGTTGCGCAATTTCGGTTATCAACAGGATTAGAGTATTCATACGACTGTGACAGTCGCAAAAAACAATGAGAGTGAACTATGGGAAATTTAGTTGCAATCGTAGGACGTCCCAATGTGGGAAAGTCCACTTTATTTAACCGCTTGACTAAGACACGTCAGGCGATTGTGAACGAGGAAGCAGGAACAACACGCGACCGCCAGTACGGCAAATCCGAATGGTTGGGGAAAGAATTCTCCGTGGTAGATACCGGCGGATGGGTGGTAAACTCTGACGATATTTTTGAAGAAGAGATACGCAAGCAGGTATTGATGGCTGTGGAAGAAGCAGACGTAATTTTGTTTGTAGTGGATGTAATGAACGGGGTGACTGACCTTGATATGCAAGTGGCAACTATTTTGCGGCGCACTCAGAAACCAGTGCTGCTGATTGCCAATAAGACCGATAACGGAGAGCTGCAATACAATGCTCCCGAATTTTATAAGTTGGGATTGGGTGACCCTTATTGCATCTCGGCTATGACGGGTAGTGGAACAGGTGATATGATGGACCTGATTGTAGGTACATTTAAGAAAGATACTGATGAAATATTGGATGAGGATATTCCCCGTTTTGCAGTGGTGGGACGTCCTAATGCAGGTAAGTCTTCCATTGTGAATGCTTTTATCGGTGAAGACCGTAACATCGTGACGGAAATTGCCGGTACGACGCGTGACTCTATCTATACCCGCTATAACAAGTTTGGATTTGATTTCTATCTGGTGGACACTGCCGGTATCCGTAAGAAAAGCAAGGTAAATGAAGATTTGGAATATTATTCTGTAATCCGCTCTATCCGTTCCATTGAGAATGCGGATGTATGTATCCTTATGCTGGATGCTACACGTGGTGTTGAGAGTCAGGACTTGAATATATTCTCCCTGATACAGAAGAATTCCAAAGGTTTAGTGGTGGTAGTGAATAAATGGGACTTGGTGCAGGATAAAACAGTGAAAGTGATGAAAACTTTCGAAGATGCTATCCGTAATCGTTTTGCTCCGTTCGTTGATTTTCCTATCATCTTTGGTTCGGCTTTGACTAAACAACGTATCCTGAAAGTACTGGAAGAAGCGCGTGCAGTGTATGATAATCGTATGATGCGTATTCCTACCGCTCGCTTGAACGAAGAAATGCTTCCGTTGATTGAAGCATATCCGCCTCCTGCAATTAAGGGTAAGTATATCAAGATTAAATATATCACGCAGTTGCCCAACACGCGAGTACCCTCTTTCGTGTATTTCGCTAATCTGCCGCAGTATGTGAAGGAACCGTATAAACGTTTCCTGGAAAACAAAATGCGTGAAAAGTGGAATTTGACGGGAACTCCGATAAATATTTATATCCGTCAGAAATAGAATATTCTGAATATAGAAAAATGATATAAAACCATCTGATTTGACAATAAATCAGGTGGTTTTTTTGCTTTTAGGCAAGGAAATGTAAATAATAAGTAGGTTTATATGGATATAATATTTATTTTTGTATGACAACAGAAAAAAGGATTAGATGAAACGTCAGAGCTGGTTATCAGGATGCCTCTTGCTCTTTTCCATAGGTGCGCTATGGGCAAAGGGTGAGTCGGGTTTGCATACCCTGCAGCAACAAGCAGATCTAAGTAAAAGCCTGAATGGTTATGTCAATGCCTGTAAATATCTTTGTCAGACAAAGGAAGAGGCTGATTTATTACTCCTATATGCAGGTGCTATTCAACAATTGGCTACGGGTAGTAAGGATCTGGAACAGTTGGAACAGGAAACGTACATGTTGAGACACCGCATCGTCGTAGGTTCGTTGATTTCATTATTGGTGATTTTATTATTGGGTTCATTTTATGCCCGCCAGCGGCAGAGGGCAAAGATTGCTCTGCACCTCACAAGAAAATATATTGATGGATTGGAGAGTGAGCGTGAACGTATGGCAACTGAATTGCATGATGATGTATGTAACAACCTGCTTGCACTTGAAATGAATATCCGTGCTATTTCCAATAAAGAAAGTTTGGAGTTGAATGAGCAGTTGGAACTGTTGAGTAATATGCGGGAAAGGCTAAGGACTCTTTCGCATGAACTGATGCCGCCTGCCTTTCAGTACGCCACACTTGACGAGATGCTGGCAGACTATGTATTGCATCTGTCTTTACCTGAGAATATACATGTAGAATATCATTCCACAGAAAATGTTGATTGGAATATCGTGCCTAAATGCGTTGGTTTCGAATGTTATCGCATTGTTCAGGAAGCGGTGAACAATGCAGTGAAATATGCAGGTTCAGCCTGTATACGGGTGGAGTTGGCGTTGGACAACAATAACCTTTCCATACTTATTGCAGACGATGGAAGGGGATTTGATGTAGCCGGGAAAAACAAAGGTATCGGCTTGCGAACCATCAGGCAGCGGGCTGAGACTATTAGCGCTAAAGTGGAATTGACTTCTGCTCCGGGCGAAGGAACCCGGCTGAAGATAGATGTATTAATCTAATCGAGCAATGGAAAAAAATGTGAAAGCTGAACTATTGGTAGTAGATGACCATAGCCTGATTTTAGAAGGTATCTGCAGGGTTGTAAATAAGATGTCGGAAGCTATCGTGGCAGATGCAGTGATGTCCGGAAAGAGGGCTGCGGAATTGATTGAAAAGCGTAATTATGATGCGTATATTCTGGATGTCAGTATCCCTGATATGTCTGGCTTTGAGTTGATAGCAAAAATCCGTGAGTTGAATGAGCAGGCGCGGATTGTTGTTAATACGATGCATGAGGAGATATGGATGGTGAACCGATTGGTGCAGTGTGGAGCAAATGCAGTCATTTTGAAAGCTTCGGCTTCTACGGAACTGGCAGCTGCTATTCGTAGTGTGCTGAAGGGAGGAACATATACTTGTTCCCGGTTTGCTTCTGTTTCTCGGAAATTAAATTCGGTGCCGGCAGGTTTGCAGGGCAAGAATGCTCCAACACGACGTGAGCGTGATGTCTTGGAAGCTGTGTCCAAAGGCCTGAACACCCATGAGATTGCCGGATTATTAAAAATATCAGAAAATACTGTAGAAACATTTCGCAAGAGGCTTATTAGTAAGTTTGGAGCGAAAAATGCAATAGATATGGTGGTCAAGGCTATTGCTCAAGGATGGATAAAGCTGGATTGAGTTACGGATAATTCAAAAAGTAACGGTTTCCCGTGATTTTTTATTAGCTTCTTTTGGTTATCTTTGCTCCCGTAATTGAAATTGTTCTTCATGTTTTCTCATGAAGATGTAGGGACAATCAAAGTATATCGTGAAGATATATATCAATTCTATTAACTGGTTTTATGAGGAAAAGAGCGTCCGGGATTTATTCCGGACGCTCTCTTTCTATATGATGGTAGTCGAAATTGTGGCGACTTATCCTTCGATATTTTGCACTTCCACTTCCTTTACCTTGCGGAAGAGGTCGGATGCGAAAATGAAATCATTCAACTTCTTGTTACTGGAAGTGAAGATGTCGTCTTTACTGCCTTCCCATTCTTTATATCCATCGTAGATATAGATAATCTTTTCACCGATACCCATTACAGAGTTCATGTCGTGGGTATTGATGAGGGTCGTCATGTTGTACTCGAGGGTGATGTCATGTATCAGTTCGTCAATGACGAGCGATGTTTTGGGGTCTAATCCCGAGTTTGGTTCGTCACAAAATAAATACTGCGGATTCAAGGCAATGGCGCGGGCAATGGCGACGCGCTTTTGCATACCACCGCTGATTTCACCCGGAAACTTGTCTTTCGCCTCACTCAAGTTCACGCGGTCCAGACAAAACATGGCACGACGGGTGCGCTCACGAAAAGTATCGTTGCTGAACATATTTAGTGGAAACATAACGTTGTCCAAAACAGTCATGGAATCGAATAAAGCTGCGCTCTGGAAAATCATTCCCATCTCCCGGCGCAAGGCTTTCTTTTCCTTCTTGCCCATGGCAAGGAAATTACGGTTGTCGTATAGCAATTCACCCCGTTCCGGCGTCAGCAAACCAACAATGCATTTCATTAATACTGTCTTTCCCGAACCACTTTGTCCGATGATGAGATTAGTCTTTCCATTCTCGAAGGTGGCGTTGATGTCTTTCAGGACATCACGTCCTTCGAATGATTTCCAAAGTCCTTTCAGTTCAATCATCCCATTAAGAGTTTAGTTAATATTAAGTCGGCAAACAAGATTAGTACGCTACTGCATACCACAGAATCTGTAGAGGCCTTGCCTACCTCTATAGAACCGCCCTCGACGGTATAGCCGAAGAAGGCTGATACACTGGCGATGATGAATGCGAAGAACAATGACTTGATGATGCCACACCAGATGAACCATTCCACAAACATGTATTGCAAACCGTATTCCAGGTCTACAGCCGACATGATGCCGCCAAACCAGCACGTGGCGAACGCTCCGATGATACCGGCAAAGATGCTGAACGTCACAAGGAACGGAATGGTGGTAACCATAGCGAAAATCTTGGGAAGTATCAGATAGTTAGCGGAATTGACACCCATGATTTCGAGGGCGTCAATCTGTTGCGTCACCCGCATGGTTCCCAGTTCAGAAGCAATATTAGAACCCACTTTTCCTGCTAATATCAAACACATGATGGAGGAAGAGAATTCCAGCAACATGATTTCACGTGTTACGTACCCCACCGTCCAGCGCGGCATGAATGGGCTTTCGATGTTCAGTTTAATCTGTATGGTAATAACGGCGCCGATGAAGAACGATATCAGCAATACGATACCGATAGAGTTCACGCCGAGTTGCCCCATCTCATTGAGATATTGGCGGAAGAACATACGCATACGCTCCGGACGGGCAAAAGTGCGCCCCATCAACATGATGTATCTTCCGACAGTTTTAAGTGCTTTTATCATGACTCTTAACTATTTTGTGTGCAAATATACCCCATTTTCTGCTGATAATTGCTACATTTGCGGCAAAATGTGTGAGCTGCAGGCTACAAGCTACAAGTAAAAAGAAAGTTGTGTGGTAGGTCTACTTGTTGCTCGTAGCTTTTGTAGCTTGTAACTGAAAAGGATATGGAAGAAAGCAAAATGGTGCTTCGTACTGAAGACCTGGTGAAAAAGTACGGTAAACGTACGGTGGTGAGCCACGTCTCCATAGATGTGAAGCAAGGAGAAATTGTAGGTTTGCTGGGACCGAATGGTGCCGGTAAGACGACTTCGTTCTATATGACCGTAGGGTTGATTACGCCGAATGAAGGACGTATCTTTCTGGATGATCTGGATATTACGAAGTATCCGGTGTACAAACGTGCGCAGACTGGTATCGGCTACCTGGCACAGGAAGCATCCGTGTTTCGGCAGATGAGCGTGGAAGATAACATAGCTTCTGTACTGGAAATGACAGATAAACCTTTGGAATATCAGAAGGAGAAGTTGGAGAACCTGATTGCTGAATTCCGTTTGCAGAAAGTGCGTAAGAATAAAGGTAATCAACTTTCGGGTGGTGAGCGCCGCCGTACGGAGATTGCCCGTTGCCTTGCCATCGACCCTAAATTCATCATGCTTGATGAGCCTTTTGCCGGAGTTGACCCGATTGCAGTGGAAGATATTCAGCAAATTGTGTGGAAACTGAAAGATAAGAATATAGGTATTCTGATTACCGACCACAACGTGCAGGAAACGCTGAGTATCACGGACCGTGCTTACTTGTTGTTTGAGGGGAAAATCTTGTTTCAAGGAACACCGGAGGAACTGTCGGAAAATAAGATTGTACGTGAGAAGTATTTGAGTAATAGTTTCGTGCTTCGTCGCAAGGACTTTATGAAATAGTGATAAGTGATTAATAAATGGCAGGTTGAGTTAATCACTTATCACTAACCACTTATCACTAAAAACAATGACCGCCTGTCTCTTCTTCAAGAAACAGGCGGTTTTGTTTTTTCTCCTTATATATTTAGTATTTCGGAGGTCTTGCTTCTTTCACTACCATGTTACGGCCAAAGTACTCTGCACCGTCAAGCTCTTCAATCGCTTTAGCTGCGGCAGCTGCGTCTTCCATTTCTACGAATGCAATGCCTCTGAAACGGCCGGTTTCGCGATCCTTAATAAATTTGACTTCGGTTACAGTACCGTAATCTTCCATGACCTTTTGCAGGTCTGATTCCCTAACTTTGTAGTTAAGGTTTCCTACGTAAATGTTCATACTGAAAATGTAAAATAAATAAATGAATAAAACTCTCTTGGAACATAAACCATTCCGCAACAAAGAAACATAATAATTTCGGAAAAACAATGTTCCGTTACTTCTTTTTTTGCTTTTTCTTTGCGGATATACGTACAAACATCTTATATGCTAACTATTTGTCGAACGTCTCTTATAGTAATAGTACCATTTGCTTTAAACAATATGCTTACCAACACCCCCATGTTGGTAACACTTTCTTTTAATAATGCAATGACTAGTTTAGTATAAGCAACCTTCCCTTACTGTTATAAAGAAATAATTCAGCAATGTTTTTTTGATAATTGAAAGAATAACGCTAATTTTGCACCCTCATTTGAGATTGGAATAAAGTATAAATCAAATAAATAATTGTCAGAATGAACGTTTCATTACAAAACATTGACAAAGTAAGCGCTCTGCTTACTGTAAAGCTTGAGAAAGCTGATTATCAGGAAAAAGTTGAAAAATCATTGAAAAGCCTTCGTCAGAAAGCTCAGATTCCGGGCTTTCGTAAGGGTATGGTGCCAATGAGCCTGGTGAAGAAAATGTATGGTAAATCTGTTATCGCGGAAGAAGTGAACAAGGCGCTTTCAGAAGCTGTATATAAGTATATTCAAGATAATAATGTGGCTATTCTCGGTGAACCGTTGCCAAATGAGGATAAACAACAGGATATTGATTTCGACACCATGGAAGAATTCGAATTCTTGTTCGATATTGCTCTGGCTCCGGAATTTAAGGCTGAAGTGGACGCTAAAGATACAGTAGACTACTACTTGATTGATGTTACCGAAGATATGGTAAACAATCAGGTGAAAGCTTACACACAGCGTAGCGGTAAGTATGAGCAAGTAGATGTTTACGAAGATAATGATATGCTGAAAGGTCTGCTTGCTGAGTTGGACGAAAATGGTAACACTAAAGAAGGTGGTATCCAGGTGGAAGGTGCTGTCATGATGCCGGCTTACATGAAGAACGACGAGCAAAAGGCTATTTTTGCAAATGCTAAAGTTAACGATGTGCTTGTATTCAATCCTCACACTGCATGGGACGGCAACGCTGCCGAACTGTCTTCTCTCTTGAAGATTGATAAGGAAGTTGCTGCTGAAATGAAATCTAATTTCAGCTATCAAGTGGAAGAAATTACACGTCACGTAGAAGGTGAATTGACTCAGGAACTCTTCGACCAGGTGTGTGGTGAAGGTGTTGTGAGCACTGAAGAGGAATTCCGTGCTAAGATTAAAGAGGTAATTGCTAACCAATTTGTGGCTGATACTGATTATAAATTCTTGATTGATGCTCGCAAGATGCTGATGGAAAAGGTGGGCAAACTGGAATTCCCGGATGCATTACTGAAACGCATCATGCGTATGAACAACCAGGATAAAGACGAGAAATTCGTTGATGACAACTATGATAAGAGCATAGAAGAACTGACTTGGCACTTGATTAAGGAGCAGTTGGTGAAGGCTAATGATATTAAGGTTGAACAGGAAGACGTAGTCAACATGGCTAAGGAAGCTACCCGTGCACAGTTTGCGCAATATGGTATGATGAACGTTCCTGAAGAGCTCCTGGAAAACTACTCAAAAGAAATGCTGAAGAAGAAAGAAAGCGTAGAAGGTCTGGTGAACCGCGTTGTTGAAGCCAAACTGGCCTCTGCTTTGAAGTCCCAGGTGAAGCTGAATAACAAAACAATTTCTGCTGAAGAATTCAACAAGATGTTTGAATAAGCTTTTTTATTCTGAAAACAGTTTAAAATCATTAAGAAACACAGAGTTTTATACATTATAACTCTGTGTTTTTTTGTGTCTCTGTGTTCTTTTTTGTTTCTTTGCATCTCAATTTACTAAACCTAAAATAAAAATAATATGGATGATTTCAGAAAATACGCTACCAAGCATTTAGGTATGAATAGCTTGGTGCTGGATGATGTGATTAAGTCACAAGCCGGGTATTTGAATCCTTATATCCTGGAAGAACGTCAGCTTAATGTAACTCAGTTGGATGTTTTTTCCCGTTTGATGATGGACCGCATCATCTTCCTCGGTACTCAGGTGGACGATTACACCGCCAATACTTTGCAGGCACAGTTACTTTATCTGGATTCTGTAGATCCGGGTAAGGATATCTCTATTTATATTAATTCACCTGGTGGTTCCGTATATGCCGGATTGGGTATTTATGATACGATGCAGTTCATTACGAGCGATGTAGCCACCATCTGTACTGGTATGGCGGCAAGTATGGCTGCTGTATTGCTGGTGGCAGGGGCCGAGGGCAAGCGTTCGGCTTTGACTCACTCCCGTGTAATGATTCATCAGCCGATGGGTGGTGCGCAAGGACAGGCTTCGGATATTGAAATCACAGCACGTGAAATCCAGAAGTTGAAGAAAGAACTGTATACTATCATTGCTGACCACTCGCATACACCTTTCGAGAAAGTGTGGGCGGACTCTGACCGTGACTACTGGATGACTGCACAGGAAGCCAAAGATTACGGTATGGTAGATGAAGTGTTGATTAAAAAATAAATATGGCAGACTCAAAAAGAAACAAAAACAAGTGTAGCTTTTGCGGACGTTTCGAAGATGAAGTCGGATTCCTTATCACGGGGATGAACGGTTACATTTGCGATAGTTGTGCCACCCAGGCCTACGAGATTACTCAGGAGGCACTGGGCGGAGCAAAAAGGAATGGTGGCGCAACGAAGCTGAACTTGAAAGAACTTCCGAAACCTTTAGAAATTAAAGAATTTCTTGACCAATATGTCATTGGACAAAACGATGCCAAACGTTTTCTTTCTGTATCGGTGTATAACCACTACAAGCGTTTGTTGCAAAGGGATGGCGGTGATGATGTGGAAATTGAAAAATCGAACATCATTATGGTAGGTAGTACTGGAACGGGAAAGACCTTGCTGGCACGTACCATTGCCAAGTTGCTTCATGTACCTTTTACTATTGTAGATGCTACGGTGCTCACCGAAGCGGGTTACGTAGGCGAGGATATTGAAAGTATTCTGACCCGCCTGCTCCAGGTGGCGGACTACAATGTGCCCGAAGCCGAACAAGGCATTGTGTTCATTGACGAAATTGATAAGATTGCCCGCAAGGGGGATAATCCTTCTATCACTCGTGATGTGAGTGGAGAAGGGGTGCAGCAAGGTTTGCTGAAATTACTGGAAGGCTCCGTGGTGAACGTGCCACCCCAAGGTGGACGTAAGCATCCGGACCAAAAGATGATCCCAGTGAACACGAAGAATATTCTTTTCATTTGTGGAGGTGCATTTGATGGCATTGAGAAAAAAATAGCTCAGCGTCTGAATACTCATGTGGTAGGTTATAGTGCGGTGCGCAACACTGCGGTGATTGATAAAAACAATATGATGCAGTATATCGCCCCGCAGGATTTGAAGTCATTCGGATTGATACCTGAAATTATTGGTCGTCTGCCGGTGCTGACTTACCTGAATCCTTTGGATCGCGATGCCCTGCGTGCCATCCTCACAGAACCCAAAAACTCCATTATCAAGCAGTACGTTAAACTGTTTGAGATGGACGGCGTGGAGCTGACGTTTGAGGACACTGTCTTTGAATACATCGTAGACAAAGCTGTGGAATATAAGTTGGGTGCTCGTGGATTGCGCTCCATTGTGGAGACCATTATGATGGATGCTATGTTCGAAATCCCTTCAGAACACAAAGATAGCTTTGTTGTGAAGCTGGATTATGCAAAACACCAACTTGAAAAAGCAAACATTGCAAGATTGCAAACTGCTTAAAATCAGAAGGTAAAGGTGCTTTGAACCGACTTTTTTGTTTTTTATTGAAAAATATTCATTGGATTATGCTTGAAAATTAAGAAGTTGTTTATAACTTTGTTAGAGTTCTTAATGAAAAGAGCAGCTAACCGAGATGTTAAACAATCACTCAAAAAACAACCTAATGAATCATGGCAGGGAAGAAGATTAATTTGACAGACCAGCTGAAGAAGTACTTCGGATTTGACACGTTTAAAGGAAATCAGGAAGCTATCATACAAAACTTGTTGGCAGGCAACGACACGTTCGTGCTGATGCCTACGGGTGGAGGTAAGTCATTGTGCTACCAGTTACCGTCATTAATGATGGAAGGTACGGGTATTGTGATTTCCCCTTTGATTGCCCTGATGAAGAACCAGGTCGATGCGATGCGCAACTTCAGTGAAGAAGATGGTATCGCCCATTTCATAAACTCTTCCCTTAATAAAGGTGCGATAGATCAGGTGAAATCCGACATCCTCAGTGGAAAGACGAAGTTGCTATATGTAGCTCCCGAGTCACTGACGAAAGAAGAGAATGTGGAATTCCTGAAGACAGTGAAGATTTCTTTCTATGCTGTGGACGAGGCACACTGTATTTCGGAGTGGGGGCATGACTTCCGACCGGAATATCGTCGTATCCGCCCTATTATCAATGAAATCGGAAAAGCTCCGGTGATAGCTTTAACGGCGACTGCTACGCCTAAAGTGCAACATGATATTCAGAAAAATCTGGGTATGGTGGATGCAGAGGTGTTCAAGTCATCGTTCAATCGCCCAAACCTCTATTACGAGGTACGTCCTAAAACCAATAATATAGATAGAGATATCATCAAGTTCATCAAAAATAATCAGGAAAAGTCTGGTATCATTTATTGCCTGAGCCGGAAGAAGGTAGAAGAACTTGCTGAAATTTTACAGGCAAATGGTATCAATGCCCGCGCTTATCATGCAGGAATGGACTCTGCAACACGCACGCAAAATCAAGATGACTTCTTGATGGAGAAGATAGAAGTGATTGTGGCAACCATTGCTTTTGGTATGGGTATCGATAAGCCGGATGTGCGTTTCGTTATCCACTATGATATTCCGAAAAGTCTGGAAGGATATTATCAGGAAACAGGGCGTGCCGGAAGAGACGGGGGCGAAGGACAGTGTATTACCTTTTATACTAATAAAGACTTGCAGAAACTGGAAAAGTTCATGCAAGGAAAACCTGTGGCAGAGCAGGAAATAGGCAAACAACTTCTGTTGGAAACTGCTGCTTATGCCGAATCTTCCGTATGCCGCCGAAAAACGCTATTGCATTATTTCGGCGAAGAGTACATGGAAGATAACTGTGGAAATTGTGACAACTGTTTAAACCCAAAAAAACAAGTGGAGGCTCAAGAACTATTATGTACCGTGATAGAGGCTATTCTAGCGGTGAAAGAAAATTTTAAAGCGGATTATATTATCGACATTATACAAGGACGTGAAACTACCGAAGTGCAAGCGCATCTGCATGAAGATCTGGAAGCTTTTGGCTCCGGAATGGGAGAGGAAGACAAGACATGGAATGCTGTCATTCGCCAGGCACTGATTGCGGGCTACCTGAGTAAAGATGTAGAGAACTACGGTTTACTGAAAGTAACGGATAGCGGAAAGAAATTCCTGAAACATCCTAAGTCGTTCAAGATAACCGAGGATAATGATTTTGAGGAAGTGGAGGAAGAAGCACCGGCACGTGGCGGTGGCTCTTGTGCGGTCGACCCGGCTCTTTATTCCATGTTGAAGGATTTGCGTAAAAAGCTATCCAAAAAATTGGAAGTTCCTCCTTATGTTATTTTCCAGGATCCATCATTGGAAGCCATGGCTACCATTTATCCGGTGACATTGGATGAACTGCAAAACATTCCTGGCGTAGGTGCAGGTAAGGCAAAACGTTATGGTGAAGAGTTCTGTAAGCTGATTAAGCGTCACTGCGAAGAGAATGAGATAGAACGTCCGGAAGACTTGCGTGTCCGTACGGTTGCCAATAAATCAAAACTGAAAGTTTCCATCATTCAATCTATTGATCGTAAGGTAGCGTTGGACGACATTGCTCTTTCCAAAGGCATTGAATTCAGTGATTTACTGGACGAAATCGAGGCAATTGTTTACTCCGGTACGAAGTTGAATATTGACTACTTCTTGGATGAGATTATGGATGAAGACCACATGTTGGATATCTATGACTACTACAAGGAATCCACAACGGATAATATAGACGATGCACTTGATGAACTGGGTGACGATTTCACAGAAGAAGAAGTACGTTTGGTTCGTATCAAGTTCATTTCTGAAATGGCGAACTAACCTCTAGCTGTTGGTTTAAAAAAAGAAAAAAATATTGCGTGCAGATGTATGGAATGGAATAAAAACCGTATATTTGCACGCAATAAATTTTAAACGCATAGCCCTATGTCTTTTATTGCTGATAAGATTGTAATGGATGGATTAACTTATGACGACGTTTTGTTAATCCCCGCTTACTCTGAAGTACTCCCTAAAACTGTCGAACTCTCGACAAAGTTTTCAAGAAACATTGAGTTAAAAATTCCGTTTGTAACGGCTGCTATGGATACGGTTACCGAAGCAAAAATGGCAATTGCCATTGCGCGTGAAGGTGGTATCGGTGTTATTCATAAGAATATGTCCATTGTGGAACAGGCACGTCAGGTTGCCATTGTGAAGCGTGCTGAAAATGGCATGATTTATGATCCTGTAACCATTAAGAGAGGTTCTACCGTGGGAGATGCATTGGCATTGATGGCAGAATACAGAATTGGTGGTATTCCGGTAGTGGATGATGAGAAGTATTTGGTGGGAATTGTTACCAATCGTGACCTTCGCTTCGTGAGAGATATGGATAAGCATATTGACGAGGTGATGACAAAAGAAAATATTATCACTACGAATCCGACTACGGATATGGAAGCTGTTTCTCAAATTCTGCAAGAGCATAGAATTGAGAAATTGCCGGTTGTAGATAAAGAAGGCAAGTTAGTTGGCTTGATTACTTATAAGGATATTACGAAAGCTAAAGATAAACCGATGGCTTGCAAGGATTCCAAAGGTCGTTTGCGTGTAGCTGCCGGGGTAGGTGTTACGGCTGATACGCTTGACCGTATGCAAGCTTTGGTGGATGCCGGTGCAGATGCTATTGTGATTGATACCGCTCACGGACATTCTATATATGTAATAGAAAAACTGAAAGAAGCAAAAAAGCGTTTCCCGAATATTGATATCGTAGTAGGTAACATCGCTACCGGAGAAGCTGCCAAAGCATTGGTGGAAGCTGGCGCTGATGGAGTAAAAGTAGGTATTGGTCCGGGTTCTATCTGCACTACCCGTGTTGTGGCAGGTGTGGGGGTTCCTCAGTTATCTGCTGTATATGATGTGGCTAAGGCGTTGAAGGGCACAGGCATTCCTTTGATTGCTGATGGTGGTTTGCGTTACTCTGGTGATGTGGTGAAAGCTTTGGCTGCCGGAGGTTATAGCGTAATGATTGGTTCGCTGGTTGCAGGAACGGAAGAATCACCGGGTGATACGATTATCTTTAACGGACGTAAATTTAAGTCCTATCGCGGTATGGGCTCATTGGAGGCTATGGAGAATGGCTCGAAAGACCGTTACTTCCAGAGTGGAACCAATGACGTTAAGAAACTTGTTCCGGAAGGTATTGCAGCACGTGTACCTTATAAAGGAACGTTGTACGAAGTAATCTTCCAGTTGGTAGGTGGTCTGCGTGCAGGCATGGGTTATTGCGGTGCGGGTAGTATCGAGCAATTACACGATGCTAAATTTACCCGTATCACAAATGCCGGTGTGCTTGAGAGCCATCCGCATGATGTGGCAATTACAAGCGAAGCTCCGAATTATAGTCGTCCGGAATAAGATATTGGCAATCTTTATTATATATGGATACCCGGAAAGCAACAAATACTTTCCGGGTATTTTTGTTTTTGGAAAACGCATGGTCTGTTTATGCTAAATAGACCATCTGTTCAGGGCAAACAGACCGTCTGTTCAGGGCAAATAGACCATCTGTTTTGCACCGGAACAATATAAAAGATATTTTCCCGTTATTACATTGTTATTTTCTAAGATGATAGTTATGATAAGAAGTGGATTGACAATAATTCTCCTTTGTATCGGCTGGGTGGTTTCTGCACAGCAAGATCCTGTGTTGATGCGTATTAACGGGAAAGATGTGCTCCGGTCCGAATTCGAATACATATATAATAAGAATAATGCCCTTGTCGGCGTAGAGCAAAAGACGCTGAAAGAGTATGTTGATTTGTTTGTGAACTTCAAACTGAAAGTTGCTGCTGCAGAGGCGGCAGGCATGGATACTGCCCGCGCTTTCCGCGAAGAACTGGAGGGATACCGTCGCCAGTTGGGTAAAGTTTATCTGACAGATGGAGCGGTTGCGGATCTTGCTGCCCGGCAGGTGTATGATAAGATGAAAGCCAACAATCGCGCGGAGCAGGTACGGGTGAGTCATATTTTCAAGTATCTTCCTCAAACTACAACCGGTAGTGCGCTTCGGGCTGTGGAGGCTCGCATGGACTCTATTTATACGGCATTGCAAAAAGGACAGGTTGATTTCGATGCCTGTGTTCGTAGCTTTTCTGATGAAAAAAAAACTTTTTGGGTAAATTGGCTTCAGACGCCTATAGAATTTGAAGATGTCGTATTCGGGTTACAACCTGGAGAAGTATCCCGTCCTTTCTTTACACCTCAAGGCATTCACATTGTCAAAGTGCTTGAACGAAAGGAACTTCTGCCTTTTGATGAAATCAAGAGTGAAATAATTCGGCGGCAGACACGCACTCATGGAATGGATAAAGGAACAGAGGCGTTGGTGGAGAAACTTAAAAAGGAATATAACTATATGCCTGATAGGGCGGGAATGGATGAATTGCTCTCAAAAGGTAGTACGGATAAAAAACTGTTTGTGCTTGACGAGAAAGAGTACACAGGGAAAGTGTTCGCTCTTTTTGCTGCGGCCCATCCTCAGGGTGTGCAACGCCAGTTGGATGGATTTGTCATGAAAACTGTTCTAGATTATGAATATAGTCGCTTAGAACAGAAATATCCGGAGTTTCGCATGCTTATGCAGGAGTATCGCGATGGCATGCTGTTGTTTGAAATCAGTAATCGGGAAATCTGGGAACGGGTGCCTTCGGATGAGACCGGACTGGCTGCATATTTTGCGGAGCATCGCTCGGATTATCACTGGAAAAAGCCTCGCTATAGAGGAATTGTATTACATACCACCACAAAACGAATCGGAAAGCAGGTCCGTAAATTCTTGAAATCTTTGCCGGAAGAAGAGTGGATGGATGCCATCCGGTTAACGTTCAATGCGAAGACTCCGCAAGTGCAGGCTGAACAAGGATTATTTGCTCTTGGGGATAATGCCTATGTGGATGAAGAAATCTTCAAAAAAGGTAAAAATGAACCTATGGCGTCATTTCCTTTTACCACTTTTCTGGGTGAGAAAGTGAAAGGGCCACAGTCGTATAAAGAAGTGCGTGTACCACTGGTGAACGACTATCAGAACTACTTGGAAGAGCGTTGGATAACGCAATTGCGTGCCGCCGCTAAGGTTGAAATAAACCAAGAGGTTTTAAAAACCGTTAATAATCACTGATGCAACCGATTAATCCGCTATCTTCGTAGCTTGAAATAAGTAAATATCATATCGGTGATGCGAATATTTTTCCTGGGATTCCTATCCATCCTTTTATGTGTGGCCTGTAGCGAGCAACACGACCATAAAGGTAAGACACCGTTGGTGGAGCTGGACGGCAATTTCCTTTACCGAGAAGATTTGCAATCCGCACTTCCGGCAAGATTGTCGAAGGATGATAGTTTGTTATTTGCCGAACATTATATCCGTAACTGGGTGGAAGATATTCTGCTCTATGAGAAGGCTCAAAGCAATATTCCCGATAACGGGGAGATAGACAAACTTGTAGAGAATTATCGGAAAGCATTGATAATGCACACTTATCAACAGGCGTTGATTCACCAGAGACTCTCGAATGAGATTTCGGAACAGGAATTGACGGAGTATTACGAAAAGAATAAAGATCTTTTCAGACTGGAGCGCCCCCTTGTGCAAGGGTTGTTCATAAAGGTTCCCCTCACTGCACCAGAACTAAACAATGTACGTCGTTGGTACAAGACTCCTGCGCAAGATGCGGTGGAGCATTTGGAAAAGTATAGTTTGCAGAATGCTGTGAAGTACGAGTATTTCTATGACAAGTGGGTTCCGATGTCGGATGTACTCGACCTGATCCCTTTGAAAGTGCCGGAGGTGGAAGATTATGTGAATAAGAACCGTCATATCGAATTGAAGGATACGGCGTTTTATTATTTTTTGAATGTGAGTGAGTTGCGTTCAGTGGGCGAGCAAGAACCATACGAATTTGCCCGTCCTAAAGTGAAAGATATGGTGCTGAACCTGAAACAAGTGGAATTCATGAAAGCTGTGAAAGACGATTTGTATCAGCGGGCAGTGAAAAGAGATAAGATTAAATATAATTAGTTTAGATACACAGAATGAGAAATTTTATGAACTTTAAGTTTGTAGTTTTATGTGCCTTGGCGCTGTTGACCGGTTCTACCGCTTACGGACAAGACAATGTGATTGACGAGGTAGTTTGGGTAGTGGGCGACGAGGCTATATTGAAGTCTGAAGTAGAAGAAGCACGCATGAGTGCCCAGTACGAAGGGCGTAAGTTCGACGGTGACCCTTACTGCGTGATTCCCGAAGAAATAGCCGTACAGAAGCTGTTTCTGCATCAAGCTGCTCTTGATAGTATCGAAGTTGCTGAGAGTGAAGTAATTCAGCGTGTGGACTATATGACGAATATGTATATCGCCAATATCGGTTCGCGCGAGAAGATGGAGGAGTACTTCAACAAAACATCCAGCCAGATTCGTGAAACCCTGCGTGACAATGCGCGCGAAGGTTTGAAGGTGCAGAAGATGCAACAGAAGCTGGTGGGTGAGATTAAAATTACTCCGGCTGAAGTGCGTCGTTATTTTAAGGATCTGCCGCAGGATAGTATCCCTTACATCCCTACTCAGGTAGAGGTACAGATTATCACGCAACAGCCGAAGATTCCTTTGGATGAAATTGAAGATGTGAAAAGCCGTCTGCGTGAATATACGGAACGCGTCAATAAGGGAGAGAGCTTCTCTATGTTGGCACGTCTGTACTCAGATGACCGCGGTACTGCTATCAATGGTGGTGAGATGCCCTTTACGGGACGTGGTTATCTGGACCCCGCATTTGCTAACGTAGCTTTTAACTTGCAGGATCCGAACAAAGTTTCCAAGATTGTGGAGTCGGAATATGGTTTCCATATTATCCAATTGATGGAGAAGCGTGGTGACCGTATCAAAGTACGCCATATCTTGTTGAAGCCCCATGTACCGGAAGAAGCACTTATGTCGGGTATTGCCCGCTTGGACTCTATTGCTGATGATATTCGTAGCGGTAAGTTTACTTTTGAAGAAGCGGCTTCCGTACTTTCACAAGATAAGGATACGCGCAATAACCACGGTTTGTTGCCCAACCCTCAAACCAATACTTCCAAGTTTGAGATGCAGGAACTTCCACCCGAAATTGCAAAAGTGGTAGATAATATGAAGGTAGGAGAAATCTCCGAAGCATTCACTATGATTCCACAGAAGACCGGTAAAGAGGAATGTGTAATTGTGAAGCTGAAAAGCCGCATCAACGGACATAAAGCGACGATTTCGGAAGACTATCAGAATCTGAAAGAAATTGTACTGGAAAAACGCCGTGACGAGATGCTGGATAAATGGATTCGCGAAAAACAGAAGCATACGTATGTGCGTATCAACGATAACTGGAAGAACTGTTCATTCAAGTATCCGGGTTGGGTTAAAAAAGACTGATTCCGGGTGATACATTAACTTTTTGTATGCAGAAGAAAAATACAAGAACTCATTTTCTGAACAGGCATAGATTCCTTATCACAGGTCTTCTATGCCTGTTTGGCATCTGTTTGCTGAGCGCCCAGGACAAGACGAAAGAGCCGGAAAAGAAGAAAACCCGGGTCGATTTGCTCCATGCTGACGAGGCACAGGCGGACAAAATCTTGCTTCCGGATGTTCAGATACTTATTGGGTCGGTAAAGCTGCGTCACGACAGCATGTACATGTACTGTGACAGTGCGCTGATTTTTGAAAAGACGAACTCGGTGGAAGCCTTTGATAACGTCCGTATGGAACAGGGAGACACGCTCTTCATCTATGGAGATTACCTGTATTATGACGGTATGTCGCAGTTGGCAATGATACGTGGCAATGTCCGCATGATTAATCGGAACACAACGCTGACAACTGACAGTTTGAACTATGACCGTTTGTATAATCTGGGTTATTACTTTGAGGGTGGAACGTTGACCGACGAAGAAAATGTGCTGACTTCCGAGTGGGGAGAATATAGCCCGGCCACTAAATTGTCCGTATTCAACCATGACGTGAAGCTGGTAAATCCGAAATTTGTCCTGACTTCGGATACTCTGAAATATAGTACCGAAAGTAAGATTGCTACCATCTTGGGGCCTTCGGATATTGTGAGCGATAAGAACCACATCTATTCCGAACGGGGTATTTACAATACCACTACCGAGCAGGCGGAATTGCTGGATCGTTCCGTATTGACAAATGAAGGTAAGAAACTGACAGGCGACAGCCTTTTCTACGACCGCATTCTGGGGTATGGTGAAGCATTTGATAATGTGCAGATGAACGATACTATCAACAAGAATATGCTGACCGGTGATTATTGTTTTTACAATGAACTGTCGGGAAGTGCTCTTGCCACGTTGCGTGCGGTTGCCATCGATTACTCGCAAGGTGACAGTTTGTTTATGCATGGTGATACATTGCGGCTGCTTACCTATAATATAGATACGGACTCCATGTATCGCGAGATGCGAGCTTATCATAAAGTTCGAGCTTATCGTACAGATGTGCAGGCGGTATGCGATTCTCTGGTATATAATTCTAAGGACTCTTGCATGACTATGTACGTCGATCCTATTTTATGGCATGGCGAACAACAATTGTTAGGTGAGGAAATCAAGGTTTACATGAACGACAGCACCATCGATTGGGCGCACATCATCAACCAGGCATTAACTGTGGAACGGAAAGATTCTGTTCACTACAATCAGGTGACCGGCAAAGAGATGAAGGCTTTCTTCATCGACGGAGATATGCGTCAGGTAGATGTGAATGGTAATGTGCTGGTTATCTTCTATCCGGTGGAAGAAAAGGACAGTAGCTTGATTGGACTCAACTATGCTGAAGGTAGCTTCTTGCGTATGCTGCTGAAAGAGCGGCGCATGGAAAAAGGTGCTTTCATTGGTAAGGCTAATGGCACAATGTATCCAATGGATCAAATTCCGGCAGATAAATACAAATTACCTACTTTTGTCTGGTTCGATTATATCCGCCCCCGGAATAAGGAAGATATATTTGAATGGCGGGGTAAGAGAGCCGGCGAACAATTACAGAAATCAGACAGGAAACCTGTAGTTTCGCCAAGGAATATGAATATTAAAAGAAATAAATAAGCGCTATGGGAATGTTCACAATGAGAAAGCCGCGCGGCTTTAACCATCAATATATATATGTTGATGAGCGGAAAGAAAAGTTGGCAAAGATGGAAGAAAGTGCCAAGCGTGACCTGGGAATGCTACCTGAGAAAGAATTTTCACCGGAAGATATTCGGGGAAAATTCGTAGAAGGAACTACCCACCTGAAACGACGCAAGGAAAGCGGGCGTAAACCAATACACCTGGGAGTGATACTGGTTATTATCGCCTTGCTGATATATTTGTGGTATGCAATAAGCACCGGAATCATTTGATTCCGGTAGTTACTGTCCTAACTTAACTAATAAAAAAACAATTCATTGTTCTTATGAGCGACATTATTCATTTGCTGCCCGATTCGGTTGCCAACCAGATTGCTGCCGGAGAGGTGATTCAGCGTCCGGCATCCGTAATTAAGGAATTGGTAGAGAATGCAATTGATGCCGGAGCACAAGAGATACATGTACTGGTGACGGATGCAGGAAAGACCTGTATACAGGTGATTGACGATGGAAAGGGAATGTCCGAAACGGATGCACGCCTTGCTTTTGAACGTCATGCTACATCCAAGATAAAAGAAGCCGCCGATTTATTTGCTTTACGTACCATGGGATTTCGCGGTGAGGCGTTGGCCTCTATCGCTGCGGTGGCAGAGGTGGAACTGAAAACCCGCAAAGAAGATGAGGAACTGGGGACGCGGATTGTGATAGCCGGTTCCAAGGTAGAGAGTCAGGAAGCAGTTTCGTGCCCTAAAGGGAGCAACTTCTCCATAAAGAACCTGTTCTTTAATATACCCGCCCGTCGCAAGTTCCTGAAAGCAAACTCGACGGAACTCAGCAATATCCTTACGGAATTTGAACGCATTGCCTTGGTACATCCCGAGGTGGCTTTCTATTTATATAGCAATGATACCGAGTTGTTCAATCTGCCGGTAATGCCACTCCGCCAGCGTATTCTGGCAGTGTTCGGTAAAAAGTTGAACCAGCACTTGCTGTCGGTGGATGTGGACACCACGATGGTGAAAGTATCAGGCTTTGTGGCCAAACCGGAGACGGCACGCAAGAAAGGTGCCCACCAATACTTCTTTGTGAACGGTCGTTATATGCGTCATCCATATTTCCATAAAGCTGTGATGGATGCTTATGAACAACTGATTCCGGCAGGAGAACAGATTTCTTATTTCATCTATTTTGATGTTGATCCGGCTAATATCGATGTGAATATACATCCCACTAAAACGGAAATCAAGTTTGAAAACGAACAGGCCATTTGGCAGATACTCTCTGCGGCAGTAAAAGAATCATTGGGTAAATTCAATGCTGTACCGTCTATAGATTTCGATATGGAGGGTATGCCGGATATTCCAACGTTCGACCAAACCCGTCCGATAGAGCCGCCGAAGGTACATTATAATTCAGATTTCAATCCGTTTAAAACGTCCTCTTCCGGTTCCTCTTATGGAGGGGGCAGCTATTCCCGTCCGAAGGTGGATTGGGAGGGATTGTATGACGGGCTGGAAAAGGCAAGCAAGATGAATACTCCGATGGAGGAAGAGCCGTTTGTGGATGAAACGGACTGGACCTCTGCACCTGCATCTGTGAATATGCCTGAAGAGCGTACACCGTATGTTGCGGAAACGGAAATGGCATCATCGCCGTCAGCGTCGTTATATACCAATGAGCCAGCGGTAGAAAAAGGAACCCAGCATTTTCAGTTCAAGGGGCGATTTATCCTGACTTCAGTAAAGTCTGGTTTGATGCTGATAGACCAGCATAGAGCGCATATCCGAGTGCTGTTTGAGCGGTATATGAGCCAGATTCGTCAGAAGCAAGGAGTATCTCAAGGGGTGCTTTTCCCAGAAATAGTGCAGTTGCCGGCTTCGGAAGCTGCGGTATTGGAAAGTATTCTGGAGGATTTTTCAGCAGTTGGCTTCGAACTGACACCGTTGGGAGGTGGCAGTTATGCGATAAATGGTATTCCGTCCGGTATTGAGGGGCTGAACCCTGTAGAGTTGGTGCGCAATATGGTGCATACGGCTATGGAAAAAGGAAACGATGTGAAAGAAGAAGTGCAAACGATGCTTGCACTGACGCTGGCAAAGGCTGCTGCAATCGTCTACGGGCAGGTGTTGAGCAATGAAGAAATGGTGAATCTGGTAGATAGCCTGTTTGCTTGCCCTACTCCAAACTATACGCCGGATGGGCGCACGGTACTATCAACAATTAAAGAAGAAGATATCGAAAGGCTGTTCTCTAAATGATAATTTAGCGGCGAAGCCGCTAAATTAAGTTACGAGCTACGAGCTACCAGTAACGAGTTGCTGCGCTGTACTTACTCGTGGGCGAATAATAATTCGCCCGGCTATCATACCGAAAGGCACTTGTCACTTGTAGCTTGTAGCTCGTTACTTATCGCGCTTTGCGCGATAAATTATCATTTATCTTTTCTTTTTTTTAGAAAACTCCTCATCTTTTTTTCTCTTCTCAAAACCTTTTAGTTCTGTCGGTGTTATTTAAGCAAATTAAAGAATGAATTTAAATTAACCACTTAACTATTTAGGTATATGAAAAAGATTCTAATGTTGCTGGCTCTGGCTGGCCTGACTTCTGGCATCTGGGCCCAGAACAGTACAAGTGAAGTAGTAGAATACGAGGTTATTCAAGTACAGGATAAGTATCAGGTGATAACCAATCCCTTCTGGAGTAACTGGTTCTTCTCTATCGGAGGCGGTGCCGAAGCTACATTTGGCGATAATGATAAGGCCGGAAGTTTTGGCAAGCGTATCAGTCCGACACTGAATATTTCCGTTGGTAAATGGTTTACTCCGGGTTTGGGGCTGCGTTTGCAATATAGTGGTCTTCAGGCAAGAGGCTTTACATACGATGGTGGTGCCGACTATGTAAAAGGTGCCCAACTGAAAGACGGTTACTACAAGCAACGTTTCGATTACATGAACCTGCACGGTGACGTGATGTTCAATCTGAATGCACTTTTCGGTGGTTATAACCAGCACCGCGTTTATGAGGTTATTCCTTATGTAGGTGCGGGTTTTACTCACAACTACTCAAAACCTCATCGCGAAGCACTGTCCGTAAACGCAGGTATCATCAACAAGTTCCGGATTTCGAATGCGATAGATATTAATCTGGAGCTTAGTGCAATGGGGGTTGAAGATAAATTCGACGGTGAAGTTGGTGGCGATCATGGCTATGATGGCGTGCTGAGTGCTACGGTTGGTTTGACTTACCGTTTCCCTGCCCGTGGTTTCCGTCGTCCGATGCCGCAGTTAATTTCTCAGATTGAGCTGGCTGCTATGCAGGATAAGTTGGCAATGATGGGTGCGCAGAATGCACAATTGAAGAATGCATTGATACAGGCAGAAAACCAACCGGTAGCAGAAGTTACCGAAACTGAAGTTATCGTTCCGGATCCGGATATTGCACCGCGTACTGTATTCTTCACAATTGGTTCTGCCGAGCTGTCTCCGCGTGAAATCATGAACCTGTCTTATCTGGCAGAACAAATGAAACAGTTCCCGAACGCTACTTATACCGTAAATGGTTATGCCGATTCTGCAACCGGTACTCCGGCATTCAACAAGGAGTTGAGTTTGAAGCGTGCACAAGCTGTTAAAGATGCACTGGTTAAGAACTATGGCATCTCTGCCGATCGTCTGAGTATTGATGCCGGTGGGGGTGTGGACAAGTTTGGTCAACCAATTCTGAACCGTGTGGTATTAGTGAAATCTGCTAACTAAATATAGTCTTTTCATGTGTAAGGGAACGCCCTGTTCTCTCGTAGATTCTACGGGGACAGGGCGTTCCTCTGTTTGGTTATAAAGAGAACTTCTTTAAGAAGTTTTATTCCTCGCTGAATTTTTTTACCTGTTCTGCAATCAGTTCCGCATCATCGAAGTAGTTAATCTTCATAGCTTTGCGTACATTGTCCAATGTAGCGGCGGCGGCTTCGCGCGCAGTTTCGCAACCTTTCTTCAACATCTCATAGATGGCGGGAATGTCTTTTTCGAACTCTTTGCGGCGGTTGCGAATCGGTTCCAGCGTCTCTTGCATGATAGCGTTAAGGAATCTCTTCACTTTCACATCGCCCAAACCGCCACGCATGTAGTGTGCTTTCAGTTCATCCAGATTGGGATAATCAGGCAGATAACGTTCAAAGTGTTCGGGACGGGAGAAAGCATCCAGATACGTGAATACAGGGTTTCCCTCTACTTTACCCGGGTCTTGCACGCGCAAGTGATCGGGGTCGGTGTACATGCCGCGAATCTTCTTTTCTACTTCTTCGGCACTGTCGGAAAGATAGATGCAGTTGCCCAGAGATTTACTCATTTTGGCTTTACCGTCGGTTCCCGGCAGGCGCAGACAAGCTGCATTGTCCGGCAACAGGATTTCCGGTTCCACCAGTGTTTCACCATATATATAGTTAAAGCGGCGCACAATTTCGCGAGCTTGTTCGAGCATCGGCTCCTGGTCTTCGCCTACGGGGACAGTCGTTGCGTTGAAAGCTGTGATGTCCGCTGCCTGGCTGATGGGGTAGGTAAAGAAACCTACCGGGATGCTCGTTTCGAAGTTGCGCATCTGGATTTCGGTCTTTACGGTCGGGTTGCGTTGCAGGCGAGATACTGTTACCATGTTCATATAGTAAAAGCTCAACTCACAGAGTTCCGGTATTTGTGATTGGATGAAGATGGTGCACTTTGCCGGGTCTATGCCGCAAGCCAAATAGTCGAGTGCTACTTCGATAACGTTCTGGCGCACTTTCTCCGGGTTGTCCACATTGTCGGTCAGCGCCTGTGCATCGGCGATGAAGATGAATATCTTGTCATACAAACCGGAGTTCTGCAACTCCACTCTTCTTCTCAATGAGCCTACATAGTGCCCTATGTGCAGGCGTCCTGTGGGGCGGTCGCCCGTGAGGATGATTTTTTCTTTAGCCATATCTATATTTATATTCTTAGTTATCTTTTTCTGGCTTGTTGCCGGTTGGCAGCAAATGAGTTGCAAAGATACCTATTATTTTGGCTTCGGCAAAAAGACTATGTATATATTAAGGTGTATGACTTTCTACTCAATACTATATTATAGGCAGTGAAAGTTCATTGGAATGTAGAAAATATTTTTTCTTTAGTTTCATGGAAGTTGTGAGTTTTGTTGCTTATCCCAAAGAAAGCATGTACTTTTGTTGGATATATTCAATAGAAAAAATATTATGGAAATAGATTTTGATTATCAGATGGTTCCTCAGGGCTTTGCCCATTGTTTCAATAATGATTGTTCCAAAGCAGGAACTTGTTTGCGTCATTGGGTTGCACAGCATTGCACTCCCGATAAACCTCTGATTACGATTCTTAGTCCGGTAGCTATTCCTGTTGATACTACTCAGTGTTCTTACTTTCGCCCCATTCAGAAAATGCGTGTAGCATGGGGGATAAAAAATTTGTTTGACAATGTTCCCTATAGCTTAGCTACCGATATGCGCCATCAAATCGTTGCTTATTTCGGCAAGACGCATTATTATCGTATTTATCGTAAGGAGCGTTTTATTTCTCCTGAAGATCAACGATATATCAGTCATATATTTGTCCGGAACGGTATTACAGAAGCTCCATGCTTTGAGTCTTATTCGGAAGTCTATAGGTGGTGATTGGTTTCCCGGCGTGAAACCGGTAGTTTCATTGCTTGAAACCATTAGTTTCACACCGAGAAACCGGTAGTTTCAAGGCATGAAACTAATGGTTCCCCTGCAGGAAACTGTACTGTACTGGATTTAGTTGACAACTTCGCTTGTTATACCTAAGTTAGTTTACTCAATATATTTT
>NZ_CAJLKP010000076.1 GCF_905207245.1 uncultured Bacteroides sp. | reverse complement strand
AAGTCTAAACGGTCGGGGAATAATAAAATTTCACCCTCATTATATTGTTTAAATTAAGGGGCACAGAACGAATTGTATGTAAACAATGAGAGGCTGGGATCACACTGAAACGCCGATGTACAAAGGGTTTGAGGAAGATTGAAATGGAATGCCGAATACAAAACGATTTGTTATATTATGGGACAGGAGTGTTACATTTGAATGGAATATGATGGACTTTTAAACGGTTGAATGTTACATTGGGATAAAATGAGGGCTGAATTGATGCTTTTTGAGGCGCAATTCAGCCCTTTTTCCGTGTGCGGTGGTGTGGACTACTCCTGTGTACTGCGGATGAGGTGGGACTGCCTGATAATGGCTCTCTGAGTTGTCTTGACGCCACCGTCATATAGACCGGCATGAAGTAAGGTGCTTTGTTTTATGCCTATTTGAGCCTCGTTTAGGACGGTATAGATGGCACTGATGCTACCGAAATAATAGTCTTTCTTCTCAAAAATCAAATGTACGTGAATAACCTTAGTCATATTGTTACTATTTAGAAGTTTCAAATGCAAATATATTCCAAATAATAATTATATAGAAGTATTTGGGCTAAAAATATGTACTGTTTAGAGTGTTTAAACAGCCCCTTATTTGGATGATCCGAAATTAGTGGATAGAGAAATCTTTGTTGGCGATCAATGAAGTGAGGAAGTGTTAAATGATGGATTGGGGTTACCTTTGGGGTTACTGAAATGGGGTTACTCTTTTGTCTATATTGTTTATTCTCTTGTTGAATGGGGTTACTTTTTCACCTTAAAAAAATGAGTGTTTTGGGTATGATGTTTCTTTTGAAGTAGTGTTTTATGGCGTTTTAATAAATATTTATAGGGGGATAGTATAGTCATTTTTCAATGTGTTAGGATTGTAAAGCTTATATAAGTGGTTGATTTGTAGTATCTATTAGCGGAATAAGTGGTATTTTAGCCGCATAAACGTGTGCGCGGTGCATAATATAGCAGGATAGAGCAGTAGGTAGCTCGCATGGTTCATACCCATGAGGTCACAAGTTCGAGCCTTGTTCCTGCCACAATGTTTATTGAAGGTGTTGGTAACGTTCCCGCTGATCAGTGCTCCGTCTGAGGGATAAAACGTACGGAGATTTAAGGTTATTGATTGATTGTTGATGGAAAATGCTCCCGGTGATTGTGCCGGGAGCTTAAAATTAAGAGCTATGAAGGGGATATTAGTGGTAACATTTGACTTTTTGGATGAAAACGATCATCGGATAGTGGATTACTGTGGAGGAAATACATTGACAACTGAAGTCCAAACGGACAATTTGAGTATAAATGATTATACAGATTTATCTCTTTATCTCACGGATTCATTACATCGTTACGCAATACATGAGCTATCGCGTCCTCTTTTTCCCCATCTCCCAGTACAGATAGGGATATCGGAACAACATAATAATGAGTATCATAAATATGATCTGCCATCTTCTGAACATCAGGAGAACTGCAAATAATCCGTACGTCTTCACCTATGCCGGTTGAAAAATGCTCTTTAGCGTAGCGTTCTACAAGAATATTACATCCAGGGTATCTGGAGTGAAGCCCGTCCATAGCCTGCCAAAATTCCCTATTTCTTTCATCTCCCTTTCTTCTGCTACCTTGATCTATGAATAGATCATTATAGACTATAGTTCTTTTATAAGTGGATTCTTTCATTATTATATATTTTATAGCTGTTAATTACTATTTGAATGCCACGTATTATTGTGTTGATTATAAATCAGAAATTGATTTCTTCTTTTTGTGTCATTTTTCTTTTCTGACTAATTCAATTTCATCCCTTTCAAAAAAGCCTATAGGCGCTATTCCGCCTGGAGTTTTACATTGAAATCTACCATCCTCTGTTATATCTACGACTTTTAGTTGGCGTTTACTTTTCAATTCTATTACTAAGTCTTCTATTTGTATATCCGTTTTCGTAGTAGGCTTTTGTTGCTTGGGATTTACTTTCTCTTCGATACTATATTTCTTTATCAGTTCTTTTATCTCGAAGATATTATTGGTCATTCCCCATATTTTGAAGAATAAAACAATCTGAAGAATTCCAAATACTATAATAATAATTGACACCAAAACATCCATATATATCTTATTTTTAAATGGTTATTAATCGTTATTTAAAAAACTTGCTGATTTATATTCGATTCTATTTCTTATCTTATTATTTAATACTGATAGCTTGTAATATCCGTTTCATTTGACCTTCAAGTATATCATATTTGTCTTCCAGTTGATTGACCTTGTCGTAATATGTTTCATTGAGGTTGGGCATTTTTGCACTGAAGTACCACTCTGCATGGAGAATTGAATTTATTTCTTGTTCTTCCAAATTAAAATTAGGATAGTTAACCTTATCTATATTGTCTGACATACACACAATGAAGCCGTGCTTGCTAAATCTGTTTTTAATTCGCTTGATATATGCGCGTCCATCGCGATCACTCACAACGTAAACATGCCGATCTGGCATATCTTGCCACTCTGAGCGTTCCAAGAGTCTGACAACGACATAAGAACTATCTAATAATGTAGGAGACATACTTTCTCCTTTGATATGGACACAAAAGTATCTGCGACCATCGCGTACCATAGAAGAAGGCATCTTTATAGTATCCACTGCTTCTAAATAATCAGGGTTATCATATCCGCAACATCCTGCGGCAACAGAGATGTCAACCAATGGAATAGAAACAAAATTATCATCTTGGACAAGTGTGGATATTGTAGATGTTACACCAGTGGTCGCAACTTCATAACGAAGCATAAAACCACGACCTGCAATTAACCATTCTGCAGAATATGAGGGATAATTTTCAACTATATTCTGTAACCACTTTGATTGGATGTCGGTACCATTAGCTATAGCTCTAGATAACACGCCTTTACTAGCACCAATACTACGTTCTAATGCGGCGATAGTTATCCCCTCATTTAGTGCTATTTCTTGAATTCTTGATAAAATATTGCTCATTTGGATGAAAATTATCTCATAAAACCTTGCGTGGATGAAAATTATCACTTAGCTTTGCAGCATGTTTAATAGAAACAGCCCCAAATATAGTGATAATTTTAATCTAAATAGATATATGAGAAAGAAAATTGAATTAGATGCCAAAAGCAAGGTTAAGCTTGCTAAAACATTCGGTGTGACTGTGCAGAACGTAAGCCAAGCTTTATTATTCAAACGTAATAGTGTTCAGGCTTGTAAAATTAGGGAGGCAGCATTGAAAAACGGTGCTTCATTGGTGCAGATTGTTGATGTGACTGATGAACTGAAACGACAGGTGAAGGTGCTGGATGCGAAAGGGAATGTGAAGGCGGTGATAGTGAATGATGTGGTGACTTTATAAATAAACAAGGATGGGAAAATTAGTTAAGAAATGGCTAAAACAACTTCTCGCACCGATTGTGCGAGAAGTTATTGCAGAGCGAGAAAAAGAAATTATTGATACCACTCTTCGAGTTGATTCTCGTTGACATCGTATTTCTCTTTCATAGTTTGCTTCTTTTGTTCTATGTACTTGAGGTATTTCTCAAGACTCTCTTCAGGAAGAGCTTGTTTAAGAGCTTCCAAACGGGCAAAAATAGCATTAACTTGAAGGGTTATCCCTTCTACCCTTTCTTTTTCCATGATGTGAAATTTTAATATAAGACAATGTTTTTATCAGCTACAAATGTAGCAAAACTATCCCGGTTCGGGATGAATAGGGGTAGATTTTTCAATGAAAGAATTAACAATTTAAAAAGGAAAAGTGATATGGGCAGAAAACTAACAGAAAAAGAAATGGCATTCCTCACGGAACTGGGGAAGCTGATGGAGAAGTATAACGCCATTTTGGGTGCGGAAAACGATACGGTGTGCATAGACATTGATTGGGATGAGGATACGCAGGAAACGATTGTGCTGCCTCACCAGTTCAATATGTTCTACAACTTGGACGAAGTGATTTTAAAGAACTCTTAAAACTTGACAGTATATGAAGACATTCAGAAAATTACAGAAAGCTGCCATCATCGTAGGTATGGTCTACGGGATTTGGCTAGGCGCAAACGTGGATGCGACAAGCAAGGACAGCATCAGCGGAATGGTGATTGTGGCATTGGCGGTGGTTGTGGCATTATCCATGCTGATACCGGACAAGAAAAACACGGAAGCGGTGTAGAAGAAATGGTAAGCAGGCTCGGAACTTTCTATATATTAGCTCTTGGGAAAAGGAAGTGGCTGGCTCCCCGGTTCGATGCCGGGGCCTGCACAAGTTGAATAAGTAAAGTTTCTGATTATGGAAATGTTTGGAAAGACACTGTGTGTTAGCTATAGGGAACTTGTGGAAGGTGGAATATTAAGCAAGTCCAGTTACAAGAAATATGTCTATGAAGGCAAACTTGTGGTAGCACAACGCGGAGGCCGGAATCGGGAAGCGTTGATTTATTACGAAACCATGTATGAGCCGATTCGTAAGAACTATGACGCCAAGAACCCCAAAGCTAAAGAGAAAATCAAACAACAACAACAAATCAATCCCATGGATAACCGATTAAAAAGCGACAGCAAAGCTGTTGATTTCTACAAGAAATTCACCCCGGCTATTAGTCTCGACCGCCAGGCAGAGTACGTATTGAATGCCAAGGTGCTGAATGCCATGGTGGCGTTGGAGGTGAGCATGCGCGACTCGCAAGGCAAGTGTGGTTTTCAAGACAATAAGATGATACGCGAACAGGTTATTGCCCTGTGTGAAAACCTGCGCGAGCGGTATCAGCACACACTTCCGAAAGCCCGTCTGATGGAGAAGTATGCCGCTTATAAGAAGTACGGCTATGCGGTGCTCGTCAACGGCAATGCCGGTAACCAGTCCGCCCGCAAGGTTGGACCGAAGGAAGGACGCCTGTTGCTGAAGCTGAAGCGAAGCAAGTTCCCGGTATATACAGACATGCAGATATTCGAGGAGTTCAACCGCATTGTAGAGGAGCGGAACGCACGCGCTACCCGTGAAGAAGATAAGTTGAAGCCGATCGCATCTCCCCAGACAGTCATCAACTACCTGTATAAAACGAGTATCAAACTGTGGTGGTATGGCGTCGTACATGGTGAGATTGCCTTCAAGAACGAGTTCATGCCTCAGTTCGACACCAAGCTTCCTGATATGCCGAACACGTTGTGGTATGGTGACGGTACGAAGTTGAACCTCTATTACAAGGATTACGACAAGAAACAGAAACGCATGGTGGCGCGTACCATCGACGTGTACGAGGTGATGGACGCTTGCACGGAAGTCTTCCTGGGATATTCTTTCGGTGCTGAAAATTTCCTCACCCAGTATGACGCCTACCGCATGGCACTGGAAACATGGAAGGTGAAACCTTACGAGATAGTGACCGACAACCAAGGCGGTCATAAGAAACCGGAAGCACAATACTTCTTTAAGAGAATCTGCCACCTGCACAAGACCACCATGCCGCACAACGGCCAGTCTAAAACCATTGAAAGTGCTTTCGGGCGTTTCCAGATGCAGGTGATGCACAAGCTCTATAACTACACCGGGCAGAATATCACCGCAACAAAAGAGAACAGCCACGTCAACGTGGACTTGATCATGAAGAACATCGCCCAGCTTCCCACCTTGGAAGAGATGAAAGAACAATATCTGGCATGTCGCCAAGAATGGAACGAAATGTTGCACCCCACTTCTGAAACAGGCATGACCCGTATGGAGATGTACACCACACTCAGCAGTCCGAATGCCGAACCGTTGGACGACTTCGGGGTGCAGGAACTCTTCATGCTCCTGAGCAAAGACAGTGTAAAGTATAACAAGCACGGCTTCATCTTCGAGCGCAACAAGCAGGAATACCGCTACATGGTATACGGTGAAGACGGGTTGGTAGACATGGACTTCCACATGCGGAACATCGGCAACAGTTTCCGTTACCGTTACGATCCCAAAGATATGACTGCCGTGGAACTGTGGGAAGTAGGTGCCAAAGGTGCGTTGAAATATGCCGCCACCGCCACGCCGAAGGTTGTCATCCATCGTGCCACGGCAGACCGGACGGAAGAAGAAAGCAGCAGGCTTTTCGCCCAGATACACGCCAACAAGCGTGCCCTCGTCGGACATTACATCGCCTGTGAAGAACTTCTACTCGAAGAGTGCATGAGCGAAGCTTATACGAAACTTGTGATGCCTATTCCGGTAGGTGAATCCCAGAAGAGCATGGATCGCCAGCGTGAAGAATATGCCAATGAAGAACTGACCGCCCCGGTGCAGTATCCCGAAGGTGTGGGACCGGGAACCTACAGGGACGAACCGGAAGAAGAGCCTGCCGGGCTTGCTTCTGTAGGTGAGTATACCAAACAGACTTCCGGCATGACCGATGTGGAGATGTACCAATCCTTCTTCGGCACCAATTAATCAGTATTCAATAATCAATTAAATACCCTTCAAAAACAATGAAAGAACTAAGTAAACAAGACAAGGATGCCATTCGGGATGCCCTGATGGAGTATTGCAGCAACTATCCCTCGCAGAACCGCGCCAGCGAAAGCCTGAACGGTGTCAGTGCTGCCACGGTATCGCAGATATGTAACTCCAAGTACACCAGTATCAGCGATGATATGTTCAGCCGCATAGCCGCACAGATAGGGTACAGCCTTGAACGCTGGACGTTGACGGACAGCGATGCTTTTAAGCGGATCACCTTCGCCATAACAGATGCGCAGGCATACAAGAATACTACCTGGATAGTGGGTGATGCAGGTTGTGGTAAGACCACAGCCGCCATCGAATACCGCCGCACGCATCGGAACGTATTCTATATCCTTTGCTCGGAGGATATGAAGAAGAGTGACTTCGTGCGCGAAATCGCCAAGCAGGTGGGCGCTCCTGTGGACGGGACGAACCTGCGGGATATTCTGGAATATGCCATTTCCATGATTGCCTTTCTAAATAATCCGCTCATCATCTTCGATGAGGGTGACAAGCTGACGGACAGCGTGTTCAGCTACTTCATCAGCATTTACAATCGACTGGAGAATAAGGCGGGTATCGTGTTTCTTTCTACGGACTACATTAAACGCCGTGTGGAGAATGGCTTGCGCTACAACAAGAAAGGCTATAAGGAGATTAACAGCCGTATCGGTCGCAAGTTCTTCGACGTGAATGTAGCTACCGAACAGGATGTATATGCCATCTGCCAGGCGAATGGGCTGACTGACCTTGCTGAGATAAAGCGTGTTCAGCGTGAGGCCGCTCAGGGTGAATATGACCTTCGCCGTGTGAAGCGCGTGGTGCATGCCTGTAAGCGTATCCAAGAAGCCCAGCGTATGAAAGGAGAACAGGCATGAGCGAGACAGTGAATGATGCAAAGACTTTCCAGCGCAACGCTAAAGGGGTGCGGGAACTGTTGAGCATGAAGTTCGAGACGCTGGCTTTCGAAGGTGCCTGGCAGGATGCTTTCGGCACACCGGAACGCCGGGGTGTGTGGATGGTATGGGGTAACACAGGGAATGGGAAAACCTCTTTCGTGATGCAACTTTGCAAGGAGTTGTGCCGTTTCGGGCGCGTGGCCTATGACAGTTTGGAAGAAGGTGCCTGCCTGACGATGCAGAACACGTTGAAGCGTTTCAACATGCAGGAAGTGAACCGCCGTTTCCTGTTGCTGGATGCGGAACCACTGGACCAGTTAAGCCTGCGCTTGAAGCGCCAGAAAGCTCCCGATTTCGTGGTGATAGACAGCTTCCAGTACACGCAGATGACATACGCCCAGTATATCAAGTTTAAGGAGAAGCACCGTAACAAGCTGCTCATCTTCATCAGCCATGCCAGCGGTAAGAATCCGGATGGGCGTAGTGCGAAGAAAGTAGCGTTTGATGCTTCGCTGAAGATATACGTTGAGGGGTATCGGGCGTTTTCCAAGGGACGGTTTATCGGACCGAAGGGATACTATGATATCTGGCCGGAAGAGGCGGCGAAATTCCGTGGAGAGGAGTATAGTGATTAACGTTTAGTGATAAGTGATTTAGCGATGAAGACAATCAAGGACAAATTCATTACGCCGGGGCAGATGAAAGCCTTGCATGCTACTTTCAATAGACTTCGGATGGATGTTGATGCACGCCATGATTGCATCTATTCTTTCACTGGTGGGCGGACACAGAGCAGTAAGGATTTGACGCTACGGGAAGCACAGCAGTTGTTGGAGAAGCTGAACCCGATGGATGACAAAGCCAGGGAGATACAACGCAGGGAAGCGCAAATGGTGTTCCGTGATATCTACCGCCTCTCATTCCTGATACCTCAGTTGAATCAAGGCTTCACCAGTGACAATGAAGAGGAATATCGGATGAATGTGGCGAAACTCAACGTCTGGGCACGCAAGTACACCAAAGCCCGCAAGGACGTGACGCGGATGGCGCTCTGGGAGCTACAGGAAACGAAGAAGCAACTGGAAGCATTTATGAGACGTGAAGAACGAAAAACTAAAAAATAAGAAAAGTATGAGAAAGCAAAAAGAAATCAAGCAGGCAATAGCGGTTCTTCTTAAAAAAGGCGACCCTATCAGTCTTATCGAAGCGCAGACATTAGTCGAGCGTCTGACAGAACGACAAGTGTTCCAGAAGTATGTGGCTGAAAAATCAAATGACGAACGTGACGAAAGTGTCTTTTTTGCCGCCCGTGACGCTGCGCGCTATGCCGCCGGACATTTGGAGTTGCAGGAATTGATGCAGGGCGTAGAGTGCTGCCCTGCTGAAGAATTGCAAAAGGAAGAGGTGGTACAAAAAACTCCCGTAGTTTCCGGCGAAGAGATGATACAAGTGTCTTTGAAAAACTTTCAGGATATAATGGGTACGCTCAAATTGCTGGAAAAACAAGTTTGTGCACTATGTGGGATGAGTAGTGATTTATCACCTGCCACGGTAGCGAATGATCTCATGGAGTTGAAGGATGTATTGGAATACATTGGTTGTGGCTCTACTACACTTCGCCGTTGGGTAAAGAAAGCGGTATTATCCACTCCTTATCGCAGAGGTTCATGTACTTATTTTAGCAAGCAGGAACTGGATAATAATCCTGCAGTCCAACGGTATATAAGCAATAACCAACTCAAGGAGGTTATACCATGACGAAAGTATATGCCAATACCAGTGGCGAACGCCGCCAGGAACTGGGGAAGCAACTCGAAGCCATTGCCGACCGTATTTGCGACTTTCAGGAACGTTTGGAGGCAGGCATCAATACACTGTCGGCTTCGAAATATTGCCAGCTTTTGGCTGAATACTATTCAGAATGTAAACGCTACAACCTGATAGACCGGGAACTGGAGATATTGGAAGAACCGAAGAAGGCGAAAAAGTACAAGGAGATGCAGCAGCGCCAGAACAGGGAAAACAGAGAGAAGATTAATTATTAACCAATAAATTAAAAGGAATTATGGCAAGAACCAAGAAAACAGTAGTCAGCGGCATCAACCGCGAACAGGCAGAACAGGCATTCGCAGACTTTGCGGCAGCCGATGCTAAAGTACAGAACCTCACGTCCAAGATGGACATCGAGATGACCCGCATCCGTGAAGAGTATGCCGACCAGTTGGCGGAACAGAACGCCCGGAAAGAGGCGGCCTTCGAGATTGTGCAGGCGTATGCGGTGGAGAACAAGGACGAGCTATTCTCCAAGAAAAAAAGCGTGGAGAGCGCCCACGGCGTGTTCGGTTTCCGCACCGGCACACCGAAGCTGAAGAACCTGAAGGGCTTCACCTGGGCGGCGGTGACGAACCTCTGTAAAGAACTTCTCCCTTCGTACATCCGTACGACGGAAGAACTGGACAAGCAGGGACTGCTGGCCGATCGTGACAATGAAGACGTTGCAGGCATGTTCCCGAAGATCGGCGTGCAAGTGGTGCAGGAAGAGTCCTTCTTCGTGGAACCTAAAAAGGAAAGCGATGCAGTTGTGCAGTGACATGAAAGAGATACACCGCTGGTATCAATACCGCCCGCGCGGGCGATGCTGGGCGGTGTATCTCGAAATCACCTACCGCCAGGGAGACAGTTTTCCCCCGAAGATATCGACACACGGGACAAAGGTCGGAGACTATCTGACCAAGGAAGAGGCGCGGCGGGAGACGTACAGGCTGAATGGTTGGACCTATAAAGAAAGGAAGGTATGAGCGAGAAATGGAACGGGGTGCTGATTTCAGCACCCATCTTCGGAGCCGGGCGGGAGAAACCCCAGGAATTTCCTGGTTATAGTTGCGGCTATTGCCAAGGGAACGGGTATGTGCTCGACCCGGACATCATCACCGAGCGGGTAAAGAAACCGTGTCCCTCGTGTGGCGGAACGGGACAGGTGAAGGCGGTGGTGAATGTGGAATGGGTGCCTGACGGCGAAGTGAAACCTTATTTCAAAGAATGACAGTATGCAGCGCATCCCAGTGAAATACATCGTCCAGATAGACAACTTCCATGTGGCAGACTTCATCTTCTACTGGAACTATTACGAACAGCCGTGCTCCCTGCTCCTGCAGAAACCCAAGACGGAAGGTCTGACTGCCATCCGTCTGGTAGTGGACAGCGACGAAGCGGCCAGCTTCCTGCTCAGGGCAAAGGAGAAGACGGGGTGCAGGCTGTATCAGGTGGATTAATTAACCTTTAAATATGAGAAGCCAAAACAACATTAGCAGTTTTATCTCCGGTCCTTGAGGCCAAGCCAAGAAAGGACTACATCAATCACTTCCGGCAGGCGAAACCGATGGAAGGTGAATACTTCACCACCTTCGCCAGGGAAGTACTTGAAAAGAGAAGCAGACGCAAGTCTGAACACTATGCAGCGGTCTATGACGCAATTATAAAGCATATAGATGCTTTTTCCGAAGAATTTGACTGCGATATATTCACCAATTCCGTTACGGGTGAATTCCTGGATGATTTCATCATTTATCTGGAAGACCAGGGACTCAGGCATAACACAATAGTAGGATATATCCAGAAGATTCAGACGCTTGTCCGTCGGGCATCACAATACAACTATGCAGTAGATAACACCTATGATGAGATTGATTTGAAGTGCGAGCCTACCAATGCCGTGTTTCTGTCAATGAATGAAATCGCAAGGATATACTACTACAAGTTTGAGAAGCAGGATAAGCGGAAAGCGAAGGAAAGGATTAGGGATTTGTTTGTGCTTGGCTGTCTTACCGCTTTGCGTTACTCTGATTACTCCACCTTAACGAAAGACAATTTCCAGGGTGACTATTTAGTGAAGCGGACAAAGAAGACGAATGTTGATGTCAAGATACCGATGCACGACTACGTGAAAGAAATCTATGCTAAGTATGGCGGTGTTATTCCTTGCAAACTTTGCATTCAGTATGTCAACAAATACTTGAAGGTGATAATGAAAGAGATCGGCTTGAATGACCTTGTTACTTATTCATTTACCAAAGGCGGTAAACTGATAACGGTTACCCGTCAGAAGTGGGAATTAATCAGTAGTCATACTGCAAGAAGGTCGGCAGCCACCAACATGTATCTAACCGGCAGAATGACGACACTGGAAATCATGCGGCTGACCGGGCATCGTACTGAACAAAACTTCTTCCGATACATCCGTCTGACAAATGACGACACGGCAAGAAGTATCTCAGGAGATATGTTTTTTAGGAAGTAATAAACCGAGCCTCCCCTTCGGATTTGGGGAGGCTCATAACACTTCTATGTGACGATTCTTACAAAGCGAACGGACTTCTTCAATAGTATCTTTGGAAATGTCACCTACGGGCCAATATGTAATGCAACATTTGACAACATTCGTTTCGTGGCTTATAAAGAATCAATTGCTTTTGGGTTCACCCTTACCGGAAGCGACGATCTTGAACCCGGTGCGGCTTCTAATATGGAAAGAATTCAAATGATGAAAGACCTTCACGATCTTGGCTTCAAAACTTGGGCGAGCATTGAACCCGTGATTGATATTCCCCAAAGTCTTGCAATGATGAATTTGACGAATGGTATATGCGACTTATATAAAGTTGGCCTATTGTCCGGCAAACGTTATCCTAAACAAGACCTTGAATGTTTCGTCGAAATGACAACACTAATGTTTCCGTTTAGCCGATTTTACTTCAAAGACACATTGTTGAAACAGGCCGGGATCAACCGGGAAGATTTACCCGGCAATTGTGTTTCTTCTAACTACAATCTTTTCAAAATTTAAAAGCAAAATAAAATGTCAAAAATTGGGCTGATCGACGTTGACGGACATAACTTTCCCAATCTTGCATTGATGAAACTATCTTCATGGCATAAAAGGGAAGGTGATTCGGTTGAATGGTATTCCGGGATTGAACACTATGATCGTGTTTACATGAGTAAAGTTTTTGCTTTCACGCCCGACGATCTACGTGTCATTCAAGCGGATGAAGTTGTTAAAGGTGGGTCCGGTTACAAAATGTATGATCAGACTTTGCCAAATGAAGTTGAGCACATTTGCCCGGATTATTCACTTTATCCAATGTATAATGATGCCTACGGGTTCTTAACAAGGGGATGCGTCAATCAATGTAGTTTTTGTATTGTGCCCCGAAAGGAAGGTTTTATTCGGAAACATGCCGACATTACCGAGTTTTTAAGCGGGCGCCAATCGGCTACACTAATGGATAACAATGTAATTGCGTCGGATTGGGGATTGAATCAAATCGAAAAGATCATTTCTTTAAATGTGAAAGTTGATTTTAACCAAGGTCTTGATTGCCGTATTATTGCAAAAGATAAGAATATCGCTCACCTACTTTCGCATGTCAAATGGAAACGATTTTTGCGAATGGCTTATGATAATTCAGCAATAACCGATGAAGTCACAACCGCAATCGCATATTTGAAAGAAGCCGGAATCCCAAGTTATAAACTTTTCTTTTATATGCTTGTAAAAGACGGACAAATCGAAGATGCTGAAAAACGGGCTTTATACCTTGATTCATTGGGTTGTATTCCTTTTGCGATGCCTTACAGAAACTTAGACAGTAACCAACCGCCAACTAACGATCAAAAACATTTCGCCCGGTGGGTAAATAAAAGGCCAATTTTTAAAAGTTGTATGTTTGAAAATTTTAAAGATTAACATTATGACAGCAGAAGATTTAATCAAAAACAATTCACTTACTGATATAGAAGTAACAGGAAATCAAACCGTTGTATTTTCTGAAATCCCACTACCGGCCGTAAATATGGCACGTGAAGAAGTGAAATGTACATGGGAAAAAGCTACGGCGGCATTTGTCAAAGATGCGGAAGAAAAGAAGATACAAAAAGCTATTAAAGCCCATATAGAAACATGTCCTTGTATTTGCATGGTTAAAGAGACAGGGAAAGACGGAAGATGTCTAAAATGTTGGCATACAACAACGTTTATTGACGAACTGAATAAATAACATTCAACATAAATTAGTAATGAACTATAAATTAGAAAGCTGGCCGACGTTTAAAAAACGTGAGATTCCTAAACTATACTCTGTTAATGACGGGGTGAAAGGATGGGCTAAAGAAATCATACAGCCTACCATGCGAAAATTAGGATGGTGCTATACTTATGTCGCTGACTATGGAATAATCAAACCCAAAGAATGGGCAAAAAAAGAAGTTGCAGATTTATTACAACTTAAAGACGTAGATAAATCTCACTTTGTCTATTCATTTAGTAAAGGGAAAAATGGCTATATGGATGTAGTTCAGGTATTTTATAAACCTATTAAATAACTCAAACAAAAGAAGAAATGAAAGCAATAACAATAAAGCAACCGTGGGCTTCTTTGATAGTCCACGGTATCAAGGATATTGAGAACCGGAGTTGGCGAACAAATTTCCGTGGACGTGTCCTTATTCATACTTCCGGTTCCCATGGTAGAAAGTTTAGCGTTGACCTGACTGATGCGCAGACAAAGGCAGCATTTGCTACAATAGCTAAAGAAACCATGTTTGGGAATATGCCTTTCGGGTCTATCATCGGTAGTGTGGAGATTGTAGACTGTGTGCAGAACCATACATCTGTTTGGGCGGATAAAGGTGTGTATAATTGGGTATTGGCTAATCCTATATTATTCCCTAAACCAATACCGGCTAAAGGTAAGCTATCTCTTTGGGAATATGATAGGATTTTGGAATCTGTGTCAGATGGCGACCACAAGATTTGTATGTGTCGTATATGTGTTGATGAAAAAGTTCAAGTGATGAGTATGGGGACGTATTTCGTATGTAAATATTGCGGTGGACGTTGGTACAAGTAAATTTAAAATAAAGATAAATAAGAATAAAAAAGAGAGCCGCTGCACAATTGCAGCGGCTCTCTTTTTATCGTCTTCCCGGCATCAGGAAAACGATTTCATTCCCCCGGCTCCCCCAGGCAATCAATCACCGCCTCATGTTGCAGCGGCGTCAGCGCCCTTTGCCGGGGTTTATAATAAAGTTCTTCCAAGCGTCTGGTCAGTTCCGTATTCAGCGCAATCCAACGGTGCAACTGGCTCACCGCGCTTCGCGGTGTACTGTCCGGAAAGTATTGCTGTGCCAGGTCGCTCAGGTAGATGCTGCCTGCGTGTTTCTTCTCTTCATTCATTGTGCGTTTTCCTTTCTTCTTTTAATGGTCAAAAAATTACCCGGTAGTAATTTTATAACTACTACCGGGTGGTTCATTCACTACTACTGGGTAGATGGCTGACTACCTATAGGTAGTTTTTAGCCCAGCGGGTCTTCTTCCAGACCTCCCTCTCCGCTGCCCGAACCACCATTGTCGTCCGGATCGGCAGGCAACGGCGCTTCGCCTTTCTTGGCGACGCGTTTAAACGTCAGCCCGCCATCGCCCGCACGGGTGGCCGCCTTGATGGGCTTGCCCGGTCGGAACTGGATGGTGGCACCGGTGATATTGGAGGCGGTAAAGCCTTTCACCGTTTCGGCTCCTTCGCTACATAGCTGTATCTGGAAACTGCCGAAAGTTTCCAGACGGACAATCTTGCCCGCCGCCAGATTTTTGTTCACCTGTTTAATCAGGGCGCGGATGGCATTCAGCACATCGCCGTCCGTCAATGAAGTGGCATAGGAGATTTCTTCCGCCATTTCGTCCATGGTGACTTCGCCACTGGCTTGCGCCTTGGCATAATACTTTTTAGGGGCGGCATCGTTGCCCGGTTTGCTGCTCATAAGAGCCAGGGAATAGTTTACACTCATTAAATTGAAAATTGAGAATTAAAAATTGAGAAATGGGCTGCGCTGTACTTGTCGCGGCTTGATTCCCGTTAACTGCGTCGTTTCGCGAAAAAGACGGGGCAAAGGTGGTGTAAACTCGTTATCCGCTGTGGTAGTACACGCTTTTTGATGCTATTTGTTGCATTAATATGTTATTACGATTACTTTTGTATTAGGGTAATCAATCAGTTTTCGGGGTATGAAGAAGAATCGGAGAAAAATAATAGGGTGCAGTTACGTTTTCCGGGTAGAAGATATCGTGCGCATTTACGATGAACATGCGCGCAGCGGTCTCAGTAACCGCGAGATTCTACGCCGCTACATCTGGCCGAAATACCACATCTGCGAAAAGACTTTCTACAATATCATCAACGCCAGTGCCGACCCGCGCATCATCCGCAAGCAGGAAGAGATGCGGGCGCAACTCACACTTTTTTGACGTTATCCATTACCATACATGTATAGTCGCTGATATCTTCTACAAGCTCTTCATGGTTGTGGTTGGTGCTGTTGCCTGTGCGGCGGAACATGTTGAATTCCGTCCGTCCGTCACTACCCATGATATTGAAGAGATGGTGGTCTATGCGGTCCAGCAGGTCGAAGCGGTCGAGGCTTTGCTGTTGGAATTGGCTACCGTCGCGGGTGCTTCCGTCCCAGTGAGTGATGATGTGCAGGCGGATGGTGGCATCGGTGCGCTGTGCACCGGCACCCAGCGTGTTCCACTTTATGGGCATGAATTCAATGAACACGGCAGGCGTGTCGAACACTTCTTCTTGTTCGATGAATTCCACTTGTTCGTTCCAGAGGTCGAACGTTTTGATGACGGGTTCTCCCGCTTTGTCTGTGAGTTGTTTCAGCCGGTCAATGAGGCTGAGATAAAGAAAACGTCTCATGTTATGCAGATTAAGAATTAATGATTAAAAGACTGTCTGGCGATTGGCATCCGCTATTTCATGGATGATGCGTTCTACTTCGGGATGCATGCCGATGAACTGGCGCTTAGGGATGACAATTTTGCTGCCTACCTTTTTCAGTGCCATGATTTTGCAGAATTTGGCTTCTTCGGTCAGTTCCCGGTTCTTCCGGTTATCGCGTAATTCTCCATTCTTTTTGCGTTGCAGCTTATCAGTGAACTTCGGTTTGTCCGGGCGGCTACGCTTGCTGCCCATGATGAGCATGTAGCGGTACCAGAAGTATTTCTTCATCTTCCGGGTGACGGTAATGGTACCGCCTTCATTATGTATGGCGGCATAAGGCACGCTGCTGGTGAAGACGACGCTGGCGTGGTCGGTGACGGACACCCCGTCTTTGATGCTGCGACGCAAGGTTCCTTCCCGGGCCAGCAGGCCACGGCTTTCATCATCGTTGAACTTCCGGCGCGCCCAGCCCGGGGCATCGTTGAAGAATGCTTCCCGCTCGAAGTTCCGGTCGAACTCATCGCCCAGCTCCACGCTGATATCCTTCAGCGTGAGCCTGATGAAACGCTTCACCTTTTGTTCCAGTTCCCTGGTTATATTTGATTTTTGGGCCATAATGCTTGTTAATTAAAGAATTAAACGTATCTTTGTGTCATGAAGGGAGTAATTTAGAAATGTGGCCTCGGATTGCAGTTCCGAGGATGCTATTTCCAAATTACTCTCTTTTGTTTTTCAGGTACTTCAGGATGTCTTCACTATCCGAAATGCTGTGCAATTTGACTGAACCGTCAATCAACTCCCTTACAATAATCCAGCTCTTTTCTTCGTGCAGCGTTGTTTCAAACAGATGCATTGTGATGTCCGGGTCATGTTTGTCCGGTCCTGAACCCAAGTAAGGTGCTTTGGCTATAACCTTTTCTATGTCCAGCAGCATCCTGTTCTTTTCGGAAAACCATTTGTGAGGCTGGTTGAGCCATTCTTTTATGTTGGTACCGCTGATGCTGATATCTTTGCCAAACTGTTCATTCTTCAGCGTACGTTCTTTCAGGAACTGTGCCTTTTCTTTAATCTCCGCCCTTTGTCTTTTCAGCTCCTCCTTCCGCTTCTTCATCTCCCTGATTACCTTACAGGCGGCACATAGCTCGTTATTCGGTTGCTTCACCAGCTTCATCGGCTGCAATTCGCAGTTATTGCACTTACTGATGGTATAGGTATTGTATGCTGGGAAGCAAGCCATCTGTTTGCCGGGATTGAAACGCATCATTTCCTGATGCTTTCCCGCCGTTGCCTGGCTTCCTGCCAGCATAGCCTGCGCTTCGTTGCTTTCGGGATACTTGCCACGACGAACACGAGCTACGGTACAGCGACAGTTCCAGCCGTTAGGTGGGAAATAACTGTCCCAAAACTTGGAAGTGATGGGTAGCGTGATGTTGTGCATCAGGCGGTGGCTTTCGCGCACCCTTTTGTCGCCCACGGTTCGGTATTGCAGCAGATAGCGGTCACGGTCTTCATCCTCCCACCAGCCCTGCCACCTGGCGGCCATATCGGCTGATGACATGGCAAAGTTATATTCTGCCTTCAAATACCACTTGTTATAGTTTTCGTTTACCTTTTGAACGTCATTTAAAAAGCTTTCAAAAGGTTTCCGATTGCCATCCTTATCCAGCAGCGAGGGTAATGCCTCATTCAGTTCGTGGAAGGTCTTCAAGCCGGAGAAAACGTAATTCGATTCCTTCAGACGTTGCACGCTGATGTCGTCCAGCGGACGTTGGCGGATGGAATAGTCTACTGCGTCATCCAGCACCGCAGCGTGTGTACGGACGAATTGTTGTACTTCTTCATCCTTCAGCATCTCCGGGGTGAATTCCGGCTGGCGGTGCAGCCATCTCATAAGCAGGACAAAAGCAGCTTCCACGTTGGCAGTGTCCACGTCCGATTCTTCACCCGCTTCTATTTTGTCCAGTTGCATTTCGCTTCCGAAATAAGACAGGCATGCCCGTTTGTGCAGCCCTTCATAGTCCGAAGGGCTTAGTCGAAAAAAGGTTTAACGAGTTTCTGTTTTCCGTTCTTGTCCTTCTTGCTATTCTTGTCTTCATCATCATCGCTGACCGGAACCACAACAGGCGCCGCCTCTCTCTTCCCAATGATAGGCACATTGTATTTGTCAATGAAATACTGCGGGTCCACCTCATAGTTCTCCAACAAAAGGCGCTCGTATGCTACCTGCTGTTCCGGTGTGAAGTCTATCCCTTCGTACCAGTCGAAGCGGTATCCCTGCAACGGGAAACCGTGCTTTATCATTTTCGGAATGAGTTGGAAGTTAATAATGTCACGCAGATTATCGGCATCCTTGCTGATCAGGTTCTTCAGTACTTCCAGGTGCACCTCGCTTTGCGAAAGCGATGATCCGTTCTCCGTGGTCATGGTCTCGGTGAGTACACCTTTGGAAAGCTCGGAATTGGCACGGTCTATACGTTTGTCGAATACGTTGTAGGCATCGCCACGGGTGGATTCTTTGATTTCTATATCCGTTCCTTCGGGGAAGAGTGCCCAGCCTGCCGCACCCATGCTGCCCAACATCTTTTCAATACGGCTCTGTTCCTTGGCATCGCGGCTAGTGGTTTTCCCCACACGGAAGGGGATGCCGAAAATCTCGGAGAACATATCCCAGAAGCTACAGACATTCTTCTTCGGTATGGTATGCTGGGCGCACTTCAGATACAGGCCCAAGCCATTGGGTTCACCTACTTCTATGACCCAGTCCGCCATTGGCGAATTGCGGTAGTCGTAACCGTTCTGCCACCTTTCCTGCTGGTTCACCACCAGCACGCCGTATTCGGGGATGACATGGCGGCGGGGAACCAACTTCACATTGCTGAACGCGGGTACGCCGTCCACTACGATGATATCGCCCAATTGGATAAGCGAGTGCCCCCAATAGATGCTGTCCAGAGCGAAATCCATGAAGGCCTTGAACCAGGGCGACTCGAAGACGGCCGTCAGGTCAGGATTCTCGTCGCCTTTCCTGTCCACGATGCGGAAACTTTTGTTCAACACGTAGCCTTTGCGCTGCCCCACGCAGCCGGTGAGGTGCATGTCCACTTCCACGTCGCCATATACGTCGTATAACGGCACACGGTTGGGATAATCCACGTTGATGGCATATTGCCAGGCGTTGCGCCAGGTGCGCAGGTCTTTCTTGGTCAGCGCTTCGGTCTGCAGTTGCAGGTTGACGGAAAGCTGTGTCACCCGTTTCAGTTCAGCCGGGTTGTCCAGATTCACACGTCCCACTTTTACGGGTTTTTGTTTTTTATTCTTAGTCGACATAATGTTACCAGATATAATCGTTTTTAGGTGCCGATCCGTAGCGGACCGGATTGTGATAGTCTTCTTCACCACGCGGACCGGTGACGGTAGGGATATCAGGTGTTACGTCCCCTGCCTGTATATCTTTCAGGTACTTCAAGGCTTGTTCGTAACGTTTTTCCCGTATTTCGTAGCCCATCTTCTGGGGCAGGGAGCAACACATGTGATAGAGTGCGATATCGGTGACACATCCCACCAGTTCCGCATCTCTCCGATCGCCTTCAAGAGCGAAGACTGCTTCTACGTCGTATCGTCCACGCAAGGCACCGGCCACGCGGGATATGGCACGTTCTTCCGCTTTCAAGCGATTGTCCGGGGAACTTTGTTGCATGATTTTCAGTGCATCGGCTCCTATCTGTATGTAATCTTCTTCTGTGATGAACATGGCGTTGATTAATTAAAAATTAACAATTAAAAATTAAAGCTGTGCGGATGGGCGGTAGCGTCTCACCATGCTTGCGAGGGCGGTTGCCGCACTCCCATGCGAGGGACAAAACTTTCTTCGCGTACCTGCTTTTGCAGTTTGTAGATGGCACCTTCGTCGGCATCCGGTCCGTCATCGTGGGCGCGGCTTCCTTTCTCAAAGGCGAGGGTCTGTTCGATGCCGGTCTTCATGTCGTTGTCGGTCTTCAACTTCTCATTGTACCACACGAAACCACGCTCCCACAGCGGGCTGATGGCTTCGATGCGGGCGAACTTGTCCGGCTTCTTGCGCTTGTCGGCGGTGACGGGTACTTGGTAGCCCCGCAGGTTTCCTTCACGCTCGAACTCGTCCAGTATGGTATCCTGCATGAAGTTGGCTTCCATATAGATGGTGACGGCGGCATCTTCGGGCAACGACTCCCAGAGATCGTATACCCAACGCACCATTTCGCCCACGCTGCACTGGCGCACGAAGGCACGCAGACAATGCAGTTCCGAACGTTTGGCGGTTTTCAGTCCGGAGCGCGGACGCCCCCAGAGCTTGGCGGCCTTGTAGTCGTTCTTGCTGCTGTCCTTGAACGAGGGGTCGATGTAGAGCACAAGGCTTTCATAATAGCAGGGTTTCAGCATCCGGCGCCATTGTATCCAGCGTTCCTGGAAGACGGCGCCTTCGGTGATGGGGTTGTGCATATATTCTTTCTGGAAGCTGCGGTAGCCCATGAACTTTTCGCGGCTGCGTAACAGTTCGATGGTGTAGCATTCCGGCCAGGCAGGCGTGCCGTCCTTGGTGATGGCATAGACCGTGCTGGTATAAACGGTGTCGCTGTCGATAATCTGCTGGAGCACGCTGTTCTTGCTGATGAGGTTGCCCACCATGATGAACCGGCCTTCCTTACCGCCGAAGCAACCGAACAAGGCTTCCTTGATCCACTTCGTCATTTCGCGCACACGGGCTTCGCTGCGGCACATTTCATCATCATCCAGGTCATCCACGATGATGTAGTCCGGACGCATGTCCCGGAATCGCAATCCACGGGGCGACTGTCCACGCCCACGGCTGAAGAAAGCGCACTGATCCTTGGTGACGAACTCGCCTTCCTGCCAGCATCCGGCATTGTATTGCTCGCCAAAATCCTCGATGATGTACTGGTTGAACTGTAGTTCCGCCTGGAGGTCACCCAGCAAGGCGTCGGCATTGTCTTCGCTCTTGCCTACCAGTACCATGACGTGCAGCATGTTTTTAAACTTCAGCCAAAGCGGTATGCCCACATCCAGATGCACCGACTTGGCGTGCCCGCGCGGCCACTTGAAGACAGCGCGCATTTCCGGGTGCTTCTCAATATAACGGGCGGCATCGTTGTGGAACCTGGCATTCTTGCACTGGCAATAGTGGCTGAGGTATCTCTGGCAGAAATACTCATAATCCTTCAGGGCGCGGGCGATGTTCTTCTTCCGTTCCGCTTCCGTCTCCGGTTTGCGCTTCGAGGTGATGCGCAGCAACCGGTTGCAATGCTCTTCCCACCGTTTGTGAGCTTCCTTTTTCTCGTCCGCTGTCATTTCTGCTTGAATTTGATATTCATGAAGTCGCTGTGCAGTTGGTTGATGAGCATGATAAGTTTGTCATCTATTTCCGGATATTCCTCACGATGGGTCACCAGCCAGTTCTCGAACTCAATGATAGTATCCACCTTGTTCACGATGTTGGTGTTCCGGTTGATTTCCTTGATACCCTTTGCCGCCTTTATCAGGGAATCGGTCATACGGCTGATACTCTTTTCATCGGCATCCGTATTCTCGATAGCTTCGCCCAGTTTGCAGAGGGTCATGGATGTGATGGACTCCTTGCTCATTTCACGTGCAGCCCGCTCTTCTTTCCAGTTCTCCTGGTTCACCCAGCGGCTGACGGACTGCCTGGTCACGCCGGTAAGTTCCACAATCTGCATGATGGGCGTACCTTTCATGTAGAGGTGCTTGGCCACCGCCTTCTGTTTGCTCATGTCTTTTGCCATACCTTCTAACTGCTTGATTATAGCGGCAAAGTTGCGAAGCCTACGGCAGGCATCGAAAAAACGGCGGAGTGGTTGCAAGGTATTGCGGACAGGCTGCACGCTTCATCGCAACCGTTGCACACTTTTTTGTGCGGTTGTGTGCGTAGCCGTAAGTTTGCGCCAAAATGAGACGCAAATCATGGGAAAAAGAATCAGGATATCAAGTGAAAGTTTAAACTGCTTCGGCACGTGGGTGAAGACCGACGGCATCGATTACGGGCAATACCGGCAAAACCCCTTGCTGCTGTGGATGCACCGTCGCGGAGAAATCATAGGTTGCATCAATGATTTCCGGGTAGAGGGAAAGGATGTGACCGGGGAGCCTTACTTCGACGAGGTGCGGGATGAATCAAAAATCTTGAAACAACAGTTTGACAAGGGCACGCTGAAAATGTGCAGCCCCTTCTTTGAAGTAATAGAGACGAGCGACGCTCCCGAACTCCTGAAGCCGGGACAAACCCGTCCTACGGTGACCAAATGCAAGCTCCTTGAAGTAAGCATGGTGGATATGGGCGGCAATGACGACAATATCGTGCAACTCAGTTATCGGGGCAACGAACTGAAGCTGGCGGCAGGTGAAGACTGCCCGTCCCTTCCTTTACTGAAAACTAACGGCGGAGAAGCTCCGCAAAACAATAATTCTAAAACAGAAGAGACTATGAATGTAGATTTCAAAGCTATCGCCCTGAAGCTGGGCCTGCCGGAGACGGCAACGGAAGCGGAGATTCTTGCCAAGGTTGGCATCTTGCTGGGATATCAGACCGCCAATACGGAACTGCGCACACAGTTGGATGCCATGAAATTGGCAGGTGTCACTCAGATGGTGGATGACGCCATCAAGGCCGGAAAGTTCAATGCCGACAAGAAGGATCACTTCATTAACCTGGGCAAGACAGTAGGTGCCGAAAGCCTGAAACTGACGCTGGACAGCATGGCGGCTGTGACCAAGCCGATGCAACTGATCAATCCCGGCGGCGGCGCAACGGGCGGCGGCATGGCAACCGGGCAATGGAACAAGCTCAGCGAGGTACCCGAAGGGCAGCTGAAGCTGATGCGTGAGAACGAACCGGACAAATACCGTGCGCTGTACAAGGCGGAATACGGCATTGAATGTCCGAAATTCAATTAATAATTAACAATTAAAAATCAAATCGAATGAATTCTATCTTGAAATTTGTTTGCGGCACGCTGTTCAACGTCCTGATGGGTGTGGTTCTGGCGTCATTGGTAGGGGTAACCCCTGCAATAGGTGCAGTGGCGGGCGCGGTTGTCCCGGCAGTGCTTGGAAACTTTATGCCCGCAGGTGCAGCCTTCGAGGGTGTATATACGGAAGTGTGGACCGGAGAATTGATAAAGCGCTTAAATGCCGGACTGAAGGCGGACTGGCTGAACGGTATTCCGGATTATTCCGCAAAGGTGGACAATGAAGTGATTCACTTGGTGGACGTGGGCGGTGATCCGGACGTGCTGGTAAACAATACGACCTATCCCATACCCACACAGGACTTGACGGAAAGTGACGTGCCGGTAGGCCTGGACAAGTTCCAGACGAAAGCCACCCGCGTGACGGACGACCAGCTATACGCCTTGTCTTTCGACAAGTATTCCGCTGACGTGGAACGTCATGGCAATGCCATTCTGACGGTGAAGTACAAGAAAGCCGCCCACGCCCTGGCTCCCTACAGCCATACGGACAAGACTCCGGTTATCGCAACCAGCGGTGCGGCCGACGAATCGGGACGCAAGAAACTGACCGTAAAGGACATCATAGCCCTGAAGCGTGCCTACGACAACATGGAGGTGCCCGAAGACGGCCGTGTGCTCGTTCTTTGCCCCGACCATGTGAACGACCTGTTGGAAGCCGACCAGAGCTTCAAGGACAAGTACTACAACTATACCTCCGGGAAATTGCTGAACATGTTCGGCTTCGAGGTGTACACGTACGTGAATTGCCCGTACTACACGAAAGCGGGTGTGAAGGTGCCATATAATGCCACTCCGGCGGCTACCGACCTGAAAGGTTCTTTCTCTTTCTACCGTCCGCGCATGTTCAAGGCGCAGGGAAGCACGAAGATGTATTACAGCGAGGCGCGCACCAACCCGACCACGCAGGAAAGTCTGGTGAACTTCCGCCACTACTACATCGTGCTGCCTAAGAAGCTGGAAGCATTCGGCGCCATCTATAGCTGGGACGGTGCAACGGCACAGAGCAAGGACCAGGCTGTTCCGGCAGAAAAGCGTTGGGCGCAGGTTCGCCGTGAAGCTGCCGCAGCTGCTGCGTCTGCCGCATCTGAGAATCCGGTACCGGAAGACCCGAACTCTGAACTGGAACCGTGATGGGCGCGCGAGGACTGAGAAACAACAACCCGCTGAACATCCGTCTCTCCGCCACGCGTTGGCGGGGAGAGGTTTACCCCTCATGGGACAAGTCATTCTGCCAGTTTGAAAGCATGGCTTACGGATACCGGGCGGGCTTGAAGCTGTTGCAGAACTATCGGAAATTGAACGGCTGCCGCACGATAGCCGACTTCATCAACCGGTGGGCGCCGCCTGTGGAGAACAATACATCCGGCTATATCAACCGTGTGTGTCGGGAAATGCAGGTACCTTCCAGCTACGTGCCCGATGTGAACAACCGGGCAACGATGTGCGCTTTCGCCGCCGCGATGTCGCAGGTGGAGAACGGGGTGCCGGCGGTGATGGCGGACGTGCTGGCCGGTTGGAACTTACTCTAAAAATGAATTAGCCATGACAACGGAACTGATAACACAGATTCTCCAGTGGCTCATACCCAGTGGCTTTATCGGTTCTTTTTGGGTGTGGCTCAGGCATAAGGAGAACAGGAAGGTGCTCGCCGCCAAAGAGCGCAATGATACCTATAAGGAGATGTATGACAATTTATCGGGAACTTTAATAGACCTGCAAAATGAGAATATCAAACTATACAAGGCGGTGCGCGAACTTAACCGTACTATACAGAGGGCTTCTACTTGCAAGCATTATGCTGATTGCCCTATCCGCAGCGAGTTGCAAAAGTCCGGGACAATTGACACGGACCGTCAGCGGCACAGACAGTCTGCAAAGCAGAAGAGGATTCGCGCTCCTACAGGAACCGGTACCGCCCAGCATGGCGAAGACCGTATTTCCGACAGAGATACTGAATACTATACCGATAGGGACGGGCTTCAGTAAGCGCAGCGGGCAGGCCATGGTGGACGTTACCCGTATATCGGGCGACAGCATTGAAGTGACCGCCACCTGCGACAGCCTGGCACGGCAGGTGATCCTGCTGACGGAAGAGCTGGTACGGATCAGGAATGAAACTTCGGAAGAGGTGAAGGAACTGCCGCCTGAAGTGGTACGCGAGCCTACCGGCTGGCAGTGGTTTCAAATATGGACAGGACGGACAGCCGTCATCGTTCTTGTTCTGATACTGATTAAACGACGGTTAAACGGAACTAAAAAATAGAGAATTTATGAATGCGATATATGGATTAAACCAGGTGAAATTCGACGGGAAGGTAATCGGATGGATAGATGAACAGGGCCTCCAACCGGCAGGCACAGCCCCTACACAGGTGGATGTCTATGCCGCCCAGGTGAAGGACGGCCCCATTGCCACCATTACCAGTAATCCCGGTAAGAAAGCGTTTACCTGTAACCTGATAGACCTGTCTACGGAAAATCTGGTGAATACAATCGGAGGTACCAAAGATGCCAATGGCAACTGGGAGCCGCCCGAAAAATGGGAAAAGACGGCCCCGATGGATATCAGCTGCGACAGCGGTGAAACCATCCGTTTCTTCAACGCGAAAGTGACAGGCAATGATTTTGCCAATGGCATCAACTCGCAGGGAGTGCTGGCACTGGGACTGAACATAGAGTTGCTGAAAGATGACAAGGGGAAAAGCCTGAAGATATTCGCCAAAGGCATTGATCCCGAAACAGGCGCTCCGGCAGTGAATCCTGAAGGCTGATACCCATGACGGACTTTAACATCGAACTCTTAGCGGCAAAGGTATTGGCGGACAACGGCATCTCTTTGCCGCTTCGTCTTCCCGGCGGCAGGCATATGCGCTGGGTGATGCGGGTGCCGAATATGGAAAGCCGCGTGCGCATATCGAAGATGTACCTGAGGATGGGCGTGAAATACACGGACCTGGAGAAATACACCTTCGAGCAGAAACTGGATTTCATGCGTAAGCATACGAAGACGGTGAGCCGCATGGTGGCTTACGGCATTGTCCGCGGCTGGTTGCTGGGCCGGTTATTGAACCGTCCGGTGGCGTGGATGCTGAGGAACTGCATGCATCCGGCGGCACTGGAAGAGGCCTGGATGCTCGCCATCGGCACCATGAACACTGTCCCTTTCGGAAATATTATCAGATTGGCCCAGGTGATGAACCTGATGTCGCCAAACCTGAGCCACGGAAAAAGGTAGAACGGGAGTTAAAGGGGTACACGGAACCCGCACATAGCCCGTTCGGACTGATAGGACAGATAGCCCGTGACACGGGCTGGAGCTTGAAATACATCATGCGTGGCGTTAATTATCCGACGCTAATGCTGATGTGGCAGGATTATCCCCGGCATGTGGACGGACGGAAGAAAACGACGCTGGAGTACCTGCGTGAACTGGAGGCGGAAGAGAACAGGAAGCCCGCTTCGGGAGACAATGATCCGCTAAGTTATTTACGAAAATTAGAAGAAGAGGAAGGCTGAGATGGAACCCATAAGACTTGAAATATTCCTGGATGACAGGACCCGCGCAGGTATGCAGTCGGCAGAACGCAATATCACCGGACTGGAGACGCAGATGCAGGAAGTGATCAATATCCTAAAAAAGGAATTGACCGGCTTGCAGTCCGCATTCAAGGATGCGTTGTCTACGGGCGTTTCCTCACCTTCCGACCTGGCGGACATACAGGCGCTGAAAGGCAAGATCGTGGAACTGGAGGAAGAACTGAAACGCCTGAAGAAGCAGGCGGAAGTTCCGGTGAAGCCGGATATAGACCTGTCGGGTTACATTACGGATGAGATTAGGGGCATGGAGAGTTCCGGAGAGAGGGTGAAGGCCATTATCATCAATATCCAGAAGGATATAGACTCACTGAGACAGAAGTCGCTGGAATCAGCGGCAACGGGTGTTGTCAATCCGGAAGATACGGTAAAAATAAAGGCACTGGAAGCACAGGTGCGTTCGCTGACGGAAACACTGATGAAGTATGAAGTGGCCAAACAGGACAGTAATGACACGCCTATAATGCGGTATGACCCGGCGCCGAAGCTGAACAACGTCAAGATGAGCATGCAACAGATCGCCCGCGAGCTTCCGGCGCTGGCGATGGGGCCGCAGATGTTCTTCCTGGCGATATCCAATAACATTCCGATGTTTACGGATGCGGTGGCATCGGCACGGAAAGAGTATGAGTTGATGACAGCGGCAGGTAAGAAGGCGACACCCATCTGGAAACAGTTGCTGACGTCATTGTTTTCATGGCAGACGGTGATGGCGGCGGCTATTACGCTGACGGTGGTGTATGGAAAGGAGATTGGTAACTGGATAAAAGGACTATTTGGTGGAAAAACAGCTTTGGATGAACTTCGCGAGTCCATGCAAAAGACTTATGAAGTGGAAAAAGAAGCCAACGGAACACTGGTTAAAGCCCGGTTTGAATTGGATCAGGTCATCAAGTCTATCAAGAATTTTAAAGGTAGCAAGGATGAAGAGCGTAGGAAGGTTACGGAATTGAATAGCACTTATGGTGAGGCATTCGGTTATTATCAGACGCTGAGCGAATGGTATGATACACTTATGCAAAAGAGTTCCGATTATATACAGGTTCTTGTGTTGGAACAAAAAGCAAGGAAGTGGATTGATCAAGCTGTAGAGGAAGGGGACAAAGGCGACAAAATAAAATCTGAAGGTATAGAAACAAATCGCCCTTGGTTTGGAAAGGGAGGAAAAATTTCCAAGTTCTTCGGCGGTGGTACCACAAATCAGTTTGGCAGTGATCCTGCCGTTGTTGCTTATAACAATAAGCTGAAAGAGGTATATGATGCGGAAGAAGACGCCTTAAAACGTGCAGAAGAGTTTCAGGATGAAGCTAAACGGATTCGGGAAGGAACAAATATAAATACTGTTATCACAGGGTCTGTTGAAGAGTTGGAGAGCAGTATTGCTGAAAAGAGAAAAGCCTTGAAGAAATTGACTAATAAAGTGGGTTATGGTGATGCTATAAAAGTCATTGAAGAAGAGGAAAAGAAACTGGAAGCCATCACAGGGAAAAAAGATAAGGGAGGAACCGGTACCGATAAGAGTGATTACCGGACCGAACTTGCCGACGCCCGCCTCCGTGCCCAACAGAAATTGGAAGCCGCTACCGTCCAGGTGATGCAGGAGGGATACGAAAAGCGTCGTAAACTGGCTAAACTGGAATATCAGGAAGAACTGTCACGCATTGACCGGCAGGAGAAGAAAATGAAGGACAAGCTGGACCATGCCAAGCAAAGCGGTAAAAAGGTGAGCCCGGATGAGTATAAACAAGTTCAGAACGATGCAGGCACCGAACGTGCCGCCGCCCTTCTTATTTATGAAGGTGAACTGGATAAGATCAATAAGGAGGCCACTGAAAAGGAGCGCAAGAAGCTGGAAGAATACGCGAAGCAATTCCAGGGATATATCACCAAACGCACATCCACGGAGAAAAGTTTCGATGACAAGCGCGATGTCTTGCAGAAAGGCGGCGCCTCCGATGAAACCCTCAGCGAACTAGATTATCAGAAGGAAAAGGCCTTGGAGGATATAGACAACGAGTTCGCCGCCCGTGAGGAAGTATTCAAGTCTTGGGCGGCCAATGTGGTAAATCTCAACCTCGAAGAACTGCAACGCCTGCTTGTGGAAGCGGAACGGGAATTGGAGCGGGCGGAATTCCTGAATCCGGATGACAAGGGGCTGGCAACAAAGCGTGCCAAGGTGAGCACCCTGAAGAATACGGTCAGCAGCAAGGTGAATACCCCTGAGCAAAGTAAGGACAACAAGAAAAGTATCAAAGAATGGTCCGACCTGAACCGCGTGCTGGGAGATGTGGAAGATTCCTTCAACGATATAGGCGGTTCTGTGGGAGATGTGGCCGGTGATATCATTAAGACTGCCGGTACCATAGTCACATCTACGCTGAGTATCATTGACGGCATAACTACTCTGTCGGAAAATTCGGCGGAAAGCATAGAAGGCACCAGCAAAGTTGCGGCGGAATCCATCTCTACTGTAGAGAAGGCATCCGTCATCCTTGCCATCATATCAGCGGCCCTGAAGGTGGCAACTGCTATTGTAAGCCTTTTTAAACGTACGGACTATATGGAGGAATTCCGCAAGGAAATGGCTAAGTTGAACTATGAACTGGCGCTTGTCAAACTGAACGCGGAGATATCCACTGACAAAAAAAGCATATTCGGTGATGACCTGTGGGGCAACGCTATCAAGAATGTGGACCTTGCCAGGGAAGCGTTGGACAGGTATAATGGCACGCTGGACAAGATAAAGAACCGCAAGATATTCACAGGATTTGCGGGAGCGACGGTGGAGGCCATGGGACTGAAGAATACATATAAGTCTTTGGGCGATTCCATCGCAAACATGCAGGTGAAAGTACAGCATAAGACCTGGTTCCGTTCCGCAAAATACAAGTCTTTGAAGGATGCCGTACCTGAATTATTCAATGCGGACGGTACCGTCAATCAGGACGCGTTGGAAAAGTTTATAGGGTCGGATACCTTCGGCAAGTTAAGTGCGGAGAACCAGCAGTACCTGCAGGAAATGTCGGACTACTGGAAAGCATACCAGGAAGCCGTAGAAAAGGTAAATGATTATCTGACGGACATCTTCGGGGACCTTGGAGGCACTCTGACCGATACGCTTGTGGATTCATGGGCAAATGGTAAGGATGCCGCCACAGCCTATTACGAGAGTGTATCGGAAATGCTGGAGAGTCTTGGCAAACAAATGATCTATTCCACATTGTTCGGTGACATCTTTGAAAAGGCCCAGAAGGAGATGCTGGACGTGACGCAGAATGCCGACCTGTCCGCCGACGAGAAGTTCAAGGAGTATATCAAGCTGCTGGGTAGCATGACGGATGAGGTGCTTGGAAAGCAGGGAGACTTCAATGCATTGTTGGAGG